>JARRLL010000156.1:0-3471 GCA_037387125.1 Gammaproteobacteria bacterium | reverse complement strand
CTGACGTCGATAGCCGGTCTCTGGATTGCCGGCCCGATGAAGAAAGGCCGCGAGTACGGCCTTGAGATAAACTATCGGTTCTGAGCCTGGCGGCGCACGCACAACAAGGCCGCCTTCGGGCGGCCTTTTTTATGGGAATATTATCGGGCTGGTTTGCTCGGGCCAACGCCCCTGCGCGCCATCGTAGAACTCACGAATCGTGCTTAGGTCTGCATCCAGATCGCCCGTCAGGTCCACTCGCCGGTCAATGCCTACACGCTTGTTGGCGAAGTCCAAAACGCCCAGGTAGACAGGGACGCCTGCTCCCTGCGCAATTCGGTAGAAGCCGGATTTCCAGCCGGGCATTTTCCTGCGTGTGCCTTCCGGCGCAAGCCCGAAATAGAAGGAGTCGCTTTCCCTGAACATCGCGATTGCCTGGTCAACGGCTGAGCCGGCGTGTTTGCGATCGAGTTCGATGCCACCCAATGCACGCAGTAAATTGCCGAGTGGGAACCAGAACAGCGAGTCTTTGGCAAAGAAATGGATATCGAGTCCAACGGCAATTTTGTAGGTCAGCGCCCAAAAGCCATCCCAGTTGGACGTATGCGGCGCCGCGATCACTACCGCTTTCGGTGAGTCCATAACACCGCCGACTATCGTCCAGCCGCCTAGCCGCAGAATCAGGCGGGCCAGTTTAGCGAGCATGTGAGTTCCTCTTGAGATATCGGTTCATGCCTTTGCCTGCTCCGTAACGCCTGCTTTGTTGCGAGTGGCGAAGTGCCGGACCATTTGTATCTTGGACAAAGTACCGATAACCAAAACAATGTGCACAAACCAGGCACTGTCCTGCACGATTATCAATACGGGCAGCAGGAAGCAGAACAGTGCCATTGCAAACCGGCCGAACTGAAAATGCGGAACCCGTGTATCAGGCTCCCTCACCCTCACGATTGTCAGGTATATCTCGATCACGAGGAGTAACGGCAGGTATGGCAACCAGTATTTTTCGTAGAAGCCCGGAATGAGCATCCATATCCATACCAGCGTCATGATCGAAAAGACGATATCCGCCTTACCGTCAAAGTCGGTGTCTTTCTCCGGCGGCGTAGCGCGGCGACCGAAGAAACCGTCGAGCAGGTCCGTCAGGGCAGCCGCAATATAGAGACCAAACACCCACCATACGAGGCCATGCCAGGCGGCGATCGTAATAGGGGCGGCACTCCATATCCTTGCCAGAAAAAAGACCGGCAGGTAAACAGCATAAATAGCGGCGATCAGGTACGGCATGGACAGGTTCCCCAAAATGTCCATTCCAGCGCCGACCACTGCAGGTCCCAGCATCGTTCCCGCGCCCCACATGCCGGTATAAAGGACGCTTGCAGCAGCGAGCTCGGCACCTCGAAACCTCTGGCCGAGCAAAATCACGCCAAGTGCGTAGATCATTCCCTCTACTCCGCCCAGCGCAAAAGTGAACATCGGGCCGCCTACGCCGAATGAAACCACCAGCGGGAGAACCAGGAATCCGATCATCGTTGTGACGAGACAGATAAGAAGCAGCTTCTGTCGATGCATATGATCCGCGAGCCAGCCCAAAGGCAGCTGCAGCACCACGCCGCCGAGCGCAAACGTGGTCAGCAGGGAAAGACTGCGTACCTCTCCCAGACCGATGTGAATGCCGTACAGGGGGAAAAACGCGATAAACGCTTCGACTGCCGCGGCATATACGAGATTGAGAAGCATGATATGAGGGACAAGCCGAAATATACGACGCAAGCTCGGGTGGTCTTCACTCGTATGCGGGGTCGCATCGTTGGGTAGCCAGAACAATGGCAGGCTGGCGACGCCAATAAAAGCGGCAGTCACGACGAAAGGCAGCAACCCTTCCGTGCCGGTCAGGATCAGGACCATCGGACCGAGCGCAAATCCTGCCGCACCGGCCGAACCGTACATGCCAATGATCCGGCCCCGCCAGTCGTCCTCGACGAGTTCATTAATTACGGTCTCGCTGGCGGACCACAGCATTGACCCCGCGGCCCCCAGCAAAAAACGGATCGCGAACCAGGCGTAAACGTTTTGGAAAACGCCCAGCGCAATGAGTGCTGCGGCGGCAAGAAGGGTTGAATGCTGCATGACGCGCGCGGCCCCTAAGCGCGTTATGAGTTGCGGCATCAGCGGCGCAAGCAAGACGCCGGCACTGGCCTGGGCGACGATGCTTAAACCGATAACGGTCTTGCTGACACCCTGTGCGTCGAGAACGATCGACAACAATGGCAGCGTCAGCCCGTAAACCAGGTTGACGACAACCATTGATGCAATCACAGCTACCAGGCTGCGTTGACGATCTGATAAGGCTGAGCCGAAGATGGCGGTCTCCGTCTGTCTGTGAGCGGCAATACGCCCTAAGGGCGAGCGATGTTTCAGTATCGCACGGCCGCCCACCTGCTCGTCCATCCACCGCCTGAGCACGGGGTGGGCCGTCTTCCACAGGTCGAGCTGGGGGTAGAGCTGGCGGCCAAGGCCTTCGATGTTGAAGAGCGTCTTGTGCAGAAGGATCATCTGCGGCTGAACCTCGACGTCGAACCGTTGCGCCACCCGGAACAGGCGCATCAGGACCTGGGCGAAAGAAATTTCGGCCAGCGGTTTGTTGAATATCGGTTCGCATACGGTGCGCACCGCCGCTTCGAGTTGATCAACGCGCGTCCCGGCAGGTACCCATCCCGAGTCGATGTGCAGCTTCGCGATGCGGTGGTAGTCGCGGTCGAAGAAAGCGAGAAAGTTCTCGGCCAGGTAGCGCTGATCTTCCGGGCTAAGTGTACCGACGATGCCAAAATCGACAGCGGCATACTTCGGCCGGTCCGGATCCGTCAGAATCACGAAGATATTGCCCGGGTGCATGTCCGCGTGGAAAAAATTGTGGCGGAAAACCTGCGTGAAAAAGATCTCGACACCGTTCTCCGCGAGTACCTGGATATTCGTTCCCGCCTCGCGAAGCGTGTTCATGTCGCTGATCGGCGTGCCGTAGATGCGCTCCTGGACCATCACTTCCGGGCGGCAGTAGTCCCAGTAGATATCTGGCACGTACAGCATGTCCGAGCCCTGAAAGTTGCGCTTCAGCTGAGCCGTATTCGCGGCTTCGCGCATGAGATCCAGCTCGTCGAGGATCGTATGTTCGTATTCATCGACAACCTCGAGCGGCCTCAGGCGTTTGCCGTGTTTCCAGTAACGGTCGGCGAGTCCCGCGAGCGCGCGCAGCACATCGAGGTCGCGCTCGATTTGTTCAAGCACGCCGGGTCGCAGAACCTTGGCGATTACCTCGGTGCCGGACTTGAGTTTCGCCGTGTGAACCTGCGCGATGGACGCGGCCGCGAGCGGCTCGGTATCAAAACGCTCGAAAACCGCCTCGACCGGTTCCCCGTAGGCGCTATTGATGATTTCTATTGCCTGCTCGGCCGGAAAAGGCGGCACCGCATCCTGGAGCTTGGCAAGTTCATC
>JARRLL010000155.1:0-3269 GCA_037387125.1 Gammaproteobacteria bacterium | reverse complement strand
CCTTTATTGTCATCAAATCGGTTTCCCGTACGGTCTTTGCCGTCAAGAAGGTATCCTGGTTGGTGCCATTACGCTCCTGTGTATGCTCGGCGCCTATTCAGACGGGGCCAACAGTTTTAATATCTGGGTCGCGCTGATTGCGGGGATGGTCGCGTCCCTGATGAAGCTCGCGAACATTCCGCTCGGCCCCGCAATCCTGGGGCTGGTGCTTGGCGGCCAGATGGAGTCTGCCTTGTCCAATTCCCTGTCGATTTCCGGTGGCAACTGGCTGGTGTTTATCGACGTCAGGCACCATCCGCTCAGCGCGGCTATGATTGCGATTGCGATTTTGATGTGGGTCGTCCCGGTTGTCCGCCACTGGCAAAGTCGCGTACCCGCAAGAACGAATCAACGGCAACCTTGAGTTGCCTGGAGAACACGATGTCAGATACCCAGGAATTACGTACCGAGCTCGCGGAAAAACTCGTGGCCGACACCCGGGCGCTAAGTGATGCGCAGGAAATAACCCGCGACAGTCTGGACACCATTCGCAGTCAGCTCCAGGCGCTGGCAGCGAAAAGCGAGTTGTGGTCGGAGGCGGACTATCCGCCACCGGCAGAGGGTGAGTTGCAGAATCGCTACCTGATTGCAGACGAGCCGGGTGGTGGCATTTCGCTTTATCTCAACGTAGTTCGGTCAGGCAAGAAAGTGCCGCCACATGATCATACGACCTGGGCCTGCATTGCCGCTGTGGAAGGGGTCGAGCACAATATGTTTTATACGCGAACCGATGATCAGGCGACCGAAGGAAAGGCGACGCTGAAAATGGACAGCGTGGTCGCCGTCGGACCGGGAGATTCGATCGCGATGATGCCGGACGATATTCACAACTTTGAAGTTCGCGGCGACCAGACCATACGCCATTTGCATTTCTATGGGCGCCCGCTTGAGTCTCTGTCGGAAAGAAAAGCCTTTGATCTGGAAAAAGGCACCTACAAGATTATGGACGTTGGCGTTAAGACCATTGCCTGAGCAAGCAGCATGAATTCGATCAGCGCCAGTGAACTGAAGCCGCTTTTAACAGCAGGGGATGAAATCGCGCTGCTCGACGTGCGCGAGCATGGGCAATACGGAGAGGGTCACCCTTTCTTCAGTCTCCCCTTCCCTTACAGCCGCCTGGAAACGCTGGCAGCAAACCTGCTGCCAGGCAAATCCACTCGCATCGTTGTGTTCGATGACGCGGATGGTGTGTCGGCAAAAGCGGCAGCTGCCCTGGCTGGGCTTGGCTATCGCAACGTGTCTGAACTTGAAGGCGGAGCGCCAGCATGGGCCGCCGCGGGCTATACCTTATATAAAGGTGTCAACGNNNNATGTCGCTGACACGCCGAGAATGACAGCAGCCGAGGTCAATGCGCTTCGTGAGCGGGACCCGTCGGTCGTTGTGCTGGATGGCCGGAGTCCTGCCGAATACAGAAAGATGTCGCTTCCCGGCGCGCTGTGTTGTCCGAATGCCGAACTGGGCTATCGAATTCAGTCTCTCGTTCCGGATGAGGCGACCACGATCGTTATTAACTGTGCCGGACGAACCCGCTCAATCCTGGGTGTCGAGGGTCTGCGTGTCCTGAATACGCGCAACCCTGTATTTGCATTGGAGAACGGCACGCAAGGCTGGCGGCTGGCCGGCCTTGACCTGCAACGCGGCATCGCACCGCAAACCCTTCCAGACCCGGACGACGAGCAGGTTGCCGCACTTGGTACGACCGCCAGGGCGCTTATTGCCTCGAGTGGGCTGGAGCTGGTGTCACTGACGACGACCAATGAGTGGCTGCGAGACGAAGAACGAACAACCTACCTGCTGGACGTCAGGACGAAGGCCGAGTTCTCAAAGGCACACTTCCCAGGCGCGCGTCATGCACCCGGCGGACAGCTGGTGCAGGCGACGGACGAATATGTGGCCGTAAGAAACGCAAGAATCGTTCTCAGCGACGACAACCGCTTGCGCGCAACGACCACCGCGATTCGTTTGCAGGATATGGGTCATGATGTTTACTTGCTCGACGCTGACGCAAGTACTGCCGATTCCAACGAACAGTCCGGTGAGTCGGGCGAGTCGTCATTCGTCGATTCGGCCTTTCCCGATGTCGATGCGACTAAGGGGATGACCATACTGGATGCCTCACCCGGAATGACCTACCGCGCCGGTCACATCGCTGGCGCACAGTGGGTCACGCGAGCCCGCCTGGAGAAGATGCAACTCGATGCAGCTGAGCATTTACTGGTTACCGGCCAGGACGACGCCTTACTCGAAGGCATTGCCACCGAACTCCGGACATTAGGGTTCAACAATTTTCAATCCTGTGCCGGTTCGCCCAGGACATGGGCCGACGCCGGACACGAGGTTGTCGCCACGCCCGATGTTCCAGCAGACGAAGACTGTATCGACTACCTGTTTTTCGTTCACGATCGGCATGACGACAATATGGACGCCGCACGTCGCTACCTGGAGTGGGAGACGGGCCTGATTGCTCAACTGGATGAGCAGGAACGGTCGGCATTGAATCCGCGTGCACAGTTCGGCGTATTGTCATATGGCCGTCGTGGCACAACCACTGCGCACGCACTGATGCAGGCCGTCAATGATCTCGAAGGCGGCGACGGGTGCTGGTTGTTTCCGACCGGTGTCGCCGCAATTTCGACAACACTCCAGGCGTTTCTGCATCACGGCGATCACCTGTTGATGGCGGAAACTGCTTTTCACGCGACGAAAACGGTTTACGAGAAGTTTCTGAGACCCAACGGCGTAGAACTCGATGCTATTCCGTGGCACGCGACAGACCTGGCGGAGTGGATCAAACCTCAAACGAAGGTCGTTTTCGTTGAGTCGCCTGGATCGAATACGTTGGAGGTGATGGATCTTCCGGCGCTTTGCAAGAGCGCGCACGAGCATGGCGCATTGGTCATCGCCGACAATACCTACGGATCGGGCTGGCTCTATCGTCCGCTGCAGCTCGGGTGCGATGTTTCCATCATCGCCGGAACGAAATACCTGAGCGGTCATGCGGACGTCATGATGGGTGCGGCAACTGCGCGCGGTGAGGCAGTCAAAGCGTTAAGAGAATCCGTGCTGGCCGGTGGCCAGACGCTTGCACCGGACGAGGCCTACGCCACATTGCGCGGCATTCGTACACTGAACCTGCGTATGGAGCGCCACCAGAAAAATACGCTGGAGGTGGTTCGCTGGCTCGAGGCGCGAGATGAAGTCACGTGTGTGTTGCACCCCGATTTGCCGG
>JARRLL010000154.1:1452-2858 GCA_037387125.1 Gammaproteobacteria bacterium | reverse complement strand
TATCCAGCAGGAACCGGAGCGCAACATCGATTTGCTGGAACTGATGTATTTGTGTCTGGCGTTGGGATTCGAGGGACAGTACAAGGTCCAAGAACGCGGTCAGTCACAGTTGGCGGGTATCCAGGACGACCTGTTCCGCCTAATACGCCGCATCCGGGGTGATTTCGAGCGTCGCTTGTCGCCGCAGTGGGAAGGTTTGCAGGATCGACGGAATACTCTGACCCGGTTTGTGCCGCTATGGGTAGTGGCCAGTGTATTGGCAGCGGTAGTTCTCGGCATGTTCATGTACTTTCGATTTAACCTTGCGGTTGTCAGTGAACCCGTCGAACTGCGTTTGAGCGAGATCGGCGCGTTCGAGTTGCCGGTCGCGCAGCCCCAGGCCGACCTTCCAGCGCTGCGCCTGCGGCCGTTACTCGCCGATCCTGAGGGTCGCGGCGAAGTCGAAATTGTGGAAGAGGGCGCGTTCACGGTCGTTACCGTGAAGGGCGATGATCTTTTCGCATCTGGAAGCGCCTCTGTCAGCGAATCATACTTGCCAGTACTGGCCGCTATCGGCGATGCCCTGAACAAGGTACCCGGTGTAGTGCGCGTCATCGGACATACGGATAACGTACCTATTAGATCATTAAGGTTTCAGAGCAACTGGGACCTTTCGCGCGAGCGAGCGCGGTTCGTATCAGAAGTGCTGGCGGAATACATCCAGGCCAGTCGGCTCACTCCCCAGGGCGTCGCCGATACTCGGCCGATTGCAAGCAACGATACGCCGGACGGCCGCGCCAGAAACCGTCGTGTCGAGATCATTCACATGGCTGAAGAGACAACCCGATGAAAGCGCTTCTCAGCGGCCGGGTTGCCAGCTGGATCATTCCCATCCTCGGGCTCGCGCTGCTCTCGTTACTTATCTGGTTCTTCGGCCCTTTTATTGCGTTTGCTTCCTGGGTTCCCCTGGAGAGCGTGACTGCCCGTCTTGTTGCTATAACCGCGGTTTTCCTGATATGGGGCCTCAATCGATTCCGAAAACATCGAAAGTCTGCCAAGGCAGACCAGGGCCTGGCCGATGAAATCGTGGGATCCACGCTGGCAGATACGGACCAGGCGGCGATGCGGTCCGGGGAGGAGGTCGCAATCTTGCGGGACCGATTCGAAGACGCGGTCGAGATGCTGCGCAAACAATCGGATCGGCGCGGTGCGCTCAGCCTCTACGAATTGCCCTGGTACGTCATTGTCGGGCCACCCGGATCGGGAAAGACCACTGCGCTAGTAAATTCCGGCCTGCATTTTCCGCTGGAGCAACGCTACGGCAAAGAGGCTCTGCGCGGCACGGGTGGGACTAGAAACTGCGACTGGTGGTTCACCGACGAGGCCGTATTGATTGATACGGCCGGGCGCTACCTGACACAGGATAG
>JARRLL010000154.1:0-1288 GCA_037387125.1 Gammaproteobacteria bacterium | reverse complement strand
TGCTGGCGATACGGAACCGTATTCAGGAATTGTACAAACATTTTGACATTCGTTTTCCTGTCTATGTGCTGTTTACGAAGTGCGACCTGATCTCCGGCTTTACCGAATTTTTCGACGATCTGGACGCCGATGGCCGACGACAGCCGCTGGGAATGACCTTTCCATCCAATGAGTCCGGCAAGCAATTTTCGAATGATGTCGATCTTTTTGACGCCGAGTTCGATCAGATCATGGTTCGTATCAACAGTCGCCTGAACTGGCGGCTGAGTCAGGAAAGGGATGCGTACCGCAGCGCGAAGATATTCGGCTTTCCGCAGCAATTGGGCGGGATACGTGACAATCTGAAGTCTTTTCTGGACGACGTGTTTCGATCGAGCCGTTACGACACGCCGGTCATGTTACGCGGCGTTTACTTTTCAAGCGGTACCCAGGAAGGCACGCCCATCGATCGGCTGATGTCAGTCATGGCGCAGAACTTCGGCATGGCCGAACAGGCACTGCCTTCAGTCGGAGGCCAGGGTCGCAGCTACTTTATTACGGATGTGCTTCGTAAAGTCGTTTTTTCTGAGTCGGGAATCGCCGGCACCAACCAGCGGCTGGAGCGCCGCCTGCGCTGGTTGCAGAGTGGCGCGTATGTCGTCGCTATTGCCATCGGCGTTGGCCTTGGGCTGGCCTTTTTCGCGAGTTTTCGTGCCAACAGTCAATACATCGACGACGTAGAAGCTGAGCTGGCAGCCTACGACGAAGTCGTGCAGCGGAGCGGGGCAGAAGCGGGGCCGCCAGACGCACTGCTGCCACGACTGAACGCACTGGCTGCGGTAGAAAAAGTGGCTGCCAGGCATGAGGATAGTGTCCCGTGGCATATGCGCATGTGGCTGTACCAGGGTCGTGGCATGCACGAGCGAGTGCGCGACGCATATTTGCGTGAATTGAATCAGACGCTCGCACCGCCGATACTCAAACAGATCGCCGTGCGCATTCGCGAGAACGTGCAGGATTCGCAGTTGCTATACGAGTATCTGAAGGCCTACTTGATGCTCGGTGATCCGGACAGACTCGATCCCAATCAATTGAGTTACCTCATCGGCGCTGAGTGGCAGCGAAGCTACGGCGCTGGTGCTGTCTCCGAGGGCCTGCGGGAACACAGTGACTATCTCTTCAAGCACGGCGCGCAGCCGCATCCAATCGATCAACCGCTTGTCGCCGCGGCGCGGGCGACGCTCGCGCAGGCGCCGTTGTCGGATTTCTTGTATTCCAGACTGAAGCTGGACGCCACGGTCTATTCGGA
>JARRLL010000153.1:0-2518 GCA_037387125.1 Gammaproteobacteria bacterium | reverse complement strand
GGCATCGGGCCTGCCCTGAGTGCCACGCAGGTGCGTGCGATGTTGCGGGTTGCCCTGCGGCTCGGCGCCGGGCTCGACGAGGTCTTTGTAAACATCAACGACCAGCTGGTGGAGGACCTGCCCGAAGATCGATTTGTAACGGCGTTCTTCGGCGTGCTCGATACGGCGAATCATGCCATTCGTTTTCACTCGGCCGGCCAGGGCCCGATCATGCACTACCATGCCGCCACCGGCAGCTACGACTGGCACGAACCATCGACTTTTCCACTCGGCTACATGAACCAGGATGATCTCGGTCAACCCGTTTCGCTGCGGCTCGAGCGCGGCGAAATCGTCGGCCTGATCTCCGACGGAATCTACGAGTATGAAAGTGAAGTTGGCCTGCAGTTCGGCCAGAAGGGCATTGCTGCCGTCATCGACACGATGCCGGGCGGCAGCGCGGAGCAACTGGTCGCAGCAGTCATGCATGCGGCCCGTTTGCATGGCGGAGCCGCACCACAGGCCGACGACATCACGATCCTCCTCGTACGCCGAGAGGCCTGAGCAGATGGCGGAACAACGTTTTGCCCGCAATATCGACAGGGTCCCCGACGTGTTCCGCTTCGCCGAAGACCAGATGCTGGCCGGAAATATCGATCAGTCCGTCCGTTTCCCGGTTCACCTGGCCATGGAGGAACTCTTCGTCAATCTCGTTACTTACAATCCCACCGCAACTCGGGACATAAAGATCGAAGTTTCCGTCGTGGACAATACCGTTATCGTTACGATTACCGACCATGATGCCGCTGAATTCGATGTCACCATCGATCCAAAAGTGGATACGGAAGTTCCATTGTCGGATCGCAAGCCTGGAGGGCTCGGCCTACACCTTATCCAGAGCATGGCGGATACACTGGAATACGACTATAGAGACGGGCGGAGTAGAATTCGCTTCAGCAAGGAGCAGGCTGCGGACGATGTTTGAGATCGATTTTGGGGAAAATGGTGAAGTGGTGTGCCGCGGGCGCCTGGATGCCGCGCAAAGCCCGCAGGTGGAGACATTCATGGCTGGCGTGGACACCAGTTGTACCGTGGACTTTGAACACCTGGAATACATTTCCAGTGCCGGCTTGGCTATACTGTTGAAAACACAAAAAAGACTATCCGAGACCGATGCAGCCCTGAAAATTGTGAACGTCAACAGGCACATATACGACGTCTTCCGCTACTCCGGCTTCACCGCGATCTTCGAGATAGAGACCCTGTAGGCTCGTAATGCAAGCTTAGGGAGGTTCGCCCGGCCAACATTTCGGCCCGCCGGCTGTATGTATGAGTGAGCCAGACGACACAAAGCTGATAGAGCGGTGCAGCAAAGGCGACCGACGCGCTTTCGAGGTGTAACCCAGACAGTTTTCCTCAAGGTGTTCGAACATGTCGACCAGTATGACCCGCGCTACCGCTTCTTCAGCTGGATCTACCGGATCACGTTGAACGAATCCATCAACTGGCTGAAAAAATCCGGCCGGATGGATGCGCTCGAAGGCGACACGGCAGACACGGCGGATGGCCCGGAACGCCAGGCGAGCAACGCGCAGCTTGGCGAGGAAATGCAGGATGCCCTGATGGCGATCAGCCCGGACTACAGGTCGGTCGTCATCCTCAAGCACCTGCTGGGTTGCAGTTACCATGAGATTAGTGAAGTGCTGGAAATACCAGAAAAGAAGGTCAAGTCGCGACTTTATTCGGCCCGCCAGCTACTGCAGGAAAGCCTTACTGAACGTGGATTACACTGATGGCAATCGAGCAAAAGTACTTCGAGCTGATCCAGGCCGAAATTGACGGCGAGATTGACGCAGCAGGACAGTCGGAACTCGAGACATTCCTGGCTGAAAGCGAAGAGGGTCGAGCCGTCTATGAAGAGCTCGATACTCTGTGCAAGTCCCTCGACGGAATGGAAGAGCTGGAACCCCCACCGCACCTGCGTCATGTCGCGTTAAACATGGCGCCTGTCAAGGCGGCGCCGAAATCTGATCGCACTTTTATACAACGTGCATTTGGCGGAAGCATCCTCGGCTATGTCGGTATGTTCGCGGCCGGTGTGGCGTTCACCCTGGCGCTGGTAGATTCCAGCCAGCTCAACCGCGACGCTTTCGATGACGTTACAGGGCTCGTCGGCACTATTGCCGAGAACGCGGCGGCCGCGCCGAAGCACGGCGCCGTCTCAATTGACGAGAGCGAGGTCGCGGGCACGGTAACGCTGCGCAGCGCCGGGCCAATCCTGATCGTCGACTTCGACCTGAGCGCGAAACAGCCCGTGGAGATTCTCGCCGAATATTCGGACAAGTCCATCTGGTTCAACGGCTTCGCGCAGCTTGAGAGCAGCGGCACCACCGTTGCTGCGCAGGACGGATCGGTGACCCTGCAGATGGACGGCAAACGCCGCTACGCGGTATACCTGAACAACCCGGGCGAACGGCCGGCTACGATCAACCTGCAGTTCATGGCCGGCGGTACGGTTGTTCACGAAGCCCAGCTTGAC
>JARRLL010000152.1:0-2631 GCA_037387125.1 Gammaproteobacteria bacterium | reverse complement strand
GCCGGTTCTGGTAACTCGCCGGCGATAATGGAACCCGCGGCGAGTGGCACGTCAGTATTCCTGTTCGTTCATGGTTCCGGCGGCCAGGACACCGGGCAGCGTACCCGGGGCGCCGACGATGCTGACGGTATTGCAACCCGGTTACGACTTTTTTCCCAGGATCATGTCGGCTGCCTTCTCCGCAATCATGATGGTCGGCGCGTTGGTATTGCCGGACACGATTTCCGGCATGATCGACGCATCGGCGACGCGCAAACCTTCGATTCCGTGCACGCGCAGTTGATGATCGACCACGGCCGCATCGTCGTTTCCCCTCTTGCAGGTGGACGTCGGGTGATAAATGGTCTGGCTGTAACGGCGTGCCGCATCGAGCAGTTCCACGTCGCTCTGGAATTCGCGCCCCGGCACGTATTCGTCGATGACACAATTACGCAGGGCGGGCGCCTCGGCGATGCGACGCGCGACCTTGATGCTGCGGATCGCAACCGCGCAGTCGCGCTCGTCGGACAAATAATTCGGGTAAATTTTCGGATAGGTCATCGGATCGCTGGTTTCGACCACCACTTCGCCACGGCTGAAAGGGCGCAGTTGGCATACCGATGACGTAAACGCCGAAAACGGGTGTACGCCGTCGCCGGGTTTGTCGGCCGAAAGCGGCTGCATGTGGAACTGGATGTCGGGGCGCTCGACGTCATCGCCGGAGCGCGTGAAGATCGCAACCTGGCTTGCCGCCAGCGTCAGCGGACCGGTGCGCGTCAGCATGTACTGCATACCAACCATCATGCGTTTTAACGGGTTGTTTAATTCATCGTTGAGGGTGCGCTTGTTGGTCTTGAAAACCAGGCGTATCTGCAAATGGTCCTGCAGGTTCTTGCCGACGCCGGGCAGCGCGTGGCGCGTTTCGATGCCGGCCCGCTGCAGCCACGCCGGATCACCGACGCCGGAATTCTGCAGGATCTGCGGTGAATTGATCGCGCCGGCGCTGAGAATGACTTCGGCGCTGGCGCTGGCGGTGCTGCTTTCGTGCCCACGCCGGTAGTTGACCCCGGTGACGCGCTTGCCGTCGAAGACGAGGCTGGTGACCTGGGCGCGGGTCACCACGCTGAGGTTGGCGCGGCCTATGGCGGGACGAAGGAAACTTTTCGCGGTACTCCAGCGGAAACCTTTATGCGCGGTTTGCTGGAAATAACTGACACCCTCCTGCTGGCTGCCGTTGTAGTCTTCGTTCAGCGGAATGCCGATTTCGGTGGCAGCCTGCTTTTGCGGCCCACCCACGGCGTGAAACTCGTCGGCACCGCGCGAGTTATCTTCCGATTTCTTGAAGTACGGCAGCACTTCATCGTAAGTCCATCCCGGGTTGCCGAGCTCGACCCAGCGATTGTAGTCCTCAGGCTGGCCGCGCACGTAGAGTAAGCCGTTGAGTGCGCTGGAACCGCCGAGCACCTTTCCGCGCGGCCACTGCAGCTGGCGGTTGGCAATGCCGGGATCGGGTTCGGTCATGTAACACCAGTCGAAAGCCGGGTTGTGCATGGTCTTGAAATAACCGACCGGAATGTGCAGCCACGGGCTCAAGTCCTTGCCACCGGCCTCGAGTAACAGCACTTTGTGCGCCGGATTCGCCGACAGCCGATTGGCGAGTACGCAGCCAGCCGATCCGGCGCCAACGACGATATATTCGAATTGATCCATGAGCACCTTAATCGTTAGTATGTTTCGATTCAACGATACAATAAGCGCTGCTAAAATGGAACAAATATTCTTGTTTAAGGCCCATTAGCGAACCTGTCAGGTGGTTCTATTCTGAAAGTGCTTCATGAAGTCCGGGTTGGGGATGCCAAGACGAAATTAATGTGCGTTCAACTCTGTTACTCGACCGCAAAAAGCTGTAGGATCGAGACAGGGAGTCTCATTTAAACCAATTTTTGTCGATTTTCGTCCTTGAACTGGAGTCAGACTTCCGGCCCAACACGCTCCGGGGCGCAGCCTTCAGCCTCGCGACGCATAGCATGGCGAAGGCTTACTTATATTTCTTACATTATTTGGAGTAGATATGATCAAACCAAAAAATATTGCTGCCGGTGCGGCAGCTTTGGCACTCATGGCATCGTCTGCCATGGCGGCTGACAAGGTCTTGCGTATCCAGTCGGTGCTGCCAGATTCAGCTGACGAAGTCGTCATGTTGAAGGAGTTCGGTAACGATGTCGCAGCTTTGACTAATGGGTCGCTCACCATCGAAGTGTTGCCGGCAGGCGCTGTTGTTGGACCACGCGACATCATGGATGCCGTCGACGCGGGCCTCGTTGAAGGTGGATTCGCCTGGACACACTATTGGGGTGGCAAGCACGTTGCGGCTAACCTGTTCGGTGCGCCTGTTGCGGGCGCCGGTGTCGGCCTCGATAACTTCGCGTTCCTGAGCTGGTTCCAGTACGGCGGCGGCAAAGAACTGTATGATCGCCTGTGGGAGGAAATGGGTGTGAACGTCAAGGGATTCATGCTGCAGCCAGTGGGCCCTGAGGCACTCGGCTGGTTCCCGAAGCCGATCAAGTCGATGGATGACTTCCGTCAAATGCGCTTCCGTGCTCCTCCGGGCATGGTTGGTGCTGCATACGCAGAAATTGGTGTTCCAGCGGT
>JARRLL010000151.1:0-2803 GCA_037387125.1 Gammaproteobacteria bacterium | reverse complement strand
CGGTCATAAAGACTTCGTGACCCTGGACGAAAAAAGGATCAGCGAGCCGCGCAAGCAGTTGCTTCGCGAGGGCGTCGGTCTCCTTTCTGCCGGCCTCGTCCGGCCCCAGTCCGTCGAGAATAACGGCGAATTCGTCGCCCGCCAGCCGGCCTATTATCGTGTTTTCGGGCAACGCCGCGCTGAGGCGCTCTGCCACGGTTTCAAGCGTGGTGTCGCCAGCGAGATGTCCGAAGGTGTCGTTGATTTCCTTGAAAGAGTCGATATCGATATAAAACAGGCACAGGGGTTTGGTGCTGCGGCGCGCCCGCGCAATGCAGCGTTGCAGAAGATGCTGAAACTGCATGCGATTGGGAATCTTCGTCAGGGCGTCGATGCGCGCGAGATAACGAATGCGTTTTTCGGCGCGGCGGCGCTCGGTGATGTTTTGTGCTGCGTAGATCCTGTCGCCGGATTCCGCTTCTTTGCCGCCGAGAAAAGAGCAGGTGTAGGAAACCGGGATCGACTCGCCGAACTTGCTTTCGAAAAACGCTTCGCGGGGCACGCCGGACGGTTTTTGATCGACAAGTGTGCCGCTCTTCCGGGTATTCACGACGAAGTCAATGGTCGTGCCGACGAGTTCCTGCGCCTCGTAGCCGAGCATGTGCGACGTTGCCTTGTTGACTCGCTTTATCGTGCCATCACTGGCGGTGACGATGATGGCATCGTTCATGCTCGAAAGGATGCTATCCACATAGTCGCGAGAGATGGTCGTGGCTTTCAGCTTGTCCCGCATGTCGTTGAACACGGCGGCGAGTTCGCCGAGTTCGCCGGCCTGCACGCGCAACGGCTCGCCAAAATCGGCGTCGCGGAGTTTTTCGGCCTCGCGCTTGAGTTCCCGGATTCGCTTCGTCTGGTTGCGGGCAATGACCCAGACTGCGATTCCGGAGAACAGCAGGATCAGGGCGGAAAATAATTCGACCCACACGAAGGTCATGGTAATGGCGCTGTCCGAGCCTTGAGCCAGGGTCGAGGTCGGAACGATCGACATGGCAAGCACCGGCCGGATCCCGAAAACGGACCGCGCCAGCGCAGTTATCCGCAAAATGTTGCAGCCGATCATTGTCCTGGTTTCTATCGTGCTACCGGCCAGGCACAGACAGTGCCAGGCGCCGCAGCCACCTGTTGTTATTTTCTACCGAGTTTAGCACCTGGAAGAAATCCGCGCCGGGATTTTCCGGTGCGGAAATTTGTGCGGGAAATGATGCGCCGCAGCGGTCCCGTCAGCTGTCGGTCTGCCGTTTCTCGATGAACTCGAGCGGTTCCGGTTGGCTCGACGTTTTCATGACACCGTCGACCACGGCGCCTTCCCTACTTCCAGTAAACTGACCGAAAATAATCATCGCTCTTGGCCAGCATCAGGGTGCTGTTGATCTCGCAGTCGCCTTCGACCTCGCCATTGACCTGGAAGTCACAACTGCCCGTTAATACGCCCGAAACCCTGCAGCCTTCGCTGATAAGAGTGGCGGTGCCGGAGGCGCGATCCCGTAAACGTCGGCGGCGGGTTTCATTCATGCGCTTTGAACTCCCAAATATGGCGGCATAGAGCGCGCATGTTACCTGCAGTTATGCGGTCTTGTCAGTGATCGGGGATTATTGTCTAACGGTTTTGCGCTACTTCTCTATGTAGCCGTAGCCGATGCTCTCTATTTCGACCAGGACATTGCCCTCGAAAATCAACCGGCGCATCAGCTTGCGCGGTCCGAAGTTATAGATGAACTCGGTGACAATGACTTCCGTGGCGAAGTGGCCGACGCCGGGTGTTCGGTAGTAGATATGGCCGGGGTTGCGCAGGCGGAAGCGATAGTCGTACGCGCGAATCGTATGCCCGAGGTGCCTGACGGAAGTCGGCTCCCCGCAGGCTGCAATCACCTGCTGCTCGTGCATGCCGTCGCGTACCAGCTTGGTGCCGCAGCGAAATGCGAGTGCAGGATCGGCGGCAAGCAGCAGAATTGCAGCCAGCAGTCCTGTCGCGATCGTTTTTGACGGGTGAAGGTTCTTCATTGCCGCGATAAATGAGCCTGGTGCGCACTGCACATACCCTATCGCAAAATGGAAAGATTCGCAGCGTGCTTCCTGGACCAGCTCCTCAGTCGGGACAGGATGGCCGCAGCGACGTTCACCGAACTCGCTCAGCAGATAAAGCGTGCGCGCGACGCTTGTGGTAAAACGCTCGTTATGAATCAAGTGTTTGAGCAGCGCCTCGGTGCTCTGCATGCTCATGCCGACGCGTCTGTCGCAGGCGGGCGGAGGGGCGTCGAGAAGGAGTCCCTGCGCGTTACTTCCGACGGTTTCCTCGCGCAGACTCCGCATCCGATGGGTCTGGGGTCAGCGTTAACCAATCGCTTTGTAACGACGGATTTCTCGGAGGCGCTGCTCGAATTCGTTACGCCGGCGCTCGGCAGCACCTGGGAGGCTCTGCAGGTCGTCTGTGACATACACCAGTTTGTCTACAGCCAGCTGGGTGACGAACTGCTCTGGTGTGCCAGCATGCCGTGCCGAATCCCGGCTGATGCTGATATACCGCTGGCGCGATACGGTAACTCCAATGTCGGCCGCATGAAAACGACGTACCGGCGTGGCCGGGGGCATCGGTACGGCCGCAACATGCAGACAATCGCCGGCGTGCACTTTAATTACTCGTTGCCCGAGTCTTTCTGGCCGGTATACCGGGACCTGCTTGGTGAAGACGTTGGCGACAGCGAATTTCGATCAGCGCATTATCTCGGCCTGATTCGGAATTTCCGGCGTTTCGGGTGGATCGTCC
>JARRLL010000150.1:0-2841 GCA_037387125.1 Gammaproteobacteria bacterium | reverse complement strand
TCCGCCGATACGAAAGAGTATGAGGGCTGGGACTTCAAGTTGGACAAGCCTTTCGCAGAGATTTGCGTCGATGCGTCTTTCAGAAATCGGTTCATCAACACTATCGGCTTTTATACTTCAATCAATGATCGTCTAGTGCAATTCAAGATAGAAGCCGAACAATTTCAAGGCTCGTTGGCTAAAGAACTTGAAAGTGTCAGCGGCAAGTTCTGACCCAAACTTGCCGCTGGGACGACCGTCCGCTTTGGGTCAGAAGCAGCCATTGTAGCTCAATGCTGGTGCACGGCTATTCTCGGCTAAGTGCAGCCCCACAAGGTCATAACGCAACCTTGGAAGACCTGGCTCACTGCTTCAGGATCCGATCGATTTCGGCACGGAACTCCTCCGTGTACTCGTTTCGATGGTTCATCCAAAACCAGCTGCCGCCGTTCGTCACAAAGGCCCGCCTGACGAGTCCGACACCTTGTGTTTCCCATGTCTCGGGCGAGAAGTCCGTGATAACTGTTTGCGAATAAAGATCCCAAAGTGCATCCATCGTATTCTGAATGATTAGCCGGAATCGATACTGGTCTATCTCGTCAAGGCTATTGGGGTCGGACATTCCCTGCAGGACGATTGCGGCAACGTCTTTGTTCGTATAGATGTGTCTGCGATTTTCCCGATAGTTGGTTGCGCTAACGCTGACAGCCGCTGCAATTGCCGTACGTTCATTTTGCTCGAGCTGCGCGGTATTTTGACGAATCTGATAAGCGAGGTACCCGAGAGTAAGAATTACACCAATCGCACCGATTATCTCGCCGATCGCGCCAATAGCCTCCCAATTCATCTCTGCTGACCTTATCGTCCTTATATGGTGGAGCTATTGCTCCAAGAAGGTACACCTGTGACTGCCCGGCTGCTTTTGGTCAGTACCAGTCGTTGAGTGTATCAGAGGGCCAGGGGCTGCTATCGGCCATTAGCGGTCGCTCACAGACCCGACGGCTGCGATGCGCTAAGCACTCTGTCGGCGTACTCGATTCCCTCTGCCAACTGACTATTGAAATCCTCAAAATAGAAGAGGTATTGCGCCATCGCCTCGGTAGCCATCCCATCGCGACGCAGAGAGACCAATACATCCCGTAACTGAAAGGCATCTGGTATCGCCACATCTCCTGCTTCGTTGCGGAAAGCTACATATACACCGTGGTGAACCATCCGCTCGAATAGTGCCATCGACAATTGCAGTGACTCCGCGTAATCGCGCTCAATCTCATTAGGAAACTGCGCCCAAGCAATAAGTGCACTGCGCAACTCGTCATCGGCAACTATTTCCAGGTTGCCTTGACTTCATCAGCAATATTTTGGATGGCCCCTACCAAGCGAATTTTGTCGGAGCGGTCATCCCACCATGCGTCGATAGCAAATGCGAGAAGAATACTTCCAACAATCGCGACTACTTCTACAAGAAGGCGTCGCCATTGACTGGTTTGCTCAATGCTCACTGTTCATTCCGCGCCATTTGTGACGGCCGCTTTGGGTCATTTCCGGCCCGTTTCCATAGTAGCAACAATATGGCTGCTTCGGATCGTTAACGGCCCCTGGCAGCCAGGCCCACGCAGTTTCTGCTTCCCGGCGCATAGCAGAAATTACGCTGGCCTGACTGCTAAGGGCCGCTGGCACCGAACTACCGTGTGCGGGTCTTGCGCCTGCAGGCGAGCTACCGATTCTGAGCTTGAGGGCGCCCGGCCGTGGCCGGGTCACCCGCCGACCATCGCCGGCATTCGCGTGGTTGCGCGCTTCCGGCGCGAACCCTCACTGCATCATCAAGGCGCCATTTTCCGGCAGCATCGCTCCGCCGTCGACGATAATGGTCTGGCCGGTGATGTAGGCCGCACCCTCGCCGGCAAGAAACAGCATGGCATGCGCCATCTCCATCGGCATGCCCCAGCGCTTGAGGGGCACGAAGACGGCCATCGCGTCGATTTCTTCCTGAGTAACCTCGTTCTTGACGCCGCTGGTCAGCACCAGGCCGGGTTCCACGCCGTTGACGTTGATGCCGTGCGGCGCCAACTCCACCGCCGCCGCGCGGATGAAGCCATTGAGCCCGCCTTTGGAGGCAGCGTAGTGCGTCAGCCCGGACACTCCCGATTGGTTGCCGGTGACCGAGGAAGTAAACAGCACGCGGCCGCCGCCCCGCGCCTTCAGATAAGGCAGGCACGCCCGGGTCAGGCGATAGGCGCTGGTCAGGTTGGTGTCCATCAGCGAATGCCAGGCCTCGTCGTCCATTTCCTCCAGCGACCGGAACGGATAGATTCCGGCGTTGTGCACCAAGATATCGATCGCGCCGAATCGCTCATTGCTGCCTTGCACCAGGTCCTGTACGCCCGCTGGCGTGGCGATGTCGGCGATGATGCCGTGCGCGGTACCGCCGGCCCCGGTGATGTCGGCGACGACGCGCTGCACATGGCTTTCGGTTCGGGCGTTGACGACCACCTGCGCGCCCTGGGCCGCAAACAAGGCGGCGATGGCCTCGCCGATACCCTGTCCCGCCCCGGTGACAATGACGATCTTGCCGTCTATTCCATATGGTGATGCTTGTGGCATGGCCGTCGAGTATACCTAAAAGTCCGTCGACAAAACCTGTCAGTTCCCTGTTTTGGGGAAGATTCGACACCCGAACGTGACTACCCTCTTTTTCGCGACGGGCCACGGAGTAACTTCGATAACATGCGCTTCTAGCCGTTTCTAGCCATCGATGGTATCAAGATAAAAAGTTCTCTGGTGGGTCGATAGCTGCCATTAGCCCCTCTCCAGTGCTTATGGCTGCTGTGCGGCGGAAAGCGGAACTGGTTTAGTCGTGGA
>JARRLL010000149.1:978-2535 GCA_037387125.1 Gammaproteobacteria bacterium | reverse complement strand
AGCGGCAGCCTAGCCCGCATTCGCGGCAACCCTCGCAGCAATTTGCTGGCCGAGCTGGTGCGCGGCCAGCGCGTACATGACGCTGCGGTTGTACTTCGTGATTACAAAGAAGTTGTGGAATCCCACCCAGTGCTCAGTTCCGTCGTCGCCTTCGTAAGTGAGCAACTCTCCCTTGTTGTCCGCAGCGAGATCCGTTGCAAAGACAACGCCTTTCTTGCTCAGCGATTCGATTGTGTCGTTCGCTTTGAGCGTATTCCGGGGTTCGGGAACGGGACCGTCCCACCGGTCGGCCAATGTGGCCTGTGTGGTCACGTCCTCGTCCGTATGCCAGCCATGCTCGACAAAGTAGTTAGCGACGCTGCCGGCGACGTCTGCCCAGTTGTTCCAGATATCACGTTTGCCGTCGCCGGTTGCATCGACTGCGTACGCGCGAAAACTTGACGGCATGAACTGCGGTCGCCCCATCGCGCCGGCATACGAGCCGAGAGGCACCGTGGCATCGATTTCTTCCTCGCGCGCGAGAATCAGGAACTGTTTGAGTTCGTTGCGGAAGAACTTGGAGCGCGGCGGATAGTCGAACGCCAGGGTTGCGAGCGCGTCGATGACCCGGTCTTTGCCAGTGATGCGCCCGTAGTAGGTTTCGACGCCGATGATACCCACGATCATTTCAACGGATACGCCGCTTTCTTTCTGGATGCGCTCGAGCATCTCACGATTTTCAAGCCAGAATTCAGTCCCTGCGTTGATGCGTTCCCGGGTTATAAATATCTTGCGGTACTCGGCCCAGGTCAGCTTTTTTTCCGCTGGCGTAGAGATCTTCTTGATGATCGTCTTCTTGATCTCCGCTTTGCCCAGCAACGCCGCAAGTGCGTCGCGTTCGAATTCGTGATCAGCGACCATCTCATCGATAAAAGCGGCGACGTTCGGTTTCGTGACGTCGACATAGACTTTGTCGGCGGCTTGGGAACAGGAAACGAAAACGGTGAGAACTGCAGCGACTGCAAGTAGGCGGTTTTTCATCAGTGCGGCAACAATTTCCTGTGTGAGTGAATGGACATCAGAATACCGAAACCTGCCATCAGCGTCACCATCGAGGTGCCTCCGAAGGAAACAAGGGGCAGAGGTATGCCGACAACCGGGACCAGACCCGTGACCATGGCCGTATTGACGAAGACATAGACCATGAAGGTCAGGCTGATTGAGCCTGCGAGCAGGCGGGAGAACGTATCGTGAGCCTGAACCGATATATACAGGCCGCGCCCGATCAC
This sequence comes from Gammaproteobacteria bacterium, assembly GCA_037387125.1. Lineage (GTDB taxonomy): Bacteria > Pseudomonadota > Gammaproteobacteria > Steroidobacterales. The sequence goes on along the minus strand of JARRLL010000149.1, from coordinate 1,267 downwards.
AAACATGTACAGGACGAGCAATGTCAGGACTCCGAGCAGGCCGAACTCCTCGCCGAGTACAGCAAAAATGAAATCGGTATCGCGCTCTGGAAGAAACTCGAGCTGCGCCTGGGAGCCATTAGTCCAGCCCTTGCCAAATAGCCCGCCTGACCCAATCGCAATCTTTGACTGGATGATGTTATAGCCGGCGCCGAGGGGGTCGCTATCGGGATTCAACAACGTCAGGACCCGCTGCTTCTGATAGTCCTGCATAAAGTTCCAGAGCACGAGTGCACCGGGAATTGCGGCG
>JARRLL010000149.1:0-972 GCA_037387125.1 Gammaproteobacteria bacterium | reverse complement strand
TCAGTTTGAACGACATGCCTGCGAGCACGATCACGATGACGCCGGAAGCGCCGATCAACAATGCCGTACCAAGATCGGGCTGCTTGGCGATCAGCAAGGTCGGCACGATGATCATTACCGCAATTGTTACGAGATGTCCCAGTTTCGGTGGAATCTGACGGTCGTGCAGGTACCAGGCGGCCATCATCGGTACCGCGAGTTTCATGGCTTCAGACGGCTGAAAGCGGATGCCAATATCAAGCCAGCGCCGTGCACCCTGTCCGACATCGCCCTTGGTCAACACCAGCACGAGAAGCACCAGTCCAGCAAGGTATGCCCATGGGGTCCAGCGGCGCATGAAGTCAGGCGGTAGCTGCGCGACGATAAACATGGCGATAAACGCGATGCCAAGTCGAATGATCTGGTTCGTCAGCAGGCGGTTACTTTCGCCAACGGCGCTGTAAAGCACGAACAGCCCGAATCCACAGATCAGCAGCAACCCCAGGAGCAATGGCCCATCGACGTGCAGTCGGCGCATGATCAGCGAGAAGTCCGACAACGGTGCGGCCTTTGGCGTGAGCAATCGTTGTGTATCGCTAATGCGCATTGTCACTGTACCCCAGGTAGGCATCCATGATGGACTTGGCAATCGGCGCTGCAACGCCACTGCCGCTCTCGCCATTCTCGACGATCAGCGCGACAGCAATACGTGGATTATCGAAGGGAGCGAAAGCAATGAACAAAGCGTGGTCACGTTGCCGTTCCTCAAGTTCTGCTTCATCGTATTTTTGGTCCTGCGCGATTGACACAACCTGTGCCGTACCACTTTTGCCGGCCATTTCATACGGTGCACCGAGACCGATAGCCCGTGCTGTACCGCGCGACCCCTGCATGACGTCATGCATGGCGCCCAGAACGTATTCCCAGTATATGTCGTTGCTTATTTCGACGTCGGGCAAGCGCTCGGGCTGGATCATGCGACGTTCGGCGGTC
>JARRLL010000148.1:0-2521 GCA_037387125.1 Gammaproteobacteria bacterium | reverse complement strand
GTGGGGCGCCGTCGCTTGGGTGGGCCTGATGCATGGCTGCAACCTGGCGGTGCTGCAGCGCCCGCAAGAGGCGCTTGGCCAGTTGCAACGGATCACGCAGGATTCAAAACTGACCCGAGCCCCCGCTCTGCACGATCTGTGGTGCTGGCGCGATTACCAGCAGGATCCGACCTACCAGTCTGTCGTCCGCGACCAGGACGAGCGCCGGGCCGCGCTGCGCGAGCGCCTGCCGGCCACGCTGGCCGAATTCGGGGTGGGCTTGTAACTATTCTTTACCGCCGAAGTAGCGGGTAAACGCCAGGCTGAAGGCCTTGTCGACCTCGTCGGTCTGCTCCGACCAAACGGTTTTGAAGTACGTGCCGGACAGCAGGTATTTTTCATTGATGAAGTAATCGAAACCGATGCCTGCATTGAGGAAGCGGTGCCTGAGCAGGCGGTCATGCTGCCACCACTCCTCGGTGTCATATGCATCCGGGTAGTCGCCGTAGAAGGGGTCGTCGCTGAAATCCCAGGGCATCACGTAGCCTTCCCTGATCCACTTGACGTTGACGAAGAGATTCAGCGAGAACTGCGGCTTGAACCAGTAGCGGCCGGAGAGGTAACCCAGCCAGTAATCGACGTTGACGTCCAGCGGTTTCTCAGAGAACACGTAAGCCAGGTTGCCGTCGAACTGAAAGTCGGAGAAATAAGGAATCCAGTTGAGGGATACGCCGACCGGCAAAGTCCACAGGTTCTGGCCGATGGCCGCCTTGGCATAGAACGGGTAATTCGTGGTCGGCCAGCCGTAGCCGATGTACGGAGAAACCTTGAGCGGCCCGTCCAGCGCCAGGTAACTCACCCCAAACGACATGTCCTGGAAGCCGCCGTGGTACTTTTCGTCGTCGATGAAGCGTTTGTCGGGCGGCACGAAATCGATCCACCATGGGTCATTGGGGTTGTGCGGATCGCCTCCCCAGGGATCATATCTGTTGTCCAGCCTTCGAAAACGAAATTATCGTCTTTGAAACCCCCGGTATGGATGTATTGGTACTCGAGCCTGAGCGTGGCGTCGCCCTTCTTCTGGCTTTGCGCGGATAGCGGGGTAAATACGAGGATGCTGGCCAGGCAAAGGAGTAACAGCAAAACTGCCCGGTTTTCAGTGAATTTTTGAACCCTTGTCTGCCTATGTTTCACAGTAGGGCCGAATGGTTCGCCTCTCTAAGTTTTGCTTTTCAGCGTCTTGTGAATCGCCTTCAGGTAGTGTTTTATCTCGTCCCTGTCGGCGAGCATAACCTTGCCGTAATCCTGGTTTGCAATCTTGGCCTCGTCCTTGCTCATGGCGACGGGCAGGTACGTGGCCGACGATCCGGCGTTGGATTCAACCGCCCCGTGATCGCTGTAAGGGGCTATGACGACGTCGTAATTGCCCGACTGGAGTTCCGTGCTCAGCTCGATCTCGTTTTCCACCAGGCGTACGCCGTGGCCCGACTGGGCCAGCGCTTCGGCCAGCTGTTTCGCACCCTCGGATTGACCGTAGACCAGCACGCTGCCCGGCAGAGGCGCGGTGTAGACACGGTAGGACACACCCTTGCCCACGCGGTACAGGCTGTCGCCGCACGCGATCGCATCGAGTGAAAAGAATGCGACGAAAATAGCGAGCAACACGCTCTGCCGAACCTTCATGATAGAACCCTCCAGGACTGCGAATAATGTCTCCGCAACACCTATTATTTAGCACATGAGCGTGATTCGCGCAACGGAAGCGCCGTAATATACTGATTTATTGAAGATAGTTGAGGACCGGCCCGGCTCTGTAATAATTAGAGTATGCCGATCTCCGCCATAACTCGACCGGGAGGTGCAAACGGGTGCCAAGGACCACGCTAATCATTGCGTTCGCAGCCGGCCTCGCCGGCGGGCTGATCGCTTACCAGGCCGCTCTGCATCTGGGCGGCATGACGGTGGTCGACCGGCATTCGCTGGAGCTGCAGCGGATCGAGCGGGAGGAACTGGAGGCGGAAAACCGCGAACTCACCGAAGAATTGTTCCGGCCGCGCGACCCCCTGTTCGAGCTGCTCGACGAGAGCGAACTGCCTTATGACGGCGATGACGACGCGTCGGATGAAGTGGCCGCTGCGCGCGACTCGGCCATGCAGGAAGAGCGCTTCCTGATGGTGACGTTCGGCGCCAACTGGTGTCGCGACTGCCGTAGCCTCCATCGCAGCCTGCACAGCACAGAAGTGGAGGAATACACCGCCGACCTGTTCCACTTCGTCAACGTCGATGTCGGCAAGTTCAACCAGAACCGGCACGTGGCGGAGCAGCTCGGCGTCAGTCTAAAGCGGGGTATCCCGGTGGCGATATTCTTCGATCGGCAGGGCCAGCTGATCGGCACGACCAACGAGGGGCAACTGGAGCCCGCTCGTTATTACACCTCCAAGCAAATACTGAAATTCATGCGGGACATCGCGGAGCGGCAAAGAATTCTGCCGCCGGACGCGGTCAACTGATGATATCTGACCTAATAAAGGTGTCGGGCCGC
>JARRLL010000147.1:0-2673 GCA_037387125.1 Gammaproteobacteria bacterium | reverse complement strand
GGGATGGAGCCAGCACTACCTCGAAGGTACCGCGCAAGCCCTCGAAGAGCTCCAGTTGGGCCTATCCCAGGCGCGGGAGGTCGGATTATGGCGGAGCACATGGTTCGGGCAAAGCATGATTGCGATACTTTTCATGATGCTGTGCCGGCTTGATGAGGCAGCGACGCTTCTGCCGGAACTGCAGGTTGAATTTGAGCGCATGGAAGCGCCGCGATTGGTCGCGATGGCGAACACGGCTCTGGCATTTCTCTTCATCTATCGGGAAGATCTTCAGCTTGCATCCACGTACGCGAATCGTGCCAGGGAAATCTACGAAGAAACCGGCGGCGGGCATCTGATTGCCAGCGTGTTTGGACTCATTGCACAGACTTCTTCAAATTACGAAGATGCGTCAGTCGCGTTGTCGCACGGTGAGGAATTGCTGACCCAAGGTGCGACCGTACACAATCACTACGACTTTCGACGACACTCCATTGACACTGCGCTGCGCTTTCAGGAATGGGATGACGCGATCATGTTTGCCGACCGATTGGACCAGTTCAACGCCCGGGAACGCACGCCCTGGGCTGACTTCTTTGCCCGTCGCGGACGCCTGCTGGCATTGGTCGGTAAAGGAATGAGGGGCAAGGAGCTATTGCAGGAGGCATCGGAAACGATTGCTCTCGGAGAAAGAATGGGGTATCTGATCGCATTACCGGAACTTCGGATTGCCGCCGAGCAACTCGCGCAGGGCGCGACGGATCAGGAAACTGCTTGAGAACCGGCTTTACGCGTGGCGGCGGAAACGCCTCCGCAGAGCACCCAGCTGCAAGATTCCGAACCTGGCGCATTCCGCTATACTGAGTGCGCACGTAACAAGAAAAAATCCAAATGAGGCCCCTTATGAAACCCAGATATTACCAGATCTGCCTATGGCTAACCGTTGCTGAGTGCACCTGTGCGTTCTCAGTTGCCCTCGCACAGTGGGTCAACCTCGTCCCGCTGTGGATCACAATGCCGGATGCACTGCAACTGACCGATTTTGAGGTGTACGTGGCGACGGGTTACGGCTGGTGGTCAGCCATGTGGGCCATCCCGAACTATGTCATGCTCAAGAACACCGACATTATGCAAGGCTCTATCAGATGGGCGCAAACCTGACCTATGGCTTTTTTGGCCCGAAACCGTAGGACCCCGAAAATCAGGCTCGTCCCGGCGGCAACGGAAATACTGCCGAGGTAGCGATATGCTCGCGCAGCGCGCAAATGGAGAATAGGAATATGCGAATTTGCCTGCCAGGTTCGGCAAACGCGTTCGAAAAAGCTGAGCGCGACCGCTACCTGTTCGCACAGCAACAGGATTACACCTGGGTTCATGCGCCCGGACAGCCGGCCTTTTGTAAAGGCCTGCCGCCGGCTGAGGCATTCACCAAGACGAAGAGCGCCTACATGGCCATGGATTTTGTCGAGAGTGTCGCTGACATGGCGCTGGCGACCGTCATACGACTGTTCAAGCACAACGAGACCGTGGCGAGTTTTAAGCGCTATTACCCGTTGCGCAGCATTCCGGCAGTGGCGAGCCGCTGGATGGGAGACGAAGAGTTTGCACGGCAGCGACTTGACGGCATCAATCCTGTGCTGATCAAGCTGGCCACTGAAATTCCAGAGAAATTTCCGGTCACCAACGAGGACATCAAGGGCATTGTTCCGGAATACGCGACCCTCGAGCATCTGCTGGCTGAGCAACGTCTGTTCCTGCTCGACTACGAGATTCTTCACGGTTTGCCACCTCTGTTGGGTCGTTTTTGCGTGGCGCCGGTTTGCTTGTTCTGGAAGAACGATTACGGTCAGTTGATGCCGCTGGCCATTCAGCTGGGCCAGTCGCCGGCCGAAGCCCCCGTAATCTTTACACCAAAAGATGAAAAGTGGACCTGGCTGATGGCCCGCGCATTCGTGCAGTCGGCCGATGGCACCTATCACGAAGTCGTTGCCCACCTCACGCGCACGCACCTCGCGATGGAGACGTTTTGGGTGGCTGCCTGCCGTGCCTTTCCGCCTCATCACCCTCTGCACGTCCTGCTGAAGCCACACTTTACCGGTACGGTGGAAATCAATTTCGAGGCGCGCAATACCCTGATCGCGCCCGGAGGGCCGATAGATGAAACCATCGCGATCGGCGCAGAGGGGTCATTGACGCTGGTAGGGCTCGAATACGAACGCTGGACCTTTGCCAATACCAACCCCGTGACCGACCTCGAGAATCGCGGTTTGCTCAGCGAAGAGGTGTTGCCGGGATATCACTATCGAGACGATGCACTGAAGCTGTTCGGCGCGATCAGGAAATACGTAAATGACTTGCTGCGAGTCTACTATCCTGATGACGAAACCGTGCAGAAAGATGTTGAGCTGCAGGGTTGGGGGCGGGATCTGGTCAGTAAGGACGGCGGCCGGATCAAGGGCCTGCCGGTCGGCAAAAATGGAAACATCGGGACCTTCGACGCACTCCATGCCATCGTCGCGCAGGTGATATTTGTATGCAGCGTTGAACATTCCGCGGTAAACAATGGTCAGTATGCACAGCTCGGCTGGATTCCGAACACTCCGGGAGCGATGTACCTGCCGACACCAGCGGATCACGCACCTCGTGAAGAGGCAAATTTTGTCTATGCGTTACCCGATGCGCATGCTGTTGGAC
>JARRLL010000146.1:0-2538 GCA_037387125.1 Gammaproteobacteria bacterium | reverse complement strand
ACTCCACCCGCATGCCGGTGGCGATGCACAGTTTCTATCTGCGCCAGATGTATCTGCACAACCGGCTGGCCGAGCCCGGAGGAATCAACCTGAACGGCGTGCCGATCGACCTGGCCGACGTCAGGATCCCGGTCTTCCTGCAGTCCAGCCGGGAGGACTACATCGCACCCTACCGCTCCGTCTTCAAAGCCACGCGGCTGTTTTCGGGGCCGGTTACCTTCATGCTAGCCGGCTCAGGGCATATCGCCGGGGTGATCAACCCGCCCGAGGCCCAGAAGTATTACTACTACACCAACCCGGAAATCGCGGACGACGTCGAGGACTGGATCGAGGATGCCGAGCACCATCCGGGTTCCTGGTGGCCCTACTGGCACCAGTGGCTGTACCGCCGGTCGGGGCGCAAGGTGGCCGCCCGCGAACCGGGCGATGGTAAGCTGCCCGTCATCGAGGACGCGCCCGGCCGCTACGTAACGATGAAGTAGTTCAGACGGGAACGCAGCGGCCGGTGCAGCTGGCGCTCCCGTGAAGGCCTGAGGATTACCCGGGTTCTTCGTCCGGCTTTTCGCCGCGGCCGGAAGCGGGGTTCAAAGCGTCCAGAAAGCCTTTCTGCATCTGTTTCAGCCACTCGACGTTCTGGCGGGTGAGCTTGCCGGCCAGGTCGACCGGCGACTCCAGCAGACCCCGCATTTGTTCGGTCAATTGCCGCTGCTGACTCTGCAGCAGCCCGAGGGCGGATTCGAGGTAGCGTGTGGCGATCTGCTGCAGGGGATGTCCGTAGAACCGGATCAACGCAGTCAGGACCGACTCACTGAGGATAGGTCTGCCGAGCGACTCCTGCTCGGCGACGAGTTGCAGCAGCACCTCGCGGGTGATGTTCGCGCGGCTCTTGGCGTCGACAATGCGGACGGATTCGCCCGAGACGATCAGACCCTTCAGGTCATTAAGCGTAATGTGCCCGGCGACTCATCTTCAGGCCGCTTTCTTCTTCGTCTTGGCGGACGAGGACTTGCGCTTCGGGCTCGCGCCCAGATCGTTCGCTGCATCCAGCGCGGCATCGCTTGCGCGGCCTAACATGGACGTCGCCGCCTCACGCAGGTCGCCAGCCAGGTCCACGGTCCGCTTGCCGACTTCAGCAATCAGATCCTGCTGGGCATCGAGGGTCTCGCTGAACGACTTGCCCGAATACAGCAGTTCGAAGCGGTCCCGGTTGAGGTCGAGCAGGTCTTCGGCGAAGCGGAGCTGGGCCCGCGCCGTCCGGTCGAACGTGTCGAACATCAAACGGTGCGCCGCCTCGGCGGATTTCAGAAGCGGGTTCTGCATAGAGAACAGTGTTTCCGGCTTGAAATAGTCTGAGAACTGGGTCATTTCCGATCTCCAAATAGGTTGAGATGCAGACGCAGAATAGCGCACTCTTTTGTGCGCTGCAACATTACATTAACTATATGTTTATTATGTTTTTTATTTTATCTTTATTTGCTATGCACAAACTACCGGCCAAAGAAAAAGGCGCTGTGTAGCCCCAGAAAAAATCGGGTGGCGGGGTTCAACCGTCCCTGGCCCCTTATCGCCGGCTTGGCTCCCGCCACCCGTTACCTGATAGAGAACCGTCCCTGGTCACGCCCCGCACTTCCCTTGCCTTACGTAATCCCTCGCACCCCGGCCACGCCAAAGCGCGCCGTCACTCCTCCAGCGGCAGAGCCGTGGTGTACTTGTTCTTGCGCAGCACGAAGCTGGTGTTGACGTGGTGTACCGCCCGGCACGGCATGATCTGCTCGCGCAGCAGCCTCTCGTACGCCGTGATGCTCTTGCAGACGATCTTGAGGTGGTAGTCGTGCTGCCCGCTCATGGCATAACACTCCATGATCTCGGGCCTGCTGGAAACCAGTTCGTCGAATTCCCGGACGCTGTCGGGTTGATGGTCTTCCAGCGACACGGCCGCAATCGCGATCACGTCGAGACCGATCTGGTCGGGGTCGAGTATCGCCACGGTCTTGCGGATGACCCTTTGGTTCTCCAGTCTCCGAACGCGCCGCCAACACGGCGATGTGGACAGCCCGATCTTCTCCGCCAGCGCCTGGCTCGACAGCCTGCCGTCGGCCTGCAACTCGGCAAGTATTCTCAGATCGGTCTTGTCCATTCAAAATCATTATTTCGTCAAATATTGTTTGACGAAATTTTTATAACACATTAACTGTCTTAAAAGCAATATTTGGAAAATACTTTCGCGACTGATGAGATAAACTTGTGGCATCTGAACTCCAGGAGCAAGGGCTATGCCGCCAAAAGGCACGTCCAAGGAAAAATCCGGCAAAACAGCGTACGTATCCAGGCAGCCGGACAAGCACGGCCGCATACGTTACACCGATGAAGAAAACGCGATCTGGCAGGACCTGATTTCGCGCCAGGTGCCGATGCTGCCCGGGCGTGCCTGCCCGCAGTGGATCAACGCCATGTAAGCGATGGATTTCCCGACCGATCGTATTCCGCAGCTGGCGGAAGTTTCCGACGTTCTCCGCAAGCACACGGGCTTTTCAGTGG
>JARRLL010000145.1:0-3181 GCA_037387125.1 Gammaproteobacteria bacterium | reverse complement strand
TTCTTCAGCCGTCCCGAACTTACAACCCTTGCTGCGCAATCTTGCCTGCTTCGACCTATTCACTGTCGTACTCGCTCAATCGGCGCTTACACAGATCGATGACAGCTTTGGGTGTCTTCGTGGTTTTCTTTTTGATCAGTGCAATCACGACGATCGCTTGTCCTTCGGACTCACGCAGATTTTACTGTATGTCAGATATGACATAGAGCGGCATTCAGCAGGGGGTGCCGCGATGGCAAAGTTGGTGAGATGGGAACCGGCTGGGAAGCGTGTCGGAAAAGCCGCGATCCGATCAGCGACGCCGCTGCTGCACTTCCATGTAGCGGCGCAGCAGCCGGTTGATACGGGTCTGGTAGCCAGGGCCCTGGTTGCGAAACCATTCGAGGACATCGGCGTCGAGCCGAATCGTGACGGGCTTCTTGATCGGGGGGCGCCATTGCGCTTCACGAAAGAAGGCTTCGTCCAGTTCCGGAATGTCGCCCAGGTCGATGTCCTCGTCCGGCCGGGCGGCGAGCCGCTGTAATTCAGTTTCCAATTTCCTTTTCATACCTTTGGCATTCACGACGGGTGGCCTTTCGTGCAGAGATGATCCGAATGGTTCTGGTGCCGTGCTCATCCACGCGATCTGAATAAACGACGACGCAAACGACCAGGCCAACCAGCCCAACCGCAATCCAGCGGTCCTCGCCATACTCCTGTCGCGTGTCCACATGCACCAGGTGCGGGTGCTCGAACATGCTGGTTGCGGTGCTGAAACTCAGACCGTGCTTCCGGGTGTTACGCCGGTTTTTCGCTTCGTCCCATTCGAAGCGAGTATACCTCATCGTATTGACTTATGTATGTACAACATGAAGGTGCGTAGGAATTGCCAACGCACTGATCATCACTCGGCAAGTCGAAGCACAATGACGGGGATTTGCCCGGCTGGTCGTAGGAGATTCTCGTGTTCATGAAATGATGGGGTCAGCGTAAAACGCCAGAGTAAACGCCCGGCTTGTAATTTACTCTGGCACTTTACTCTGACCCCATTCTCCAAATTCCCCTGGCAGTCCGCTGAAGTGACTTGTCAAGCTGCATGTTCCTGCTCTGTTTCCCACCCTGGAAATACCAGAACGGCCGGATGGCACTTGAGCACGCGCGCCAACGTTTTGGCCCGCTCGACCCCCAGGTTGATGCGGTCATTTTCAATTGCCGAGATCGTGGACTGCGGGATACCGGACAATCTGGCAACTTCATTCTGGCTCATGCCCTGTAGTTCGCGGATGATCCGCACAGATTCACCCACCGAAACTTCAATCTGCTTTTTCGCTGGCCTGTAATCACTCATTTCAATTCTTCCGCTAGTCATGGGGCGTCAAGTCGACAACCTTTACGAGAACGTTCTGAGCTTCGATCCTGTAAAGCACCCGGTATTTCTGACCGAGTCGCGATGAACGATGTCCTTTCCACTGCCCTTTGAGCGCCTCATCGTTGAATCCGCGAATGGCTCGCAGTCCGGAAGGGCCCGAGGCCGGGATGCCCTCGGGGTTGCCGGCACAAACTAAAGGTATCCGGCCCCTTTTTCGGGATTTTCTCGTCGCGGGATACGCCGGACTGGGCCGCGGCGGAAACTCGGCGGTCGCGCTAGATACCCCCATTTGCGGGCAGTGATATTCGGGGCCGGAGCATAAACCCCCGGGGCTCGGGAATGTTACGCTGACCCCCCTTTACGGATTGCCGTCACAGAGCGCGTCGCCTTCGGGGCCTTCCAGGATGCCATTGCCGCAGCAATAGCGGCCGCTGGGTTTGCCCTTGGTCACGCCGGCGCAATCGTCGCCGCAGCTGTTGCAATCCTCTCCCGGGTCGCAGATGGCGTCGCCGCAGTACGGACACGCTGTATCCCCCAGGCAATCCGAGTCATCGCAGTCGATGTCCCCATCGCAGTCATCGTCAAAGCCATCGCTGCAGACTGTTTCTCTGTCAGGCGGCAAGCCACAATCGACGGGGCAGCTGCACTGGTCTTCACCCACATCACAGCTTGGGTCACCGCAGACCGTGCCGCTGCCGGTCGGCGTCACCTCCCGAATCGGGGAGGCCGGCAGCCCCACCGAGTTCACCAGGTTGTTGGCGGCCGGGTTGACGCTGTAAGCAGAACGCGCGGAGGTCGGGTTGCTGACCGATGGGCTCCATACGGCAACGGTATCTTTGGGGGTTTTGTCGACAATGACCGCATCGGCGGCGACGAATTTTCCGCTGGCATCGGCGATCTCCCATTCGGCCAACGCGCCGCCGCTGGACTCCAGCCCGTCGGCAACATGGTCGAAGACCACGTTGATCGTGTCGCCGGCCACCGAAGAGGCCGCCGCATTGTAAAGCGGCGACCGCGAGTGGAGCGCCAGGCCGTATTCATGCTCCAGCGCCAGCATGGCCAGGCGAGTGCCGAACGGATCTTTGCATTGCGGGTGCACGTCGTTGCCGGGCTGGTCGATCGTTACGATCATCTCCACCTTGGGATCGGCTAATGCGGTCTGCAGCTCGGCGTCGCGCACGATGTGACGGATGGCATAGGGCTGCAAGGGGGCGACTTGACCGGTGTAGAGGCTCCCCGAGCCAGCGCAGGTGGCCCAGCGCTCAATCGCGGTGGCGCCCACCGCCGAGGTGATCAGCCCGATCGGCACGCCGTCCAGGTTTTTCGCGAGATGCCGGCCAAAGAAGAAATGCACAGCGGACATGTCAAGCGCCGAGCTCGCATCGCTGACCTGCCAGACGGTGCCGTCGACATTGCCGCCATTCGCCGTCACATTGAAGAAGCGCAGGTTGTGATTGGCCGCGTCGGCGGCGGCTGCGGCGTCACAGTCACCGCTCAAGTCTCGCTGCATGTTCGACTGGCCGCTGCCGACCCAGACTTCCCCCACCTGCACGCGCTCGATGGTGATGGTTTCTGCACCGGCCGTGATGACCATTTGGCTCGGCGAGCTGCTGGCGACCATCGAATCCAGCTCCACCATCCAGTAGCCGCTGCTGTTGGCGGTCGCCGTCATGGTTTGGCCCGCAAATGCTACAGTCACGTCTGGGTCGGGCGATGCCGTCCCCCAGACGGGCACGGGCATTCCCCTCTGCAGCACCGCGTCGTTACTGAACAGCGTGGGCACAGACAAAGCAGCCCAACATGTGGCGGGTAGTGCCAGCAGCGCCAAAAGGG
>JARRLL010000144.1:0-3155 GCA_037387125.1 Gammaproteobacteria bacterium | reverse complement strand
GAATGATCGAAGCAAACAGGAACCACTGCACAGCGTAACTCAGGTGGGTCTCATGAAGTAATCGCGGTCGGTGTCCATTTGGATTCGCTCAAGGTCCTGACCGGTATGTTCCGCCAGCAGCTTGTTCAGCCGCTCCTTGGTCGCAAGAATTTCTCGAGCATGGATATCGATATCAGAAGCCTGGCCCTGAAATCCTGCCAGAGGCTGGTGAATCATCATGCGCGAATGCGGCAAACAGAAGCGCTTGCCTTTAGCGCCCCCTGACAGGAGAAATGCGCCCATGCTGGCAGCCTGCCCCAGGCAAATCGTGCTGACATCCGGCCGAATAAACTGCATCGTGTCGTATATCGACAAACCGGCACTTACGGATCCGCCCGGCGAATTAATATACAAGTGGATATCCTTGTCAGGATTTTCCGACTCCAGAAACAGCAGCTGAGCAACCACCAGGTTAGCGACGTGGTCCTCTATTGGCCCCACGATAAAGACGACGCGCTCTTTCAGGAGCCGAGAATAAATATCGTAGGAACGCTCGCCTTCTAAAACCATATTCTGTATTTGTGACATAAGATTCTGATTTTGAAGATATATTGACTTGATTTGATCCGGGTCTTCGTACGGGGCACACAGCTCTTCGAGCTTAGCCGTTACCAGCGCCTGGTCGAGATTGATATCGTTGTCCTTGATCGCGGCGCTCATGAGCAGACCGATCCTAACCCTTTTTTCAGCCGCCTCCCTGAATGTGTCGAGTGCGGGCGCCTGCTCGGGCTCCGTGATACCCATGCGCTGCATGGTGTCACTTTGCATACTGCGGCATTCCTGCTCTACCAGCACGCCGGGCACGGCAAAGGAATTCGCTTTGAGCATACCGTCGAGCAGTTGTTGCCTGCGTTCCGACTTCTTCTTGCCAGCCACTTCCCGCTCCATGTTCGAGCGGATATCTGCACGCAAATCAGCGCCCTCAAAAGGCTCACCCTTCAGGGTACCCTCGAAATCCAGCGTAACCTGATCGCCGTTTGCGGCTTTGCGCTCGACAACCGACCAATCGGCCCGCTGCTTGCGCAAGTTCTCGATCATCGTGTCGATATCACTCGCCGCAATCTCGACTTCAGGCTCATTTATTTTTATAGATTTCAGACCCTTAACCTCTACTTCTGGATAGATTTCTATAATGGCTGTATAGGTAAGATCCTCACCCTCTTTGATATTGCCGGGCTCTATCGTCGGGCTACCGGCGGGCTGTAATTTCTCCTGGACAACCGCCTCCGAATAACTGGACTGCAGGACCTCCTGCAACACTTCCTGCCTGACCTGCTCGCCGTAACGCTGCCGCAACACCTTGGCCGGCACCTTGCCCGGCCGAAACCCCTGAATTTTTGCCTTGCGGCCGACCGAGGCGAGCCGGGTGGCTATTTCCTGCTCGATTTTTTCCGCGGGGACCTGGATGTGCAAACGCCGTTCAAGTCCTGCCGAGGCTTCCACAGAAACCTGCATAATCTTTTCCTGTATCAACATGTGTAACTACCGGTCGGGCACCCGAGCGACTGGTGCGAAAGGAGAGACTCGAACTCTCACGGGTTACCCCACTGGAACCTAAATCCAGCGCGTCTACCAATTCCGCCACTTTCGCTTTGCCAGGCAGCCTGCCGCCAAAGCGCGGCATTATACCGGAGGAATGGGCCGACGGTGGGCGCTTTAGTAATCTAATTAAGCGCTGTGCTGCATCCCGCGCAGCCCGCACTATGCGCCGCAGCATCAGCACTAGCCAAGGCTACTGAGAGCCCGGCATAACAAGCGGTAGTAGCAGCTCCCGCGCTTCAGTGGCACACTTTGCCGCCCCTGACAGGATAAGCGCAAAGGAATCATTATGAATGTAGTCATCACCGGCAGCACCAAGGGCATCGGGCTGGGCATGGCAAGGGAGTTCCTGAAGCGGGGCCACAAGGTCGTTGTTTCAAGCCGCGGGCAGCAGGCGGTTGATGCGGCCGTGGCGCTGCTGTCTGCCGACTTCCCGCGAGAGAGCATCGCAGGCCAACCTTGCGATGTAGGGCACCATGAACAGGTACAGGCGCTGTGGGACAAATGCGCGGAAAGTTTCGGCACGGTCGACATCTGGGTGAACAACGCAGGGCGCGACAGCGAAAAAGAACTGTTCTGCGAATTGGCCCCTGAAGACTACGTAGCGACAGTAAACACTAACCTCATCGGCATCATGCATTGTAACCACGTGGCTATCGCCGGCATGAAAGCACAGGGCGGCGGCAAGATATTCAACATGGAAGGCTTCGGCAGCGACGGCCGGACGATGGCGAAATACGCACCCTACGGCTGCACCAAATACGCCCTGCGCTATTTTACCAAGGTGATGATCAAGGAATGCGAAGACACGCCCGTCGAAATCTGCTATCTGAGCCCCGGCATGGTCTTGACGGAACTATTGATCGAGCCGGGCTGGGAAACCGATCCCGACTGGCCACGGCGGCGGAAGTTTTTCAACATCGTTGCCGACGACGTCGAAACCGTCACGCCCTGGCTGGTCGATGGCATACTCAACACCAAGGGCAACGGTGCAGCCGTGCGTTGGCTGACCACGCCCAAAATCATCGGCCGATTCCTCAAGTCACTGTTTTGGTGGGCCGTGAAGGACTCGAACCTTCGACCAAGTGATTAAGAGTCACCTGCTCTACCAACTGAGCTAACGGCCCGTACAGGACTTGCTTGCATCGCACCACGCGGAAATACGTCGGCTGAAGACTCAGCACTTCATTCGACGAAAATTCCGCTTAACGCAGCGTCATTTTAAATGGGGTGGGAGACGGGACTCGAACCCGCGACGACTGGAATCACAATCCAGGGCTCTACCAACTGAGCTACACCCACCATCGTTTTCCTGCATGCGCCAATTGGCGCGCCCGGCAGGACTCGAACCTGCAACCCCCGGCTTAGAAGGCCGGTGCTCTATCCGGTTGAGCTACGGGCGCAGCATATCCAGATGACTGGTCGGGGTGGAGGGATTTGAACCCCCGACCCACTGCTCCCAAAGCAGTTGCGCTACCAGGCTGCGCTACACCCCGAATGATCATCATAAACCGTACAGCATCTGAAACGGTTCATTTCGGCCGGTTCCACAGCCGGGCAATGTTACGGAACGGGAC
>JARRLL010000143.1:0-3074 GCA_037387125.1 Gammaproteobacteria bacterium | reverse complement strand
GAACCTCTCAACCCCTGTCGCATCGATCACTGCTTCGAGGGCCTCGAACATACGCTCTGCCGTAGGTTCATCACGCGGGTGCGGACCAGTCAGCCCATGGCCCGGCTGATCGTAAGAAATGAGACGATACCGGTCCTTCAGGTTGTCAATCAGAGACTCGAAGGTATGAAGAGACGAGTTCGACCCATGCAAAAGAATGATCGCGGGACATTCGTGGCAGCCTTGATCGCGATAGTGGACCGACATACCGTTCGATGCTTCAGCATACCTGGCAGCGGAGCCCCCATATTTCGCGTGCATAGCGGCAGCGTCACTATCTGGTGTCCTGAGTACGATGAAAGCGACTGCCAACAGGGCTGCGAGGAACCCTGGAAAGACCGCAATCTTCCTCATAATTCCCCCTGAGGTAATGCGGCCGTCATCCGACGGCCGCAATAAACCAATTAAACCTCTGTCTGTTTGGCCGGTTTTACTACCGTGTCGTTTTTACACGGCAACAGGCTGTTACTCGTCGTCAGCGGCCGAGCGCCGCGTCGTGGCGACATAGACCCGTGACGAATCACAACTCAGATTTCCACGGAACAGCTCATTGGCTTTCTGCCAGCCGCTCTCACTGAACTGGTCCCAGTTGGCACCAAGGCTCTCGAAGCTATCGGCAGTCGTCACCCATTTGAAGTCATAATCTTCATTGCCACCGCCGTAGGACGGGAAAAACACCCAGTGACCGGCTGCGGAGCCGTTTTCTGCCTTGTACTCACCCCACTCTTTAAGTGGCATGTACAGATCATCGAAAGTCATGCCTTCCGCAATTTCGCAGTCAGAGAATGTAACGACGAAATTCGAATCGTCTTCACTTTGCGGCGGTTGTTTCATCGTCAGCACAGCGAAAGCTGCGTGCGTACCACAAGTCATCGCGTCTGCAAATGCCTCCGCTTCGGCGCTGCCGGTCGCCAGCCACTTGTCCTGCACGCGGCCCAATGCTTTGGCCTTTTCCGAAGCACCGAACCAAAGAACGTCAAACTCCTGCTCGGGGCTTGAACTTCATGATTGTCAGCCACGGCGACGCCATAAGACATCATCAAGGCGCTGGATACCAGAATACTCAGTAATCTCTTCATTCCTATCCCCTTTTTAGTTTTTTGTATTGTTCATCGCACAGCAGTGCGCTGCGCCATACTAGTAAAATATACGTCTGCTTTCACCCAGGGCGGGCATTTAAATGGTCAGAAGAATTCGGATTTGAAGGCAGTTAACGGCTAGAAGCGAATATATTGTCTGCGCGAATCCAAGCTTAACTTCGCGGCCAGGATGGTACAGCCGGCATCCTGATTCTCATGCTCGTAGCAATTATTCGACAATATCGCACGATCAGGAGAAGCTATCCAGGAATTTCGGTGAACTTCTCAACCCTGAAAAACGCGGCGACCATCCATCCATGTCTCGCTGATGCCAATATCCGATATTGCGGTGGGCGTGACCTTGCGCGGATCGTCTTCCAGCAACACCAGGTCAGCCAGCTTGCCAGGCTCGAGGCTGCCGATCTCATGCTCGGAATGACAAGCCCAGGCAGCATTGCGTGTCACCGAGCGTATAGCCGCTTCGACGCTAACCCGTTCGTCCGGCGCCAGGATCGTATCGGGCTCTGCCCAAAGGTCCCTGACGACCGCGACACGAATCTTATGCAGTGAACCCAGCGGCGCTACGGGCGCGTCGGTATGTATCACCCAGTTGAGCCCCGCTTCCTCGACAGCTGCGCAGCGATCGAGCAGCTGCACCTTATCCGGACCGAATACTTCGTCACGCATGACGTGTCCCCAGTAGTGGACGTGGTGGATGAGGAAGCTCGGCACCATCCCGAGTGCGGTCATTCGACGGATCTGGTCGTCATGCAGGATCGAACAATGCTCGATGCGACAACGCAAAGCGCGCACGTCAACGCCTTCGTCGCGCGCTGCCTCGACGGCACCGATAATGCTGTCGATTGCGGCATCTCCGTTGCCGTGCAACGACAGCGGCCAGCCCTGCTTGCCACGGTCAATGGCCATCTCCCGCAGGTCGTCTGGCTCGATGTAGTAGAGTCCCAGCGTATCCCTAGTGTGATACGGTTGCCGCTGGCGGCCCGTAAAACCCTGGTTGGAGCCGTCAGTGACGACCTTCCAGCCGACCAGCCGCATAAGTGCGTCGCCCTGACCGGCTTCGACGCCTGCCTCGTCCCAACCTGGCTGTTCGCTGTAGGCGTATGCCCGGATGCGCGACTTCATGAGGCCGCCGTCATACATGCTTCTGTACGACTGGAGCTCGGCAGGACCCGCAAGCCCTCCTGTCGCCTGGTCGCAAAGCGTGGTGATTCCAAGCGCCGCAGCCTCATCACCGACCTCGCGCCCGGCGGCGACGAATCCCGACCGCATGCGCTCGGCGATTTGCTTGTTCAGCAGCAAGACGGGCAAATGGGCGGCCTGACCATACAGCACGCCATTCGGCGACCCGTCGTCATAGCGTCCATATTCTCCGCCCGGCGGATCGTCAGAGTTCTCTGTAATGCCCGCCAGTTCGAGCGCTTTGCTGTTTACATACGCGATGTGCCCGGATGCATTCAATATGTATGCCGGCCGATCCGGCACCACCGGGTCGAGGTCGCGCGTCGTCAGGTCACGCGGCGGCTCGAGCAGGATCGGGTCGAACTGTCGCGCCATGGCCCACTCGTCCGGTCCGGCGCTCGCATCGATCTCCCGCAACGCATGAAGTGCGCCCTCAAAGGTTGGCTGTTGGAAAGGCCCTATATCCTCAAGGTGTCCGAGACCTGCCATCAGCGCAAAATGCATGTGCGGCTCGATGAAGCCGGGCAGCACGACGCGGCCTGCCAGGTCTACAGTCCTCGCTCCGCGTCCGGCTGCGGCCAGAACATCGTCGCGACTGCCGATGGCGAGAATCTTGTTGCCCGATATTGCAAGTGCCTCGTATTCCGAGAACGCGGCATCAACCGGCAGGACCGTGCCATTAACGAAAACCGTAGTGTCGGAGTCGGATGCTTGCTGGCCTTGCTTGCCACAACCAACCAGCGTCGAGCCCAAAAC
>JARRLL010000142.1:2504-3089 GCA_037387125.1 Gammaproteobacteria bacterium | reverse complement strand
CTGGGCGAAGAAACGCACGATGCGGTTGATCTTTGACAGGCCGATAATCTTGTCTGCGGGGATGTAAGCGACCCTGGCGGTCCCGTCGATCGTTACGAAATGGTGTTCGCAGGTGCTGGTCAGGTCGATGTCACGGATTTTCACCATTTCGTTTGCCCCCATCTTGTTCTCAATCAGGGACAGTTTCGGGAACTTGCTGTAATCCAGGCCGGAAAAGATCTCGCGCACGTACATCTTTGAAATGCGATGCGGCGTCTCCGCAAGGCTATCGTCGCTCAGATCTAGTCCCAGCGTGTTCATCACGTCGGTCATCAGACCT
Source organism: Gammaproteobacteria bacterium (assembly GCA_037387125.1). Lineage (GTDB taxonomy): Bacteria > Pseudomonadota > Gammaproteobacteria > Steroidobacterales. The sequence goes on along the minus strand of JARRLL010000142.1, from coordinate 2,770 downwards.
TTGATGCGCTCGTATTTTTGCTCGCTGCTGAGGCCGTTTTCGATCATCGGTGTCTCAAGACCCTGTGCAACCAGGGTGTCTCGCACCAGTGCGGCTTCCGGACCTACCTCAGGATGCTTTGCTAAGCGTACGGGGGAAGTGCTCATTCAAGTTCTCGCTTTGTGGCTGATTGTCTTTTTTGTCGCATTCCAGCGTCAGTGACACAGAATCCGCGAAACGCAGTGCGTGTGGTTTGTCGACCGTTACCAGGGCCCGCGTAACGGCAG
>JARRLL010000142.1:0-2485 GCA_037387125.1 Gammaproteobacteria bacterium | reverse complement strand
TCTCGAGTAGAAGGAAGCGTCCGGCTTCGACGTGCCGGATGATCGCCTTGGTGATCACCTTATAATCGAGGGCCTCTGACACGTCATCTTGCAGGGCGGCGGCCCTTGCAGTGTGGTGTATCTCGACATTGACGACGATGTCCTGCTGTTTGGCTCGCTCATCGGGGTTGAATCCGATGAATGTGCGAAGTCGAAGGTTGGTAATTCGTATGACGGCGGCGAGTTGGGGCATATCGATTTCCGGTAGACGTGGGCGATTGGGTCGCGGCAGGTCGCTTGCACCGCTTCGAAAGGTTAGCGACGGCGGAGTGCTCTGATCAGAAGATCATGATTCTGTCGGTACCCCGAGCGGACGATGATGACCTCTCGGCGCGTCTCTCCAATTTTGACCGGTGCGCCTCGATTATCCCGTCCTTCGCATTCTGCGTGTAAGGGCATACGACGGACGTAGTTTCGAGGCCAACGGCTTTTGTCGAAACCCCGGGCGAGGTGGCGCCGGCCGGAGCCGCCACACCGGGCGTCGGTGCGAGGGCAAGCGCTATCAGGTAAATCGTGCTCATGACAGTCACGGATCGAATCAGTCCGAATTTCGCAGTTTTCACGGTAGCTCCTTTAGGGGCAGTGGACGTGTGTACACGAGCGCTTCGTGACGGATCCCAGGTGCGATCCGCACCAGCTCAGCGCCGATCTTTCTCCAGCCCGGATCCTCGAACAGGGCTGACGCGGCGTAGTTGAAATTCTCGCTCCCGGTCTGTGCGGCACGAAAGTCCCGCTGCGCGAGGCCGCTGCAGGTAGCATCGATCAGCCGGGTGGCGGTGCCGCCACGACGGTACTGTCGCTTCACCCAGACATCGTCGACACCACTCGCTGTGGTAGCGGAAAGGCCTGCAGGATTGAGGCCCAGCCAGGCTGCCCGACACGACTCCGCGCGACGTTGGATGTGTTTTCCGACGCGATCGCTGGTGCGCTGCTCGCCCGGGCGTGCAGGCAGACGGCCGTCGTAAGCGGCATGCCGGAGCGCGAGGGACAATTCCACGGTGGCATCGACCGCGTCGGCCCTCAGGGAGGCTGGCCGCAGCCGGCAAGTTTGTAAAGCTTTTGTCACGCTATTTCGCCTACGTTTCGGTTCGATGGAGGTTAGCGTACCGGTGCGTACAAAAACTGTCTAAATAAAGCAGGAATTTGAAGCCGGATACCAGGCGAGGCTCCCCTTGTGCCTGGCGCTGAGCAGTACCGCGGAGCGCCCGGAGCCTTTGGTGCTAGCTATGCTGCGCGTAGGCCGGCGCCAGGGTCTGTCGGAGGGCGATGGGTGCCGGTTCCATCGTGCGGCACGTATCGTCAACACCTCGTTGCCCCGCAAACGGGCGCAAACGTTCCGAAATGTCCACATAGTGGCTGGAAATAATCGCGTCAAAAAATGTACATTTACAGGACAGCGTTTGTTGCTGACCGTCGCTTGCGGTCTTCACAGACTTTTTTCAGCCTTTACAACGAGGAGCAGTGCACTATGACACTTTCGAAAAGCCGCATCGCCGGGCTAGCCGGCATTTTACTAACCGTGGCGGCCGGTAGTGCCGCCGCCGGCAACTACGGTATGTACCCGCCCGGCATGGGCATGGGTTACGGCCCCGGCGGTTACGGGGCGCCCTATGGGATGTCGCCAAGGGGCCTACCGCCGCGGCCGCACCGTCCAATGCCCCCACCGAGGCCGCACATGGGGCCCTACGGCCACGGTGGCGGTATGAGCAGGCCTTACATGCGAGGTGGCTACGGGACGCAGCCGCAGGCGGCGCCTGCGCAGCCGGCCGCCGCTGAAGCGGTAGCACCGGCCGACAAAGCGGCCGTGTCGATGTCGCAGATGCAGTTCAAGGATGCGACAGTGACGATCAAAACCGGCGGAACTGTCACCTGGTCCAACAACGATGGCATGCCGCATACGGTGACGGCAAACGACGGCAGTTTCGGCTCCGAGCAACCCGTCCAGCAGGTGCCGTTCGCGCAAGTACCAGGACCCTGTGGCATGTGCCACGGGGTTTCTCCCTCAGTTTTGGAGACTTACTCTCGATGCACTGCGGGCGCGGCTGAGATGCGGTGCCTACGGTCGCCGGGACGTGTCTACCAGCCTTGGCTGGACCGCAGCGGGTTCTCGGCGTCACTGGCGACCTCGCTCACAAGATGATCTTTCCCGCGCTCTCCGCGATGGCCCGGCGTGGGGTACTGGATATGCCGGTATTCAACCTGGAGTAAACAGCCGCTGATGTTCCATGATCTCGGTGATGCAGGTAAATTGCATTGACCAGCCAACGGAAATCGGCTCTTTCCCGGGCCTTCCCGACCGCATGATCGGAGGCAGTCATGAAATCACCGTTCAGTCCCTTGCTCGGCTTGTTCCTAGGGGCGACAGCCGTGGCAGAAGCGGGCGTCGACGACGCCCAGATTTTCTTCCCGCAGCAGCTGCCAGCGCAACAGCTGCTGACGCATTGCG
>JARRLL010000141.1:0-2538 GCA_037387125.1 Gammaproteobacteria bacterium | reverse complement strand
CGGCCGCTACAGGGCCGATTGCATTCGCGACATCGTTCGACCCGTGCGCAAACGCCATGCTGCAGGCCGTGATTATCATCATTACCGCGAAGACCCTTTCCACCGTGTGATAGTGGAAGCGCCGGTTCGCTTTCTTGTCGATCGGTATTTTATTGAACGCGATCTTGCTGGCCACAGCAACGATCGAACCGACGATGAACGCCAACAAATAGGCTTCCCAGGTTTCCAGCTGCAGACCTACGTGCTTAAGCCCCTTAAACATGGTAACCAGCGAAATCAGCGCCACGGCAACGAATACGTAATAAGGCGCGAAGCGCTTGGCACGCTCCAGCGGGTCCTTCCGCACGAGAATCAGCGACCGTATGGAAGTGAAAATGAAAAAGGCTATGATTCCCGCGGTCAGCGGGGATACGATCCAGCTCAGCACGATGGTGCCGACCTTTTCCCATTTGACCGCATCGTAACCGACACCCACGACCGCAAAGCCGACGATTGCGCCGACGATAGAATGCGTGGTGGAGACGGGCCAGCCGTTTTTGGACGCCAGCAGTAACCAGGTGCCTGCCGCCAGCAAGGAAGCAAGCATTCCGTAGATCAGTAGCTCCGGCTGCCCGACAAACAGCTCTGTGTCCACCATGCCTTTGCGGATGGTCGAGGTGACCTCACCGCCGGCAAGCACGGCACCGGCAAACTCGAACACTGCTGCCACAAGCAAGGCCTGCCGAATGGTCAGTGCGCCTGAGCCTATAGACGTCGCCATCGCATTGGCGACATCGTTCGCGCCAATGCCCCAGGCCATAAAAAGCCCGAATGCCGCGGCCAGACCTATGTAGATATAAAGATGCTCCATGCCGGCCCTCAGTGACTGATCAGCAGTTCAAGGCGGCGACCTATGCGCTAGGCCATGTCGCCTATTTCGCCTGTGAGTTCGATAACCCGGTATAGAAAAATGACGTTGACAGGCGGCAACTCATTTTCAAGCTCAAACAACTGATCACGAACGACCGCCTGCAACTCGTCTGTCTCGTTCTCAATCTGGTCCAGCTGACTGATGAAATTCGTAACGAGCTCGACTTCGGCGCCGCGGAAACCGGTTTCATAGAGTTCATCCAGCTCCCGAATGGTTTTGCGCGCCTTTTTTGCAGCATCGATGTTGCGCTCGACGAACTCCATAAAGGCCTCTTGCATCGAAACCGGAATCTGCATATGCCGGCCCAGCACCAGGCCGGAGATATCCCGGGTCAGATTAGGAATGCGGTCCTGCACCAGCACGAGCTCCAGTAAATCCTCGCGCGCGACGGGCATAAACATGCTTTTTGGTAGTTGCGAGCGAAGCTGTGCTTTGAGCGCATCGGCTTCGTGCTCAAGCTCAACGATTGTCGCGCGCCTGGATTCAACATCCGGCCAGTCTTCTGCAAATACGGCGGTAAAAAAACCGCTGAGCTCACGAGCGGTCTTGTAACACTTCTCCATATGTTCCTGGAGAGGCGCCACTGGCGAGGCTCCGAATATCTTGGAGATATAGTTTCCCACTGCGCGATACCCCCCGGCATTAAACGTGGAATGACTTGCTGACAATCAATAGCCCGCTAAATCATTCGATGCAGCAGGCTCGTGACGCGATTCTGGAGGTTTACAGGGCGAGTCGCAACACCGCATACTTCCGGGGCTCCCATAGCGGCGCGTGACGGTTGCAATCGAGGCCGGATGTGCCGTCAGCTGCTGCACAATCCGGGGCACAGAGCGCGTCTCGCGCACGCCTGCGGTGGCGATGCTCATAAAACGCAGCAAAGGAAGATCACGGTTGATTATTTTACGTAAGACACTGCTCACGATGGCGGTACTCCTGATGATCGTTTACGGGGGGCTGGTCGCCTATGCCTATTGGCCCTATCCGGAGGGCATGCCGGCGGCAGAACTGGCCGGACCGAATGACAGGTTCGTGGTTGTCGGACAAGCCCGTCGACCATAACTACGGGAATGCTTCGCAGGCACAGGTTGTAAGCGGGTTTATCAAGGCGCTGAAGCTGCAGAATGTTGTGGTCGGCGGCCACTCCATGGGCGGCGCTCATGCGGTTCACCTGGCTATCGATGACCCGACGGTCGATGGCATCATCCTTTTTAACCCGGGCATCATTACCACCGGCGTGCCGGCAGCAACGGAGTACTTCGTATTTCCCCTGCCCCGCCTCGCCGCCAAGACTTTCGGTCAGCGTGAATTTCGGGAAAGTTTTCTGAAAAGCTCTTATTTAAACCCCGGCATCATCACGGACGAAATGCTCGATGAACTGATGCTCGGTGCGCAAACGGATGACTACATCGAGGGCTCAACGGCGCTGATGAGCTACTACCGTTCGGGCAATGAGGTGGAACTGCTGCCGGAGGTCAAGCTACCAACGCTGATCGTCTGGGGCGTCGAAGATAAGCGTAAAACGGACGCGGAGGCAGCAGAGCTGCAGAACTCGATCGCTGGGAGCCGGCTGGTACGCATCGAAGAAGCCGCCCATTACGTGCACGAGGAGCAACCGCAGCGCTCGG
>JARRLL010000140.1:2159-2983 GCA_037387125.1 Gammaproteobacteria bacterium | reverse complement strand
GATCGCCTTCGACGCCGAGCAGTTTGAAGGGGGTGATGTCAGCGAATTGCGCACTGCACAGCGGTGGTTGCGCTGCCAGCAAACCCACTCCGCAGAGGATAGCGGTCCGGAGATGCTGACGAGCGTTGCTCGTAACACTCATTACAGTTGAACGCACAACGCACATTATCTGTTGCTCTCTTTGCGGTGGAGCGGACTGTTTTGTAGCGGCAGTTTAGTTGCGAATATGCGCACTTTCCAGAATCGGTCATTTCACCCTCGTGCCGTTGCCCCCTTCTCGCCTAATTCCGGACTTTGTTGACGCCGAACTGGCTGGCGACCAGGACGACGTATTCCAGATTGAACCCGGGCGCCGCATAGCGCTGGAAATACTCGAGATTGTCATAGTCGATAATAATATCCGTCGGTAAATTGATGTTACCGCGTTTGTCACCCGGTTGCCCGAAGAACATCAAGGGTTTGCCGTGCTTGTCGAAGATCTGCACATTTTCAAATGCAGCATCAACAACATATATTCGGCCTGCGCGGTCGACCGCGATGCCCTTGGGGCGTGCGAAATGCCCCACGGCATCGCCGATACTGCCGTAGCTTCGTATGAACTCCCCGTTCAGCGAATACTTCTGTATGCGGAAGTTGCCGGAATCACTGATGTACAGGCCCCGGTCGGGTCCCAGCGCCAGGCTGGTCGGTTGAAACAGTTCCCGCTCGCCGGAGCCGGCTTGGCCGAAACTGAACAGGGTGTTTCCGCTGGATTTGTCCAACACCTGAACTTGATGGTGGAGCAGGTCTGAGACATAGAGCCGCTCTCCCACCACCAGCACGTC
>JARRLL010000140.1:0-2146 GCA_037387125.1 Gammaproteobacteria bacterium | reverse complement strand
GGGTTCCCGTAGGCGCGCAGGAAACGATCGTCCGCGTCGAACACCAGGATCTGGTTACGCTCGGTGTCGGTAACGTATTTGGTGCCATCGAATTCAACGGTGATATTAATCGGCTTTTTCATTGCGCCGTCGGCAAAGCCATGCACCCGATCAGTACGTTTTCGTTTCAGATCAAAGATGGCATAAGCGCTGCCGCGGGTATCAGCGACATAGATCCTGCCGTCGTGCAACGCCACGCCGTAGGGCTTGCGGACCAGGTGATCGCCCGGCGTATCCTTGCCGACAATAAAGTCCTTGAACCCCATGCTCTCGCTCTCCACATCGCTGGGCGTTGACAGCCGGGTAAGATACTGCAGGCGCGGCAAATCGGGCGGCGGTGGGTAGAACAAAGCGCCCGATTCGCTCGGCCCGGGGCTGCTGGCACAGCCGCTTAACAGTGCCAGGACAAGAACAGCGCTGGTCCAGTGATTACGTGTGGTGCTGATACGGCAGACCTACTTATCATGGCAAGCGAGGCAGATTTCGCTGCGGGTCTTGCTTAGCAAAAGGAGAGGCTGGCCATTGGGCACCACATAGGTGTTGTGTACGTCGTGGCAGGACGAACACTGGACTTTGCCCGCCGGCGTCATGAGTTCGCTGATCAGGCCGGTGCGGCTTTTGTTACCTGAGCCGATGGTGACTGTCTGCTGGGTCGGATCGTGCAAGCCGGGATCGGTGACAGCCAGCGCGCTGTCGTAGACGATCGAAATCGGATGATCATCCGTCAGGTCATCATTGGCGCCCACCGCTGCGGGGCCGGTCAGGAAAATGCTGCCCACGCTACCTCCATACGCGTCAATCGCGGTCGCCCCGTCATGGCAGGACAGGCACAGTTTCGACGAACCGGTGGGTTGGGCATCCTGTGCCGCATCCATCGTCGGGCTACTGTACATGGAAAAGGTCTGCGAGGTCAGTTCATGGTTCCACAGCGGGGCTTCGGTAACCGTCGTGTCGGCATTGTGGGTGGTATGACAGACCACACAGATTTCGTTACCGGAGAAGCCACTGCCGGAAAAGTCATGCGCGCTACCGACAATATCTGCAAAGGCCTGGCCGCATGTTAACCCCAATGCAACCAGCAGAGCAGAGGGCCCCCGGAACAGTTTGTTACTGACTTGTTTCATTTCGAATACCTCCTCGCAATCAATAGAGTCGGGGTGAATCCATAACGTCGTCAACCTTTATGTTATTTTAATTCAAACAACAAACGGGATTCGCGGATGATGCCAATTTGGCACTTTCCACGTGTTATTTAATCACAGTTGCGTTGTTGGAACATTGATTTATGTCAATCAGAAGTCGAACATTTTTCAAAGGTATGCCAGACAGTTGCGCGATACAGCCCAGCTCATTAGCTCAAACTGCAGCGGGCGTTAGCGCCAGTCCTGCAAACGCTGCCGGCCTGCGACGAGCCGTTCGATGACCCAGTGGGCAAGGTGGCCGGGTTCTCGCTGCATGCCGGGGTGGCGGCCAAGGCCGATGAGCGCAAGAAGCTGGAGCGGCTGTGTCGCTACATTGCCAGGCCGGCGGTCTCGGAAAAGCGGCTGTCGCTCACGCCAAATGGTAATGTGCGTTACCAGCTCAAGACCCCGTACCGCGATGGCACCACGCATGTGATCTTCGAACCACTGGACTTCATCGCACGACTGGCCGCTCTGGTACCGAGGCCCCGCGTCAACCTGACGCGCTTATGCGGAGATCTGCATAGACCCGTTTCCATGGCGTATTCGCACCGAACAGCAAGCGTCGTGCGGCGGTGACGCCCGCCAAACGAGGCAAGGGTAACAAGCCCAAAGTCTCCGACGAAGGCCAAGAGCAAACCTCCGCCGAGCGGCGAGCATCGATGAGCTGGGCACACCAAAAGTAGGCCCCTGGAGGGGACGTCTCAAGCGGGTGTTCAATATCGACATTGAGACCTGCGGTGAATGCGGTGGCCCTGTGAAGGTGATTGCCTGCATTGAAGACCCGGCGGTAATCGATAAGATACTGACCCACCTGCAGGAAAAGCTTACCCCGGCTCCAGCAAGTCTGCGGCCGGCAAGCCGGGCGCCACCGGCTGACCTGTTTGGCTGACACCATCAAACCCTTCACCCGGTTCCAATGGCAA
>JARRLL010000139.1:0-3040 GCA_037387125.1 Gammaproteobacteria bacterium | reverse complement strand
GGCCCCGGCGTCGTCAGCGATGCCGAAATCGATGCCTACCTGGCCGACGCCGTGGAATCCGCCTACCACCCCTGCGGCACCTGCAAAATGGGCAGCGATGATTCGTCGGTCGTGGATGCCGAGTGCCGCGTGCATGGACTGGACGGTTTGCGGGTGGTGGACTCCTCGATTATCCCTTCGATCGTCAGCGGCAACCTGAACGCACCGACGATCATGCTGGCCGAAAAAGCCGCCGACATCATCGCCGGCAATAATCCGCTCGAGCCCGCCGATGTCGGCGTGTACCGGGCCGCTGATTACCGCGACAGCCAGCGCTAATGATTGCAATAGCAGTAAACTGTGCGCTTCGTCGCCGAGACTGAGGTCCATTTTTATATGCGTACATGCCTGCTTGTCCTGATTGGAGTCGGTGTCCTGTTGTCGGCAGCCGCAAATGCCGAGGTCTCGGTTGCCGTTGGCCCGACGAGCATTCCCCGCGGCGACGCGACCGGAGCCCGCGATATCACTGTTACCAACGGACGGTTCGCCATTGCATTCGCGGTAGACACGGCGCCGCCCTGGGGCGTGGCGCGCGGTGGGATTGTCGACATCGCGATCGTCAATGATGGCAAGCCGGGTTATGACATCGCATCGCTGGCCGACTTCATGCCAAATGATTGGTCGAGCTGGCCAACGACGTATCAACGCGTAACGGTCGAGCAAGAGAACGCGGACGAGGCGATCGTCAGAACAGTGCGCGACTGGGGTCAAGCCGAACTCGAGACGACCTTTCATATCCGCGATGGCGACAGCAAGATTCACATCACGACGCGGATGAATAAGGGCGAGGCGCCATTTGCTGACCTGCTGAGCGGGTATGTAGTCTGGCCGGATGGCGGACACCTGGTTGCCGAGCCGGTTGCGACTCCCAATGGTCGCGAGGCGTCACCGGGTGGCTGGACGGCTGCTTACGATGAGCACTGGCTGCTCGGCCTGCACGCACCCTTTTCGGACGTTGCGGCGAACCGCGGGCGAGATCGATATGTACGGCACGACCTGGCGCCGGGCGCGAGCCGCACGTTCGAGGCGTGGTTGCAAATCGAGGATCGTGGGACGCTCGCGCCGATGGTGCAGACCGAGATCGAGTTCCGGCAACTGGCGTCCGGCCGCGTCTCGGGCCGGGTCGTCAGCGCGGACGGGGAAGCGGTGATGCGGCCTGCTGTCGTCGTAACCCGCGACGGAGGGCGGCCCTACGCGTGGACGCTGGGTAACAATGGCGGCTACGAGATCGATCTGCCTGTCGGCAACTATGAGTTATACGCAACGGCACGCGGCTACGCTCGTGGCGTAACCCGGCATGTCACCGTGGAGCGGAGCCATGTTTCGAAGCTCGACTTCGACGACGTACGGCCGTCCGGTAAATTGCAGGTAAAGGTCACTGACGAGCAGACCGGGCGACCTCTCGATGCCAGGATCAGCATCCGCGATGGCTACAGACCGCGCATTGGCTTCTTCGGCACGAACACTTTTTTTACAGAGCTGGATACCGTTGGTGAAACGACAGAGGTGATTCCGCCCGGTCATTACGTTTTCGAAATATCGGCGGGGGGTGGTTTTTCGTCCGTGCCGCGGACGGTAGAAGTGAATGTCGAACCCGGCGAGACACACCTGCTTGCCGCCAACATCGCAGTTAGCGCAGCGCCGTGGGAACGCGGATGGTACAGCGCGGACCTGCATCACCACTCGGATGTGCTGGATGGTTTCACCGAAGCGGAATACGTCCTGCGCTCCGAACTCGCGGCCGGCGTCGATATTGCGTTTCTCAGCGACCATGATTCGGTGATTAATAACGGGCGCATGAAGGCGCTTGCCGAAAAGCGCTCCGTGCCGTTCATCCCCGGCACGGAGTTGTCACCTTCGTGGGGTCACTTCAACGCGTATCCGCTGGACGACGGGCATGACGTGGACGTCGACACCGGCGTGGCGACCGTGCAGGAGATTTTCGCCAGTGCTCGCGGCATGGGTGCCGACATCATCGAGGTCAATCATCCCTATTCGACTTACGGCTATTTCGAGAACGATGAGAAGGATACGATTCACGGAGACTTCGATGCGGGTTTCGACCTGGTCGAGATCAGCCCGGCAACCGACAACAAGCACGAAGAATCGCGAAACCTGGAAACGCTCCGGCGCGTCTGGCAGATGTGGAACCAGGGCCAGCGGGTCTACCTGGCGGGCGGCTCCGACGTGCATGACGTGTGGAATTTCGAGTCCGCGAGAGCAAGAACGTATGTACACGTCGACGGCGACCTGACGGTCGAGAAATTTATCGCCAACCTCAAAGCCGGGCACGCGTTCGCGAGCCAGGGGCCGCTGGTATACCCGGAGATCCTGTTCGGCACCGAAGTGCGGCACCCGGCAGGCACGGAACTGGTGCTGCGGTACGCGGTCGAGGCCGTGTCGGGTCTGCGGTCTGTACAGCTCATCGAACGCGGCAAGCGCATCGATACGCTGCAAATCGAAGGCACAGATAGTTCGGTTGCAGCGGAATTCAAAGTGAGTCCGGCCGCGAACAGCTGGTACAGCCTTGTCATCGAGGACGGCAATGGACGCGCTGCCTACACGAATCCCGTTTGGGTTATGGTTACGGATTAACGACAGGGGCGCCCCATGACACAGATACTGGTCGTCGCCATGGCAGTTACGATATGCACAGCCGTGGTGCTCGTGATTGGCTGGGGCAAGACACGCTGTACAGGCCCCATGCCGGTTTCACTGTTCACGTTCATTGCCATTTTGTTTACATCGGGACTCGATGTCGGGCTGATCATGTTTCCACTGGTGGATTTCGAGTTGTACGCCAGTGAACCCGAATACGCGTTTGCCAATCCGCTGGCGATAGAGTTTGGATTCTGGGGCTTTTATTTCCTGACGACATTCTACTTCTGCATCGTGGAACCCAGGCTCAAGCTCTTCGAAATCCCGATCATCAAGGTGACGAACAATATCGTCATCATTGGTACGTGCGCGTTTACCGCCTTGCTGTTCCTGGTCTACCTGC
>JARRLL010000138.1:0-3014 GCA_037387125.1 Gammaproteobacteria bacterium | reverse complement strand
TGACCGTCATCTTGTCGAACGCCTGTTCCAGCCGATCCGCCGTGCCGCGATAAGCAATGCTCATATCGCCGGGCATGACGTCGCGCAGCTGCGGACCCACCACGTCTCGAAATGACTGTCGAGGAAGCGCTCGACACATTGCGAGACGTGGTGGGGCCGCAGCTGCGCGACGTCATGCCCGGCGATATGAGCATTGCTTATCGCGGCACGGCGGATCGGCTGGAACAGGCGTTCGACAAGATGACGGTCAATCTTCTGGTTGCCGCTGTCGTGCTTTTCTTCGTCCTTGCGGCGATGTTCCGCTCACTGTGGGATGGCGCGCTGGTCATGCTTTCAATGCCACTCGCTGTTGCTGGCGGTGTCGTTGCGCTACGCGTACTCAACCTGTTCACGACCCAGGCAATGGACCTGTTGACGACGATCGGTTTCCTGATCCTGCTTGGCCTTGTCGTAAACAACGCAATCCTGCTCGTAATGCAGACACGCAGCGGACAGAGGAACGGGCTGGACCGCAGCAAAGCCGTTGCCGAGGCCGTACGGGTGCGCGCGCGGCCCATCTACATGAGTACGCTTACAAGCATATTCGGCATGTTGCCGCTCATGGTCATACCCGGTGTCGGCTCGCAAATCTACCGCGGTCTGGCGACTGTCATTATCGGCGGCATGTTCGTCAGCGCCGTGTTCACCCTTATCCTGATGCCCAGCGTCCTGCGACTGCCACCCCTGACCGGCGTATTGCGCAGGAAGTTCGGACAGTTGGCACCCACTGAAGGAGCAATTTCCGATGCGTAAGACTGGAATTACCGTACTCGCGTGCCTATGCACGAGCACTGCATTTGCCAACCAGGTACCGGCAAAGGTCGTCCAGGTTGCGAGTGTCGAGCGAACGGAAATTGCACCGACCATTGCAGTTCCGGGCACTATTTACAGCCGCAATGACGTCCAGATTACGGCTGGCATGGCCGGCCAGCTGCTGATGGTGGCCGAACCCGGAACCCTTGTGCAGAAAGGCGATGCGGTCGCTCGCATCGACAAACGACCGTTGTTGTTGCAGCGCGCAGAGCAGGAGGCGCTGCTGCAGCGCGCCGAAATAAACATACGGCAACTCGAGAGCCAGCTTCGGCGGCAGCGAGAATTGCAGGGCTCTAACCTTGTCTCCGAGTTTGAACTGGAACAGACAGAAGCAAACCGCGATCTGGCTCTCAGCGATGCAGATATCACAGACGTTCGCATACGCCAGATCGACGATCAGATTCGGCGGGCCGATGTGCGGGCACCGTTCACGGGCGTGGTCATCGAGCGCATGCACCGCGGCGGCGAGGATGTCGCACGAGGTGAATCGCTCGCGCAGCTCACGGACATTCGCAATATGGAGGTGCGCGCTTTCGTGCCACTCAAACACCTGCCACGCACTGTTGTTGGAGAACCGATCCGCGTATTCGCAACGGACGCGATCTACGAAGGACGGATTCGCGCGCTGGTGCCAACCGGCGATGTTCGCTCGCAGACCTTTGAAGCGCGCATCGACTTGCCTGCCTCAGCTCGCAATAGCTGGACGGTCGGCCAACTGGTTAGCGTCGCGGTCCCTATCAGGGCGAGCGCCTCAACAATTGCCGTACCCCGAGATGCTTTGGTGCTTCGGCACAATGGCTCCTTTGTTTTCCGCATCAACCAGGAAAACGTTGCGGAGCGCATAGCCGTTCAGATCGGCGATTCGGCCGGAGACCTGGTTGCGGTGACCGGGCCGATAAACGCCGGCGACAGGGTCGCAGTACGCGGCGCTGAAAATCTTCAGGAAGGCGTGGAAGTGAAGATTATGCTGTCGCAAGGGCCAGGCTCTTCTGTCGTCACCGAAAGCTAAAACCCCACACACAAAAACGGTGGCCCGAAGGCCGCCGCTGATGTTGGGTTACGACATACCGCACCGCAGCGAGTGACGGAGGGTTTCAGGCCTCAGCTTGCCTGTATCCCGCTATCTTCCTAATCGGGATCACCGTAGCGGAACCACCCCGATACAGATAACCGTATCCCGCCGGCAAACGGGGTAACGAAGCTGACGTTATGTCGTTGTGGGATCTTTATAATATTCAATGCGTTAAAATTCTGTGGCAGACCGACACGCACATTGCCACTGTCATCCAGTAACTGCAGATAGCCACCCCAGTCGACCCTCCAGTTCGGTGTGAAATTGAAGATGTACGCAGCACGGCGATTCTTCCCTTCAAGGATGTCATCGTGCGTACACAGGAATTGTCCCGGGCTATATCGCGCAAACTGCAAGAACTCATCACTGTTCAGCCACTCATACAGCGTGTGAAGAATATGCCCTTCGTTTTGTCCGGCCTTGATTGCGTCGTGGATCGGGTAATTGTGGTAGCTGTACTGAAAACCCTGCTCTGCCTGCGCAAAGATGGCCTGCTGCAGCCGGTTAAGATCCTGCTTTTGCAGCGTACGCAGCTGCTCCTCCGACATGTCGAAATGCTTGCTGTCCTGGTTAAAAACAAGGTTCCACGGCGTCTGCTCGAGGAGCCCCTTGTGAATCCGCTGCGCGTTTTCGGGCGGCAATACCCCGGAAATGTGCGCAAAACCGTGCTCAGCAAATGCTTTATGCACTTCGTCGGGGTTGATTGCCTGGCTGAAACGAAACGCCATGATCAGTTCTCTCGTTTTTCGATCGCTATGAATATCCAGGCACCAAAGGTAAAGAAAAATTCACCACTTGGCCAATGCTCGAACGACAGACGCTGACGGCCGTGTCCATTATTGATTGTCATCGTCGTTGTTCCTATGCTTCGGCCATGCACCCGAACATCGTCAGAAATTTCCAGCGCGCAATCCAGCTGCAACAAAGCGGCAAACTGGAGGCCGCAGCCAAAGCCTGTCAGCAGGTCATTAACAAGGTTCCGGAAGAACCTGATCCGCTGCAGCTGCTCGGGCTCATACGGAAGCGACAGGGCCGTTTCGACGAAGCGGAGCGACTGCTTCGCGCCAGCATTCAACAAGCACCGAACCGG
>JARRLL010000137.1:0-4133 GCA_037387125.1 Gammaproteobacteria bacterium | reverse complement strand
CTGATTTGACTGCCTTATTCAGCATCCAAGAGATTTCGTTTATCCGTTGCGTTTCTCGATTGTTGGCGCGTGTGCTGCAACCTACAATAGGGGAAGTTCATCGTTGACGGCCGCGCTCTCATGCCGAACCGGGAGCGGTTGGATCTTGTCCGGCCAGCGACACGCTGCAGACAAATCGTGGCTATGGCTTGCAGTGCCGTGGCGTTTCTATTGATCGTCGGCTGTGCCGGGAAGCCACTGTTAGAATATTCGACCGATACGCCAGCCATGGCGCTGCTGCCGATATCGAAGGCCGGCCTGATCGACGGCCGAGCGCGCTTTCGGGAAATCTTTTGCGCGATCAGTGCGGCCCGTGGGCCGGAGCTGCCGGATCACCGGCCTTGCGTTGATGCGCTGGTCAAGTTGTCCGACGAAGGCAGACCGACGGGACGACCCGTCACGCTCGGCGCCGGATCGATATCTTTGACATTCCTACTGGTCCCAGGCGTTGGTTGGGACTGCGTCGAACACTACCTCGACGCCAACCAACCTAGCGCCAATCATGTAGCCAATTTTGGCTATACGATGAAAATACTTGACGTAGAGCCCTTGTCTAGCAGTGCCCGTAATGCCGAGTTGATCCGCGACGCTGTTATGGCGATGCCGGCGCCGGCAGGCGAGGAACGGCTGGTGCTGCTCGGCTACTCCAAGGGCGCGCCGGATATCTTGGAAGCTATCACCGCCTATCCGGAACTCGAATCGCGTATCACAGCGGTAGTAAGCACCGCGGGCGCAATCGGCGGGTCGCCGCTGGCAAATACAAGCTCGCAGGACCGAGCTAACTTGCTTGTCAGTTTTCCCGGCGCTGACTGCGTGACTGGCGACGCGGGCGCAGTAGAAAGCCTGAAGCCTGCAGTGCGTCGTCAGTGGCTGGCAACCCACAGCCTGCCCAAGTCGATCCATTATTACTCGCTGGCGACCTATCCGGCGCCGGAACGCATTTCCTATTTGCTCCAGGCCAGCTATGACAAACTCAGCCAGATCGATCCGCATAATGATAGCCAGCTTATCGTCCATGACCAGTTCATTCCGGGAAGTGTCCTGATGGGATTCCTGAACGCAGATCACTGGGCAATCGCGGTACCGATTAGCAGGACGCATAAAATCATGTCATCAACACTTGTAAACAAGAACGATTTCCCCAGGGAAGTGCTGCTCGAGGCCATGCTGAGATTCGTCGAAGAAGACCTGTCTGACAGCGCCGACTAGGTGCTGGCGCTGGGTATAGGTGCAACCGCCAAGCCATCGGTTGAAATCGCAGTCGGAAGCTGTCCCTCATGTTGCAGTGGAACATCGCCTGACTAGCTGAAAGCCGAACGGCGGCTGACGGCCGACTCTGTTGAAAACTCGTTGTTGGGACCGTCCTCTGCGCCACGATTTCTTCTTTGCGAGGCTTCCGATCCGGCAGAGTGCTTCGGTCTTAAGATCGCCGCTCTTTTTGAGCCCACGTACAGGGTACGGTTCAAAGTCGACCTCATAACCGAACTCGAAGGACAACGTCGAGCTGTGGCCGGGTTCCCCGGAAAGTCGGGGGCCCTCTTCGAAGATCCACGCGATCTTGCGGGCCAGCGATCGGGCAATCGCTAGCAGCGTGAATAGCTCAAGAAATTCTCCATCGCAATGAATGGCTTCATATGCTTGCGAGATAACGAGATTCCGTTTAGACGTTTCGTCTTCGGGCTGCAAATTCCGCAGCCGTCTAGCTTGGGCTTAAGATGCTGAGTATTTCAACAGGACGTTTCATCTGGACTTTCATGGTCGGATTTATCGTGACCAGTCAGCTGAACTGGGGCGTTGCCGCGTTTTTCTTGAACGACTGGTCCATGCCCGCATTCGACGGATTTATGCGCACGTCGGAATCAGGCGCCGGTCAACCGGTCAATATTGCTCGCATGGCGCTAGGGTTCATGGGCCCTTTGTTCGTGGTGGCCTTGTTGCAAGCAATGCTAAAGACACCGAAGGGGTGGGTCGCCAGAGCGATCTTTCTGAGTGCGATAGTCAGTCTGGGTGCGTTCTATGGCACGTATACGTTCATCGCCGGTTGGGGCAACGTGAACTGGTGGCCGCTGATGGTTACTGCGACCTGCGATACCGCCACCATCACTGCCGGGGCGCTGCTGATCGGCTATCTACAAACCGGCATCAGTAAAGGCAGGCGGCCATGACGGCCGTTTAGGCGCAGATCCAAGCACTACTCGCGCATCTTGGCGTTGAAGCTCTCGACGAACGCGTTCTGAGTTGGTTTCGCGGGTTTTATGAAGTCCAGCGTCACACCGACTTTCTTCGCCCAGAAGTACATCGGCTTCGGCGTGAACTCTGATGCGTTGTCGCAAACGATCATCTTTGGGTGCTTCCTTCCGATGCCGTCAAGCTCGCGCGCAACTCGGCCACCCGAGATCGTAAAGTCGACAACGTCGAGCACGTACTCACGCGAGAAGTCGTCTACGATGTTGAGGACGCGAAAGCGTCGGCCGTTAGCCAGTTGATCGGAGACGAAGTCCATCGACCACCGCTGGGTGACTGTAGCTGGCACCAGCGATGATCTTCTCTGCGGTGTAGCGCTTGCGCTTCATATGGGGATCTCCTTTGCGTCAAAATGCCAGGAAGTCCCGCATACCGCATGACTCGAATTACGGGGGTACGGTCAAAGGGCCCCGGGAAATCAAGCAGTGCAGCATGGCCTGATGAGCTCAAATCCGACCGGCGGCCGACGGCCAGTCGCGGACGCGAACCGAGCAACAGCGAATAGAGGCGTGTCTGGCGCAAGCCTGCTGGCGCGCGGGTCCAGGCGTGTCGTGTATGCTGCAAGAATGCGCAGCCGTGGCTGGTTCTTGCTCGTCGCTTTGCTGGGGCTGGCGTCGGTTGGCCACGCGGACCAGGTCATCAGACTCGCTACCTACGCGCTGCCTCGCGGTTTAGGCAATCCCCACAGCTCTACCAGCAGCTCCGAAATCTACACATGGGCGTCGATTTTCGACGGGTTGACCCGGGTTGATGAGAATGGCCGCGTGCTACCGGCCCTCGCGCTGGCCTGGCGGCCGACAAATCCGCTGACCTGGCGCTTCAGGCTGCGTAAGGATGTGCGCTTCTCCAACGGTGAGCCCTTCGATGCCGACGCCGTCGTAGCCACCATCCAGTATCTGATTTCCGATGTGGCCGCCGGCCAATCGGTGGCTCGGGAATTCAGCAGCATTGCCGGCGCGCGGGCGCTAAACGAACATCTGGTTGAGATCAGCACGCACCGCTCGGAGCTGGTACTGCCGGCCAAGCTGGCCGCGATGCGGATTGTCGCGCCGGAGCAATGGCGGCGCCTGGGTCCGGAAGGATTTGCCCGCCACCCGGTGGGTACCGGACCCTTTCAGGTGGAGGAGTGGGCCTCGGCGCGGATCGCTCTCTCCGCGTTCCGCGACTCATGGCGCCCGCCCGCAGTAGACGGTCTCGAGATCTTCGAAATTCCGGAGACCGCGGCTCGCGTACAGGGGCTTCAATCGGGGCGCTTGGATATCGGCCTGGTGCTGGCGCCGGACGATACGGATGCGCTGGAGCGCACGGGCAATGCAATGCACGTCAGTTCGGGCGCCGCCGTCACCGGCATGTCCTTCGTTACCGTCAGGGACTCGCCCGTAAATGATCAACGGGTTCGCCAGGCCCTAAACTACGCGGTTGATAAAGAGGCCATCATCGAGGTGTTGCTGCGTGGAAAAACCCGGCCTGCGGGACAACCCGCGCCGCACCGCGCCCATGGCTACGATCGCTCCATCCAGCCCTACCCGTACGATCCCGGCAAGGCGCGCGCGCTGCTCGCCGAAGCCGGTTATTCGGACGGTTTCGACCTGATCGCCGAGGTGGTGCTGAGCGCCACGACCGCGGGCGCCGCCGTCTACAGCGTGGTAGCCGAGCAGCTTGCCGCAGTGGGTGTACGCTTGGAAGTCCGGAACATTCCTGTGGCGCAGCTGATCACTAAATCGGTGAGCGGCAACTTCGCCGGCAGCGCCTTCGGCATGGAATATGATCTCAAACCGACGCTGGACGCAATGCGCCCGATACCCATGCATACCTGCCTGCGGCTAGTTCCCTGGCACTGTGATCCGGAA
>JARRLL010000136.1:0-3777 GCA_037387125.1 Gammaproteobacteria bacterium | reverse complement strand
GAGAGTGCCGCCAGGCAGGTTTACAACGCGCGTATTGGCTGGATGGGCTGGGATCCTTACGATATCAACCCGCTGCCAAAGGCCGAGCAGGCTTCCAGGGTCGTCGAAGCAATGGGTGGAATTGAAGCCGTAACCGCCCAGGCTAAGGCAGCTGCGGATAAAGGCGATATCGCCAGCAGTCAGTGGGCGCTGTATTTGACGTCACAGTTGCAGGATATGGGCGCACTGCAGGGTGATGCAAAGCAGGCTCGTGCCGATGCGAGTCGCACGCTGGGGCAGCACACTACGTCGGCCAATGCGCGCGGGTTCTATATCTCGGAAGCCCTGTTGCATGAGGGCAAGGTTACCTTTGGTGATCTGGCGATCACTGACTATCGGCAGCTCAACGCGGTCTTTGGCGCCGTGACAGCTGACAAACTGGCGGCATCACCTCTGCATGACAACGTGCAATACCTGCGCTTTATGGTGGACAGCCGGGCGGCTGAAGGTAAACGCGCCGAATTCAACGTGAACTTCACCGATGAAGGCGCGAGCTATGCCATCGCTCTGCGCAATGGCGTGATAGCGATTACCGGGCAACCCAACGACGGAAAAACGTTTGAATTGAATAAAGCGGACTGGGATGGCCTGATACTTGGTACTGAGAGTTTTGCCAGTCTGGATGACTCATTGGCTGCGATCGATGCTGCCATAGGCCGGTAGAGGTCTATTGAGCCTTTATCCGATTACGTGCCGGACGTCATAAGGGGGGGTGCGGCCTTTAAATGCGCTCGATTCTAGTCAGCCTGTCGTCACTGATAAGCGCCTCATTCTTCGTCAACATGTCGAATGCGGCGATCACGACGATGATCGGTATTTTTGTCGCCGAAGCCGGTGGCGAGCAATCGGATGTCGCGCTTATCGCGTCATGCTACTTCGTCGGATTTCTTGCCGGCTGCCTCCTTGGGCCCCGCCACATTCACCGTATCGGGTATCCACGGTCCTTCACTGCTGCGGCAGCGGTATTGACGATCGCAATAGTCGCTTTGGATGTCTCCGACACGCCTCTCGTTTGGGCCGGTCTTCGGATGATGATGGGGTTCGCCGTGGCGGTAACGACCGCGGTTACCGATGCCTGGATCAACGACAAAACGCCAAACAATCAGCGTGGCCGGGTAATCGCGATCTACGGGATGGTCCTTGGTGTCGCATCGGTCTTGAGCCAGATGGCGTTTTTCTTCCTGGATGCAGGGTCGAACGGATTTGTCCTGATGTTCGCGATCGCGATGAATTGCGCGGTAGTACTTGTGGCGCTGACGTCCGCTGCGCCGCCGGAAGTTGCTGCGCCGCCGGCCTCGTTATTCACAGACCTCGGTAGTGTTTCCAAGGCCGCGCTACTGTCGGCGCATTTTCGTCCGGCTTCGCACGCGCCGGATATCTCTCTATCGTGCCGTTCTACCTGAGAAGCCATGGTGTCGAGGAAAATCTGATTGCGTTGTCGCTCGCTATGCTTTACCTGGGTCGGCTCGTTTTTCAGTGGCCGGTCGGACTCCTTTCCGATCGGTTTGACCGCCGCACCGTCCTGGCCGTGTTGTCACTCGTTGTCGCAACAATAACGGTTTTGGAAGTCATGCCCGGCAAGTTTGGCAGCACCTATCTTTACGAAGGTCAAATTTTTGCCGGCGAAGCAGGAACCGTGATGCAGGTCGGGGCTTTCCTGCTCGTGCTGCTGCTGGGCGGTGCCCTCTTTCCGATATACTCCGTTGCTTCCTCGCTTGCGTTCGATCGCGCTGAGGGCAGGTCGATGGTTGGAATTTCAACGGCACTGTTAATCGCTTACTCGATAGGATCGATAGCTGGTCCGTTTGCCGTGATGGTGACCGACAGTCTTTTCGGGGAGTCAGCACTTGCTGTCTGTATCCTGGTGGCCTGCGTCCTGACAGCAGTCGTCAGTCTTTACAAGAGGACGACGACAGCCGGGCCTTCGCAGCATGTACCGAGTGCGGCTGCCGCCGTACCGGAAACCAGCCTGGAGATGGCACATGTTGCCGGTGAGCAGGCCGAGGAGCAGCTGGAAGATGCACCTAAACCAGCGTGATCGGGTCGCGGGAACTGGCGCAGGCTGCCAGGTTCGTCCGAAGGTGGCAGCATGATCTACCGTGGTAAAGGACTGGCTACGAGACAAGAAAGTGATGATCTGGTACTTCGGATACGTCTTTGTTCGCCCGGCGACACAGCCCAACCCTGGCAGTGCCCGCTGTCAATCGTGAGCAGGAGCCTTGTGTGAAAGAACGGTTGCTATCGGAGTTTGCGTTAGTGCTTGCGGTCATTACCGTCGCCGTATTCTTCACCATTGGGGCGGGCTGGTTCGATGACCTGTCGTCACCGATCAGGAACACGGTGCTCTTCGCCTGGCTGTTCGTGGTTATGGTCAGCTTGTCATTCCGCGTCGTACATCACGCCGATGCGTTGGCGATCAAGCTTGGGGAGCCGTACGGCACGCTCATTCTGACACTGTCAGTCATCAGCATCGAAGTCGTAGTGATTGTCGCCGTGATGATCACCGGCGACAACAACCCGACACTCGCCCGCGACACGATGTTCTCGGTGCTCATGATCGTGCTTAACGGCATGCTCGGCGTCGCGTTGCTGATCGGTGGATTGCGGCACCACCAGCAGGATTACAATCTCGAGGGTGCCACTACCTACCTGAGCGTAATCATCCCGCTCGCTGTACTCGGGCTCATCCTCCCAAGTTTCACCGTGTCCCGCCCCGGGGGCGAGCCGTCGAGCACGATGGCGGTCTTCCTCATTCTCGTGTGTGCGGCGCTTTACGGGGTCTTTCTCCTCATTCAGAGCACTCGTCACAGCGGGTTCTTCATGCAACCAGCAGCTGGCGGTGAGGACGGGGACAACCATCACCACGACATCGTCGTCCGCTCTACAGGCTTTCACGCCTTCCTGCTATTGGCAAACATGGTGCCGATCGTCCTGCTGTCGAAGAAGCTCGCGACGTTCGTGGACTGGGGGATCTCGACGGCCGGTGCGCCGGCAGCCCTCGGAGGCTTTCTCGTTGCCGTGCTCGTCCTGTCGCCCGAGGCGCTGGCCGCGTTCAGTGCCGCGCGCGACAACAGGCTGCAACGGACCGTCAATATCTCGCTCGGCTCGGCGCTGGCGACGATCGGGCTGACGATTCCAGCGGTGCTGATAGTGGGTTTCTTGACCGGCCGGCGCGTGGAGCTCGGTTTGGACCCGGTCGAGCAGGTGATGCTCCTCCTGACGCTCGCGCTCGCAATCGTCAACTTTGGAGGACGACGCACCAACGTGCTCCAGGGCCTGGTGCACGTCATTGTCTTTGTCACGTATCTCGTGCTGATCTTCGATTGACACCAGTCGGGCCTGCAGCCACGACCCTATCAGGCCAGTTTCTCGACGAATTCGGCGTGTGCTGTCGTATTTTCGAGGAAATCGCCTGGAATCCGAGTACTCTCACTTTACAGATGGAGTCGTCACAGGGGGCTGGTCACTGCCGCTACATGATCTGGATAGCGCTTTTCGCACAAACAGTTGTTTCCTCGATCAAGCATTGAGATACTGCTTCATTAGAATATTATAATGTTCGGCTGATTGTGCAGCGAAGCCATTGTTCCAAAAGCAACAAAATCAATCGTTCAATGATTAAACCCTGAGGAGACCGGATTTCATGTTCACCACCAATCCTTTCCTGGAGCTTTCGGGGCTCATATCTCCCCTTGCGATGCAGCTTTACGTCATCGCAATGGTCATTCTGGTCGCCGG
>JARRLL010000135.1:0-4152 GCA_037387125.1 Gammaproteobacteria bacterium | reverse complement strand
GGCGACCACTTTTGCCTCGGGTTGATCGACCCGCAGGTAACTCGCCTCATCGGTCAGGTCTGATTTCTTGACGCGCAGAATTTCAAAATGGGGCGTGACAAGGTACTGATTGGCCAGCATGACAATGGGAACACGATGCCGGGACTCGACCTCGGCCAATGCGGCGCGCTTTTCGTTGTTCAGGAAGTTGATGACCTCGGTGGGGGCCTGGACAATCAACTGGCCGGTAAAATCCTTCATGACTTCTTCTTCGACCAGCCTCAATATCGACAAGGCCAGGGACTCAACGCTGCGGATCGTGCCGTGGCCCTCACAGCGCGGGCAGGTTTCCTGGCTGGATTCACCCAGGGAAGGCCTGAGCCGCTGACGCGACATTTCAAGCAGGCCGAATCGTGAAATACGCCCGACCTGCACCCGCGCCTTGTCGATCTGCAGGGCGCGGCGCAGGCTTTCTTCGACTTCTCGCTGGTGCTTGCGGCTGGTCATGTCAATGAAATCAATGACGATGAGCCCACCCAGATCACGGAGGCGCAATTGCCTGGCAATTTCCTTGGCGGATTCCATGTTGGTGTTGTAAGCCGTTTCTTCGATGTCCGAACCCTTGGTTGCGCGGGCCGAGTTGATATCGATGGACAACAGCGCTTCCGTATGGTCGAAAACGATCGCGCCGCCCGACGGCAAATGGACGGTTCGCGCGAACGCGGATTCAATCTGGCTCTCAATCTGGTAGCGGTTGAAAAGCGGAACCTGGTCGTTGTACAGCTTCAACTTGTTCAGATTGTGCGGCATGACCTGCTGCATGAATTCCCGCGCATCGTTATATACCGTTTCGTTGTCGATCAGAATTTCACCGATGTCATTTCTCAGGTGGTCACGGAGCGCACGGATGAACAGGTTGCTCTCCTGGTAGATCAGAAACGGGGCGGGCCGTTTGGCTGCTGCCTGCTCGATGGCGGACCACAACTGCAGCAGGTAATCGAGATCCCACTGCAATTCATCGGCATCCCGCCCGACACCCGCGGTGCGCACGATGATGCCCACGTTGTCGGGGGTCGAGACGTTTTGCAACTGCTCACGCAAATGATCGCGATCGTTTCCAGTGATGCGCCGCGACACTCCGCCGGCGGCAGGAGTGGTAGGCATCAGGACCAGGTAGCGGCCGGCCAGCGAGATATAGGTCGTCAGGGCTGCGCCCTTGGTGCCGCGCTCTTCTTTCTCGACCTGGACGATGATTTCCTGACCTTCTCGGACGGCGTCGCGAATGGCGATCTTGCCGCCTTTCCTGGCGGCTTCCTTTGAATACAGGCTTTCGCAGATTTCCTTCAGTGGAAGGAATCCGTGCCGGGTTGAGCCGAACTCGACGAAACAGGCCTCGAGAGAGGGCTCGACCCGGGTGATTTTACCCTTGTAAACGTTTGATTTCTTTTGTTCCTGGGACGGGACTTCGATGTCAAGGTCAAACAGGTGTTGACCTTCCGCTATTGCCACGCGCAACTCTTCAGGCTGAGTTGCGTTAATCAGCATACGCTTCATTCAGTTATTCCTTGTAGCCTCGCCGACTCCCATTGGAGTTCGGGTCGCCTAACGCATCGTTACGACCGCAGGTGGCGGGCGCACGGGGCGCTGCAAGCCAGACTCGGCGGGCCGAGCGAGGGCAAATTCATCGTTTGGCGAGAGAGGCGCGCGTGGTGACCGGCTCAGCGCCAGTTCCACCCGCCGGCATTCAGTCCCGCCGCTTCGTAATTAAGTGGCGCGCATCGCATCGGGTCAGTTAGCATCTCTGCATAAGCCAGGAATGCGTTGGATTCGTCTCAAGCTGCACGGCAACCTGTAGAGCGTTGCGCCGTATGCATGCGCGCAGTGTATTGCGCCGGAAACCCTCCCGACGCAGGCAATCCGTCGGCCGGAACGTGGTGCTTTGGAAAATTTATCGACCCACACCTCACCCAGCGGCGACATGAAAATATACCAGATTATCAGACAGATGCATCATTTTTCGCCAGGATGCAGCCTAGATGGCTGACGGGCTG
The DNA here is from genome assembly GCA_037387125.1 of Gammaproteobacteria bacterium. Classification (GTDB taxonomy): domain Bacteria; phylum Pseudomonadota; class Gammaproteobacteria; order Steroidobacterales. Next base: position 2,122 of record JARRLL010000135.1, on the reverse strand, counting down.
GGGCAGCCGGCGGGGGTGCGCCTGGTGACTGTGGACGAAAACAACGACGGTCAGCGTCTGGACAATTTTCTGTTATCTCAGCTCAAAGGGGTGCCACGCAGCTGGGTCTATCGCGTTTTACGGCGTGGGGAAGTCCGTGTGAACAAAGGCCGCTGCAAACCTGCTCGGCGCCTGCAGCGCGGCGATGTAGTGCGTATTCCACCGTTGAGACAGTCCTTGAAGGTGACGACGGAACCATCCGATGGACTGAAATTAAAAATCGAACAATCAATAATCTATGAAGATAAACTGATCTTGGTTATCAACGCCCTTCCTCGAACTGGCGCATCGTCTGGACCGGGAGACCTCCGGTTGTCTCATGCTGGCGAAACGCCGCAGCGCCCTGCGCCGCCTGCAGGAACTCCAGCGCGCCGGGCGCATCACAAAGCGATATCTCGCGTTGTTGTCGGGGCATATTGAGCGGACGACCTGGCGCGCAGACGCGCCGCTCAGAAAGAACACCCTCAAGAGCGGCGAGCGCATCGTCCGCGTGGACCCCGCCGGTAAACCAGCGCTGACGCTGTTTCGGGTTATACAGCGATTTGCCGATACGACCCTGGTCGAGGCCTTGCTGGAGACAGGGCGGACACATCAGATTCGGGTGCACGCCGCACATAACGGCACACCTATCGTCGGCGACCCGAAATACGGGGATGAGGCGGTGAATCACCGCTTTCGCGGCCTCGGCCTGCGACGGCTCTTTCTACACGCTGCATCGCTGCAGTTCGACTGGCCGGAGGACGGCGAATGCCTAAGTCTGCGGGCACCGCTGCCGAGCGAACTGCAATCGCCTCTGGAGAACTTGACTCGCGCATGATCAAGCGATACGAACTGATCGTCTTCGATTGGGACGGTACTCTAATGGACTCGGAAGACCGCATCGTCGCCTGCATTCAATATGCGGCCGATGCTGCCGATGTTCCAGTACCGACGCCGCAGGCCGCGCGGGAAATCATCGGCCTGGGCCTCGATGAGGCGATTAGACGCCTGTTTCCGGCGTCGGGTGATCGTGAGAGCGCCAGACTGCTTGAGGCCTATCGGGAGCATTGGCTTGGGGATGAGATTGCACCGGCGGCGATGTTTGCCGGTGCCCATGAGCTGATCGCCGGGCTCCATCGGGCGGGCTACCTGTTGGCGGTCGCCACCGGGAAGAGCCGGCGCGGTCTCGACAAGGCACTCGATGACAGCGGATTGGGCGGTTTTTTCCACGCCACGCGTTGCGCCGACGAGGCGTTTTCCAAGCCGCATCCGAAGATGCTCCAGGACATCCTGACCGACCTGGACACGGACGCGGCGGCTGCAGTGATGGTCGGCGACACCGAATTCGACATGCAGATGGCACGCAGTGCCGGGGTCGATTCCGTGGGTGTGGCACATGGCGTGCATGAGGTCGACCGACTTAACGCGCAGGGTGCAATTCTGTGCTTTGACGATCTTTTTCAACTGTCCGACTGGCTGAAGAGGCCAGCGGGCCCAATCGACAGAGAGGCTTGAACGTGGCACGCGAGGCAGTAAGCAACGACGAATGGCAGAAGAATCTGATCGAGAAACTGGCGACGGATGCCTTGATCGAGCGACGGCGGGCCAGGCGCTGGGGCATTTTCTTCAAGCTCCTTACTTTCGCCTATCTGATCGGCGTCTTGGTGCTGGTGTTGCCGAAAGACTGGACTCAGGACGCGATGGGTGGAAAGTCGCACACGGCAATCGTTGAACTCGAGGGATTGATTGCAGCCAAGGAAAAGGCCTCGGCGGACAACGTGGTGACGGGATTGCGCGATGCATTCGAGGACACGAATACGAAAGCGGTGATCTTGCGCATCAACTCGCCCGGCGGTTCGCCGGTACAGTCGAGCTATATGTACAAGGAAATCCTGCGCCTACGCGAGAAGTATCCCGATATTCCGCTGTATGCCGTGGTCAGCGATATCTGCGCATCAGGCGGCTACTATGTGGCAGCCGCGGCGGATGAAATCTACGTGAACGAATCGAGCGTGATCGGCTCGATCGGTGTGCTGATCAACGGGTTCGGATTTGTCGATGCCATGCAAGATTTTGGCGTCGAACGCCGCCTGCTGACTGCGGG
>JARRLL010000134.1:0-2510 GCA_037387125.1 Gammaproteobacteria bacterium | reverse complement strand
CTCCCGGGCTTGATATCGACATCGACGAATACGACGGTGGGGGGCAAGGGGACGGGGCCGGAAAACGAACCGCCACCCTGATAGCAGCAGAATTCGGGGTCTTGGTCCGTAATGTTAAAAATTAAGCCGGTATTTTCGAAGCCGACACGTGGATAGAACTCAGGACCACTCTCGAAACTAAACGTAACAATGTTACGCGTCGCGTCGATGATGAACGTTGGCTCCGGCCGACCAAGAGGATCCCCGTCTCCACCAACGATTTGGCTACCTTCCGACGACCTGGAAAACTCTTTTGATCCATTGGTCCAGCTGAATTCCCAGCTCTCGATCTTGTTGATCAGTTCGACGCCTGCCTCGAGATTGGCTTCATCAAACACGATGGAGCCCGATACCGTCCAGGCCCCGTCGTAACTCGTACCTTCGTATTCATAGGCCACCAGTCCCGCGAATGCGGACGCAGGTACAAAGAATGCGGTAACCACCGCCAGGATCAGTCTCTTCATTGCTTACCCTTTTTATTTCTTAATTTGACATGTGCAATCAGCCTGAATCGTGTCGATGCGACATCTTGCGACTGCCTTTCGGTTTGAGGGCATCAGCCAGAGCGCGGACTGGATTTTTTGGCGATATATGAAGTATTTACAGGATAAATCTCAGACAAAGGCGCTTACTTAACAAAAAGCGAGTATTTGTCCTGCCGTCTTGAGGACCTTAGGGACGTCCGCGACGTTCGTACGCATCGCTGTACCTTTTGATGCTCCTTGTTCCGAGGCGATTGCCGTTCTCGAATTCGGATCCTCGCGCCGTCACCTCGAGCATTGCCTGGCCGATTTCGCTCGCCCGCACGGCCGCACCGACTGGCGCGAAAAACCAGTAAAGAAGATCCTGGCCCAAGTGCGCCTCTTCTTTTGTTGGGCCGATGTAGTCGGGTCTGTAGGCGATCACGCGGAGATTGGAGCCCGCCGCAAGCTCGAACAGAGTGTTCTCCGCGCGCACTTTCTCACGCGCCCACATCATGCGCGAATCTCCCGAGATGTCGCTGGAGCTGATGTAATGAAATGAAATATTTTCAATTTCGCTGACATCGAGCCATTCCTGGACGAAGCGCACCGGGAAATCCACATGGATCTTGCCGTAGGTCTCCTCGTCAACGCCAAAACTGCTTGTTCCGATCGCCCAGAAAACCGCATCGGCTGCCGCAATCTGCTCGTGAATCGCCGCGTAGTCGAGGTAGTCCATGTGCAGCGTCATTTTGACCTTGCCTGATGCAACGCCGGCGTCGATCCGCGGCGTGGTTCGCCGCGTAATCACGTGAATCCGGTTAATGTCCGGATCGGCCAGAGCCGCCTCGAGAATGCCATCGCCCGCCGTGCCGCTGGCGCCGAAGATCGCGACGGTACGGTGTCCGGCAGGTTCCCCCGCCAGCGGCGCAATGGATTCGTTATCCAGCAGCAGGAAAACGGCCGCGATCACGTAAAAAAGCACGAAGGCGGCAAACGGCACCATGACCAGCGTGCGCAGTCGTGGAAGTCTCATGACGCGCAATCCTATCACCACCCGGTGACGTCAAGGCATTGGTTCGAAACCCGCGCCGAATTGACGCGACGTATCGAGCCCGGTATCACTGTCTGATGCCGCAATGCAAGAACTGCCAATGCAGCCTGGAAGGCGCCTACTGCAAACGTTGCGGTCAGCGCGACGTTGACCTGGAGCGACCCATCTTGAGCCTGGTTGGGGACCTGCTCAAAGAAACTTTCGAACTCGATGGGCGATCCGCTGTAACCGTCCGGACTCTGTTTCTGCACCCGGGAAAGCTGACGTACGAGTTCCTCGCCGGGCGTCGCCGCAGTTATACATCTCCGCTGCGGTTGTACCTCGCCATCAGCATCCTGTTCTTCCTTCTTGCTGCCTGGGGCGCGCGCAGCGGCTTCTTGCTCGAGCCCGGCCAGGACCCCCGGTTCGATGCCGCTATTCAGGCCGGTTTCCTGGCCGACGATTTGCCACGCCTGATGTTCGTTTTGCTACCCGTGTTCGCGCTGCTGTTGAAGATCGTGTATGCGCGTCGCTGCCGATATTCTCCGGTGTCGCACCCATGTCGGCGGTCAGCGTACCGTTCGCCCTGGCCACTTCGCGGGCAAACACGCATACCCCATCTGTAGCCGTCGCGTAAGCGAAGCCGTAACCCAGGCTGCCCCAGTCATCTGCCTTGACCTGCGGAATGCCGTAACTCGTCCAGCGGATCTCGACGTTGTAACGGTCGCCAACATCGGCCGAGCAGCCGATCAGCGATGCCGACAAGAGCAGCAGGAAGACGTGTTGTCGCATGAATGTTCCTCGAGCACCTGGATACAGCGGAAGAGACTACAGAAACCCGTCTACCGGTGCCATTTGGCTGCGCACAGCTAGTCCGAAATGATCAGGAAGTTGCTGGTGTTCTCGATTGCAACAGACAAGAGGATTCCATACACGAACAGTACCGACGACGACTTGAGCGCTACAGCCAGCCAGCT
>JARRLL010000133.1:0-2990 GCA_037387125.1 Gammaproteobacteria bacterium | reverse complement strand
GCGCGCAAGCGCGGCGCGAAGCTGATCGAAAGCCAGGATGTTGCCGAGGCTGTCGCGAAGCGCGAGCATCGTCTCGGCCGCAGCAGGTCAAAGGTGCTGGACGCAATCAAGCGCGACGTCCTGCTGATCGACACAGCAGGAACCTGCGTTGGCCAGGTTAACGGTCTGTCGGTCGTCGATCTCGGGGAGTTTCGCTTTGGGCATCCTATGCGCATAACCGCGACAACGCGCATGGGTACCGGCGAGGTAGTGGATATCGAGCGAGAAGTTGAGTTGGGCGGCGCCATCCACTCGAAGGGCGTACTGATACTCTCGTCGGCGCTGATGTCGCGTTATGCTCCGGATACACCGCTTTCGCTACACGCGAGCATCGTTTTCGAACAGTCTTACGGCCGGGTTGAGGGCGACAGCGCTTCTGTCGGCGAACTCTGTGCGCTGGTGTCATCGATATCGAACGTACCGATTCGGCAGAACATTGCGGTCACGGGCTCGATCAACCAGCTGGGTCGCGTCCAGGTCATAGGCGGAGTCAACGAGAAGATCGAAGGCTTTTTTGACGTCTGCAAATCTCGCGGTCTTGATGGTTCCCACGGTGTCATTATCCCGTGCGACAACATCAAGCACCTGATGTTGCGAGAGGACGTCGTCGGGGCCGTGCGTGACGGCAAGTTCTGCATCTATGGCGTAAAAGATATTGATGAGGCGATAACCATATTGACCGGCGTCGAAGCGACGACTGTGAACCGGGAGGTCGAGGACCGGCTGGTGCGTTATGCCACGCTGCGCAAGGAATTCGCTGAAAAAGGCGCGGGCGATGAGCGAAAGTAGATCGACATTGCGGGTGGTTATCGCCGTGACAGAGACGAGTCCGCTGATGGAGTTATGGGATGCGGCCCTGAAGTTGGTCAGCGATTCGAGGGCGGAGCTTGTTGTCCTCTTCCTGCATGACGAGCGCTGGCATCGCGCGGCGAGCCTGCCCTTTACTAGAGAATTCCCAATGTCCGGCGGAGCTGAAACCGATTTCACGCCACGACGCGCCGAGCAGCTCCTGAACGAAACCGCGAGCCGGCTGCGCAGACGAATCGAGGAGCTGGCCGTGCATGCGGGCCTGAAGTTCGCGTTCCAGGTAATTTCGGAGCAGGATCCGGTTGGCGCCAGGACGTTGCTGGGTAATGAAATCAGCGCCGTCGTCGGACCATCCGTACTCGCCAATCATCCGGTGTTCGTCGAGCTGCAGTGCGCGAAGCGTCAACTCGTGCTGATTGAATCGACCGATTCGACGGATAATCCCGGGTGAGCCTGACCCTCCAGTTCTGTGGCGCAACGGGCGAAGTCACGGGGTCTCTCTACGTGCTGCGAACGGGCGACCACACCGTGTTGCTTGAGTGCGGCCTGGTGCAGGGCGGCGAGGAGAATGAAGAGCGCAACTGGGACGATACCTTGCTCGCTTCAACCAGCTGATCCAGATCGACCCATTCGTCGATTTGATGGGGGACCTCGCGATCGCCCGCGCCCATGGTGATAATGGGGATGTTCTTTTTAGACCACAGAAAAGTCCCGTCCGTTGCACCGGGCACGCCGGCGTAAACAGGTGCTTCGGCAGTAATCGATCGGGTGGCCCAATCGGCTGCTTTAACAATCGGCTCCGTCGGGTCCGTCCGGGTACAGGGCCTGTCGGTTAATATGTCGGCCCGAACGGCCAGGTCATGGCTGCGCTTTAAATCGAGCTGATCGTCGTATTGCCGGTAATGTTGCCGGACCTTGTCGGCGACATCTTTTGCCAGGGATTTCAGGTCCGTGATGACTTTTTGATGGGACTGCCGGGGTATGGTGCGGATGTCCACCAGCACCCTGGCCTCCCTGGGCATCACATTGAGCTGGGGGGCTCCCGCCGCCGGAGCCTGGATAACGGTGGGGGTGAAGCTGGGCCAGCCCAAATGCGGGTCGCTGCCGGCAGTGGCGGCCGCCTCCTGTTCCAGCCGGTGCAGCCCGTCGACCAGCCGGGCGATGGCCGGTGCACAGTTCAGCCCGGAAAGCGGCATGGCGCCGTGGCTCATGCGGCCGGTAATCAGATAGCCGGCACGGATAGCGCCTTTCTGGGAGGTACAAATCATGCCGTCCTGTGGTTCGCAGATTACCGCCGCGGTCACCTTATCGGCGTGGCCCTTTTTGATAAAATCTCTGACCCCGAGCATCTGATCTTCCTCGTCGCACAGCACACCGCCGATCACCGATCCGGAAACTTTAATCGCCGCGTTTTTCAAGGCTTTCATTGCGATCAGCATGGCAGCCAGATTGCCTTTGGTGTCATTGGTTCCGCGACCATACATCCGACGGCCGACAATTTTAGCGCCAAAGGGGTCATATTGCCAGGCCGAAACATCCCCCGGCGTGACAACGTCGGTGTGGCCTTCAAACATGAGTGTGCGGTCTTGAGGCCCTTGCGGCCCGCTGACAATGATGTTCGGCCAACATGAGTGTGCGGTCTTGAGGCCCTTGCGGCCCGCTGACAATGATGTTCGGCCTCCCGGGAGCAACCTGATCGATTTGAACCTCGAATCCCTGAGATTTGGCCCAGGCCGCAATTTTCTCAGCCACAGCCTGTTCACTGGTCCCGGCCAGCGGGTCCCATACAGAATTGATTCTGACCAGATCGGCGGTTAGCGTAATTAATTCATCCGGATCGATTTGGTTTATAACTTCTTCTATGATTTCGGGAGGGATCATTTTTCGTAGCTTTAATTACCTGAAAATCGAAGCAGGGCCGGCCTACTTTTTTTGAATATCGAATATCGAATCCGCCTCAGGCGGATTCTGCGGTTCTCTTTTATTATTGTTTACCTGATTCTTACCATTTTGGGATCCAATGTATCTCTCAGTCCATCCCCCAGCAGGTTAAAGCCCAGCACTGCCCAGGCAATAGCCAGTCCAGGAAAGACAGCCATCCAGGGTGAGTGTGACATGAAGGTTTGGGCCTCGTTCAGCATTCG
>JARRLL010000132.1:0-2609 GCA_037387125.1 Gammaproteobacteria bacterium | reverse complement strand
AACACCCCCTTGCGCGGGACGATCACCTGTTGCTCGTCGAGTTTCGCGCCTTCGATCTCAGCCTGGCACAGTGCCAGCCGATGCCCGTCTGTCGCGACCGACCGTATATGCTGCCCGCCCGTTTCCAGTAGCATTCCGTTCAGGTAGTACCTGACGTCCTGCTGTGCCATCGAGAAATGCGTCTTTTCGATCAGCCTCCCCAGTACTTCCTGGCTGACCGTGATCGTCTGGCTTGCCTTTACGTCCTCGACGCTTGGAAACTCCGCTGCCGGCAGCGTAGCCAGCGTGAACTTCGATCGCCCCGAACGCACATGCAGTTTTTCCCCGCTCACGCTCACCGCGATATCCGCTTCTTCCGGCAGCGCCCTGCAGATATCCAGCAACTTGCGGCCCGACACCGTTATCTCGCCTCCGGCCTGGACGTCCACCGCGGTCTCCGCGACGAGCTCTACTTCCAGGTCCGTCGCGGTCACCGCCAGCTCGCCCTCTTTTGCAACGAGCAACACGTTGGACAGAATTGGCATCGTCTGCCGCCGTTCTACCACCCCGATAACGGCCTGCAGAGGCTTCAGAAGAACGTCCCTGCTTGCGCTCAACTTCATAGATTCCACCTGTTAATAATTATTGGAAATTATTAGATTATTGTAATTATTAAGCACCATAATGCCTGTGAATAACTTTAAAATACCATTCTCAATCAATTACTTAAATCAAAAATTCCGGCCTTGATCCCGGTGCACTTCCGGTCTCACACCTGTGTGTATATTGTGGATAAAATTGTCCGACAAGCTTATCCACCTGTTATCCACATCATCCGGTCAGCGTTCTTAACAGATTTTGGTAGTCCTCATCAATGCGCTTTTCCGTCTCGCGCAATGCCTTGATGCGGCGGCAAGCATGGAGAACGGTCGTATGATCGCGGCCACCAAAAGCATCGCCGATTTCCGGCAAACTGTGGTTCGTAAGCTCCTTCGACAGCGCCATCGCGACCTGTCTCGGCCGAGCGATCGAACGGCTGCGCTTTTTCGACAACAGGTCCCCGACACGAATCTTGAAATACTCCGCGACAGTCTTCTGGATATTCTCGATCGAAACCAGGCGCTCCTGTAACGCCAGCAGGTCCCGCAGCGCCTCCTTTGCGAAATCTAGGTTTATCGGCCGGCCGGTGAATTTCGAGTTGGCGATAACCCGGCGCAAAGCGCCCTCAAGCTCCCTCACGTTGGAACGAATACGTTTTGCAATAAAGAATGCAACCTGCTCCGGCAGATCGACCCCATCCGCTTCCGCCTTGCTCATCAGGATCGCCACTGAGGTCTCGAGCTCTGGCGGTTCGATTGCAACCGTCAGCCCCCAGCCAAAACGAGACTTCAGGCGCTCTTCGAGCCCAACGACTTCCTTCGGATAGCGGTCGCAGGTCAGCACAATCTGCCGTTGACCTTCGAGAAGCGCGTTGAACGTGTGGAAAAACTCTTCCTGAGAGCGTTCCTTGCCGGCGAAAAACTGGATGTCGTCGATAAGCAGCGCATCGAGCGAGCGGTAGGACCGCTTGAACTCCGAGATCTTGTTGTGCTGCAGGCCGCGAACCATGTCACCGACGAATCGCTCGGAGTGCACATACGCAACTCGCGCATTCGGTTTCCGGGCGAGCATCGAATTTCCCACGGCGTGCATCAGGTGAGTCTTGCCCAGCCCGACGCCCCCGTAGATGAACAACGGATTGTACGACGTGCCCGGATTCTCGCCGACCTGGGACGCGGCAGCCCGGGCCAGCTGGTTGCTTTTGCCCTCCACGAAACTCTGGAAAGTGAAAGCCGGGTTGAGCCGTGATGCGATGATAGCGGGCCCGGGTTCCGGCGAGGAAGCCCTGGCCAACGGCCGCGATGCGGCTTGGGTCGATTCCGCGGCCACCTGTCTCGAGCCAACCTCGAGCAGGAGCTCCGTATTACCGCCCGAGCCATCGATGATTTCGAGTATCCTCTGAATATAGTGTTCCTGCAGCCAGTCCACGACAAACCGGTTGGGCGCAAGAAGCCTCAGCCGGCCGCCGTCTTCGACGGCCTGCAGAGGCCGAATCCAGGTATTGAACTGTTGCTCCGGCAGCTCCGCCTGCAGGTCGCGGATGCAGCGATTCCAGAGCGTTGTTTCGGCCGGCAAGGAAATCCCCAATGAGCCTTAGGCAGGCGGTTTTTCGAGAGTGACCGGGCAGTCTATACCGGATAAGAAGCCGCTGCCAAATTGTGATTTTCCCGGATATACCGTAACCGATAGCCGTCTGCGCAGCCGCTCTATTGACTCTGCCGGAGGGCGAGCGTAACCTTGCCGACCCTTTTGCGGGCGGCCTCCGGAGACCGTCCGAAAACACAGGTAGCAGGAACATGAAACGTACGTATCAGCCCAGCAATCTGAAGCGCGCACGCACGCATGGCTTCCGCGCCCGCATGGCGACCAAGGCCGGCCGTCTGGTCCTCAAGCGGCGCCGCGCCAAGGGTCGTGCGAAGCTCACGCCGTAATCACGCCTTCGGCTCGGCACGCGGCCCAGTGGCTACCAGGATTGAAACCCAGCTCGTCACGCACTGCTTCATTCCGGTTTTCAAGACATAACCGGTTGC
>JARRLL010000131.1:0-3735 GCA_037387125.1 Gammaproteobacteria bacterium | reverse complement strand
TCGGCTGAATGGCGTCACAGACCAGGATTTCCCCCTGCCGGAACTTGCCGAGGTCCTCGCGCCCGTGAACACAGCGCACCGGGCCGGTGGCAGCACCGGGTGAAGCCGGTTGTCCGATCAGTTGCCGTGGAGCCTCGCCCGACGGTGCGCTGTATAACGCCGCTGCAGGCATCTTGGCGGTGGCTTCAAGTGTAATCTGACCGATCGACGGTTCACGCAGGGCTCGAACCATCGCTTCGGCATGCGCGTCGTTGGGGCGTTCGTCGCCGGTGAGCCTGCCCAGCAGCCTCAGACGCCGCGCGGCCTCATCCAGTGCGCGCAGGAGCTGGCTTTCCAGACGGGCCACCAGCAGGTTGTCGTCATCGCGAAGTTTCCAGCTGACGCGTCCTGTTTCAATAACCTCAAGCGCTTCTGCACGGCGTTCCGGGCCAACCGCGTCCAGCAAACGTTGCTCCAGCGCTGCAACGGTGTCCCCCGTTACCGGTGCATCGCTGTGTGACTGACTCCGCGCTCGCGACAACTCGATGAGGTTTCGCAGCATGGCTTCCGGCTGATCGTACAGCCTCTCATGGTCGTAGGCGACATCGAAAAAGCGTTCCTTGAGATCGTCGAAGTCTCGGACGAAATCCTCGGCACCGTCGGCTTTGTTCATCAACGCGTCACGGAATGCCGGCCAATCAATGCTGCCGGCAAACTCTACGAGCAACTGCTCAAGGGCTGATCGCAGGGCATCGTTTACCGCCAGCTTTTCTGCCAGCTGACCAACGGCCGCGTTACGCTTCGTCGCGACCAACGGTTGATTGCGTAGCAGACCCACGAATTCGTAGGGATCTTCCGCTTGCACCGCATCGTTATAATACATTGCCAGGCGGCGAACACCGTGAGCAAACGGGATAAAGTCGTCCCAGTAGATCTTCTTCCACTTGGCGAGGGCTGCACTGCGTTGCTCGATCGCAGCGGCCAGTTGCCGAACGTCGAGCAGATCCAGCTGCTCGGCCGCAAACAGCTGGCCGACCGCTTCCAGCTCCGGGTTGAGTTCTTCAGCAACACGCCTGCGCAATGCGCTCAAGCGGGCATCACCGGGTCGCAAACTGAGAAACCAGGCTCGCCGGGTCGCAAACTGAGAAACCAGGCTCGCTTCTCATCCTGTTCGGGGCCCGCGGTCGTAATCGGCCGCGCCTGCAGGACGGTCAGCGAATCAGATTGCCCGGTCCATTCCATGTCGGGGGACCAGCCAAACAATTGCTCGACCGACAGCAATGTCTCCAGGATCTGCTCCAGATCACGCGGTTCGAGCAGCGGAGCATCGTGCTGCGCATCGTCACGCTGACCGGGAAGCCAGGTGATGATGCGGCCAGTTCTGCGGTCGAGTTCCCAACGATCGGGATCGACCAGACCGTCAACCAGCAGACGGCACGGGCCGGGTACCGACTCGATGAGCGCGCGTTCCTTGCGCATGTCACGCGGATCACGCGCAAAGGCAACGCCTGAACGATCCGCATCGACCATCTTCTGAACCAGCACGGCCATGCGGCTGTTAGCAGCATCGAGGCCCAGTTCCTTGCGATAAAGCAAGGCTGCATCCGACCAGAGCGACGCCCACACCAGACGCACCGCGTCTTCCACGGCTTGCTGACCTCTGACCCCGATGATCGATTCGTGCAAGCCCGCGAAGCTGCGCCCGGCGGCGTCTTCACCGACCGCCGATGAACGCACCGCGAGCGGTGTGGAGGCATCGAACCCGACCAGTCCCTGCGCGATCGTTTCACGCAACATCCCGTCCAGCGGCTGGGCGAGAAATGTTGCGCGAATCCGCAGGGCGGCATCCCAGATTTCCTCCCAGCGCATGTCATCCATGGACTTGCGACCCAGTTCCATGCGAAGGGCTGCGGTAATCCCGGCATTTTGCACGAACGCCTGATAAGCGCGGGTGGTCAGACAAAATCCCCTCGGCACTTCGAAACCGGCGCAGGTGAGTTGTGCCAGCTTCGCCGCCTTGCCACCGACAAGCTGTTCGTCCCAGTGTCCGGGCGCGTCAAGCGGGATCAGGAGTGGGTGCCCGGAATCCACTGGCTGACCTCCTGAAAGCGCGCAACGTGCAGAAAACGTACAACATCCACGCGAAACAGCGCGCAGGTGGCAGCCTTCACAAAGGTTTTGAGATACGGATGGCGAGTGACCAGCAACCCGGCCCAGTTGTCGAACTCAGGCCCGCGTTCGATCATTTGCGATCGACCCGTGACGGTGACGGCTTCGATTTCCATCAGCTCATCCGCCTTGTTCGGCCGGTTGTCGATCACCAGCGCGACATGATCACACTCGCTGAGCAGGCGGTACTTGCGGGTTGCGACCGGCGTGACAAAAGCCGCGTGCTGCAGGTCTTCCGAGAACGCAAAGGCCACCAGTGCACCGTACGGCTGACCTTCACCCTGGACACACAGTACCGCATAGGGCTGTTGATCGGCCAACTGCTGGATTCGATCACGAACAGCCGGGGTGCCCGTTGCGCCTGGACTATCTTCCGCGTCTTTGTCATAGAACAACGGTTCGTCGGGATTTTTCACTGCGTTCTCACCAATTTAGTTTCGTGTTCCACGCTACGCGCCATCAAGCATCGGTCACATGGGGAACAGGGATTCGCTTATTGACCCATTCCGGTTTTCTGCAGTGTAGCAGTGTCGACTTGAATCAAGAACCCGGCTTTCCGTCTTGGATTGACACAGAAGCACAGCGGAATCTGAACAGTGATAGCAAAGAACGGCTTTGCAGGCAGGACAACCGCCTCCCCTCAACTCTCCCGTTAACACTCTGCTGCTTTGCTTGCCGTCCTGTTGCCGCAGGTTCGTCCAGCTCCCATCTTCCACGTAACCGTCAATTGGCGAACCACACGTTGTCTTGGTGTTTTCATAGTCACTCACCGATTTGGTGAACAGCAGCTGGGTATTTTCCACGCCCTGTATGACGGCATCCGGTTTTCTTCACCCGTTCAAGCTTATAAAACCCTTCGATCTTCTCATAAAATTTTTCCTGTTTCTCTGTGATGAACTTTAATGTGCTGGAGGCATCCCATGCTTGTGCAACAGCGGAAAGCCATTCGAAATTCATACCCGCTATTCAGGCACACCTCAACACTATTATTCGCTTGTAGTGTTTAATCAACCGCAAGAGGAGTTCAGGATGACCACACTAATCCCAAGGATCCAGCGAGTCGTGTTTTATAGCACCTGCGCCTTGGCACTCACTGCGATCGGTGGCGCCGCCAATGCCAACATCTGCATGAAGAAGCCGTATGGGCAAGGCTATATGACACCGATGCACCCCCACCACATGCGGGGCTATGCCGGCCCGATGAAACGATACGCTTACCCCGCGCCCAGCTACCGGGCCCCTGCGTACCGACAGGGGTTCAACGCGGACGCCGACGAGACTGGACAAAACCAAGACACACCGACTTCATCGAGCACAGCACCACCCCGCGCACATGAAGCGGATATCATTGAAACAGCAACAGCAGCCGGGAACCTCAATACGCTCATTAAAGCGGTTGTCGCTGCAGATCTTTACGACACGCTTCGCGGAAAGGGCCCCTTCACCCTGTTCGCACCAACGGATGCCGCCTTTGCCGAGCTGCCCGACGGGATGCTTGACGAGCTGTTAGCTGACAAGGACACGCTGGTTGCCGTATTGAGCTACCACGTTGTGCCGGGACGTTTGACGGCAGCGGATCTCTTGCAG
>JARRLL010000130.1:0-2649 GCA_037387125.1 Gammaproteobacteria bacterium | reverse complement strand
GTCCACGCCATGCCGGCAGTGTCCAGGCTGACGTCAGTATCCTGGAATCACGCGGACGTATTTCGCTAGCTGCCGATTACGGTGGAACGCGGCAGGACATCTTTTTCCCGCCATGGCCCAACCCATCCGAAATCGTCAACCTTGAGAACTATTGGCTACGCGACCTGACGGCGCCGTATCAGCTCAATGACGCGGTCAAACTGTTCGCACGCGGCACTAACCTGCTCGACACCGAGTACGAACAGGTGTACGGCTATCGCACTCCCGGCCGCGCCGGCTACGCGGGCATCCAGGTTAGCTTCGGACGATAAATCCTGTGCACGTGTTGTCGACTTCAGGTTCGTTTTTTATCAGAAATAACCAGGCCGCCAAGCAATGCTGTAGCCACCATCGTCCACACGATGACGGCGCCGGTTGGCAGATCGAACACAACAGACAACGTGATGCCGGCCATGTATGACACGCCACCGATGATATAACCAACTATAAGACGGTTACCTTTCTTAATCCCGTAAGTTGCCAGGGCCGGTACGATCAGGCTCGCAAACACGAGATAGATGCCGACTATTTGCACGGATGCGGTTACGACAACTGCAAATGCCAGGTAGAACTTCAGGCCGCCCAGTTGTGGCCGAAAACCAAACCAGATCGCCAGGATGACCACATAGAGAACCGCAATCGGCACCAGCGACGACCAGGTCTGCCACAAAATCTGCCCGACGAGCAGCTCTTTGAGGTGCTCGCTGCCGTGAGGATTGCCCGTAAGCAGCAGGATGCCGCCCGTAGCCGCCAGGATAAACAGAACGCCAATTATGGGTTCCTGGATGCCCGGCCAGCGCTTCTCGGTCCAGTTAAGGCCCACCGCTGCAACCAGCGCCGCACTGACTGCCGCAATCTGAACCTGGATTCCTTCCGGATCCCATTCCATCGCATACGCGGCAATCACGCCGAGACCCGCAACCTGCGCGATTGCGAGATCGATAAAAATGATGCCGCGATTCAGCACTTCCTGGCCAAGCGGTACGTGCGTGCTCAGGATGATCACACCCGCCGCAAACGCGGGCCCAATGATGGACCAGTCAAGAAACTCAGGCATCTTCTACCGCCTCCAGCAGGCGCGCGATGATGTCATCAAACAGCGCGAAAAGATCAGTCGCAGCTTCTGTCCCCCCCACAGTCAGAGGAAGAATGGTCGCGGGAATGCCAGTACGCTCCGATAACCACTCCGAGGGTTTGGCGTGCTGATAAGGCGCCCGAATAATGACGTCAGCACCGCCTTCGCTGAATTCGGAAGTCAGCTTACCGAGGTGTGTGGCGGTAGGAGGCAGACCAGGTATAGCCTCGAGATTCTCAACTTCCTCGATACCCAGCCAGCGCAAGAGATAAACCCAGGACTTGTGGTGCGTAATCGCGCGCTTGCCCCGTAGCGGCTCAGCCGCGTCTTCCCAGCGGCCCACCGCACGCTCCCATTTAGTAATAAATTGCTCTAAGTTTTCATTATAGACTATTGAATTTATTACATCTATTTTGGACAAACGTTCACTCAATGCACGCGCGACGAGCGCAATATTGTGCGGATTTGTCTGGACATGCGGATTGCCCTGCGGATGGATGTCCCCCTTGGCACGGTCAAGATTGGCGGTCGGATCGAGGCGCATGACGAAGCTGCTGGCCTCCATATAGCCATCATTTCCCGGCAACACCTTGCGGTTATTCGCCTTTTGCAGCAATGCAGGCAACCAGCCAATTTCAAGCTGCGCACCACTGCAGATCACAAGGTCTGCGTTGCGAACCTTCGCAATCAGGCTTGGCCGAGCCTGAATGTAGTGCGGGTCCTGCAATGCGGTGGTCGCGCTGTAGGAAGCGACGAGATCACCACCGATCTCATCGGCCAGCGCGGCCCATTCCGGCTCACAGGCGAAAACTCTGACTTCAGCGCTTGCCGAAACCGGCAACAGGAGGATTAGCAGGATCAGCTTGGCGCTTCGCATTGCTCTCTCCTAAAACGCATGGGCGCCGTGCGCACCGATACTGTGGATGTATTGCAGACCCCACTCGTTGCCGTCACCTATACCTGACTCACTGCGTGCAAATTGCAGTCGCAGGCGACTGAACTCGCTGTTGGACCAGTCCATCATGACCGTGTAGCGGCGCGGATCATCTCCGTCCAGGTCCAGCGCATCTGCACGCGCACCAAAACGCCAGCGCTGGACTGGCTGGTATATGGCCTGTGCATACCAACCTGTTTCCGTGTTCGATGCCCGGCGTTCAAGATACTCTGTCTGAAATACGAAATTCCGCTCCTTCCAGTTACCCTGCGGCGCCCATTTCCAGACAAAATGCGCCATCGACAGGCTCGTGGTTGCGTCAAGATCGAGGTAGGACGCGCCCGCGAGCCAGCTGCTGCTTGCACCAACGTCACCCCCGACGTTGGTAAAGACGGAACTTGCTCCCAGGCCGGATGGATCGTCCTCGCCCTGCATGATTTCGCCACCGATTTCCATGTACAGCTCCGTTGGCGCAAGCCAGCGCAGCTGGACCCCGTTATCGACGTACCGTCCATCCAGAAAGGCCTGGTACGGCAAGGCCTGATCGGCGAAGTCCCACGTATGTGAGTGTTTGGCATTGAGGTAGCCTATCCCGGAGAAC
>JARRLL010000129.1:0-3809 GCA_037387125.1 Gammaproteobacteria bacterium | reverse complement strand
CGAGCAGAATGAAGAGATAGCCGGCAACGCCCAGAAGGCCGAGGCCAACACCGAGCATTCCTGTGATCGCGCCGCCTTTGAAAGCGACATTGAGCGCCGGGTTGACGCCCTTCGTGGCCGCTTCCGCGGTGCGAACATTGGCGCGTACCGACACGTACATGCCGATATAACCGGCCAGTCCCGAAAATATGGCGCCGATCGCGAAGCCGATGGCTGTCGCCCAGTCGAGTACCACGCCCAGCACAAGGCACAGGACGATACCGACGATACTGATCGTGAAGTATTGCCGATTCATATAGGCCTTCGCGCCTTCCTGAATCGCGGCCGCGATTTCTTGCATGCGATCTGTGCCCGCGGGCTGCTTGAGAACCCACTGAGTCGATACGACTCCGAAGAGAATGGCGAGACCGCCAGCGCCGATCGAGAGCCACAGGGCCAACTCGTTATCGAACGAATCCGCCGATGGCGACAAAGTGCCGACATGCGGACTGCGTTACTTATGAATGTCCCCAAAAAGGAATTACTTTTTTGTAGTTACCGGCTGAGCCGGGCGCGCATCATACCACAAATTTTGTCTTCAGCAGGGGCTTCACCGGGGCATTTTTGAGCGTTACATAATTCGGTAAGCCATTGATATAAGGAGGATAATCCTCGCCGCGGATCAGCGGCTCGAGGTACCTCCGGCCTGCCGCAGTAATCCCGAAGCCGTCCTTGGTGATATAGCGCCGTGGCAACATTTTTTCCTTGTTGGCGATGCGCGATAGCGGTGCATCCGCGATCTTCCAGCGATACGGCTTGTCAGACACGCGTTTGATGACCGGCATAACGGCGGAGTTACCGGCCAGCGCCATCCTTACGGCAGCCTGGCCGACGGCATACGCCTGTTTGACGTCAGTTGCGGACGCTATGTGACGCGCCGACCTCTGCAGGTAGTCGGCAACCGCATAGTGATACTTGAACCCCAGGTTCTCGCGCACCATGTTGGCCACGACGGGTGCGACACCGCCGAGCTGTGCGTGCCCGAATGCGTCGCGCGTGCCGGCCTCGGCCAGGAATTTACCGTTCTTGTACGCCGCACCTTCGCTGACGACGATGACGCAAAAGTCATACTTGTTGACGCATTCACGCACGCGTTTCAGGAACGCACGCTTGTTAAACGGGATTTCCGGAAACAGGATGATGTGCGGTGCGTCTCCGGGGTTCTTGCCTGCGAGACCCCCGGCCGCTGCGATCCAGCCCGCGTGCCTGCCCATGACTTCGAGCACAAATACCTTTGTCGATGTCTTGGCCATCGACACGACGTCCAGCGCGGCTTCCTGGGTGGACACGGCAACATACTTGGCGACCGATCCAAACCCCGGGCAGTTGTCCGTGATCGGCAGATCGTTGTCGACGGTTTTTGGAATTCCCAGGCACGTGACGGGGAAGCCCATCCGCTTGCTGATGAGCGACACCTTGTGTGCCGTATCCATCGAGTCGTTGCCGCCGTTGTAGAAAAAGTAGCCAATATCGTGCGCCCTGAAAACCTCAATCAGGCGCTCGTACTCGGCCCGGTTTTCCTCGAGGCTTTTGAGCTTGTAGCGCGCCGACCCGAATGCACCGCCCGGTGTGTGCCTGAGCGCCGCGATCGTGCGCGCGCTTTCCCTGTTGGTGTCGATCATGTCTTCGGTCAATGCACCGATGATGCCGTTACGGCCGGCATAAACATTCTTTATCTTGTTGCGATGCTTGCGTGCCGTTTCGATGACGCCACAGGCGGTTGCGTTGATGACGGCAGTGACGCCACCGGACTGGGCGTAAAACGCGTTTCTGGCTGACATGCTCGAGAATCTCCACTTTGCTTGGATCTGAGGCGTGCGAGGATATCATTGATTGACGTCCCTGCTCATTGTGTTAGCGTACCGGCGCTTAGACCTATCGGATGACAGAAATGCGCATCGTATTGCTTGGCGCGCCCGGCTCCGGCAAAGGCACGCAGGCCAAAAAGCTGATGGCGGACCGGAACATTCCGCAGATTTCCACGGGAGATATGCTGCGTGCAGCCGCCGCCGCTGGTACCCGCTTCGGGCAGAAAGCGAAGGACACGATTGATGCGGGCAACCTGGTTCCCGACGAAGTCGTCCTCGGCATCATCAGCGAGCGACTCTCCGAACCCGATGCTCAGGACGGTTTCATCCTCGACGGTTTCCCGCGCACTCTGCAACAGGCGCTGGATCTCGAGGAATTGCTGGACCAGCTAGGCACGCCGCTCGATGCCGCGGTACTCATGGATGTCGACTTTGACATCCTGATGAAGCGTTTGACCGGTCGACGGACCTGTTCAAAGACCGGCAAGCTGCTGAACGTCTATTTTTCACCCCGGGAAGAGCTCGAGGAGTGTGCGAAAGCCGGCGGCGAACTGATCCAGCGTGAGGATGACAACGAGGAAACGATCAGCACCCGCCTGGACGTTTACCACACGCGAACCGAGCCGCTGATCGATTTTTACCGCAAACGCGGGCGCCTCAGGACGGTCGACGCCGACGGCACGATTGACGAGGTGTACGGCAGGTTTCTAGAGCAGCTCGAGTAACCTGTTACCAACCAGCTCCCGCCGCCAGCCGCTGAGCACTTTCGAATCCCGCTGGCCGTCTATGATCACTGCAGACAGGTCCCGTTTCGAGGCGACCGTTTCCGCTGCAAGTCCCATATCGGCGGCACATTCTGCTACCTGCTGCTGGATCGACTTGAGCAGGGCCTTTTGATCTTCATTGGGTGCAGTGGGTGGGCTCGACGACGGCCGCGCAGGATGCGCGCGCGCTGCCTTCGATCTATCGCCAACTCCGGGTCGAGGTCGTAAAGCGCCGGATTCAGCAGCTGCGCGGAATCCTCTTCTGCCCAGCTGAGGCGTCCTTTCTGATCGAGCTTCTCGGTGAGAAGGTCGAGTGCCGGCAACAGGTATTCGACGTCTTCTGCAGCGTAATGCAGGTAGGTATCCGGCAACGGCCGTCGCGACCAGTTGGCGCGTGTATGGGACTTGTCGATGTCAACGTCGAACAATTCCTTTACGAGGGATGCGTACCCCATCAGCGGGGCGAAGCCGAGCACCCCGGCCGCGATCTGCGTATCGAATAGTCGGCCGGGCATTCGCCGGGCCGACTGGTAGACGACTTCGACATCCTGACGGCCCGAGTGCACAACCCAGGTGTCCTGCATGAGCGCGTCCCAGAAAACGCTCATGCCATGGCCGTTGAGAGGATCAACACAGTAGATTATTTCGCGGGTTGCCACCTGCACAAGACATAGTTCGGCAAAGAATGTCTTCTCGCGCATGAACTCGGTATCGACACCAACAAAGTCGTGTCGGCCGAGGTCGGCGGCTATGGAGTCTGGCTCGTCAACGAGCGTGTATTCAGGCATGAAGTCTGGTGGGCGTCATTTCGAATCCGCAGGGTATCATGCGATGATGATGCTTCCGAACCAGGGATAATTCCAGGACGTGCTGCCACTCATCAGAACACTTTTTGATATTGCGCTGCTGCGCAAAGGACCTGAAAGTGTGCCGCGGTCCGGAATCCTTTTGCTCATGAGCCTGGTGCTGTGGGCGGTTGCCGCGTTTTCATTTACAAGCCTGATCGAAAATGCCGGCGGCGCTGACATTCGCAGGGAATTGCTGAATTTTGCGCTGGCCATGACCTGTTACTACGCCGTGCTGGCAGGCACCGGTAATGGCGAGAGGGTTATGCAGACGCTGACTACGCTGATTGGCTGCGGCGCGCTCATGGCGCTGTGTTTCACAGCTACGCTTGTGACGATCGGGCAGCTGGCCG
>JARRLL010000128.1:0-2680 GCA_037387125.1 Gammaproteobacteria bacterium | reverse complement strand
GGCGTCCCGGTCACAGCGAAGATTCGCACCGGATGGTGCACCGAATCCCGAAATGGGCTCGACATTGCACGTATCGCCGAGGACAACGGCGTGGCGGCGGTGACGGTTCACGGACGAACCCGCGCCTGCAAATTTGCAGGCCAGGCCGAGTACGAAACGATACGGCGCATCAAACGCGCAGTTGCAATTCCGGTCATCGCCAACGGCGACATCGACTCGGCGGAAAAAGCACGCGCCGTGCTCGACTACACGGGCGCCGATGGCGTAATGATCGGTCGCGCTGCGCGCGGGCGACCGTGGATATTCGCAGAGCTCCGAAAACATTTTCGATGCGCGACAACGGCTAATGAAAATCTTTCATTGACGAGCGTCCGTGATATCATCCTCGAACATCTCGACAGCCTGTATCGTTTTTACGGCGAGTCCACAGGCGTTCGCGTTAGCCGGAAGCATTTGGCCTGGTACGCTGAGCATCAGGCCGGGGGGCGTCGTTTTCGCCAACGCGTTATGGCAGTCGAGACCGCGACGGAGCAGCTGCGGCTGGCTCGCGATTTTTTTGCAGACGAAGCTCACGAGGCGTGCGCCGAGCGAGAGCGTTCACGGGGAGAACGCCGTGCCGACAAGAACAAGCACGAAACGATCATCCAAGAAGGGCAAGAACAAAAAGAAGTCGAAGACGCCGGCGATGGGCGTCAAGAATCAGTCGTTGGGCGCAAGCCTGTCCCGGCTGCACCGCGCGCTGGCTCAGTTCATGCTGGACGTGCACACGCAGGAACACGGCTACACCGAGCTGTACCTGCCATACCTGGTAAATGCGCAGACCATGACCGGCACGGGCCAGTTGCCCAAGTTCGGAGACGATGCCTTCGCGACCACCGACGAGCAACCGCGCTACCTGATTCCCACCGCCGAGGTGCCGATGACCAACATGGTCGCGGACGAGATCCTCGACGCCGATGTTCTGCCGCTGCGTTTCACCTCCCACACGCCGTGTTTCCGCCGCGAGGCCGGCTCTTACGGCCAGGACACGCGCGGCATGATCCGCCAGCACCAGTTCGAAAAAGTCGAGCTGGTGCAGATCACGCGTCCCGCAGACTCGAGCACCGCGCTGGAGGAGCTGACCGGCCACGCCGAGGTGATCCTTCAGCGACTGGAATTGCCGTACCGCAAGATCGTTCTGTGCACCGGCGACATGGGCTTCTCTGCCGCCAAGACCTATGACCTGGAGGTCTGGCTGCCGGGGCAGGGCGCGTACCGCGAGATCTCATCCTGCAGCGTGTGCACCGACTTCCAGGCCCGCCGCATGAAAGCCCGCTGGCGCAACCCGGAAACCGGGAAACCCGAACTCGTTCACACGCTCAACGGCTCCGGGCTGGCCGTGGGCCGCACCCTGATCGCGGTAATGGAAAATTACCAGCAGCGTGACGGCAGCATCCGCGTCCCGGAGGTGCTCAAACCCTACATGGGCGGCGCCGAGTCCATCTGAGTTACTTTTACCCAAGAACAAAAAAAGCCCGCGAATCACCGCGGGCTTTTTTTATAGTAGGAGCGACGTAAGTCGCGACCCATCTTGGTTCAATCAAGGAAACGACGTAAGTCGCGACCCATCTTGCGTCAATCAATCTTCCCCAAACCCAAACCCCAGCAAAGCCAGCAGATTGTTGAACAGCACGAAAATATCGGCCAGCAACCCCGTTGCCGCCACGATGTAATTCGTCTGCCCGTTGCGCACGATCTGCTGCGTCTGCCAGATGATCCAGCCGCAGGCGATCAGGATGATCATCGTGCTCAGGGCCAGCGCCAGTGCAGGAATCTGCAGGAAATAATTGACAATAAAGGCGCCGAACACGGCCAGTGTGCCCACACCCAGGAAGGCGAACCAGCCGCTGAAATCACGCTTGGTAGTCATCGCGTAGGCCGACAGGGCGAAGAAAATGCCGGCAGTCAGGCCGAATGCGGCAACCACCAGCTGGCCGCCGTTGGAGTACTGGTAGAGGACCGCGTCGACGTTACCGCCGGTAACCAGACCCAGCAGTCCGGCGAATGCGAACGACCATACCAGGCCCCAGACACTGTTGCGGGTTGCGTTGATTGCGAAAGAAAGACCGATGATGCCGACCACGAAAGGCAGGAAACCGATGCGCAGGTGCATGGTCTGCGAAATCCAGGCCGTGCCCGAGGCAAACACGAACAGCATGCCGAGCAGGGCATAGGTGTTGCGCAGCGTTCGGTTGAATACTTCCGTGGATACGTGGCCGACGCGTTGTACTGTGTAAACGGGGTTGTTCATGTGTGAATTAAGCTCCTGTCATTGATCACTACCGGTGCTCGCCCGGTTTCTCTGCTTACTGACCCAAATTTTGGGGTCCGGGTTCCCTGGTTCAAGCGCAATACGATATCGAATCGATGGCAAACTGTCATGTGTGCAAGGTAAGGGAAAGTAATCGGATTCTTAAATTTTTTTCGAATCGACTGGATCTTCATCCCAATTGCCGCTTTGCTCGCGAAATCGGAAACTGAATCATCGTCTTTCTAACAGCTGGTGATGACCGAGTTCGGCCAGTAACAGTAGTTTGACGTTCCCGCGGAAACGTTTCGAATTATAAAAGCTAGCCAATTATTAACACTGTCATGGAGTTCTGCTTCTCAACAAGAAGCAGAACGCGGAAAGGCATTCACT
>JARRLL010000127.1:0-3277 GCA_037387125.1 Gammaproteobacteria bacterium | reverse complement strand
CGAGGCCATCACGTGGTGTCTCGCTATCTCCCGGTGTGAACGTCTCCTCCAGGTCCACGCCCATCGACTGCACGATGATCCGTGCCGGCGCTATGCGTTTTTCCTCGCAATACTGGCGCATGGCCTCGCTGACAACCGTGACAGAATCCGCTTTGCCAAGGACCCAGCGCTTTAGTCGCTCGAGCAAACTTCCACGGAGAGCATACAGATCGCCACCGTGGGATGTGACCAGGAAAGGGGGCAAGCGACGCGAAAGCAAACGCAATAAGGCAACCGTGAATCCCTGCGGAACAATCCAGTGCGCATGAATCACGTCCACCTTGTGGCTGCGGCAAAGCCGCGCTATC
This sequence comes from Gammaproteobacteria bacterium, assembly GCA_037387125.1. GTDB lineage: Bacteria > Pseudomonadota > Gammaproteobacteria > Steroidobacterales. The sequence goes on along the minus strand of JARRLL010000127.1, from coordinate 2,930 downwards.
GCAATAGCCTGGCCCAGCAGGAAAAGCGGCAATAACAATAGCCGCAACGGATTTTGTCGCACACGGGACAGCATCCCACCATCGTAGGCGAGCGTCTCGAAGGCCTCGAAAAAATAGCGAAATCTGTGCACTTCCAGTTTTCGCTCACCTCGATGGAGCAACTCCCGACTCTCTGCGCCGCGACAGTGCGGTGCAAGAACCAGAACATCAAAAGTATCAGCTAGTTCGTAGGACAGGCTCTCGACAAAACGAGGCTCCGTATCACCATCCCAACGGGGAAAAGTCGAGCCGAGAACGAGAACGGTTGGTCGCGAATCGCTCACTCTTGCTACGCCTCGCCGCGCATACGCAATCTGCCGCCTGCTTCGAGAATGAATCGCGTCGGCCCAAGTGGTCGCTCATTATTCAGGTCCGCTTTGACCACGTCACCGCCACCCCATGCGCCGGCCCGTGCAGCAAGTCGGCTAGCAAGCCTGCGACCGCGAACGAGCAGTAAGGGGCGCTTGCCCCCCCAAAGCTTGGTGTTATGCACCAGAAGATAAAATCGGTAGGCGAGGATTGGCGCATATAGGATCCGCAGAAACAGACTGGGCTCATCATCGAGCAGCCGCGCCTCGCGACTCTGCTTCAGATTGGCATACCACGTCGACATTCGCACCTTCTCATTATCGGTGAGCGCAAGCTCAGGCAGGGGCAACGCGTCCTGTGACTCGCTGCCAATAACGAGAATAGCGTGCCGCATATCAGGACTTGCTGTACGCCAGCGCCGTGATTTGTTCAGAGATCAAGCCGATAAGAAACACGATAACTGCAGCGCTGAAAAGCAGCATGCTCATGTTCGTAAAACGACCCATTGTTGCATACGAATACGCGTACCACCCCGCACCCGTCACGAAGAAAAACGCGCTGATCGGCAGAAAAATCTTCAGCGGTGAATACAGCGTGGCGATCTTGAAGATAATCACCATAAAGCGCACGCCATCCCGAAGCGGACGAATGTGACTCTTGCCGATACGTTTGGCGACCGGGATGGGCTCGAAGCGGATCGGAAAACCCGCGCGAAGAAATGCCATCGTAATCGTCGTCGGATAAGAAAAACCGTTCGGCAACAGGTACAGAAATCGCCTGAACAATTTAGCGCGTACCACGCGAAAGCCCGATGTCAGATCCGGAATGCGGCGTCCCGTCAACCAGGAAGCCACGACGTTGTAGATGCCATTGGCGTACAAGCGGCCCACATTCGCATGCGATCCGGAGCTACGCGCGCCGATGACCATGTCGTAGCCCTCATCGAGCTTCTCCAGGAGCTTTCCAAACTCGCCAGCATCGTGCTGCCCGTCACCATCCATGAACGCAATGATGTCGCCGTTGGCTGCGCGCGCACCGGACTTTACTGCAGCGCCATTGCCGAGGCTCTCGGGGTGCTGCACAACAAGCGCACCCGCATCGCGCGCGATATTAGCCGTGTCGTCCGTTGATCCATCATCGACAACGATAATTTCCGCATCAGCATAAGCGTCTCGCGCCCCGGCAACAGCCTTGCCGATGGCGCCGGCTTCATTCTTGGCCGGAATAACGATCGATAATGAACTCATAGAAGGGTCCGTGGCTACGAAGCGAACATGATCATGATACCTGCTGCAACTGCCGAACCGATAACACCGGCAACGTTCGGTCCCATGGCGTGCATAAGCAGAATATTGTGAGGATTGGCCTCGAGGCCGACCTTGTTGGCCACTCTTGCGGCCATCGGCACCGCTGACACGCCGGCCGCCCCGATCAATGGATTAATCGGCTGCGTCGATAGCCGATTCATCAACTTGCCCATCAGCACGCCGGCCGATGTGCCGATAGCGAAAGCAACCATACCGAGCAACAGAATACCGATCGTGCTCATTACGAGAAACTGATCGGCGCTGAGTTTCGAGCCGATCGCAAGGCCCAGGAAAATTGTCACAATATTGATCAGCGCATTCTGGGTGGTGTTCGATAACCGATCGACGACGCCACATTCACGCATCAGGTTACCGAATGCCAGCATGCCGAGCAGAGGCGCTGCCGTGGGTAGCAACAAACCGACCAGGAGCAACAGCAGGAGCGGGAACATGATTCGTTCGACTTTAGAGACCTCACGCAACTGCACCATTTCGATTTTGCGCTCACTCTCCGTCGTCAGTGCTTTCATGATCGGCGGCTGAATCAACGGCACCAGGGCCATGTAGGAGTAGGCGGCAACGGCAATAGCACCCAGCAGATTTGGTGCCAGCTGCCCAGCGACATAAATAGCAGTTGGTCCATCTGCACCGCCGATAATGCCGATCGCCGCGGCCTCGCGCAGCGAGAAGTCCATAGGAACAAGGTGCGCGGATTCGCCAGCAATGGGCCAAAGTCTGTCAATGCCCCGACACCCATGAAAATGATCAGTGGGAATGCCCCCGACTTGATGCCGACTTCGTAAGCCATATAGAGCAGGCCGCCCGGATCAGCAACGCCGGCGCCCGGTATATTGCTGAGCAGCCCGCCAAATCCAATCGTCACCAGTAGCAAAGGCTCGAATTTCTTGACGATGCCGAGGTACAGCAGTAGCAGGCAAACGCCAAGCATGGCGAGCTGGCCACCCGTGATCTGGTAGATACCGGACCCGGTCCAGATTTGCTCAATAAGATCCATGAATCAGCGAGTCTCAGCCGATTGCCACAAGCGCATCGCCAACCGTGACGGTGTCGCTCTCGGCCACAAATACCTCGGTAATCGTGCCGGATCTGGGAGAGGCCACTACGGTTTCCATTTTCATCGCCTCTACGACGAGCAGAGGATCACCCTTTTCTACGGTAGCCCCGGCTGCCACGTTGACCTTGAAGATATTGCCGGCAAGCACCGCATTGACGGGTTCGCCACCGCCTCCTGCGGGTTTCGGTGCTGCAGGTGCG
>JARRLL010000126.1:0-3184 GCA_037387125.1 Gammaproteobacteria bacterium | reverse complement strand
GCGGGAAATCGATTGACAAATCGCGGAACACGACGTTTCGTCCGCTCAATGTCATGTACGATTTGGTTACGTTTTCCAGGCGGATCATGGTGTCACTCTCGCCAGAAAGCGCAGCCGGTACAGCATCAGTCCGACTGCGGTCAACGTGATCGCAAGCGTGACAGGATATGTGAGGCTCAGGTACTTGAACGGCTCGTAGCCCTCCACTGCCATGGAACGTGACAGTTCGACGAGGTGTAAAACGGGGTTGAATGCAAGGCGCTGCATCCACTCATCCGGAAATCGCGTGACTGGAAACAGGATGCCGGAAATGAAATAGAGCGGCATGAACATGATCGAAATCACCGATCGCGCATCCGGGATGAGGCTCGCGATGGCTGCGAGTACCAGACCCAGCCCGAAGGCGAACATAACGGTAAGAGCAAGCACTGCAACAAGTTCCAGAGGCCGCGGCGGCAGCACATCGAACCCGAACACATCCATCAGCAGCACTTGCCGGTAGGCGAGCAGCCCTTTTGTCTGATTCACTCCGTTAATCATCTGCATACAAATGGACTTGAAAAGAAGAAACGGCAGAAATCCGTAGACGAGAAACACTGGATACTCGACACCCGGAATAAGCCGTTGCCGTATGAAAGTGAAAATGAATACCGGCACCAGCAAATGCGCAAGTGGTTCAACCAGCGCCCAAAAGTACCCGCCGCGGTTCTTGCCGAATGTGGACGACAGCTCTCGCAACAGCAGCGCGTAAATGACATCGCGCTGAATCTGAAAATGGGAACGTGCGGTGCTTCGATGCATGAGAACCTCCGCAACGTTAGCCGAGCAGACCCTTTTTACGAAGCATCTTGCGCAAGGCCTTGAACTCCGGCAGCAATTTCAAAGCAATCGCCGTCGCAGCCGGATTGTCCGCATTTCGAGAGAACCATCGATTCGCCGCCGAAATCGAGTCGGCCAACGTCAGCGCAGCCAGTTCCTCCTTGAGAGAATTCAGCCGGAACTGCCCATCGATCCACTCCTCGGCCTCGGCGATCTCCTCCTCTGTCAGCTTTTTCTTCAACTCCCGCGTCAGCTTCGGTTGGCCGAGTGGCATTCGGCCCACGACCACCGTCTTCGGTCTCTTCGTATCGGGGTTGTACAGCGTGCGAACCAGCTGGACGACATTCTTGCGCAGACGAAAATGCATGGCTCACCCTTATGTTGCAATTGGGCAGTATACTGCCCGATTTACATTTACACAAATTATTATTTTTCAGTTACTTATATTTTCTTTTATTAGGCAGTATTGCGACTTTGATCACAGATATTGCTGAAAACGGGCAATAAGATTGCCTGCCCGGGCACGCCACGAAGCAAGAAAGCGGCGTGACTGCATCGGTACTTGTGCTTTCGACCACTGGTATCGGGCTGGTTAGCAGGCCCTCGTCGACTCGGGGTGGAGATGCGAATCCGTGCTCCGGATTCAGGCTGACGCAAATTCTCTGTGCCGCAAATCCGGCGATCGACAGCCGAATGTCAGTTTATGCAGTCACGGGACCAGGCCTGATCAGCAAAAGCTGGGCTGTTCAATTCCTGCTGACCACCGATGAGCCACACAGCCGAGGCCAATGGCGCATGGGCATAAGTTGTCCTTTTGGGTTCGTTCGGAAGTCGTTATAATCCCGACCAACCTAAAAAGACCAACTCTGGGGATTTTAGTGCATTTAGTTGGACCGGCCATGGCAAGTTTTTGCCTGTGCCTCTTGGCCATGGTCGCATTGCGTCCACTGGCGTTCGCCATAAACCTGATTGACCGGCCCGGCGGCAGAAAACTCCATAAAGGCGAGGTACCAGTCGTCGGCGGGCTGGGCATGCTGCTCGGCATTATTCTTGGAACCGGTTTATTGCCTCTTACTGACTGGACGGCCGGCACGCTGCTGGCTGCGTGTTCAATGCTGGTTACGGTCGGCTTGATCGACGATCGGTTCGACCTGTCGCCCTGGACGCGTTTGTCGGTGCAGGTCACCGCTTCCCTCACCCTCATTTTCGGTGCGGGGACCTTGGTCAAGACGCTCGGTGCTCCGTTCGGAGAGCCCATCCTGCTGGACGGGTTTGCTTCCTACGGGGCGACGGTAATTGCCATGGTTGCGGCGGTAAACGCGTTCAATATGCTGGATGGCATGGATGGCCTGGCGGGTGCACTCGCAACGGTTGCGCTCGCCGCCCTGGCGATTCTTGCGGGCCAGGCCGGGCAAACCGTTGCCCTTTCGGTCAGCGTCGTGATCATCGCCGCAGTCGTGGGATTCCTGTTGTCAAACCTGCCGATCGAACTGAATCGCAACGTCCGTTGCTTCATGGGTGACTCCGGGAGTACCCTGCTGGGAATCCTCGTGGCCTGGCTTTGCGTCGAGGTGTCGCAAGCCGCTGCTCCCGCCGCACAACCGGTTACGATGCTGTGGATCGTAGCTATTCCTTTGTTCGACCTGTGCTGGACGGTTATCCGGCGGTCGATTCGTGGTATCCCGCCGTTCAGGTCCGACCAGGGACATTTCCATCACCTGGTATTGCGCGCCGGATTCGGCGTGAAGGGTGCGTTCATCCTCTTGATCCTGCTCGCCATACTCCTGGCCACTTTCGGTATTGCCATCGATCGTGCAGGGGTTTCCGACTCCTGGTCGCTGGCGATGCTCGTGGCTGCCGGCGCGCTCATCATCAAGCTGTTGAACAGCCCCGACCTGATCTGGAAGCTGGTTCCACCACCGCTCAGGGGCAGAAGGCGGGCGCTCTCCGACACCTGAGGCCTGGCGGGGCAGAATGCGGATCACGCGCCGCGGCTCTCAGGTCACCGCATGCTCCAGCGAATGAACCCGGTGATGTCGGATGCGTCGACACCCGACGCCTCGTCGTCGAGATGGCTGTACCCGATTCCGATATGGACCCTCCCGAACGACGTCGAGCGAACATGGCTCAGCTGTATATCGGCGCGGTCCTGCGGCGTCGCGGACAATGAATGGTTCGGATCCGGGCTGCCTACGAGATTGATCTGCATATAGCGTAGCGAAACGCTCCAGGTATGGCCCCGGGAATCGACCAGGGTCGAGCCCACGGAATATGAACGGCCGTCGCCATCGATCGAGTGGCCCATGACGCGGCTGTTGTAGCGGTAACCCGCCGGATACAGCGGATGGTTGTAGGCGCAATCCGG
>JARRLL010000125.1:0-2717 GCA_037387125.1 Gammaproteobacteria bacterium | reverse complement strand
GCTCGGGTTGATTCAAGGTGACGTGAAGGGAGAAGCCTGCCTGGCGGGATGATAGGAGAAAAGTCGCAATGATGTCATGCGCCGGCCTGCGCACGGCTGCGATGCTGCAGGCGGTTCGACTTAGTGTCGACTACGTCTTCACCGCTTTCCACTCCGTGCACCGTGCCAAAGCGGGCTCTCGGCGTCCTCGTTACGCAAAACGGTGAGATATGTAGGCTAAAGGGAGGGCACCTGCGGCGTTTGGGAGCGCGGCCGGAAGCGATGCCGGACCGGGTGACAGGCGAAAAAAATCCCCCGGAATGTGGGGGACAGTGTCCGTCGAAACGGAGTTCAGCTTTGTTGTTACTCGGAGAACAGAGCGGAGTTCCTACGCACCAAGACACGCCTCAGGCGTGTTTATGTTGCTCATTTTTCGGCTGCCTGCCGAGACCCACCAGCCGAGGCAGCGACAGCATCGAGAAGGCGCCCGAAAAGACCACCATGCCGACAATCAACAACGGTGGCACGTGCACGCCAAATAGCGGGCCTGCGATCGCCATCGCCATAGCGCTCAACCAGGCGATCAATCCGGCGATACTCAGCAGCGTCCCGACGCGGTCGCCGGGCTGGTTTGCATCTGAAGGTGAGTACGAAGCTTGCATTTGGGTTCCTTGAAATTACAGCTTTAGAAACGTTTGCGCGCCTTTTACGCGGCGATCCGTGCGCTATGAAATTAGCAAGGCTTGTGCCACCAATAAATAACCTTTAAAAAACAATAAGGTAGTTGTTTTTCTAATAGAAATTAAATGTGTATCCGCGGCCCGTCGACACGATATTTCGCGCGATCCGGCATTGGCGCGATATTTCGCGATAACCGGCTGTCCCAACAGGGCCGGCGTTCGTTCTGTTCCTGCGCTTCCGCTAATGGCCGGTGTTGCGCGCGGTGCGTGGTTTTGGCTACCGGACGAGCGATCGTCAGTGGCCTAAACTAGCGATCTGCGCGAATCAGACCGTGCGTAGGGAGTTCCCAGCTTTGTTCGAATTGTATTGAAAAGTTGGCAATTGCGTCGAAAGTTTTTCTAAATGCGCGTAACGGCAATTATCATGCTTGGCGGTCAGGGAAGGTGATACTAGTCTTGGCCAGCAATTTCCAAATCGTCAAACAGAAATGAAAGCCCGGTACTGAGATCTTCGTCACACGTTGGCACGCCCTGCATGGGCGGCTCGCGGTATCTGCGTAATTGACGCGAAATATCACGTTCTGGGGCGGATTTCCGCTGATCCGGGTGAGACAGTGACGACCCCCGCGGCGACCTCGGCCGCCTTTTGTCGCGCTGAATCCGTATCTGCAGCCTGCGCAAGCGCAACGCCCATGCGACGGCGCAGGTAACTCACGGGCTTGCCGAACAGACGCAGATCGGTGCCATCTGTCGCCAGCGCCCGCTCCAGTCCCTCGAACGCGATGCCTTCGGCATCGAGGCCGCCATAAATCACCGCGCTCGCGCCCGTGTGCGCCAGACGCGTATCCACCGGCAGGCCCAGAATAGCCCGCGCGTGCAGTTCGAACTCGTTCTGCTGTTGGGTAATCATGGTCACCATGCCGGTATCATGCGGGCGCGGGCTGACCTCGCTGAATAACACGTCATTACCTCGTATGAATAGCTCTACGCCAAATAATCCGCGTCCGCCCAGTTCGGTCGTGATGCGCTCGGCGATCTGGCGTGCCTGGCCAAGGGCGTCTGCTGGCATGGGCTGCGGCTGCCAACTCTCGACGTAGTCGCCGTGCTCCTGACGATGTCCGATCGGGGCGCAGAAGTGCGTTCCAATCTTGCCATCAGGGTTGCGCGCCCGTACCGTCAGCAGCGTGATCTCGTAGTCGAACAGGATGCGTTCCTCGATGATCACCCGGCCGCGGTTCACCCGACCGGCGCGCATTGCGTAATCCCAGGCCGCCTCAAGCCCCGCCGAATCCTGCACCGTCGATTGGCCCTTGCCCGAAGACGACATGACCGGTTTGATAATGCAGGGATAGCCCAGCCGGTCGGCTGCTTCGCGGGCGGCCGCCATACTGTCGGCGAAGGCGTAACCCGAGGTCGGCAAACCGAGGCGCTCTGCGGCCAGACGGCGAATGCCCACACGGTTCATGGTCAACTGGGGGGCCTGTGCGGTGGGTATCACCTCGCTGAGGCCGGCGGCCTCGATCTCGGCCAGCGCATCCGTGGCGATGGCCTCGATCTCAGGGACAATCAAGTGCGGCCGTTCGCGCTCGACCAGCTCGCGCAGTGTCTTAGGGTCGGTCATATCGACCACGTGCGCGCGGTGCGCCACCTGATGGCCGGGCGCATTCGGATAGCGGTCCACTGCGATCACCTCGACGCCGAGACGCTGCAGAGCGATGATGACCTCTTTGCCCAGTTCGCCTGCACCGAGCAGCATGACTCGCGTGGCGGTCGCGCTGAGCGGGGTTCCTATGCGCATAAGTTGTGTCTCGACGATACGCGGTAAAGTGGGGCGCAAGGTTAGCGATTGCAGCGGCGTTTGGCGAGCCGTCGGGCGCGCGAGGCGCCGATCGTTTGCATGAGATTATGGTGAATGTCCAGCGCTCATTAATCTGCATCCTCATCTGTTGGCCACTCACCGCCGGCGCTGCCTGCGTCTCGCCCGCGCCGCAGAGCGGTCTGGGGTGGGGCATCTACTTCGACCAGGATTTGTTCATCCCCGGTGCCAACGAAGACCGC
>JARRLL010000124.1:0-2733 GCA_037387125.1 Gammaproteobacteria bacterium | reverse complement strand
TGTGCGTCATCGGCCATCGTCGGGCAAACTCTGCTTCCAGGCAGCTGCAGTCCGGCTCGCGGCGCAGACGCCTGGGACTTGGTGATCGTCGGTGGTGGCACCGCAGGGCTGCCAGCCGCCATCTTTGCCGCTCGGCGCGGCGCTCGGGTTTTGGTGCTGGAGGCGGCCGCGCAGATCGGCGGCACCCTCTTCTTCTCCACCGGTCAGATGAGCGCGGCTGGGACGCGCCTGCAGAAGCAAAAGGGCATAGCGGACACGCCACAGCTGCATTTTGATGATGTCATGCGGATCAGCCGCAATACCGCCGACGCCGCGCTTGTGCGTCTGGCTGTTACCCATGCTGCGACTACGTTCGATTGGCTGATGGACAATGGTCTGGCTCCGCTGGAAGACCATCCGGTGCTGGGGTTGGCGCACGAGCCATACAGCGTCGAGCGTTATGTTTGGGGACCGGAAGGCGGATTTTCGATTCTTCACGCCATTGAACCTTTGGCTCTGGCGGCGGAAACGGCGGGAGGCTTGTCGATTCGGCGCGGGATGCGCGCCCGGGAACTACTCACGCGCGGCGGCGCGGTGATCGGGGTGCGCGCCGAGGCCGAGGACGGCACGACGTCCGATTTTTTCGGTGGCTCTGTGCTACTCGCCAGTGGCGGCTATGCCTCGAACCCGGCGCTCTTTTACCAACTGAGCGGCTACAAACAATACGGCAAAGCATCCTACCCCTACTGTCAAGGCGACGGCCATCTCATGGCGCTGGCCGCAGGCGGCTTTACGCGCGGCAAGGAAAATTATATCTGCGGTTCTCCGCGGATCATGGCCAGTGCCGACGAACCCGCGGTACCCGATACGCGCTTCAACACCTATCCAGAGCGTCGGCCGCCGTGGGAAATTCAAGTCAATGTAAACGGCGAACGTTACGTCGCCGAAGACAATCCCAGCGTGGACGAACGCGAGCACGCGTTGGTAGAGCAGCCAGATTTGCGAACATGGTTGATCTTTGATCAGGCAATCTTCGATTCGGCGCCCATGGGTATCGAGGACTGGGATAAAGCAGATGTCGCAGAGGCATTTAGATCGCACCCCATGTTCTTCACGGCGCCGACCTTAGGCGAACTGGCCGACAAATGCGGCGTTGATGGGAACAACCTGAGGGCCACAGTTGAACGTTACAACCGCGCCCAAGCCAGCGGCATTGATCCGGATTTTGGCCGTCGCCACATGCCACTGCCGATTAGGCAAGCCCCCTTCTACGCGATCCGTCAACAAGGCTTTTCGATTACGTCAACGGTCGGCATCGGGGTAGACGAGCGGTTGCGTGTCATCAAGCAGGACGGCAGTGTCATTCCCGGCCTGTATGCTGCAGGGGAAATCCTGGGGTCCGGGCAGCTGATGGGCAAAGCCGCCGTTGGAGGCATGATGGTTACGCCGGCTTTGACATTGGGGCGGCTGCTCGGAGAATCCCTCATACCGCTCGAGACCAGGGAACACGCTTGAGCAAACCGATAGCCGGGCGAGAGATCGCCCGTGCCCAAGGTGCGCCAACCCAAGGCTGCCACTGCATCCAGGCACTCGGACCCATTGCTTATGTAAAACAAACCACGCTAGACGCCTTGCTGGCCATATAGTGTGAGCGGAGCAAACAACCAATAAGCAGTATCCATATGCTCCGCCGACGTAAGTTTCTGGCTCTTTCGGTCGCAGTATTTTCTTTAACTGCATCGGCGCTTGCAGGACCCCCGGCCTACTCCATCGAGCATTCCGTGGTCGGTTCAGGGACAGTTGTCCTTGATCCGCTGAAGTCCGAATATTAAAGAAACAACGTAGTCAACGTAACGGCGATCCCGGCTGACGGTTGGCGTTTTGATCACTGGGACGGCGATCTCGCCGGAGATGTCAATCCGACGACGGTCCGCGTCTCCGGAGACCACAGCGTCATAGCCTATTTCGTCGAGGAGGGTGGTGGAGGCACCGAACCATCAACGGAGCCGCCCCCCGAAATCCGGCAGTCGGGCCTTATCGTGGGCTACTTCGTTCAATGGGGCATCTACAGGCGCGACTACGTTCCGGCGGATATCGTCAGCAGCGGAACTGCCCAACGAGTGGACATTATCAATTACGCTTTCGCCGGGATCGACGAAAACTTGCAATGCGTCAGTCTCGACGAGTTCGCGGATTTCGAGAAACGATTCGATAGCGATGAAACCGTTGATGGTGTCGCTGACACGGTCAACCAGCCCCTCAAGGGAAACTTCAATCAACTGCGAAAGCTGAAGCGACTACACCCCCACATTCGAGTATTGCTGTCCATCGGAGGCTGGACTGAGTCGGCACGTTTCTCCGATGCGGCCTTGCCGGAAAACCGTTCCGCCTTTGTCGCAAGCTGCATCGATAAGTTCATTCGCGGCAATGAGGCCCCAGGTGTCAGCGCGGCAGGCGTATTCGATGGCCTCGATATCGACTGGGAGTATCCGGGCCGGTGTGGCGCAACCTGCACCTTTAGGCCTGAAGCCGGCGAAAACTTCACGAGCCTACGGGCAGAGTTCCGCACACAGCTCGATCAAGCAGAAGCTGAAATCGGTCTGGCGACGGGAGTCGAACCCGACTTGCTACTGACAATTGCGGCACCTGCCAGTACCTACAACAGCGAGCCAATTGAGATTAATGAAATTCATCAGCACCTGGACTGGATCAACCTGATGACCTACGACTTCCATGGGGGCTGGGAGTCCGGTG
>JARRLL010000123.1:0-2747 GCA_037387125.1 Gammaproteobacteria bacterium | reverse complement strand
GCACCGCATACGAGGGCCAGTCACTTGCGATGATCGTTACGACGTCGCATGACGTGGCGGATATCAGCGTTTTCAACAATGCTGCCCAGGCATGGAATCACGACTTCCTGTGGCGCAGCATGTCGCCGGATGGAGGTGGAGAGCCGGAAGGTCCGTTGGCTGACGCGATTGAGGCTCGATTCGGGGACCTGGCAGGGTTTCGCGATGCGTTCAAGCGTTCCGCGCTCGGACAATTTGGCAGCGGCTGGACCTGGCTTGTGCGCACTGCAGAAGGCGTCGACATCGCCAACACGAGCAATGCGGATACTCCGCTCACCGATGGTGTTGCACCCCTTCTGACGCTTGACGTCTGGGAGCACGCATATTATCTCGATTTCCAGAACAAGCGGGACGCATACATTGACACGTTCCTGACCAACCTTATCAGTTGGCAATTTGCGGCGCGTAACTTTGCGGCTGACTGGGTCGAGGCCTGACCGGCAGCTTGTGCGCGGTCTCGAGGTAACATGGGTAATTTAGAACAGTTCGCGTCGACTGGCTCCGCAGTTGCCCGCAAGACAAAGGGCAATCCGGAGGGCAAGGGGCTTAACGGCTTTCTGCTCGATTGGTATCAGACTGCGCCCAAGGGGGTCATGGCGAAACCACAGCGCCAGCTACTGGCCGAGTTCTTCACATCGATGCTTGTTCTGTCGGCGGCCTTCAAATATCGTCCGGCGGTCGGCACGGCGAATTATCTTTACTGGCTAAATGGCGAATGGTGCCTGAGCCTCATCGCGCCTCACGAGTGGTCTGATGAAAAACGCGCCAGTTTTGCGGGAACCTGCATTTTGCAACGCGACATGACCTGGACGATCGCGCCTTCCGAGTTGCTGGGCGAAGACAACCCTGTGTCCGACGCGATTGGTCGGTTCTATGACGCGTTTGCCGAAATGCTCGATACCGACCTGACGCTCGAAGAGGTACTGCCGTTTTACGTCGGCAAACTTCGCTACTACCAGCGATTGTATGCCAGCGCCCTCAGTCGCTCGGTTCGCGCCGCCGTGATCCTGGGTGATCAGGCCGCGACCAGTTGCCGCTCGTGGCAAGCTCTACTTCCACAGCGGCAGAATGACCTGCTGTCTTACGGGAGCTGAGGGCATGCACCTGCCCCTGTTTTTGCTATCGCTTGGATTGCTGATGACGACCTCTTCCGGCCTTTTACTCACCGACTTCACCTCGAATACTTCCGATATGGGCTGGTATGTGGTGAACGATAACGTAATGGGTGGGCGTAGCGAGGGCGACTTCATACAAGAACAGGAGAAGCTCAGCTTCGCTGGCCGTACGAACACGAACGGTGGTGGTTTCAGTTCGATCCGCACGGAACCCCTGCAGTTGGACTTATCAAAATTCGCAGGCATCCAGTTGAAAGTCCAAGGCGATGGCCGTCGCTACACGTGGCGGCTGACCACTGATGCCCGCTGGCGTGGCAGGCAGATCAGCTACTGGGCTGATTTTGAAACTCGCGACGGCAAGTGGATCACAGTCGATATTCCCTTCGGCAGGTTCATTCCCCAGTATCGCGGCTATCAGCTGGATGGGCCCGCACTCGACCCGGCGCAGATAACGGGCATGGGCTTGATGATCTATGACAAACAAGACGGTCCTTTTGAATTGGAATTGGCCAGCATAGACGCGTACTAATTGACGGGCGCCGAAGCCCGCCTGGCGATCCCTTTCGCCATGCCACGAAACAAGAGCGCATGAAAGGGCAGTACCGAGAACCAGTACAAGAGCCCCCACACACCGGCCGGGTGAAAAAATGCCGTGACGGTTACAGACCGTTGGCCACTACCGACGTCGTCGATGTCAAACTCGAGCACACCTGCCCCCGGCACTTTCATTTCCAGCAACATTGTCAGCTGCTTGCCAGGTCTTATTGAGATCACCCTCCAGGAATCGACAACATCGCCCACCTGCAGTTCGTCGGGGTGACGTCTTTTGCGGCGCATACTCGGCCCACCCACGATCCAGTCGAGGCTTCTTCGTAGCCACCAGAGAAAGCGGGCGTAGAAAAAATCACCGTCCTGTCCGAATCGACATACGACACGCCACAGGTCATCTGCACTTGCATCGGTATTCGCACGGGCGCCAGCGCGCTTGGAATAGAAGCCGTACTCCGCTTGAAACTCGCGGCGCGCGATAGAACCTTCGACCCAACGTGCCGGCACGGCATGCTTGCGATCTGCGTCGAGCGCCTCGGCAGCCGCCTCGCGAAAGCCGAGAAGTTTCTGTGGGACAAGACGGGCCAGCCGATCATCTTCGGCAACGACATCCTGGGAAAGCCCGTCGATCAGGGCTCGAGCAATATTGGTTGGCACCGATGTCACGAGGTTCAGCCAATAGGACGACAGGCGTGGCGTGAGAACGCGAACGGGGATGATGCAGGGTTTCTTACCAACGAGTTCGGCGTACTGCCGCATGATCTCTTCATAGGTAAGGTCGTCAGCACCGCCAACGTCGTAGATCTCGCCTGCGGTTTCTTCGAGCAACGGCGCGTCAGCCAGGTAGCGGAGCAGGTTGCTGAGCGCTATAGGGGTCGATCGTGAAAATACCCAGCGCGGCGTTACCATGATGGGCAGGTGGTTGACGAGATCGCGTATTACCTCCCAGGCTGCCGAGCCCGGTCCAATGATCATCCCGGCACGAATCTCAGTGACCGGAACGGTGCCTGCTCGCAGGATATCGCCGGTCTCCTGCCGTGACCG
>JARRLL010000122.1:0-2775 GCA_037387125.1 Gammaproteobacteria bacterium | reverse complement strand
CCTCCAGCAGGCTGCTCTTGCCCGATGCGTTGGCGCCAAATATCAGGGTATAGTCCGGGTCCGGCTCGAACTCTATGTTACCGAGGCAGCGAAAACCCTGCGCTGTGAAACGCTTTATCGCCACTCGGTTGGCCCGGATGCGCCGCTACAGGCGCATCGGCATAACCACGAACTTGCAGTCATCCTTCTCCGGCGCGCGAATCAGGCAGCTCGAATTACTGTCAACGACCGATAGAGCAACCTCTTCGCCGTCTACCGCACCTATCGCATCGAGCAGGTAATTGACGTTGAAGCCGATCTCTATATCGTCCCCGCTATAGCTGACCTCGAGCTCTTCCTCGGCCTCTTCCTGCTCCGGGTTGTGCGCCTGCAGCACCAGGGCGTTATCCCGAATTATCAGCCGTATCCCGCGGTATTTCTCATTCGACAGGATAGCCGTCCGCTGCAGACCCCCACGGAACACCCCGCTGTCCGCCTTCAGCTCGTTCGATGAATCGCGCGGTATCACCCTGTCGTATTCCGGGAACCGCCCATCGATCAGCTTCGACGTAAATCGTATCCCGTCCAGCTGCAGCCTTACATGGTTCGCCCCAAGCACCACATCGACCATTCCCTCCCCGCTTAGCAGGCGCTGCAATTCGAGGACACCTTTACGCGGGACGATTACCTGCTGCTCCGCAAGGTCGGCCCCTTCCAGTTCCGCCTCACACAGTGCCAAGCGATGACCGTCGGTGGCAACGGAGCGTATGTGCTTGCCGCCCGTTTCGAGAAGCATGCCGTTCAGGTAGTAACGCACATCCTGCTGCGCCATCGAGAAGTGGGTCTTTTCGATAAGTCGCCCAAGTACCTCCTGGCTTACCGAGATGCTCTGGCTGGCCTTTATGTCTTCTACGCTGGGAAATTCCGCCGCCGGCAATGTCGCCAGTGCGAACTTCGACTTTCCTGACCGCACGTGAAGTTTCTCACCGCTGACGCTGATGCCAACATCGGAACCGTCCGGCAGCGCCCGACAAATATCCAGCAGCTTGCGCCCGGACACCGTTATCTCGCCGCCCGCCTGGACGTCTACGTTGGCTAGCGCGACGAGCTCGACCTCGAGATCCGTAGCCGTCACGGATAACTCGCCTTCCTTCGCTACGAGCAGGACGTTAGACAGGATCGGCATGGTCTGGCGGCGTTCGACAACCCCGATAACCGCCTGGAGTGGCTTCAGGAGTACGTCCCGGCTTGCACTCAACTTCATAGGTTCCACCTGTTAATAATTATTGGAGATTATTAAATTACTATAGTTATTAAGCGAGCCAACGGCTGTGCATAACTTAAAAAGTACATTATAAATCAATAAGTTAAATGACAAATTGCCATCACTAAACCGGTGTGTTTCCGGTCCTTCAACTGTGTGTAATATGTGGATAAAACAGCCATCGATTGTTATCCACGAGTTATCCACATCATCCTGTCAGTGTTCTTAACAGATTCAGGTAGTCTTCATCAACGCGCTTTTCCGTTTCGCGTAACGACTCGATACGCCGGCATGCATGTAGCACCGTTGTATGATCGCGGCCGCCGAAGGCGTCGCCGATCTCGGGAAGGCTGTGGTTAGTCAATTCCTTGGCGAGGGCCATCGCCACCTGTCTCGGCCTGGCAATAGATCGGCTACGCTTTTTGGAGAGCAGGTCCCCCACCCGGATCTTGTAGTACTCGGCTACTGTCTTCTGGATGTTCTCGATGGATACGAGTCGTTCCTGCAGGGCCAGGAGGTCGCGCAACGCTTCCTTCGCGAAATCCAGGTTGATTGGTCGTCCCGTGAACTTGGAGTTTGCAATAACGCGCCGCAGCGCGCCCTCTAGCTCCCTGACGTTGGAGCGTATGCGCTTTGCAATAAAGAAAGCGACCTGCTCCGGCAGGTCGACCCCATCTGCTTCGGCTTTGCTCATCAGGATCGCGACAGACGTTTCCAGCTCTGGCGGCTCTATCGCGACAGTGAGTCCCCAGCCGAACCGAGACTTCAGGCGTTCCTCGAGTCCCACGACCTCCTTCGGGTAACGGTCACAGGTCAGGACAATCTGTCGCTGGCCTTCCAGCAGGGCGTTGAAGGTGTGGAAAAACTCTTCCTGAGATCGCTCCTTGCCCGCGAAAAACTGGATATCGTCGATCAGCAGCGCATCCAGCGAACGGTAGGAGCGTTTGAACTCGGAAATCTTGTTGTGCTGCAGGCCCCTGACCATATCGCCGACGAAACGCTCGGAGTGCACGTACGCCACCCGTGCCCTGGGATTTCTCGCCAGCATGGCGTTACCAACCGCATGCATCAGGTGGGTCTTGCCAAGCCCGACGCCGCCATAAATGAACAGCGGGTTATACGAGGTACCGGGATTTTCGCCGACCTGTGAGGCCGCAGCCCGCGCCAGCTGGTTGCTCTTGCCCTCCACGAAACTCTCGAACGTGAATGCCGGGTTGAGCCGCGACGCCATCGCCGCCGGGGCGGCCTCCGACGACCACGTGCTTCGGACCACGCTGGCTGCAGCGGTGTCGGGAGACGGCGCGGCCTGACGCGATCCGACCTCGACGATAAGCTCGGTGTTGCTACCGGAGCCGTCGATGATCTCCAGGATTCGCTGGATATAGTGTTCCTGCAGCCAGTCGACGACAAACCGGTTCGGCGCGAGCAGGCGCAGCCGGCCCTCGTCTTCGACCGCCTGGAGAGGGCGGATCCAGGTGTTGAATTGTTGCTCCGGCAGCTCCGCCTGCAGGTCACGGATGCAGCGATTCCAG
>JARRLL010000121.1:0-3275 GCA_037387125.1 Gammaproteobacteria bacterium | reverse complement strand
CTCGGTGCAGGTGACGAGGCTCGCAATAATGACAACGTAGATGGGGATGCGGATTTCGTGGCGTATCCATTGACGAGTCGACGCCACCAGTCCGTTTGATATAACCAGTACAGAAAGTGTGGCGATCCCGAGGCCGAGACCGTTGACGAAGGTTGACGTTACAGCGAGCAGTGGGCACAGGCCGAGCAATTGCACGAGTCCGGGGTTTTCGTACCAGAGTCCATTCCTGAAGCGGTCCATCAGCGTCAGTGTCGTCATTTCGTCACCTTTCCCGGATCGTTCGCCGTCGCGAATATGGCGCCGCGATTGGCGGCGTAGTATTCAAGTGTTTCCCGGACGGCTTTAACAACGGCACGCGGCGTCACCGAGGCACCCGTCAGCGCGTCGAATTCACCGCCATCTTCGCTGATATTCCATCCACTGCCTGCGGGGTTTTCAAGCGACCTGCCGACGAACTGCTCTCGCCAGTTGCGCGACTCTATGCCGTCACCCAGCCCGGGTGTTTCTCGATGTTCCAGGACGCTCAGGCCTGTCACGATTCCGTCTGCGTCGAGACCGAGGAGCAGGCGAATCGGCCCGGAATAGCCGTCCCTCGCACTGACAACGAACATTGCCGCTGCAGGCGAGTCGCCGTCATAAACGCGATAGATTATGGCATCGTCGTTGCCAGGGAGTTCGTGCGGTGCCGAGATTTCAAGTCTGTTTTCACCGATGCCACTGTCGAACGAAACACCCGCAAGGACAGGCAGCAGGCTTTGTTCCAACCATGCCTGCGCATTCATTTCAATGCGGTCATCGGTCAACTCGAAGGTGATTGCTACAAGCGTTGTGCAAACCGCCGCGATGGCGGCCAGCGTTATGCCTCCCCTCAGCACTGGCATGTCAGCCACCGGCTCCGTCTCCTTTGCTGTGTCCCACAACTCGCGGGCGCGTCAGGTAGTCTATCGCCGGAACGGCCATATTCATGATGAGTACGGCGAAGGCGACTCCATCGGCATAACTGCCCCAACGACGTATACACCAGGTCAGAAAACCAATCCCAAGTCCGTAGACGAATCGGCCTCGCGTGCTCGTGGCGGCTGATACGGGATCCGTCGCAATGAAAAAAGCGCACAGGATCGTTGCCCCTGCAAACAGATGGAAACCGGGACTTGGGTTCGTGCCTGGACCAACGAGGTACATGATTGATGCAGGCACAAGGAGTCCCAGACCAACACCGAGCGGACTCTGCCAGCGAATGATCTTCCTGGCCATCAACCAGAAACCGCCGATTGCCAGAAAGTTGCCGATCCACTCCCAGCCGCGGCCCCCAAAATCACCCATGACCGGGTTCGTGCGGATCTCCGCCACGGTGGCGAGGCGGTTCAGGCCGGTCTTCATGACGTCGAGAGGCGTTGCGCGGCTGATCGCATCGAAGCTGATCCCCTCGGGCAGGCTGCCGGTCAAAGTAAAAACCAGGGTCTGGATAAGTGTCAGCTGCTGATAATCGATGTCGCCCATGCGTGGCGCAACCCATAGGTTCAGGTCCGCCGGAAACGTTACGAGAATAACGACATAACCGGCCATGGCTGGATTGAAGATATTGAAGCCAAGGCCGCCATACAAATGCTTTGCGACGATTACGCCAAACAAAGCGCCGGTTGCCGTTACCCACCACGGCGTCAGCGAAGGAATTGCAAAGGCGAGCAGGGCGGCAGTCACCAGGACGCTGTAATCGGAAAGGGCTGCCAAGGGTGAGCGGCCGCGCAGCCAGATCATCAGGGCTTCACCGGCAACAGCAAAAACGCTCGCAACAAGAAGATTAAATATAAAGCCGGGCCCGAAAAACCAGACGTGCGCGATTGCCGCCGGGATGAGCGCAGCCAGCACCTGTAACATCAGGGATGCAACGCTGGTCTGCGCTGACCAGTAGGGTAAGTCGCGACGCTCGAACCTCATTCGAATTCGCCCTTTTGCCGCTTGCGCTTCAGAATTTCCGCAATTGCAGCAGGTCCTGCGGCCTTTGCCGACGATTTCTGCCGGGCCAGCTCCGCAGTGCGCTCCTGATGTTCTTGCTCGAGGCGCCTGGTACGTGCATCAAAGCGCCGTTTGGCGCGATCGGCACGCGCCTTCTGATCAGCCAGTTCCCGAATGCGGCTCTTGGCCTTGCGAAAATCCGCGGTAAGCGGGATATGGCTGGGGCAAACCAGGTCGCAGCACCCACATTCGATACAGTCGGTCAGACTGAAGTCACGCAGTTTCTCCTCATCATCGGCACGGGCATACCAGAGCAGTTGTTGCGGCAGAAGTTTCACGGGGCAAACAGAGGCGCAGTCGCCGCAACGAATACAAGGCAATTCATCGCCCGGGCTGGGCGTATCTGCAACCACGAGAACGCAGTTACTTGCTTTTACCAAAGGAACTTCGTCGGTAGTAACCGACTTGCCGGTCATCGGACCACCGATGATCAGATGCCTGGCTCGATCGGTGTAACCGCCGGCGAAAGAAATGACATCCGCAACAGGCGTACCGATTCGAGCGCGAATATTCGCGGGCGCGTTTACGCCATCGCCGGTGACGGTTGTCACGCGCGAAATCAGCGGCTGGTTATTCACTATCCAGTCGTGAACGGCGGCCGCCGTGCCGACATTCTGAACCACGCAGCCCACATCGGTTGGCAGTCCGCGACTCGGTACTTCGCGATTCGTGACGAGTTGGATCGGCCAGAGCATCCCCGAGGCGAAGGATTGCTTCGGGCTTGTCGCTTTCAACAGCGATCAGGCAAGTATCGATCTGCAGTGCATGCATAAGTATCTGTGCACCGCTCAGGACGTCCGCCGCACATTCCCTCATCAGTACGTCGTCACAACTTATGTACGGCTCGCACTCGACGCCATTCAAGATCAGGTAGTCGATTTTGCTCGTGCGTGCCTGCATGAGTTTTTGCGCCGTAGGAAATACAGCGCCACCGAGTCCGACGATGCCGCCGTCCAGAATGCGCAACAGTAATTCATCAGGCTCAAGCTTGCTGTAGTCGGCAACCGCAATCTCAGGGCTTGCCGAATCGTTGCCATCGCATTCGATCACGATGCATGGCGCTTTTTCGCCGAGGCGGCGCGATACGGGCCGCTGATCGATGGCAACAACGGTGCCGGATGACGATGCATGCACCGGTGCGCCGAGTTGACGGTCCGGCTTCGCGATAACCTGTCCTTTCAGCACCTGATCCCCTACGTTCACGACAGGCCGCGCTGGTGAGCCCACGTGTTGTTCGATTGGGATCGCGAGCCGTTCCG
>JARRLL010000120.1:0-2810 GCA_037387125.1 Gammaproteobacteria bacterium | reverse complement strand
CGTGCAGCGGATTGTCAGCACCCGACTGAAGGCTTCGTTACGTGGGTTCTCCGCATAAACTTCTCTGTCGGCGCCACCTTCGGTGCTGTGCATTCTTTGCAAGTGTCCTGCAGACGTAAATGAGCCGTCCTGCACGCGGTCGATCTCCTCAAAGCCTGCGTCCCCGCAGATCTTCCGAGCGCTCGTATAGCACTCCTGCCATGCGTCCTTGCAGGTCAGTGTGTATACAGTTGTGCCGTCGCTCAGAGCGGAACCCTCAGGGGCGGGTGGCGAGGCACAAGCAGTTACACACGCGGCGAAAAGTATCATGCAGAGCATTCTCATGACCCATAGATCCTTTCCGGCAGCCAGGTAACCAGGTCGGGGAACATCGCGATAAACAATAACGCAACCAACTGAATGGCGACAAATGGGATTGCCCCTCGGTAGATTTGTGGTGTCGTTACCGACGGCGGCGCAACCCCTCGCAAATAGAAAAGCGCAAAACCAAATGGCGGCGTCAGGAAGGACGTCTGCAGGTTGATCGCAATCATGATTCCGAGCCAGACAGGATCAAGGCCCATCGCCAGTAAGACCGGCCCGACAATCGGCACGACCACGAACGTAATTTC
Source organism: Gammaproteobacteria bacterium (assembly GCA_037387125.1). GTDB lineage: Bacteria > Pseudomonadota > Gammaproteobacteria > Steroidobacterales. Next base: position 2,199 of record JARRLL010000120.1, on the reverse strand, counting down.
AATAAAGTCGAGAACAAAACCCAACAAGAACATGACAACCATGACAACTATGACTGCGCCTATGACCCCACCGGGCAGCGCCTCGAGTATTGCTCGCACGCCGTCATCGCCACCGTACCCGCGAAAGACAAGAGAAAAAATAGATGCCCCGATCAGGATCAGGAAAACCATGCTGCTGATACGCAGGGTCGCTCGCATGATGTCCCGCAGACGATCGAGATTCAGCTCGCCCCGGCTGATCGCAAGCAGCAAGGCGCCCATACCGCCGACACCGGCAGCCTCGGTCGGCGTCGCCAGGCCATTAAGGATGGAGCCGAGCACCGCAAAAATCAGAATTAGCGGTGGCGCGAGCGCCCTGAGCACTTGACCGGCGGTCACAGCTTGGCCGTCTTCCCGCCGGTGGGCAGGAACCGAGTCCGGCCTCAGGAAGGCGACGCCAAGAATGTAAAGCACGTACAAAAGTACGAGGAGCAGGCCTGGAATCAGGGCGCCGGCAAACAGATCACCGACGGAAACGGTCTTCGGCGAAAACACGCCCATTTCCAGCTGCGCCTGCTGATACGCGGTTGTCATCACGTCGCCGAGCATGACCAGAATGATCGACGGCGGAATGATCTGACCCAGGGTGCCCGACGCGCAGATCGTACCGGCCGCAATCTCCGGCGAGTAGCCGCGTTTCAGCATCGTCGGCAACGAAAGCAGGCCCATCGTGACAACCGTGGCGCCAACGATGCCGGTGCTTGCCGCGAGCAGCATGCCGACTAGCGTGACCGAAATGCCCAGGCCACCGCGCAGCGTGCCGAACAGGCCGCTGAGCGTCTCGAGCAACTCTTCCGCGATGCGAGCACGCTCCAGCGTGACGCCCATGAAGACAAACAGCGGCACAGCGACCAGGGTTTCGTTGGTCATGATGCCGTAAATGCGATTTGGCAGGCCGAGCAGCAGCGCTTCATTGAAATTGCCGCTAAGCATTCCGATGCCGGCAAATATCAGTGCGGTACCGCCAAGCGAAAATGCAACGGGGAAACCGGCCAGCAATATAAGAACGACCGACAAGAATAATAGTGCGGCAAACCACTCCACTGTCAGCCGCCCCTCAAGGTTTTGATCGAGCGAGCGGACAGCGACAGGCCCTGCAGGGAAACTGCCATTGGCATGAGTAGCAGAACCGACTTGAGCAACGGAACGAAGGGATACGGCAGCCCACCGGACTCGCGAGAGGATTCACCGATGCTCCAGGACTGGGCAACAAAATCAAAAGACGCCCAGGCGAGAAAAGCGCACAGAGGGAGCAGGAAAACGATCACGCCGATGAGGTCTACCCAAGCGCGGCGCCGCTCACCCATGGTTCGGTAAAAGATATCCACGCGCACGTGCTCTTCGGCGCGCAGAGTGTAGGCTGCCCCGAGCATGAACACGACGGCATGCATCCACACGACCGATTCCTGCACCCAGATGAGGCCGGCGTCGAACACATAACGCATGATTACAACGACAAAAGTGACGATGACCATGAACAAAGTCAGCCACGCGGCGGCCTTGCCGGTTATGGAGCTGATTCGATCAAGCGGACTTTCGGTTTGGTCGGCGCGCAATGCTCACGTACGCCAGAAGGTAGGTGTAATGAGAACGAGCAGCGTGAAGATTTCGAGGCGTCCGAGAAGCATCCCGATAACCGAAATCCACTTGCCGGCATCGGTGACGTTCATGAATCCTGACGCAACTTCGCCCAGTCCCGGGCCCAGGTTATTCAGCGTTGCGGCGACGGCCGAGAAGGCCGTAACCTGGTCGAGTCCCGTGGACATCATCAATAGCAGCATGATGCCAAAAACAATGATGTAGACAGAGAAAAAGCCCCACACGGCTTCCACGACGCGAGACGAAACGGCCTTCGAGCCGAGCTTGACCGGAATCTCGGCGCTTGGATGAACGAGGCGCGCGATTTCACGCACGCCCTGCTTGTAGACGAGCAGCCAGCGAATGACCTTGATGCCACCGGCGGTCGAGCCCGCCGAGCCACCGACAAAGCTGGCGAAGATTAACAGGACCGGCAGAGCAGCAGGCCACATCGCAAAATTCTCGGTAGTGAAGCCGGTGGTGGTGGCAATAGAACCCGACTGGAACAGGCCGTCGAGGAACGTATCCAGGGGATCCGCAACCCAGCGGTAGAAAAACAACGAGCTGCTAACCACGGCGGAC
>JARRLL010000119.1:0-2813 GCA_037387125.1 Gammaproteobacteria bacterium | reverse complement strand
GATGATCCCTTTGTGACACAGCACCTAACGAGGCACTTTGCTGGACGAATACCTGCCGCGGAGACGGTCGGCATTAGTAACCCAGTCGCGCCAGTCGGTTACGACGTTTACATCGTCGATCGAGAGTTCGGCGAAGACAGCTGCGGCCAGGAGTTGGTTCAACGCATCAAACAGGTCGCGCCAAAAAGCCTGGTGATCGCCTACTCGGCATTTCTGGATCGGGACTTCTTGCGCAGCCTGGTTGTCGAGGATTGTGAAGGGGCTTTCGATAAGGGCAGCCTGGAGGAGCTGGAGAAGATGACTGCGCTCATCCAAGCCTATCTTGAAACCGGAACGATTCCGAATAGCGCGTCGGAGCTCCGACAGGGGACAGTCCGGTCCATTCTGAATTTGGTGCGCGAATGGAACACCAGGCTTTCCCGTAATGGGCAGGCGTCAGCCAAGTATCACAGCAATGCGTAACCGCAAGTACTCGTCAGGACTCCTCGTCGAGGATGTAAGAGCCATGCGGACCTATCTGCGCACCGCGCTGCAGGACGAATGCCGCGAAATTGCCGAGGCCGCCAGCCTCGGGGAGGCGCGGGAGCATCTCCGCAGCATGGGGGATTCCGGGCCGGACTTCATCGTGCTCGACCTGGATCTACCGGATGGCAACGGGCTGGATCTCCTGCCCGAAGTGCCCTTTACGACCCGAGTCATCGCGCTGACCGCTGATGTCGATCGCGAAATCGAGCTGCAGTGTCAAAATGCCGGCTGCGACCTGGTGATAGAGAAAAGTCAGGAACTCTCTTCATTGCGCGACTTTATAGCGGGCCCCACCCGAACAAGCGCACCGGCAGACAGCCGTGGCCTGGCTTCCTGCGGCTCGTACGTCACGTTCCTGGCCGAAGTGCTGGTCGAACTGGAGGATGCGCGGAACCCTGCCGATCTCCTCGCCATCCGTCGGATCGCCCATCGGCTGCGCGGTACTGCGATTCATTTTGGCTATCCAGGAATAGGCTCGGCAGCAAAATCCGTCAGCTCAGCCCTGAGTACCGGGCGGCTGGAGCGAGTTGACGCCGCGACAAGCGCGCTGCGTGCCCGGATCAGCGATGCCCTCGAGGCACATCAACTGAAAACACGTCGTCGACCGATCACGGAGGTCCCCTCATGCACATATTGATAACCGGCGGTGCCGGGTTCATCGGCTCTGCTCTGGTGCGCCATGTCATACGACACACGCCCCACCGGGTGCTCAACGTTGACAAGCTCACCTACGCGGGCGACCTGACGACCGTGGCCGACGTCACCGATAATCCACGGTACCAGCACCTCAGATCAGATATCTGTGATGTCAAGGCAATAGCAACCGCATTTTCCGAATTCCGGCCGGATGCGGTCGTCCATCTGGCTGCCGAATCTCATGTCGATCGTTCCGTTGACGGGCCCCGAACATTCGTGAAGACAAATGTGGAGGGCACCCTCAACATGCTCGAGGCCGCTCGGGGTCACTGGGCCGACCTGGCCCCGGATCGAAAGTCCGCCTTCAGGTTCCTCCATGTGTCCACCGACGAGGTCTTCGGATCCCTGGGCAACACGGGGCTATTCCTAGAAACAACGCCCTATGCACCCAGCTCGCCCTATTCGGCCTCCAAAGCGGCAGCTGACCACCTGGCACGCGCATGGCTCACGACTTACGGCATGCCGACAATGGTCAGCAACTGCTCGAACAACTTCGGGCCATTCCAGTTCCCCGAAAAGCTCATCCCATTGATGATTCTGAAGGCGGTTCATGAGGAGCCTCTCCCGGTATACGGTAATGGAACCAATGTTCGAGACTGGCTGCATGTTGAGGATCACGTAGCTGGACTAATGGCGTGCCTGGAGCGTGGCCAGCCGGGTGACAGCTACAACTTCGGCGGCAACTCGGAGCGTCGCAATATCGACGTCGTGATGGCGCTCTGCAGCCTCCTCGACGAGCGACTGCCCCGCGAATCCGGAGCCAGCTACTCTGAATTGATCGAGTACGTCACAGACCGGCCCGGACATGACTACCGCTACGCAGTCTGCAGCGACAAAGCGGAGCGCGAGCTTGGCTGGCAACGAGAATTCAGTTTCGAAAGTGGACTCGCCCAGACTGTCGATTGGTACCTCGATCACCTCGACTGGTGCGACCTGCTACGGAGCACTCGCGACGCCGGTCGACGACTCGGTACCGGCGGCATCACCAGACTGGCGTCATGACGGTTCCTCGTCCGGAACGCTGCCGGCACCAATCTTGATACTCGTCTATTCAGTCACCAGGTACGCAAAATGAAAGGCATCATATTGGCAGGCGGATCAGGATCGCGCCTGTACCCCTTGACCCTGGGCACGAGCAAGCAGCTGTTGCCCGTCTACGACAAGCCGATGGTCTACTATCCCCTGTCCACGCTGATGCTCGCAGGGATCAAGGACATACTGTTGATTTCTACGCCGCAAGACGTCTCGTCCTTCCAGCGTCTGCTGGGCAACGGACAGCAGTTCGGCATTGATCTATGTTACGCCGAGCAGCCAAAGCCCGAGGGGCTTGCGCAGGCTTTCACGATCGGCAAGCGCTTTATCGGCTCTGATTCAGTGGCGCTGGCCTTGGGCGATAACATCATTTACGGCCATGGGCTGCAGCAAATTCTCTCGAGCGCTGCGAAGCGTGAGCGCGGTGCGTTCGTGCTCGGCTATGCCGTATCGGATCCGGAGCGATATGGTGTCGTAGAGCTGGATGCTGCCGGGCGCCCGCTCAACATCGAGGAGAAGCCGGTCAAGCCCAAATCCCGATGGGCCATACCTGGCCTTTA
>JARRLL010000118.1:0-2820 GCA_037387125.1 Gammaproteobacteria bacterium | reverse complement strand
GAACTCGACCCCGACAGGCTTCAGTCGCGGCTGCTGTATGCTCGGGTAATGCTGGCCAGCGGCGACGTAGATCAGGCAATCGAGTACACGGCCCGAATTATCGGCGACGACCCCGACCCGGATCCTGATGCCAGGATGGAACTGGCCATCATGTACATGATGGCGGATCGCGAAGACGACGCGCTGAGCCAGGTTAACCAGGTATTGCTCGAACAGTCCGGACGGATGGATGCATTGCGCCTCATGGCAATCATCAATTTTCACAAGGGGCATCTTGATGCCGCGTGGGACGACTTCAACGATCTGCTCGCGAGCGGGCAGTATCGTATGGACGCGCTTTTCTACCTTGGCCGAATTGCGGATTATCGTGAGGAGACAGATCGCGCCATCCGCTTATATGCTGAAGTCGTGGACGGCTCCAATGCTGTAGCCTCGCAGACTCGCTCGGCTACTTTGCTTGCGCATAATAAAGACGACCTGAACGGTGCTTTGCGGCAGCTCGATGAATTCGCCGAGCAATCTCCAAGCAACGCTGTCCAAGTTTTGTCTGCCAAGGCGCAGTTGCTGGCATCCGTGGAAAAGTACGATGACGCGCTAAAACTCTATGACAAGGTAGTTTCTTACCAACCGGATGACGAATACGCAGCGCTTGGCAGAAGTGAGCTGTTATTGCGGATGGGTCGTCTCGATGAGGCGCTCGAGGGTTATTCTGGCGCGGTGAGGCGTTGGCCCAAGAGCGCAATGGCGCTGAATGCTTACGGCTATACCCTGGCCGATCGAACCGATCGTTATCGTGAAGCTGAAAAGCTGATTCGCAAAGCGTTGCGTTATGACCCGGAAAGCCCGGCGATCATCGACAGCCTGGGCTGGGTGCTTTTCAAGCTCGGGCGCTACGAGGACGCGCTGGTGGAACTCGAGCGTGCCTATGATGGCATGCAGGATCATGAGGTGGCCGCGCACATTGTGGAGACGCTGGTTGCGCTTGGCCGCAGGGATGAAGCACTGGAGTGGCTCGTCAAAGCTGAAGAAGCGAAGCCTGGCAGCACGTTGCTCAAGGATGTGCGGGACCGCCTGTTTGCCGATGATCCCTGATATCCGCTTGCTGAGGCTGCTGCTGCCACTGCTCGTGCTGGCGGGCTGCGCCACAACACGGGATAGCGTTGATCTCCCTGGAGTGGGTGATTGGGAGATACGCAGAGAAGTCCTCGGCAATAGTCGCGACTGGGAATTCAAAGGCCGCATTGCAGTCAAGGCGGGCGATGAGGGCTTTAATGGGAAGTTCAACTGGGCCCAGCAAGATGATGCGTTCAACGCAACAGTCGGCGGTCCCCTCGGAATCGGCACCGTGCTCATCGAGAGCGATGGCCGAGCAGTGACGCTGACAGACGAGGACGGCGTCAAGACGGTTCTGAAGGACGCCGAAACGGAGTTGCGCTGGCGCTATGGGTGGACGATACCGGTGAGTAGCCTGCGTTACTGGGCACTGGGCATCCCGGATCCCCAGGTGCCGGCCGCCGGGACCGAACTGGATGACAAAGGCCGTCTTGAGCGTCTGGAGCAGAGCGGCTGGATTGTCGAGATATTGCGTTATAGCGAGGGTGGTGGACAACAAATGCCGCGAATTCTGTCTGCGACAAACCCGGATACGCGCGTGCGCATGGTAATTGACCGCTGGTTGTTCTTCGATCGTTGACAGCCAGAGGGCCTCACCGCACAATTGCGCCGCAGCGCGAAAATCAGCTTATTGGGGCGTAGCCAAGTGGTAAGGCATCGGGTTTTGATCCCGTGTACCGCAGGTTCGAATCCTGCCGCCCCAGCCATCTCATCATCGAGGGAGTCATCGTGGAACTGGGAACAATGGCGGTCTTTTCGGGTAACGCCCACCCGCAACTCGCGCAGGACATTGCCCGCTACCTCCGCATCCCGCTCGCTCGCGCCCAGGTTGGCCGCTTCTCAGATGGCGAAATCAATGTAGAGATTCTCGAGAATATCCGTGGCCGCGAGGTGTTCATCATCCAGCCCACGTGTCCACCGGCGTCCGAGAATCTCATGGAACTTCTCGTCATGGTTGATGCGGCGAGGCGCGCTTCAGCCGCGCGCATCACCGCTGTCATCCCGTATTTCGGGTTTGCGCGTCAGGATCGTCGACCGCGCTCCTCGCGTGTACCAATTACGGCAAAGCTCGTTGCCAAGCTGATCGCAACGGCAGGGATTGACCGGGTACTAACCGTGGACCTGCACGCTGACCAGATCCAGGGCTTCTTCGATATTGCTGTTGATAATGTCTATGCGTCGCCCATTCTCTTGGCAGACGTATGGAAGCAGAAGTACAACGACATGGTCGTGGTGTCTCCTGACGTGGGCGGCGTGGTTCGCGCCCGTGCACTTGCCAAACGTCTTGGTGATGCTGACCTGGCCATCATTGATAAACGTCGTGCACAGGCCAACCAGTCGGAAGTCATGAATATTATCGGTGAGGTAGGGGGCAAGAACTGCGTGATGATTGATGACATGGTCGATACCGCCGGCACGCTGTGCCATGCGGCCGGAGCCCTGAAGGAACATGGCGCCGTCAGCGTCGCGGCCTATATTACTCATCCGGTCCTGTCAGGCCCCGCTGTGGCGCGCATCAACGATTCGGAGCTCGACGAAATGGTCGTCACCGATACGATTCCGTTAAATGAAGAAGCTCGAGCCTGCGAGAAGATCCGCCAGCTGTCAGTTGCCGAGATGCTGGCGGAGACCATGCGCCGGATTTCCACCGAAGAGTCTGTTTCGTCCCTCTACGTGGACTAGCACTTGTGGGGTCGAACCGATTTA
>JARRLL010000117.1:0-2841 GCA_037387125.1 Gammaproteobacteria bacterium | reverse complement strand
AGATCCGCGCTTTGTGTCAGGTCTTTGGATTTCATAACTGGCACTAATGATAGCGGTCAAGTACCGCAACTTCATCAGTACTATTACTATTAGCAAATGCGCTTTCGAACCTTCCTCGTGATAGTCACCAATGCCGTCTTGCTCATTTCCGGGCCCGAGGTGGCGGGCGCTGAAAACGAGGCTGTGGCGGAGAACACCTGCATACAATGTCATGCCGGCAAACGCGCTGGCTTCGTCGCGGGCCATGCATTCGGTGCAGACAATTGCATCATCTGTCATGGCGGCGACAGCTCGGCTGCCGCACAACATGACTCGCACCTGGGGATGACCGGCTTTCCGGGTTTGCTCGACAATGCCGGGCGCTCCTGTGGCAACTGCCATGCCGATAAAGTCGCGTCAGTCAGGGAGAGCCTGATGCACACGGGCCGCGGCATGGTAAGTGTCACGAGGCGAACCGTCGACGGAAATATTGGCGACGAGACAACCGCGAACCTGCAGTCACTCGGGCATGGCCCGGCCGACACCTTGCTTCGGAAGCTCTGCGCGAGCTGTCATCTCGGCCAGCAGAAGTCGGTGCACCAACTCAGTCCGGTCACGGACCGCGGTGGCGGCTGCCTGGCCTGCCACATCAACGACTATCCTGAAAAGGCTCATCCGGCGCTGTCCGCGAATGTATCCGATGCACGGTGCTTTGGTTGCCACTCCCGGTCGGCCCGTATTTCACTAAGCTATTCGGGACTCGCCGAAATCGATCCTGTAACGGCTGGGCGGCGAGAGACCGTACTACGACTGTCGGATGGTCGACGCGTGGAACGAAAACCTGCCGATGTTCATTTCACGTCGGGCATGAACTGCATCAGTTGTCACAAAGGCTCCGCTCTGATGGCGGGCGCCGGCGACGCCGTGCACCAGCGGGACGCCGTAGCAACCCGCTGTGTGGATTGCCACGAAATAGACCATGCGTCGGGACAACCGCATGATCCTGCGCACGAACGACTCGAGTGTGCGACCTGCCACAGCCAGTGGGTAGCGCAATGCTTCGGTTGCCATATGGAATACGACGCGGACGGCAGCCAATGGGATCATATCGAACAGCAGGAAACTGCCGGTCGATGGCGCGAACAACGTTCCGATTTTCGCAATGAGCTGGGTGCGCTAGGGATCAACGCCGCGAACCGCATTGAGCTATTCACCCCCGGGATGATCATGACGCTTTCGCATCCGGACTGGGATGCCGAAAAATTCGTACGGCTATTTGCACCGATATCACCTCATACGACCGGGCCGTCTCGATCATGCGAATCCTGCCATCGCTCCAGCGTCGCGCTGGGCCTCGGACAGGGCGTGATCGATTATAGCGACAACGAAATCCACTTCGCACCCGCTCATGCGCCGTTGCGCGACGGACTGCCGGCTGATGCGTGGACTAACGTCGATGGAACGCTGGGTGGCCGCGCGCCCCTTCGCGGACAGCGCCCGCTAAACAGGCAGGAGATGGAAGCCCTACTTAAGGCGCCCTTGCCTGACCCCGACTAGCAGCCCTCCTCGGCTGGCGGCGGCAAGTCTTCAAACTCGTCCTCCAGTTCCTCGAAAACCGGCGGCACGAACGGCTCATTGCTATCGCTGCGCTGCGCCGCACCAGATCGCTCGCCAACGAAGTAGCAGGCGTAGGCACGTTGTTCCGATACCTGGAGGCTTTCGCCGTCAAGTTCCTCGGCGGAGATGTCGGGATTGAGAATCCGTTGGTGCCAGGCGTTGTAGCCGCCCGTAAGCAGATGCGCATCGATACCGGACAGACGCAGCATTACTGTCGCTTTCGCTGCATTTTCCGAGCCGTTGGAATACACGATAACTTTGCGGTCAGTCGGCAGACTCGATAACACGTCCTGCGCCACGAGCTGCGCAATCGGTATATTGATGGCGTCCCCAATGCTGCCGTTCTCGAATTCTTCGGGCATACGCACATCGATGAGCTCGAAATCGCCACGTTGTTCGATCAATGCGGTCGCCAGGTCCTCGACACTCACACGATCATCTTGCCGCGCCGCCGCCTGGGCAACGTCGGCGAGCGAGACTCGCCCTTGGTCCGATGGACCGCAAGCGGTAACAGATGCGATCGACAATGAAAGTAACGTCGCTTTTAAGGATTTCCTGACCAAGCTTCTGACCTCTGAGTTGGTTGTCGTGCTGGATACTAATCCTTGCCCGGCAAGCGCTGCAACAATTCAGGGCTGTACTGGGTTTCGTAGTGAGTCCAGGTGCTCTCCTGACCGGCATCCAGCACAACTTGCCGGAGCGCATAGCCGCCCACCAGCACCAGGACAGGTGCAAGCATGGCCAACGACTTGCTGATTCCAGCCATTTCCAGGATTTCCAGCAGCATCGGTATTACCAGGCCGATGCAGAAGAACAAGACCCAGAATTCGAATGTGTAGGGCCCGCCCATGATGATCTGCAATGCATCAATGTGCTGACCCGACCCCGACGCCAGGCTGATAATGACCAGAGCGATCAGCGCGATCTCGGCCAGAATCAGGACGAAATCGAGGCCCGTGAATAGTTCCTTCTCAGTCTTCTGCCGCGCGATGAGTACAACCAGTGCCGCCGCGGTCGACATGCCCGACACGAGGAATAACAACCCCAGCACGCCGGAGTTCCAGAATGGTCTGGCCCCGAAAGCGCTCAACAGAATACCGGTGTAAATACCAAGTGCGATGGCGAAAGGAATGACCGCGTATGCGATCGTTACCCGGTTGCGCTCGCACCAGTCCATGAGCAGGCGTGCCGGCTTCAGTTTGTCGACAAACGAAGCGAAAACGGAATATCCGCTGCGAAACGTCG
>JARRLL010000116.1:0-2862 GCA_037387125.1 Gammaproteobacteria bacterium | reverse complement strand
TTGGCGCTTGCAGCCATCATGTCGTGGGCCAGGAGGAGGAACCCATTAGGCGTGCTCAAGCTAACGCACAATGGACATCCAGCCGGATGCGGTGAAGGGATTGCGCTTCAGCTCCCGCAGACACAGCAAGACGGGATTTTCCGGCACGGCTGCACTCATTGGGGTTTTGACTGCTCTCGCAGCTGCGGTCGGTTGGATTCGGCGCAACGCGGCGGTGCGACGAATACCGCGATTCGCAATCTCGGACCAGCAAATAGTGGCGCCAGCGACACTCATCAAATTCCACCCTGGCCTCGGTAACACCTCATCCTCCCTCGTGACTTTGCCTTGGGGCTCGCGGCATGCTCCCAATGAGCAAGTAAAATAGCAATAAAAACATTTATTAAAACACAGTATTTAATCTAAATTCTGTAATATTCCAGCGATTGTCAAGAATGTGCATCCGGCGCGACGCGACTAATCCGCAACACCCTAACGGCGACGGCAGACTCGATCGCCGACAGCGAAGGCTAATTGCGGGCTTGTGCTGAAAAGTCTGACCTTCGCTGCAAGCGCCGGTCCGGGCATCGTCATTTACGTCACGCGTCTTTCTCGACTGGCGACGACGTGGTCGGCGTTATAGATTATGAGATTGGCTAACGTTGGAGAAAAATGCAGGCATGGATTTGGATCCAAAGCAGCTCAAAGAGTTTATTGGCGAGGAGTTTTCGCTCTTGATCGAAGGGCAGCCCGCATTGGCTTTGGTGCTGCGCGAAGTTGAAGCTTTGCCGCCGCCGCCGCAGGACGCGCTTGCCCAATTTCCGAATTTGCGCAGGCGGCCGTTCTCGCTGTTGTTCGAGATGCCGAAAGGTTTTTTTGTCAGCCAGAATACATACAGGCTGAGACACGAGGCGCTGGGCGAGTCGGATTTCTTTCTGGTGCCGGTCGAGGCGGGCGCCTATCTCCAGTCCGTGATCAGCTAACCGGATCGGGGCATGTATTCCATATGCAGGTAGATGCTGTCCTGTCCGATATCCACGAGTTCGAGCCGCCGATAGAGCGTGGATGCGGGATTTCCTGCCAGCACTGACAGCCTTAGCGGCTTGGAATTGGTGTCGGAGCGTCGCTGCAGATCGCATATCAATTCGCTGCCAATGCCGGACCCGCGAGCGCTCGACAATAGCGCAATATCGATCAGTCTGATTTCGGCGTCGCTCTCGTGCCATAAGCGGCGTCCGCACGCGGTCCCGTCGACAATTACGATCTCGTCAATGGCATCGGGCCAGTTCTGGCGATACTGGCGCTCGCGGGCGTCGAACTGCTGCTCGAGAAGTTGTTGTCGCTGGGGCTCTGGCAATGATGCGAATTGCGCCGCCACCGAGTCGGAAAAAAGCGCGAATAGCAGATCATGATCCGCCTCGCCGCGACGGCGCAAAACCACCTGCTCGTTCATCTGGCGGTAGAGGACTACTTATCGGCGCGCGGTGGCTAAAACCGTGACGGACAGAGGCCAACAAGAGCGATGATGAAATGGACGGCCTGGTACGGCGCCATGTTGTCGAATGCCTGATTGCCACCCACGTTCAGGCCGCGAATCGCATCCGCATCCATGTCCGTATCGGGCGCGCCGGTCTGATAAATTCCATAGCGCTGCAGGGCGTGAACCGCCGGCACCGCGCCTCCCGGGCCGCTGGCGTTTGCAAGCGCAGTCGAGCCGCGCAGTTGATGGTCATGGTCATGCGCCGGCATGTTGTTGAGCGCAAGCGTCGTGGTCGGTGTGCCACCCTTGCTACCTAAAGTGAAACTTGATTCGGCGTGTAGTGCCGCACGCCCACGCAGGTCCGGCAACCCGAACGTCGTTCGGCCGTCGCCACCGTAAAGTGTGCCGATGATCGAGAAAAGCACCTGGTTGGAGGAAATGCTCAGAAGTTGGCCGCTGCAAAACGCCCAGCCCCGTGGTGCAAAATTTCCGCCGAACATTATGATCTGACCGATGAAGGGATCTGACATGTTCATTTACCCTTGTGTGTTAGCTATTTTTTCCGGGTATCGCCCCGGGTAACGCGGTCGGATGTCGTCTGCCTCGCATCGGCCGCTCAGGCTGCAAACAGGCAGAACTGCGCCACATAGGTGCGTCCCGACGGGTCGGTTGCGCTTTTCTCGATGTTCACGGTCTCGGTCACGAAGTTCGGATCGTCTCGATGCGAGAGCGAAAAGATCGCATCTTCCGCATTCCGCTCGTCGCTTTCGAAAACCAGCCGGAACTGCTCGAGGCGCCGATCGATGCGCGTTTCCTCGATCGCGACCAGCTTCATTCCGAGGGTCTGACCGGCTTCATTCGATGCCGCAAAGACAGTATCGACAAACGGTCGGAAACGGTCGGCCCGGCGATGGCCTGATCCCGCAAAAAGCGTTGCGGCGCCCGCAACCGGTATGCCGGATATCACAGCCAGCGAGCCGCAGCCTAAGACAAAATCACGTCGTTTGATCATTGGGGTGTCTCCGTTGGCTGCAGGTCAGTTCCGGGACGGGAAGGTGCCTACCAGAGCAATGATGTAATTGACAGCCTGGTATGGCGGCATGTTGTTGAACGCTTGCCCGGCGCCAACAGGCGCCGCGGATATTGCTTCGGTGCCCATGTCGGTATCTGGTTCACCAGTTTGATAAATGCCGTAGCGGGTGAGTTGATTCACTGCCGGTACCGCGCCGCCCGGGCTGCTGGTATCTGCTACTGAGGTAGATCCGCGCAATTGATGGTTATGATCGTGAGAGGGAAGGTTAGCGACGCCAAGGGTGGTGGTTGACGCGCCAGCCTTCGCGCCAAGCCTGATATCTGGCAGACCGGGACCCTGACCCGCATGGACCGCCATCCGGCCACGCAGG
>JARRLL010000115.1:0-2885 GCA_037387125.1 Gammaproteobacteria bacterium | reverse complement strand
CGTTCGCGCGGTCGACGTCAAGCATGCGGTTCCGACGCTTGGCTATTGTGTCGAGGCCGGCGATAAAGTTCTTGCATTCAGCGGCGACACAACCACCAACCGGACTCTGTGGCCGGTTCTGAACGCATACCCGGACGTGCATGTGCTGGTCATTGAGGTATCTTTTCCGAACCGCCAGCATGAGCTCGCAGAGCAATCGGGGCATTATTGCCCGCGCACGCTCGCAAGTGACCTCGGCAAATTGTCGCATTCGCCGGATATCTGGCTCACGGCAATGAAACCAGGTGAGGAGGAGGAGATCATGGATGAGGTCCTCGCTGCACTGCCGGAGCGGCGAATCCGTCGCCTCGAGGCCGGTTCAGTACTGCAGCTCTGACTCCGGTCCGACTGTCGCTCGCCGGCGCCAGGCGATATCATGTCCGCGCTGAAATCCTCTGCTTGCGGCCAGGCCGCACCCGGGTTTATCGATGTTTGAGAATCTGAGCGAACGTCTCGGCCAGGCCGCAGCGCGATTGCGCGGCAAGGGCCGATTGAGCGACGACAATATCAAGGACGCGCTGCGCCAGGGAAGGATGGCGCTGCTGGACGCGGATGTTGCGGTTCCGGTGGTCAAGACGTTTATCGATGGAGTGCGCGCACGCGCGCTCGGCGAAGAGGTGAAGCGAAGCCTTACTCCCGGCCAGACTTTCATCAAAATTGTCCATAGCGAACTCGTCGCGGTGATGGGCGGCGATGCCGGTTCGCTGAACCTTCGGGCTCAACCCCCAGCAGTAATCATGATGGCGGGGCTTCAGGGCTCAGGCAAAACCACCAGCAGCGCCAAGCTCGCACGCCGCCTGATTGAGCGCGACAAGAAACAAGTCATGCTTGCCAGCGCGGACATCTACCGGCCCGCGGCCATTCAGCAGCTGGAGCAACTCGCCGGACAGGTTGGCGCTGAATTTTTCCCGACCGACCCCAAGGCTCCGGCCGCGAAGATAGCGGCAGATGCGCGCGAGCAAGCGCGCAAACGGCTGGTCGATGTATTGATTGTTGATACTGCCGGCAGGCTTCACGTCGACGACGAGATGATGGCCGAGGCCAAAGCCGTCCACGATGCTTGCGAACCGGTCGAGACGCTGTTTGTGGTGGATGCAATGACGGGGCAGGATGCGGTGCGGGCGGCGGAGGCCTTTGCCGCAGCGTTGCCGCTTACCGGCATTGTGCTGACAAAGGCCGACGGTGACGCGCGTGGCGGTGCGGCACTGTCGGTTCGCCAGGTTACCGGCCAACCGGTGAAGTTTGTCGGTGTTGGCGAGAAATCCGACGCGCTCGAAGTGTTCCACCCGGAGCGCATCGCCTCCCGAATTCTCGGCATGGGCGATGTCGTTTCGCTGGTCGAGCAGGTCGAGGAGCAGGTCGACAAAGACAAGGCCGAACGGCTAGCGAAAAAACTGCGCAAAGGCAAAGGCCTCGATATGGCCGATTTGCGCGAGCAGCTGAGTCAGATGCTCGAGATGGGCGGGCTGGAGGCAATTCTCGACAAGCTGCCCGGAAACATGGCACCACCAGGCGGGCTGCCCGGCGGGTTCGATGATCGTCAGATCCGGCGCCAAATCGCGATCATTAACTCGATGACCCCCAAGGAAAGGCGATTCCCGAAGATTATCGATTCTTCGCGAAAACGTCGTATTGCCGCGGGATCGGGGGTGCAGGCTCAGGATGTCAACCGACTGCTCAAACAATTCACGCAAATGCAGAAGGTAATGAAAAAGGCGTCCAAGGGCGGACTGAAGCGCATGATGCAAGGAATGCCGGGCATGCCAAGAGGGTTTGGCCGCTAGTCTTCCCCGACGCTTCCCTTTTGGCGGGAATCGATTAAAATAGAGGGTTTAGCAGGGCCCGTCGAAAGAGCTTGCGCTACGACGGGCCTGATCATTTCTAGCGTTAGCTGAGGTTTTATATTCAGATGGTTAGCATTCGGCTTAGCCGCGGCGGGGCAAAGAAGCGCCCGTTCTACCACATTGTTGTGTCCGACAGCAGGAAGCGTCGGGATGGTCGTTCAATAGAGCGGCTTGGCTTTTTCAATCCAATCGCCACCGGCGGTGAGGAGAGGCTGCGGATCGACCTCGAGCGCGCGGAACACTGGCTCGGACAGGGCGCGCAGCCGTCGGAGCGAGTCGCCAGCCTGATTAAGCAGTTCCGGAAAACGGCGCAGGCCTGATCGCTGGTCAGTGGCCGCACCGGGTCGCAGCATGGCTTCCGCCGATTCTACCGTCGTACTTGGGCGCGTGAGTGGGGCGCATGGGGTCCGCGGTTGGGTGAAGGTTTTTTCCTACACCAGGCCGATGGGCAACATTTTGAACTATCCGCGATGGATGTTGCGAAAAAACGGTAGCAGCGCGACTCATGAGATGACCGAAGGGCGCGAGCAGGGTCGTGGCCTGGTGGCAAAACTCAGCGGAATCGAGGATCGGGACGCTGCACTGGCGCTTATGGATAGCGAGATATGCGTGGACCGGGCCGAAATGCCGCGGTGTGCGGAAGGTGAGTACTACTGGGCCGATTTGCTGGGCATGGACGTCGTCACCAAGGACGGCGTTTCGCTAGGGCAAATCGCCTCGATGATCGAGACCGGCGCCAACGATGTACTTGTTGTCGTCGGTGACAGGAAACATCTGATTCCGTTTGTGCGGCCCGATGTCGTTCGCGGAATCGATCTTGAACAAGGGCGGATGGAGGTCGACTGGGACCCGGAATTCTGACACGCGACGTAGCCTGGAGTTGGTGAGGATGCGTATTGATGTAGTCACGGTTTTTCCGGATCTGATTGCGGCCGCGACCGGATACGGCGTTACTGGACGGGCCATCAATCGCGGTGTTGCCAGCATCGCCACGTGGGATCC
>JARRLL010000114.1:0-3460 GCA_037387125.1 Gammaproteobacteria bacterium | reverse complement strand
TTCGACTGCGTTGTAAATTTACTACACCGCAGTACCTGATAACTATTCTCTTTTGGGCGCGCCGAGTCAAGTGTTTCGGGGCTCTGACTGGCCGGGCTTCGCCCTTTTCTGCAACGCCTATGCCCCGATTTCCGCCAGCTCCCGGCTATCGGCGAGTACTAGAGTCCGGGCCTTGAAGCGCTCGAGATCCGCCGCTTCCGGCGTCGAAAAGTACTCTCCGCCGGGTGCCTGCGCAGTGCTCTTGGGCTCCTTGCCGGTCTCGAGGGCCTGCAACGCCTCGACGATCATGTCGCAGCCGGGGCCATACAGCCGCAGTACGTTCGTGAGGTAGCTCGAACCGTAATCGGCCGGGACGGGTCGAATGCCGATCACGGGTCCGGTGTCGATCCCGCTATCGACGATGCGGTGCAGGGTCGAACCGATGATCTCCTCTTTATGCAGCATGGCCCAGAACGTGGCCATCACCCCCTTGTAGTCCGGCAAGACGCCCGAGTGCAGGTTGAGGACACCCAGCCGGGGAATCGCTATCACCTCGCCCGTGAGAATCCGCGGCTCGAGGCTTCTCATCAGTTCGAGCCCGGCCGCGCTGTTTGGACGTGGCAGCGTTCCTGCGCCGAGAAGAGGTTTCGCGAGTCGCCCGGCTTTCCGAAACTCGGCACACAGGCGGGCGTCGATGCTTGCCAGGTCCAGCAGGTCGCGCGGTGTATCCGGGCGCACGGGAAGATCGCCCGAAAAGAAGGCTGTGTAGTCATGCTGCGGCGCCGCCGAGATCACGCGCTGCAGCGCATACAGGCTGGGCAGGTCGTCGTGGCCGAGGAGTACGATTTTCAACGGGATCTCACGTTACCGATGCGAGTCTGGCAAACAGGTCCTGATTGTAATGGCTTACTCATTGAAATCCGGAGCGAAGCGCAACACACTGCGAACTCGATTTTCGCGGACCGGGAGCAGAGATGACGACAACGTTCGACTTCAAAGGCAGTAACGTATTCGTATTCGGCGGCACGAGCGGCATCAACCTCGGCATCGCGCGCTGCTTTGCGGCAGCCGGCGCCAATGTTGCCGTGGCCAGCCGTTCTCAGGAGAAAGTGGACGCCGCGGTTGCCGAACTCAAGGCATTGGGGTCCAGTGCATCCGGCTATGCCCTCGATGTCCGCGACGCGGAGGCCGTGCAGGCTGCATTAGCCGAGCACGACACGATTGCCGGCGGCATCGACGTCCTGGTATCAGGCGCCGCGGGCAACTTCCCGGCGCTGGCCAACGACATGTCGCCGAACGGCTTCAAGTCAGTCGTCGACATCGACCTGCTCGGCTCATTCCACGTTTTGCGATCCGCATTCCAGTACCTGAAGAAACCGGGCGCCTCTGTCATCAACATCTCGGCGCCGCAGGCCTTCGTGCCGATGCCGATGCAAAGCCATGTCTGCGCCGCGAAAGCCGGCGTCGACATGCTCACGCGGACGCTCGCGCTCGAGTGGGGACCCTACGGGATTCGTATCAACAGCATCGCGCCCGGCCCGATTGCCGACACCGAGGGCATGAGAAGACTGGCACCGAGCGAAGCGATAGCGAAACAGTACAAGAAGAGCGTGCCGCTGCAGCGATTCGGCTCGGTCGACGAGATCGGTCAGGCCGCGATGTTCCTGTCGTCCGACGCTGCACTCTATATAAGTGGCGTCGTCTTGCCGGTCGACGGCGGCTGGTCAGTAGCGGGTGCGAGTGCGGCAGCGCTCGCGATGTCCCAGCAAATGGGCTTACGACCAAAAAACTGATACGTCTCAGGACGCACTAATCCGTGCTATAGACAGACCTCTCGTGCGCAAGTTCCGTAAAACCTGCACGGTTCGTCGATTCGTATATAGCGAATTGTTTGAACCATTCCGCAACGAATCTTCAACTCCGCACATCTAAGTATCGAACGTATGCAAAACGGAATTCTTCCGGGTGTCATTTACGTTTGGCTACTGGTTATCTTGTTTAATGGAGAGGGGATCATGGGAAATCAAAAAGCACGCAAGTTCGTTAGCATTATTCTGGTCGCCGGCCTGGCAACTCCGCTTGCTGGTCTTGCCGCAGGACCGAGCGAAATAGGGCACGACTACATGTCCGTCTCGTATTCGGACCTGAACATCAATAGTGTGAGGGGCGCGAAGACATTGTATGGCCGTCTGCAGAAGGCCTCTGAGGAATTCTGCAGCGTCGAATCCTATACGGTTGTCCGGTCATTGAAAGCTCACGCTGACGCCAAAGCCTGTTACGAGGAGACACTTTCCTCTGCAGTCGACCAGATCGACAGCGGCACGTTGAAGGAAATCCACGAAAGCTGATCAGCTTTCGCTCGGGCAAAGAGAAAGCCGTTCCCTTCCGGGAACGGCTTTTTTTGCTTCCTGCTAGTTGGACCGCAATGCGTCGCGGATCTCGGTCAGCAACTCTTCTTCTTTGCTGGGTTTCGGCGGCGGCGGCGGTGCCTCGGCTTCTTTTTTGATCACCGTGTTCATCGCTTTTATGACAAGGAAAATGGCGAACGCGATAATCAGAAAATCGACGACAGTCTGGATAAAAACGCCATACTTCATCGTAACGGCAGCCGCTTCCCCTTCAGCGTCCTTGAGCGTTATAGCCAGGTCCGAAAAATCGACCCCGCCGAGTGCGAGACCGATTGGCGGCATCAGGACGTCAGCAACGAAAGACGAGACGATTTTCCCGAAGGCACCACCCATGACAATGCCGACAGCCATATCGACTACGTTGCCTCGCATGGCAAAGGACTTGAATTCAGACATCATAGACATAGCAATCTCCCCAAGAAGTGTGCGAGACCCGCTTAGTTCAGGAAAGGGATCAGCGCTTGATAGTGACGATGTGCCGTGGATTTGAATAATTAGTGCAACATCGCATCAGATTTTTATCACCATATGATGCTACCTGCAATTCGCCTGGATCCGGCGAAAGTGGATCGATCGCTAAATATCTTTATCGTGTATGTGCAGGAGCACTGCGCCAGAGACGTAACACCATGACGGCAGCGATGGCGAGTCCGAGCAGCTGTACGGGACCCCAGATCATGTGCCATGACACGAGGTCGGCGCCCCCACAGATTCCGCGGCCGCTCGAATATACCGCGGTAGTCGATCCCCAGCTCTTGTAGATACCGGCAATAGCCAGGCCAATCCACGGCACACCCAGCCAGCGCAGTATTCTGTCTATTTCAGGGAATGGACGAGTCTTGTGCAGCAGGAGTGAGAAGCCAATGGTGAATGGCGTCAGCCACAGGAGCACAAAGTGCAACTCGTCGCCGTCCGGACCGCAACCCATACCCCCCAGTGCAGCAAGCCAGACAACGTGCGTAAAGAGCACCATCCAGGCGACCAGCGTAATGCCCAGGCGCAAGAAAACTTCAGAGAAGCGCATAGCTCATTATTGGTATCAGAGCGCCGAGTGTTCGGCAAGACGCGCGCAA
>JARRLL010000113.1:0-2924 GCA_037387125.1 Gammaproteobacteria bacterium | reverse complement strand
AGTGCTGACGCGTAAATGATCGGGAAGTCCAACTGTTCGTCCGTCGCGCCCAGGCGGTCAAACAGATCAAAGGTCTGATCGATAACCCAGTCAGGCCGGGCGCCTTCGCGATCGATCTTGTTGACCACAACAATGGGGACCAGACCCTGTGCAAACGCTTTCTGCGTGACGAATCGAGTCTGCGGCATCGGGCCCTCCACCGCATCGACGAGCAGCAAAACGCTGTCGACCATTGACAATACCCGCTCAACCTCGCCACCAAAGTCGGCATGGCCCGGCGTGTCCACGATATTGATGCGGTAGTCGTTCCAGTTGACGGCAGTGTTTTTCGACAGGATAGTAATGCCGCGTTCGCGCTCCAGGTCACCTGAATCCATTATGCGGTCGGGTGTTGCGGCACGCGGGCCGAGTGTCCCGGACTGTTGCAGCATCTGGTCGACCAGGGTGGTCTTGCCATGGTCAACGTGCGCGATTATCGCGACATTGCGGAGTTTGGAAATATCAGACATCAGGGCGGCGCCAAAGAGAATGGCGGCGGATTATAGAGACACGGTCTCCGAATTGATACGGATTTACGATGAATAAAAGTCTTATCTGCCTGATCGCGGCAGTAATCGTTATCGGCATCGCGGCTTGCGGCCGAGTGGGGCCGAAACTGGATCTCGCGGCCTACGAGGCAGAAATACTGGAATGGCGTGCCGGGCGCCTCGAAAGGCTGCTTGCGCCAAATGGTTACCTGACGCAGATCGGCCTGTACTGGCTGGATGAGCGCGTGTACACCATCGGCTCGGACCCGGACAGTGACATCGTGGTACCGGAGACGGCTGCGGCCCGTATCGGCGAGCTGCGGGTTGGTGCAGACGGTGTCTGGCTCGTTGTTGAGGAGGGTGTTGAAGTTCTGCATGACAGTAAGCCGGTCAGTGAGATACTTATGGCTGCTGATACCAGCGAAAATCCGATCATGGTCACGCATCGCTCGCTTGCCTGGAGCATCATTGAGCGCGACGGCCCGATTGCCGTTCGAATTCGGGATTACGAGCATCCTTTCGTTGACGCCTTCGGGCCGCTTCCTTACTACGATATCGACGATGCATATCGTGTCACAGCGGAATTGGAAAAATATGATGAACCGCGCACGGTGGCTGTAGATACGGTTATCGAGGGTTTTCAGCAATTCCCGGTCGCGCCCGGAATTGTCACGTTCGAACTAAGTGGGCAGCGTTACCAGCTGGAACCCACAATTTCCGGCGAAAAATTGTTTTTCGTTTTTGGTGACGAGACCAACCGCGATGAAACTTATGGCGCGGGCCGTTTCGTATACGCCGATTCACCCGGCGAGGATGGCAGGCTGATCCTCGATTTTAACAAGTCCTACAGCCCGCCATGCGCATTCAATGATTTTTCGACATGCCCGGTCGCATCACCGCGGAATCGGATTCCGGTACGTATAGAAGCAGGCGAGCGGTTCGAACCGTATTTGCACTACTCAGGCGCCGTTGCCCACTAGTCCACCAGTTCGAACGTAAGCCCGGCATTCTCACGGAGGCGGGCAAGATACTTGCCACCCAGGGCCGTGGCGGGAGTCCAGATCCCGCCTTTGGTTTCTGGTTCGTCTTTAGCCAGGCAAACTGCCGCCTCCGAAAGCATCTTGCTGGTGGAGCCATAGCCTGGATCCTGGTCGCCCGTAATGCGAGTTCGCATGACAGTGCCGTCGGGCAACTCGCCGATCTGCATCAAATTGAAAAACCCCTCGCGCTGAAGTTCCCTGTCGGGACCCTCACCGGGTTTTGGTAAGAAGAACTGGTGCATGAGCTTACGCGTCGGGGCAAACGATATGCCGACCACAAGTGAACCAAGGCCCAGGGTTATCAGCGTGGCTTTTGTCTGCCCACCGATGCCTTTTCCGGTGAGCACACTCTCGCGGTACTGGAAGTCCTTGCCATAAGGGAAGCCAGCCAGTGCGTGGCTGCGTCGCACGACGCGCGTATTGATGGCGGCCATGACGAAAGGTGCGGTCCAGGAGTCAGCAGCATCGTCATACAGGGCTGCTTTCTGATCGCCCCCGTCCGGCCCCTCACGCTGACCCTCGGGATTCAGGGCGTAGGGGTTCGCCATCATGCGCGCGATATTGCGGTCTTCCTTTGCTTCTTCGATGATGTTGATCATGCTGGCGAGCGTGCCGCCACTCGCGCTGCCCTTGGTGGCTTTCACATACAGGCCGATCTTCCTGCAATACTCGCCGTGTTTTTGTTTCGCGGCGTCCTGGAGAAACCAAACGCCCATATCCATGGGAACGGAGTCGAAGCCACAGCAATGCACGATACGTGCGCCGGTCTCGCTGGCGCGCTCCTGGTGCGTATCGATCATTCTGCGTATCCACTGCACTTCTCCGGCGAGATCACAGTAGTCCGTTCCCGCGTTGACGCAGGCAGCCACCAGATTCGACCCGTAAAGAGCGTAGGGGCCAACAGTCGTCAATACGACCCGGGTTCGCGCTGCGAGTGACGCCAAGGCGGATTCGTCAGCGCTGTCGGCGACTATAGCCTCAAGGTCCGCGGCGCTGTCGCCAAGTTGCGCCTTGACGTCTGCCAGTTTCGAAGCGCTGCGACCTGCGATTGCCCACCGGACATCTTTGCCGATGCCGTATTGGCGTAAGAGATACTCGGTGACGAGTGTTCCGGTAAAACCCGTTGCGCCGTAGACGACAATGTCCAGGTCCCTGTTCTGATCTGTGCTGGTCACAATCTCTTCTCCATCAAGGCGACCTCTTTGGTCCCGTTTTCGGTTTCCTGGCTGGCCACCTGGACAAAATCATGTCGTTCGTGGAACCGCATGGACGTTGCATTTGCCGGGCGAATGTTTACTTCACAGGTCATTACCTGTGCATGGCCTTCGAGTACATTGGCAAAATCATCGTACAGAGC
>JARRLL010000112.1:0-2935 GCA_037387125.1 Gammaproteobacteria bacterium | reverse complement strand
GGTGGACGTCCTGGTGGCAGTCGGCGCAGGCCAGCGAAAGGCCTCGATAACGCCGTGACGAGACCATGCTTTCTGCATTTGCCGGCTGGACTGCGTCTCGATGACACGTGGCGCACTCGACGGTTCGGTGTTTGCCACGGAAAAAATCGCGGTGTTGGGCGTGCTCGAAGGTGGCGATGCGAAAGGTCCGGGTGCCGTGGCAGCTCGCACAGGTGGCGCCGAGTGCGCCGCTGTGAACGTCCTTGTGGCAGGTGACACAGTCGGCGTTCAGACCGCGGTAGTCGAGGGCCGGTAAGGCTTCGGAGTCCGGCGATGCTTTCGTGTTGTGGCAGGCCACGCACTCGATTTCGGCGTGGCGCTCTTCGAGCGGGAACTTCGTCCGCGATAGGTGGTCAAAGGCCGTGCCCTGGAAACCGTTGACCGTGTGACACGTCTCGCAGGTCTCTTGAAATGTGCCCTGATGGGGGTCTCGGTGACAGTCGATACACCGTTCGAAACGCAGCTCGCGAGTGGCCGCGTGGCCCGTACGGTGGCATGTCGCGCAGGGAACTCGCAACATCATGCGCATGTTCGTCGCGGTCGATCAGCATTACCAGGACACGTTCATTCAGTACCCGACGCTGAACGAGCATGTTGCGGCATTTTCGACGGCGAGTCCCAAACTCAGCTGGGGTCACCTGCTGTTCTCTGACGACTCGGCGATCGCGGTAAAGCACGCGCGGCACACGCTGATGGTCCGTGATCCGTACACCTGGGTGCCGGCTCGGGCACGCTTTTTTCTCTCGGACAACTTCCACGGGGCCATGGAGCATATAAAAGGTGGGGCTGTATCGGTCAACGAAGTGCTGAATCTCATGATTTTCGGGATCATTGGCAAGGCCCCGACGATTCGCGAGGTTTATCAGCACAATGCGCTGGCATGGCTGGGTACAAACGCACGGATCATTCGCATGGAGGACCTCGTCGCGGCCGTCAAAAACCTTGATTCCGATCAGTCCGAGGAATTTTTCACCGATTTGCTCGACTTTTACGGCATCGAAAAACCCGCCGACTGGCGTGAGAGGGTGCGGATCGGGTCAGACCGCGAGCAAAGCGGCACGGCACGGGAAAATCTGGCCGGCGGCACCGGGGTGATTCCGGATGAGCCGCCGGATATGCAGAAGCGCCTTGTCGACCACATGTTGCCCGACGTGCGCGAGCTCCTGGGCTACACCGACTAGTGCGGCCAGGCTACTCGTCGCCACCTTTTGCCGCGACGGGTTCCGCCCTTGCGCCAATGTGCTTGGCAAGAAACGTCAGCATGCGCTCGTAGAGCTCGAGGCGGTTTTCCGGCCGGTAAAAGCCGTGCCCTTCTTTCGGCTTGACCAGCCATTCATAAGGTTTCCCCAGTTCTTCGAGACCGTCTCGAAGGCGATTCGCATGTTCGATGTCGACGCGAAAATCTTCGCCACCATGGACGATAAAGACGGGCGCCCTGAGCTTGTCGAGGTTGTGGACGGGTGACCGCGCCCGCAGGTCTTCCTTGTCTTCGCCGACCGCCTGCTTCAGGTACTCGATGCCGGCTTCGCGGGTTGGGATATCACCCTTCTCGAACATGAGTTCGAGGTCGTAGACGCCGACGTAGGCGATCACGCACTGGTAAAGGTCGGGTTCGCGAACCGCGCCCATGACCGCGGCATAGCCGCCGTAGGAACCGCCGTAGATGCAGATCCTGCCGTCCTCGGCGATGCCCGAGTCGATCGCCCAGCGGGTCGCATCGGTTACGTCGTCCTGCATCAGCGTGCCCCACTTGCCGTAACCCGAATACAGGAACGATCGGCCATAACCGCCGGATCCCCTGAAGTTGACCTGCAGAACGGCATAGCCGCGGTTTGCGAGCATCTGCACGTCACGGTCGAAGCTCCAGTAGTCGCGAACACCATGCGGGCCGCCATGTGGCAATACGACCATCGGAAACGGGCCGTCCGAATCGTCGGGTCGGGTCAGATAGGCGAAAACCTGCGTCCCGTCGCGGACCTTCAGGGCATAGGGTTCCATCGGTCGCATCTCAGCCGCGTCGATACCCGGAAGCACCGACACAATTTGGGACATGCCGTTGGTATCCGTTTGATACAGAAAGTAACGTGGCGGCATGCGGTCACTGTCAGCTCGGATCACAGCCAAGGTGCCGTCTTCGGTAACGGACGTCGGGCGAACGCGGTAGCCGCGAAACGTCGTCTGGATCACGTTGAGCCACTCAGACATCGGATGCTGAGCGTCGATTGTCGTGTAGTGGGGATAGTCTGGTTCAGTATAGAGGCCGACCAGCGCACCGTCGGGCGCCAGCTCGATGCCGTCGATATCGACGGTGTCGCTCCGGTGCAGAAGCTCGAACTCCTGCGAGGCCGGATCCAGGAGGTACAGGCTGTTGGTATCGGTGCTGCGATTGTCGAGCACGTAGAGAAAATTGTTGTCGGGTGTGAACGCCACCGGCGTCACGGTACCTTCCTTGCCGTGATATTCGCCCATCAGTTCCCACCTGTCGTCCTTACGCTGGTGGACCACGAGCGCATTCTCGTTATCCGGATCCGCGGAAACGGCCATCCTGACGGTACCTTCATTGTCGACAACGATGGACGCGCCACGTGCTGGTGCTCGTGTAACCCGCGAGGTCCGGCCGGAGTAGATGTCGAGTTTCAGTACCTCGGTGTAGGTGCTGTCGGGATTAGAGTAGTCATTGACCGCAATCAGGATGCGCTCGTCGTCGTCCGGCAGGCGATGCAATAGAGCCGCGGCCGGGTAGCTGCGATCGAAGGCAATATTGTCTGATCCGGCGCGTCCGAACAGCCATTCGCGCCGCGAGCCATCCCAGTTCACAGCCGCCTGGTTGTGTGTCGCCGACGGGGCATCGAGCGAGCCGAATTGAGTGCCAATCAAAGCGACAACACGCACGTTA
>JARRLL010000111.1:0-3470 GCA_037387125.1 Gammaproteobacteria bacterium | reverse complement strand
AACAGCAGCGCCCAGAACAAACTAACGGCTAATCCGGACACAACGAAGATCCTCTTATATAAAGACGCTCAGCAATATAACTGCTCGCTTATACTTTATAGGAGTTCCTCAATCGCGGCACGTTCCTCACGAAGCTCGGCTTCGGTCTTATCCATGCGTTCGCGACTGAAGTCATCAATAGAAAGTCCCTGCACAATTTCATAATCGCCGCCGCTGCAGCGAACGGGGTATGAGTAGATGATGCCTGGCTCGATGCCGTAACTGCCGTCGGCAGATACTGCCATGCTGACCCAGTCGTCAGCCGGAGTGCCTAGCGCCCAGTCATGCATATGATCGATAGCGGCCGAAGCGGCCGAAGCGGCCGAAGACGCGCCACGTGCCTGAATAATTGCGGCGCCGCGCTGTTGCACGACAGGAATGAACTCATCAGTTAACCACTTCTGTTCTGTAAGGTCACCAGCCTTCTTTCCGCCGACGCTGGCGTGATTGATGTCCGGGTACTGCGTGGCTGAGTGATTGCCCCATATCGTCATGCAACGAATATCATTGACATGGCTGCCTGTCTTGGTCGCCAATTGCGCCATCGCGCGGTTGTGATCCAGTCGCGTCATGGCGGTGAAATTGTGCGCGTTCAGGTCTGGCGCATTCGATTGGGCAATCAGTGCATTCGTGTTAGCAGGATTGCCGACGACGAGCACCTTGATGTCACGGCTGGCATGTTCGTTCATGGCCTTGCCCTGAACCGAGAAAATGGCCGCGTTTGCCTGCAGCAGATCATTGCGCTCCATACCCGGGCCGCGAGGCCGTGCGCCGACCAACAATGCATAGTCGGCATCCTTGAAGGCGACGTTCGGGTCGTCCGTGGCAACAATACCGGCCAGCGTTCCAAAAGCGCAATCATCGAGCTCCATGACGACCCCCTGCAGAGCGGGCAGAGCGGGAGGAATTTCGAGCAACTGGAGGATGACCGGCTGATCGTTGCCGAGCATCTGGCCGGAGGCAATACGGAAGGCGAGTTGGTAGCCGATCTGGCCGGCGGCGCCGGTAATCGCAACGCGAACGGGTGCTTTCATGGTTATATTCCTGAATAGGTTTTTAGTAGAATTCCGGTCGCGATTTTAGCATCGGCTGACCATCCAGACACTGCTGGTGACTACCTATCCATGTCTGGCTGACGATAGTCGGGAAACTCGATGAGCAGGGCGTCCAGCTCCTTTCTTGCGGCATCGTTCAGGCCCTTAGCTTTCAAGTCTTCGACGCAGGTATACCAGGATTCCGCAGTGGTTCTGGCATCGTCGTCGCAATGCTCGGCCAGCGCCTTCTTCTCGGCGGGTGATGCAGTCAGTCGAGCCTCACTGGCACGCATGCGCACCTGGCCTTCGGATTCCGTTACCAGGTTCGCGCCGTCTGAAGCGAAACTCTGCCTCTGAGGGGCGCTGTCCATCGCAGCCGGCGCGGCCTTCTCTGCGCGCGGGGGCAGCGCCTTTGCCGCGGACGACGCGCCAGTGTGT
Organism: Gammaproteobacteria bacterium; assembly: GCA_037387125.1. Classification (GTDB taxonomy): domain Bacteria; phylum Pseudomonadota; class Gammaproteobacteria; order Steroidobacterales. The sequence goes on along the minus strand of JARRLL010000111.1, from coordinate 1,959 downwards.
TTGTTGAGTTTCCTGCTCACAACGTCAGCGTCTTCGGGTGCCACGGCCGTATTATCTGACGTGACGCGCTGTTCCACTTTCTCCGGAATCGGGTCCGACAAAACGGTTACATTCTGGTATTGCGAAATCTCCAGTATGAAAGCCAGGCTCAAACCGATCGTCGCCGCCCAGGCGAGGGGCCGCAGCCAGCCTCGGGCGAGCCCATAACGTGTGGGAGCGCTGCTTGCCGCCATCTTCAGGATGGTCTCGTCCAGTTCGGGCGGCGTCGTTTCTGTCGCGCTGCTGCGGTAGGCTTCGGAAACGCGAGGGTCGCTGTTGTTTGCTTCGGTAGTCATGATTGCTCTGCCGGTTCGTCGATCGCTCTGCGCAGTTTTTTGACGGCGTAGCGCAGACGGCTTTTTGCAGTCTCCCGGTTGCAGCCCGTTACGATAGCGATCTGGTCGAAACTGAGTCCGCCTTCCTCGTGCAGGAGGAAGGCGTCGCGCTGCTCTTCGGGAAGAGTCTTCAGTGCCAGCATCAGGCGTTCACGAGCGAGGCTTCGTTCCGTTGAGATTTCCAGTGTCTCGCCAGGGTCGCTGTGAAACTCCGGATCCAGCGCTGTGTTGTTCGAGTGTCGCTTGTTGCGGCGAATATGATCGATAAAACAATTGTGTGCCACACGGTAAAGAAAGGTCGTGAATTTCGCGGTTGGGCGGTAGGATTCACGCGCGTTGACGATCTTGCCCCATACCTCCTGAAAAATGTCTTCCGCGGCATCCCGGTGGCCGCAAAGTCGCAACAGGTATCGATAGATGGCGTCCTTGTGACGGCGGTAAAGGATTTCAAAGGCTGCAATGTCACCATCCTTGTAGCGCAACATCAGGGCACTGTCTTTCGGTGTGTGAACCATGGCCGGAATATAGGCGAGCACCGGCTCGCTGCATAGGGTGGTGGCCCCGTGGGTTATGGTTCGTGCATTGGCAGCCATCCGTTCTCCTTCACGCATTACTCATGTAAACGGACGCTTGATCGGCTGCGGGTTAAGAAAATTCGGATTGGGGCTTGCAATTTGTCTTCATAGTGTTATAGTCAACTATAACACCAATGCACCTTGACCCAGAACGGGGACCCCGGGCGGCCGGGAGATGAAAAATGAGCAAACTATCCTCCTATTTCAATGAAATTGTTAGCTTTGTCATCATGTTACTGATGTTGGTAGCGCTAATTTCCGGCCAGGCTAATGCGCCAGCCTATAAATTGGCTGTGCTGAATGCGGTCCATGATGAAGCAGCGAAAATTAGTCATATCCGTCTCGAAGACGACTAGAGTAGCGACGGAGCATTTGCGGCGCCTCGGCGCGTGGCAACTAGCAGGAAACCGGTAACAATGGATCCGAAGTGGAATGAAGACCAGCCGATCTACCGCCAGCTGCGCGATCGCGTTGTCGCAATGATCCTCGAGGGCGTACTCGGAGACGGGGATGCGCTCCCGTCCGTCAGAAACGTGGCGGCTGAGTATCGCCTGAACCCCCTGACGGTGCTAAAGGGATACCAGGAACTCGTGGATGAGGGTCTGGTGGAAAAAAAGCGCGGTCGGGGCATGTTTGTGAACGAGGGAGCACGCACGCAGCTTCTCAAGGACGAGCGTCAACGATTCCTAGATAAAGAATGGCCAAAAGTGATGGCGACTATCGAGCGACTCGAGCTTGATGTTGTCGATTTACTGAAACAGAAATCAAGTCAGGAAGCAGGAGGGGATGAGGACTAGCCTGGTCACCGCTCGCGGCGTTTCAAAGCATTTCGGTCAGGTGCGTGCCGTAGACGACGTCAGCTTCGAGATCGAAAGAGGCAGAATTCTTGGGCTTATTGGTCCCAACGGCGCTGGCAACACGACGCTGCTGAAGGCCCTGCTGGGCTTGACGGATTGCCAGGGCGATCTGTCAGTACTCGGACTTGATCCTTTCAGGCAACGAAAAAAGCT
>JARRLL010000110.1:0-3000 GCA_037387125.1 Gammaproteobacteria bacterium | reverse complement strand
CAGCAATTACGCGAGCATTGTCGTCGAGGAATGCAGACTTGGCCTCCTCAAAGGAAATGCGGTGCTTTCGCTTGTTTTCGGCCGCCTTCCTGGCGTTCCATTCAAACGTGAGATCGCGCATCTTTACATTGTAACTACAATGTAGTGTCCGTCAATGGCCAGATGACTGTTTTCGGAACAAAAACTGGGCTGTTGTTCTGCTGTTCGCGAGCTTCCGCAAAGGGTCAACAAGCGCCCGCCGACAGCAGCATTGAAGACCGACTCCTACGCGAAGTTTACCTGCCCGTCGGGCGTGTTTCCGCGGAAACATGCGATGCGACCGGCTGCTCTTTCGTAGAGCTGTCCTTCGTGTCTAATCCTCGAAACCTTCGGTAGTCGGCCAGGAGCAGCCGCCGATCTTCCTGTAGGAATTCCGTCTTGCATTAGCCAGACGCGGCCGCAACCATCTGTGCGCTTTCGATGATCGCCGTCGCCGCACTCTCATGCTTGCCGTAGTAATAGGGCTCGGCAGCGAGGTAAAACATCAAGTAAAGTTCGTCGTTCGCGATGAATGCACCAACTGTCCCGCGGTAATCCGGGCTCTCGATGACTTTGGCCTGCATGTCGAACATCACACCGCGGTTATCGCCGAACATCTGTGGACGCAGGTTGGACGTGTTAACTGCGGCGTTGCCCTCTCCGAAAAGCTTGACGATAGTAGACTCCATTAGCTCTTCGAGTTCGTTTGGCAGCATGTCCTTTCGGAATACGGGCAGGGCAGCTGAGTCATCATCTACAGTGAGCAACGCCTCGCCGTCGGGTACGCCTGGAATGAACACCAGTCTATCGAGGAGCGGACCATCCTGCGTCCACGTCTGTGCGCCGTCGTGCGCATTGGGCGTGAAGGCCACCGGGGCGCGGTTCCAGCCACCGCCGGCCTGGTCCTGCATATCCTCGATTTCATTCGGTCCAACCGACACCAGCGAATACGCAGGGAGAGCGCAGCCGCTGATGCTGGCCATAAGGACCAGTAATATAAGATTGCGATTCTTCGTCATCTTCCTTCCTCAAGATAAAACTCTATCATCGCCCGGTCCGAAGCTTGCGGCGCAATATCGAGGTATTCGTGGAATCTCCGTTTTGCGGCTTCAAGATTGCCGGCCTTCAGCTGCAGGTAGCCCAGGTTCTTGTATGCCTCAGAGGGTGCGGCGCCACCTTCGATCGAATGGCGGTACGCGGCAATCGCGAGTTCTGCGTCTCCCTCTCGGCCGCGTTGTCTGAACATCTCTCCGTAGAAATACCGTACGAGACTTGGTTCGACGCCAATTTCGGCGTGGCGCTCAAGCAGCGCTCGAGTGCGTCCAAAGCGGTTGGTGTCGATCTGATCTTCCATCAGGAACAGGTAATGCTTGTTCAGGATCTCTAGAAACGCCTCATCGGACACAAGCTCTGCGTCTGGTGACCCGTACCGCGACTTCACCCAGGTCTCGAGGTAGTCCGCCCGGTCTTCCGAAGCAGGATGCGTATTAGAGAAAATGTCGGGCTCATCGCTCTTGGCAACAGCGGCCTCCTCCTCGGCGATGATTTTGCGCCAGACGCGATAGCTCGCGTGCGGGTCATACCCAGCATCGGCCAGCAATCGTGCGCCCAGCAGATCAGCCTCGGTTTCCTGTTGGCGATTGAAAGACAGGAAGCTCATCATCGCCGTCATCTGGCCGACCGGCACGCTGACACCGGTCAGCGCAAGCAACGTGAGGTCGAAGAATGAACCTCGTGCCATCTTGGCCTTTAGATCGCGAAATCGCTCCAGTGAGTGTAGGCGGGTGTAGTGAGCGATCTCGTGCGCGATTACAGTGGCGATTTCATCGCTCGATTGCGCGCGCACGATAAGACCGGTCCAAACTTGCATCATTCCGGTTGCGGTCATCGACGCGTTAAAGTGCGGATTGCGGACCACGTAGATACGGAAATCACTGCAATAATCTGCAGCCACGCGACAGGTAATTTGGGATATGTAGTTGACTATGTCTGCGTCACGCACTAGCAAAGCAGACTGGTTGAGCTTGCGCTCTGCCTCCTCGAACTCCATCCAGAGGCCCTGCTCATCGCGGGCATCTTCCGGGACGTAGCCGGGCGGGATCTTGTGATCGATTTGCTCGCCAGCGTTGACCTGGAAAGTCAGTAGCGCAAGCAAGGCAGTTGCCAGCCAGCGGATGGCTGGGTATCTGGTCACTGCGCGGTACCCGGGCCAGTTCGAGTAGGGATATCCCGGAACAGTGTGTCGACGACTTTCGCCGCACCATCAGGGTCACGCAGCTCTCCGGCGCCGACGTCGACCTTATTGAACCAAACGATACCCCCGGACTTCAGGTCGACCAGCGATGCAAAGCCGAACTCGGCACCCATCGGTACCGCAGCACCGACGGCTGCCGCCGCCAGCACGGCAAACGCGATGCGGCCACCGGATGCCTGATAATCACGATAGTAAGCGAACAGAGCGTAGTCCGCGTTGTGAGCGGCGCCGATCGTACTGACACCCGGGCCAAGCGACCAGTCGAATTGATCGCGCTTGCTGGGAAGCTTGGCCATGCCAAAATAGTTTTCCAGCAATGTAATGCCGACCGCGGAGTGGAGCGTGTCGTAGCGAATCTCTTCTTCGGACAGGTTCGTCTTATCTATGATTCTGAGGTCGCTGCCGATCTGGTCGGCAAAATCTTTGACTGCCACGCCAAAATTCACCCTGGCCGCGTCCGTCCATTCCGCATTCGGCTCCGGCACGCCACCGGCGGTTAGCAGGTAATAACGGATGTCGGGCGGCATCAGGATGATTCGCGGATTCTCACCGACCGAGTCAAGCCGGTCGATTTGCTGAACATTGGCCGTAGTTGCGCAGCCGCCAACGATTAGAACGACACCCAAAGCCGCACAGATCAATGGAGCTATACGCTTTTGTGTTTCTTTTCTTTGGTAGGACATCAGATTCCCCTCTGATATGCCCAAAAAGGCGATGCGGACCACATC
>JARRLL010000109.1:0-5299 GCA_037387125.1 Gammaproteobacteria bacterium | reverse complement strand
AACGACCTGGTAGGCGCGACATTCGGGCGCAGTTTCTATGTGCTCGACGACTACTCGCCGTTGCGAGAGGTCGATAAGAGCTTGCTGACGAGCGGTAACGTGCTGTTCCCGGTACGTGACGCGCTCTGGTACCTGGAGAAAACCGCATTGGGATGCGGCGAGCCACTATGCCAGGCCAGCCAGGGCGATTCGTACTTCATGGCGCCCAATCCAGAATTCGGAGCCACGTTCACCTACTACCTGGCAGAGGGATTCAAGGGCAGTAAGGACATGCGTCGGAAGACCGAGAAGGAACTCGAGGCCGAGAACGAGAACGTGGCGCTGGCCAGCTGGGACGCGATCCTCAGCGAGGAGCGTGAGGACGAGCCAGCCATCGTATTTACCGTTACGAACAGTACCGGCAGCATCGTTCGCCAGATAGAGGCGCCGGCCGAGCCGGGCTTTCATCGCGTGTCCTGGGACCTGCGGTATCCGCCGATCCAGCCGTGGACGCCGGAGGACGTTGAGAACTTCTGGGGGGGCGGCGGCGTGCTCGTCGTTCCGGGTACGTTTAATGTGCAGATGCAGATCCGGGAGGATGGCGTCTCGAAGGATCTAGGCGACGCGCAAAGTTTCAACGTCGTGTCTGTCCGTCCGGACCCGGTGCTGCCCGGGAGCACTCAGGAACAGCGTGCCATCTTCCAGACGCAGGTCGCTGAATTATCCCGGGCTTCGCAGGGAACCAACGCGGCCGTCCAGAAAGTCATCGAGGAACTGGATGCGGTCAAGGACACCCTGGAGCGATCGTTGACCGACGGTTCGCTGTATGAACTGGCGAATTCGATTCAGCAGAACCTCAAGGTCCAGAGCGATCGTCTGACGGGTAACACGAAGCGCTCGGAATACAAGGACGAAAACGAGATGACGGTTGCGGCGCGGCTCTTCCATGCCGGGTTCCCCGGGGGCGCCTACGGGCCGACACCGGAGCAGCGCGAGTCACTGCGCATTGGACGAGCGCTTTATGACGACATCGTGGGCGAGCTGAATAACCTCGTGCACGTTGAGTACGCGGGTCTCAAGGAGGCGATGGACACGGCCAGGGTGCCCTGGACGCCGGGTCGGGGCGTTCAGCCCTGATCCGGGTCTGCGTGATGCAGTTTCGCGTCGTGGATCCGGAAATGGTCGCTGAACCAGCGGTCGAGGTCGTCGGTTAGCTGGACTTCGTCCAGAACACCTTCGTCCTCGACCTCTGCCATGATCTCGCGGAGGTCGTCGAGTAAGGTCTCGTGATCTTCCTTGTGATCGGCCATCGCGGAGTAGCGCAGCTGCTCCATGAGTTTCTCTTCGAGCGCAAAATGCTCGGCGATGTCCGCGTAGATCGCGTTGAGGACTTCGATTATCTAGTTGGCGTCGTCGCGACAGCCTACGAGGTTCACCTGGTGAGCTCGTCGTCCGACGCCGAATTCGCTACGCCAGTGCAGCACGCTCATGGATAAACGCCAGGTGCTCAGGCCCGCATTTCGCGGACGCCGTTGTCGTCGGCGATGAGCAGGATATCGGCAGGCCGGTTGGCGAATATGCCCACCGTCAGGATCCCGGGAATCTGGTTTAGACGTGTTTCCATCTCGAGCGGATTGCTGATGTTGAGCTCGTGCACGTCGAGAATGTGATTGCCATTGTCGGTTACGAAGCCCTCGCGCCAGACCGGCTGGGCTCGCAGCTTGGTGAATTGCCGCGCCACGAAGGACTGCGCCATGGGCAGGACTTCGACAGGCAGCGGGAACTTGCCCAGCATGCCCACCAGCTTGGTCTCGTCGACGATGCAGACGAAACGCCGCGCGGCGCCGGCCAGGACTTTCTCCCGCGTCAGCGCGCCGCCGCCGCCTTTGATCAGGTGCAGGTGCTTGTTGGCTTCATCGGCGCCGTCGATGTAAACATCGATGGGCCCGACCTCGTTGAGTCGGGATACTGTGAAGCCCTTTTCCTCGAGTAGCTTCGTCGAAGCCTTCGAGCTTGATACGACCTTGTCGATGCTGTCGCTGATCGAAGGCAACAATTCGATGAGTTCGTTGACGGTCGAGCCGGTGCCGACACCCACGGTCATGCCGGGCTCAATAAACTGGAGCGAGGCTTTTGCAGCCTTCCGCTTTTTCTCTCTGGCGTCCATGATGCGCGCTATTGTAACCCCAAAAGCAGAGTGCCCGCGCAAGGCGGGCACTCTTTATTGGCTGGGAAGAAGACCAAACTTCCTCGCTGCCTAAGGTCTAGCGCTTTTTCCTGCGGGAGGCCTTTTTCTTGGTTTCTTCTTGGTCTTGCGCTTAGCTTCCTTTTTCTTGGCCTTCTTCTTGGTCTTACGCTTGGCTACCTTCTTTTTGGCCTTTTTCTTGGCCTTCTTTTTGGTCTTCTTTTTAGCCTTGCGCTTGGCTACTTTCTTTTTGGCCTTTTTCTTGGCCTTCTTCTTAGTAGCTTTTTTCTTCGTCTTGCGCTTGGCTGCTTTCTTTTTGGCCTTTTTCTTTGTGGCCTTCTTCTTGGTCTTACGCTTGGCTACTTTTTTCTTAGCCTTTTTCTTTGTGGCTTTCTTTTTAGCCTTCTTCCTGGTTGCTTTCTTCTTCGTTGCGCGTTTCTTTGCAACACGACGCTTCGGCGCCGCCTTCTTCTTTGTTACTTTCCGCTTCTTAGCGACTTTGCGCTTCGAAGCCTTCTTGCGTGACTTCTTTTTGGTAGCCATCAGTTTTCTCCGTGTCGGGTACCCGGCGTTGAGTATACGCAACAACTTGGAAAAATCCAGCAACGCGAGCGTCGGAAAAGCATAGATTTTTCCGATAGTTTTGACCGAATCGGCAAACGATTTTTATTGCGACCCAAAAATCAAATTCATGTTGCCAGTCGATATCGCGCTCAACTGTTTTCAGTCACGATGGAATAAAGTGGAACGTCCCAGCTATCGTGCTTGATTGCATCACTTTCCTGGCAGGCAAATGCAACACCAATCAGCTTTGGCTTTAGCCACTTACGGCGGTTTTTTAGAAAGTGAAAACAGCGATCGTAGTAGCCGCCACCCATGCCGATACGACGGTTGTTATTATCAAACGCGACGAGCGGTGTGATCACACAATCGAGATCCCTGGAATCGATAATCAAACCCGATAGCGGTTCCCAAAGTCCGTAACGATTCCTGGTGACGACAGAGTCAGGTTCAATTTCGCAAAAATTCATTGTGCCGTGCGAGTCTGTCACAGGGACAAAAACGCGTTTTTGCGCACGCCATGCGCGCTCGATGATCCGTGTCGGGTCGACCTCGTCGCGCATCGGCAGGTAGGCACCGAGGTTTTTGCAGGCCCGAAATTGATGCGAGCGGACGATGCGTTCGCAAATTCTTGCCGACGCGGCAATGCGCTCGTTGGTGGTCATTGCGCGGCGAGCAGCGAGCGCCGCGTCACGCGCTTTCGATTTTGAGTGAGCGTCAGGGGTCAAAAGCGCCTCCCGCCTGTGCCGTTACAGACCGTCGCTCTCGAACCAGAGCAACAGGTGGGGTCAGCCGTGGCAGCAACAGGCTTTCCGCAATTGCGGTCCTGCTCAAATGCTGCCGACAGTGCACGACCCCGAGGTAACGATTTAGGGTCGAAAGGTAACCAGATCGGTATCGAACACTGCAGGAGGCGCCATATCGAATGTCCTGCCCCTTTGGACCGCGCGTCAGAGATCGAGTTGCTGCGATCCACCCAAAATGTTGTCGACGCGGTCCGAAATATTCTTCAATCGCTGGCTCAGCTCGCCTTCAACAAGCCGGTCCCGCGCCTGCGCATGGATCAGATCACTGGCCATGTTCAATGCTGCGATAACGGCAATCCGGTCGAGCCCGACGACACCCGTGGCATCGCGCGCCTCGCGCATCTTTATGTTCAGAATCTCCGCAGAATCAAGCAAATCAGTACGCTCTTCGGGCGGGCATTTGACGGTGTAGTCTTTATCGAGGATTCGAACGCTTACCTGCGCGTACTGTTGTGTCATTTCAGGTTCCTTGCTCCATTGCCTTGAGCCTGCCGATCATTGCTTCGACACGGGCTCTTACCTGTTCATTTTTCTGCAGAAGTGTGGCGCGCTCGGCAGTTAGAACATCCTGCCGCTGCTTGAGAGATTTGTTCTCGTCCTGCAGTTGGTCGCAAACCTTGACCAGCGCGTCGACGCGTTTTTCGAGTCGCTTGAGTTCGTGCTCGAAAGTTGTGTTCATGTCGTCAGCCATATGAGCAATATAGACACGGGATTCCGCAGAATCAATCGCCGTGGCCACGCATTACGTTACGTGGGATCATTGCGCCCATGGAAACAATGGTGGAATACGACCAGCTCGAAGACGCGCTGCGGCGCTGCGGTGCGAGTTGGGATGCGTCGCAGGCGCATGGTTTGCTGGTCGGCCGGCTGGCGACGGCGGGGGCGGATGCCGGCTTCGAATGGTTGTCGCAAGTGCTTGAAGGAACAGAGGCAAATAATGCTCTCACGATCGAGTGCGAAGGGCTGCTGAGAACCCTGTTCGAGGCTACTTACCGACAGCTGGCAGAGCGCCAGTCGGAGTTCGAGCCGTTGCTGCCGGATGATGAAGATGCGACGTCGATGCGGGCCGCGGCGCTGGCCCACTGGTGCGAGGGATTTCTGCACGGGCTGGTGTCGACAAACCATGGCGATGCGCTCAAAGAGCGCCTTGCGGCGGAACCGCTGGCAGACATCATCCGCGACATGCTCGAGATCACGAGGGCGGCGGTCGGCGACGACAATGACGGCGAATCGGAGGAGGTCGCCTACATTGAACTCGTGGAATACCTGCGTGTGGCCGCGCAGCTGACCTACGAGGAGCTGGCCGAATTTCGCGCACCGGCAGAAGGTGACCTCGAGGCCGGGGATGCCCCCGAGGTGCTGCATTGATCAGCCAGGAGTTTGCCAGGCGACGCAGGAACCTGATGCAGATGGTGGGGCACGGCGGCATCGCGATTTTGCCATCGGCGCCCATTCGTACGCGCAGTCGCGACGTCGAATATCGCTTCCGCCAGGACAGTGATTTCTATTACCTGACGGGCTTCGCCGAGCCGGATGCGGTCGCTGTCATTGCGCCGGGGCGGGACAACGGCGAATTCCTGTTGTTCTGCCGCGAGCGTGATGCAGAAAAGGAACGCTGGGACGGCCAGCGCATGGGTACCGATGGTGTGCGCGAGCATTACCATGCCGACGACGCGTTCCCGATCGACGATATTGACGACATCCTGCCCGGCATCATGGAGACGTGTGACAGCGTCTACTACACCATGGGGCTCTACAAGGACTTCGA
>JARRLL010000108.1:0-4307 GCA_037387125.1 Gammaproteobacteria bacterium | reverse complement strand
GGCGAAGTATCTTGCCCTTACCTATCTAGGCGACGACTATGCGGGGGTCGGTGGACCGAACCTGGCGCCTCCGGGCGATGGACCGATAGCGGATTGCGTGGCAAATTCGCCGGGTGGACCCGTTCACGTTCTGCTCACAGATACCGTTGCCGAGCACATTCCTGGCTGCAACATGAGTTTTCGAAAATCGGCACTTGAAACCGTAAATGGTTTTGATGACCGTTATCGAGCCGCCGGTGACGATGTGGATCTTTGTTGGCGCGTGCAGGTGAAGGTCGGAGAGATCGGCTTTCATCCCGCCGCCATGGTCTGGCATCACCGACGAAACTCCCTGCGAATGTATTGGCGACAACAGCAGGGGTACGGCAAGGCCGAGGCGTTGCTGGAGGAGAAGTGGCCTGAGAAATACAATGCAATCGGACACACGAGCTGGACGGGACGGCTCTATGGCAAAGGACTGACGCTGGATCTTCGAAGCCTGCATTCGCGAATTTATCAAGGTGTCTGGGGGAGCGCGTCGTTCCAGTCTCTGTATGCCTCAGCACCGACGACGCTCTCGGCATTACCCCTGATGCCGGAGTGGTACCTGCTACTGGCGCTGCTGCTATTGCTATCTCTGCTCGGCACTGCGTGGCCACCTCTTTTGTATGTTCTGCCCATCCTGCTTCTCGCAGTATTGCTGCCCTTGGCACAGGCCGCGTTTAGTGCCTGCCGGGCTCGGTTTACAAGCGACCTCGAATCGCCGCGGCGGCGGCTGCAGCTGGTCGCGCTAACGGCGGTCATGCACCTGTTACAACCTCTGGCGCGTCTGATTGGACGCCTCCGCCACGGCCTTACACCCTGGCGAACAAGGGCGGCAAAACCGTGGCAACTTCCGCGGACGGTAGAGTATTCACGCTGGCACGAGCAATGGGAATCACCGAACGACACCCTGAAAGAACTTCACACCGCCATCAGTAAAGCGGGTGCGGTCGTCACGAGCGGCGGTGACTACGACCCATGGGACCTGGAAGTCCGCGGAGGACTGATCGGTGTTGCTCGCCTGGTCATGGGCATCGAAGAGCATGGTGCCGGCAGGCAAATGATGCGATTCAGAGTTTGGCCAAAGTGGAGTCTCAGTTCCGTTCTCCTCGTCGTCCTTTTTATTGTCATATCGACAGGGTCGGCGTTAGACGGCGCCTGGCTGCCAAGCGTGGCATCGGCTCTCCTGGGTTCGGCGATTATCGTGCGCGGCGTATTCGAGACCGGAACAGCGATCGGCGCAGTCTCGAGCCTGCTAACCGGATCCGTTGTCCGACGAGTGATGGGCTGATGGCCATGAAGGAATCACTCTCCTACAAACTTAAACGGCTAATGCCGTATATCTGGCGTGAGCGGCGAACGCTCGCGGTTATCTTGTTGCTAACCCTGCTCGGCGCCGCCACCGCCGCGTTGATGCCGTGGCCACTTAAGATCCTCGTGGACTATGCCCTGGGCGGCGCAGAACTGCCTCAATCGGTTATTTTCGTTCCAGACTATTTTTCGCCAAGCCTCTCGCCCCTGATGCTGATTACTGCGGCAAGCGTCGCAAGTTTAGGCCTGTTCTGGCTTAGCAGCGCGCTCGACGTTGCACAGACGTGGAGCTGGTCTGCCATGGGGCAAAGAATGGTTTATACCCTCGCGTCCGGGCTGTTTAACAAGCTCTTGCGCTTGTCACCGGTTTTTCACAGCAAGAACACCGTGGGTGACTCGGTCAGTCGCCTGACGACGGATACGTGGTGCGTTTATCCTCTGACACAGGGTCTTCTGATCGCACCGATGCAGAGCGTGTTTACACTTCTATTCATCGGCAGCTTGGCGTGGCAAATGGATGCTGGCCTGACTTTGCTTGCACTTGTCGTGTCCCCGGTTCTGGCCGTGCTGGCCGTTTTTTTCGGCAATCGATTACGACAACGCGCGAGACAGAGTCGTGAAGCGCAATCCAGCGTGACCGCTTTCGTGCACCAGGTACTCAGTGTGTTACCAATCGTCCAGGCTTTCGGTACCGAGCGTTATAACCGCGATCGCTTCACGGAGCTATCGAAAGATGCAGTGAGTCGCTCGCAGCGCAGCGTACTGCTGCGCAGCGGATACGGGCTCGTTAATGGCCTGACGATGACGGCAGGAGCCGCTATCGTGCTGTTTGCCGGTGGGCAGCGCGTACTCGCCGAAACCCTGTCTGTCGGTAGCCTCCTCGTTTTTGTTGCCTACGTCGCCTCTTTACAGCGCGCCGTTGAATCGCTGCTCAACACCTACGGCAACCTCAAAACCGCAGAAGCCAGCATGGATCGACTGCTGGATGTGCTGGACAGCGACGAGGAGATACAGGACAAGCCCGGTGCAATAGCGCTACCGAAACCCCGGCCCGGGCGATGCGGTGAGATCGTATTCGACCAGGTTACATTCGGCTACGAGCCAGGCAACCCCGTTCTGCATGACATCAGCTTCGAGGCGAAATCCGGCGAGACGATCGCGATCGTGGGACGCACCGGCGCAGGTAAAAGCACTCTGGTTTCGTTGATTCCACGCTTTTTCGATCCTCTGCTCGGTCGAGTGATGTTCGACGGTTTAGATATCCGCGACATCCAGCTGGCCAGCCTGCGCAGCCAGGTCTCCCTGGTTCTGCAGGATCCGTTTTTATTCCCGATGACCGTTGCCGAAAATATTGCATTCGGGTGTCCCGAAGCAAGCCGGGCCGCAGTTATTGCCGCGGCTGTCTCGGCCAATGCCGATGAATTCATAAAGAAATTGCCGCAAGGCTACGACACGCCGCTGACGGAAGGCGGTTCGACGCTGTCAGGCGGGCAAAAGCAACGCCTATCAATTGCCAGGGCGTTACTAAGAGATACACCGATACTGATACTCGATGAACCGACCTCGGCACTGGATACTGAAACGGAAAGCCTGTTGCTGAACTCGCTGCAGAAGCTCGCTCATGGCCGTACGACTTTTGTCATTGCGCATCGGCTGTCCACCATACGCAACGCAGACCGTATTGTCGCACTCGAGAATGGAGCAATTGCTGAAATCGGAACGCATCGTGAACTGATTGTTTCCGGTGGCCCTTATTCCCGTTTCCACTCGCTGCAAAGTTCGGATTCGGTCAGTGGAGCACTCACGTGAACACGCGGTGGTGGATCCGTTTAATACCGCATTTGTGGGCCTATTGGCCGCAACTGGCCGTATTGGGTCTGTCAGTCCTCGTTGGGGCCGCGCTTGTCTCGCTGATACCCTGGCCAATGAAGCTTATCGTCGATTATGTGTTTACGGGCGAACCGTTGCCGCACTTTGTCGCCTGGTTAGCCGATTTGCCCGGCGCAGCGACGGAGCTTGGCCTCCTGGCTTGGCTGGCCGCGGCGACGCTGCTGATTTTCGTCGCCAACCGTGGATTGCAGGTTATCAGGGCCTATATCCAGGACGGACTGGGGAACCTCATGACTTACAGCCTGGGCGGTGAAATGTTCGATCACCTGCAGCGGCTATCTCTGCAATTTCATTATCGACAAGGCGGCGGCGATCTTGTCAGACGGGTAACCACTGATGCCCAATGCGTAAAACAGCTGGCAATGGGAGTCATGTTGCCGACCTGCACGGCATTACTGACCTTGATTTTCATGTTTGCCGTAATGTGGCATCTCAATGCCGGCCTCGCACTGATCGCCTTGCTTGCAGCTTTCCCAATACCGGCACTTATCAGACTGCTGTCACCTCGAATGACGGAACGCACCTATGCCCAGGAGACTCTCGAGGGACGGATAATGACACTATCCGCGCAAGACCTGTCTAGCCTCCCCGCTATCCAGGCATTTGGTCAGGAAGATCATGAGGACAAGCGCTTTCAATCGCTGGCACGCAAGACGATCCGGGCCTATCTTTCGGCATTAGTCTCGCAGCTGCAGTTTCGAGTGGGTGTCCAAAGCTCAACGGCAATTGGTACCGCCCTGATCATGGCTTTGGGCGGACTCGAGGTACTCAGCGGATCACTATCGGTTGGCAGCCTGCTCGTGTTCCTGACCTATGTCGCCGCACTGTATGCACCCATGGAAACGCTTGCTTACGTATCTGAGAGCTTTGCCGAGGCCAGCGCGCGGGCACGAAGGGTCATGGAGGTACTGGATACCGGCCGGGAGGTAATCGACAGGCCAGGGGCGCACGAACTGCCCTCCGGACCTTCGGGCGTAGCGGGACGCGTCCAATTCGAGAACGTCAACTTTGCGTATGAATCGGACACGCTGGTACTACGGGACATCACCCTGGACGTGGAGCCGGGACAGACGATCGCTTTGGTT
>JARRLL010000107.1:0-3027 GCA_037387125.1 Gammaproteobacteria bacterium | reverse complement strand
CCGGTCGTCCTCTGGTGCGGCTGGCCGTTCCTGGTGCGGGCCGTGCAGTCGGTACGCACCTGGAATCTCAATATGTTCACGCTGATCGGCCTCGGCGTTACCGTGGCTTTCGGCTATTCGCTGGTTGCAACCCTTGCCCCTGGCATCTTCCCTGAGGCGTTCCGTAATGCGGACGGCCAGGTCGCCGTTTACTTCGAGGCGGCCGCCGTAATTACGACGCTCGTTCTGCTCGGGCAGGTCCTGGAACTGAAAGCGCGCAGCCAGACGTCCGGCGCCATTCGGGCGTTGCTGGAACTTACTCCGCCCACGGCGCGTCGCATCGGCGACGATGGCAGTGAAGAAGAAGTGTCGCTCGATGCAGTTTCGGAGGGAGACCGGCTGCGCGTGAGGCCGGGTGACAAGGTGCCCGTCGATGGCGAACTGCAGGAGGGCCACAGCAGCGTCGATGAATCGATGATCAGCGGCGAGCCGATCCCCGTTGAGAAGCAACGCGGCGACACAGTGATCGGCGGCACGGTGAACGGCACCGGCAGCTTCATCATGGTTGCCACCAAGGTCGGTGACGACACGGTGCTTTCCCAGATCGTCCACATGGTTGCCGAAGCGCAGCGGAGCCGCGCCCCGATACAGCGGCTCGCCGACGTCGTCGCCGGCTGGTTCGTGCCGGCCGTGGTCACCACTGCCGTAATTACATTCATCGTCTGGGGCCTGCTGGGGCCGCAACCCGCGATGGCCTATGCAATCGTCAACGCTGTGGCGGTGCTGATCATCGCCTGCCCCTGCGCTCTCGGCCTCGCGACTCCGATGTCAATCATGGTGGGTACGGGCAAGGGTGCGCAGAATGGCATCCTCATCAAGAACGCAGAAGCGCTCGAAGGCTTCGAGAAAGTCGACACGATCGTCGTGGACAAGACCGGCACACTCACGGAAGGTCACCCGGAACTCGTCATGGTGACGCCGTTCGGTGACTTCGCCGAGGAATCCCTGCTCGCACTCGCCGCTTCCGTGGAAACGGCCAGCGAACATCCCCTGGCCGCCGCCATCGTCCGGGGTGCGAAACAGCGCTCTCTGTCACTAGAGAATCAGCAAGGATTCCAGTCGGTTACCGGACAGGGTGCGAAAGCGGAAGTATCCGGCAAGCAGGTGGCCGTCGGCAACGAGAAGCTCATGCGCGAGCTCGATGCCCTCGACGACGAGTTCGCCGTGCAGGCGGACGAGTTCCGCAAGCAGGGTCAGACGGTCATGTTCGTCGCGGTGGACGGCAAGGCGGCGGGGCTTCTCGGCGTTGCGGACCCGATCAAGAAGACCACGGTGCAGGCCATAAAGCAGCTGCATGAAGCGGGGCTCAAGGTCGTGATGATGACCGGCGACAATGCGGCGACCGCCGAGGCGGTCGCTAATGAGATTGGTATCGACGAAGTGCACGCAGGCGTATCGCCCGAGGACAAGAGCCGGGTGGTGCGCGAGCTGCAGGCAACCGGCTCGATGGTTGCGATGGCCGGCGACGGCATCAACGATGCGCCGGCGCTGGCCCAGGCAGACATAGGCATTGCCATGGGTACCGGCACCGATGTCGCAATCGAGAGCGCGAGCGTTACGCTGGTGCGGGGCGACCTGCTCGGCGTCGTTAAGGCTCGCAACCTGAGCCGCGCGACGATGAAGAACATTCGGCAGAACCTGTTCTTCGCCTTCGCCTACAACAGTGCGGGCGTACCCATCGCGGCGGGTATCCTGTATCCGTTCTTCGGCTTGCTGCTCAGCCCGATGTTCGCTGCGGCGGCCATGAGCATGAGTTCGGTCTCTGTTATCGGCAATGCTTTAAGGCTGCGCAATATCGAGCTCTGAATGCGAGGCTGAAGGAGGGAATGGTGCGCCATACCGGCCTCGAACCAGTGACCTCCGCACTGTTAATGCAGCGCTCTCCCAACTGAGGCTAACCGCCCCTAATGCAGTCACTGCAGTCGAGGAGGCTGCTGGCCCATTATCCGTATTCTTGCCTGGCGACAAACCGGGCGCCCGCTCAATGACAGCTTTTCTCCAAAGCAGTCATTCGATCAATCCAAGACAGCCAAAATCGAACGGCTGTTTTCGGCCAGAAGCGGACACTCAGTCCGCCCTCACCCGGAAGACCATAAGAAAGCCCCGCCGGAGCGGGGCTTTTGATCCATCAAATCAGGGCCTAGCGAAGTCTGGTCCTTGCAATGGCCCGGAATGTATCGAAGTCTTCGCCGTCCCATACTCCGTGGACATGCATCCAGAAGAGCACGGGATCGCCCGTATCATAATAGACGAGGTCGCCGCGGGCGTTGAATCCAAATGCATTGGCGTTGCGCCGGTCCGGATTCAGATTCGGTAAGACATCGTTGTCGTTCAGCCTGAAGCGGGAATATCCTGTCGCGATAGGCGTTACTCCAAAGGAGATAATCTGAACACAGACGTTATCCGGACCATCAGCAGGCGCAAACCCCGGCCACACGGAGGTCAGCATATCATTACTGTTAACGTGGCTCTTGAACCGCAGGACATCGTCGCCGTCCGTGTCCATAAACACTCTCATAACAGGATTTGACTGCCAACCGTCAAGATTGCCGAAACAAACGAGTAACGGATCCACACCAAAATAGGCGGTCGTGTTGTTTTCTTCGTCATACCACCAGATAAACCAAAACGGCTCGTCAGTCCGAGTCACAATGCCCGATTCTGACGGCGGATCAGCAAAGCCTACGCACGAAAAACTTATCAAGATAACTGACGCAATTGCACTTCTTAACCATGTCATCATTGTTGCCCCCAAAGTTGACTGGAAGAAACAACGCACCGTACCAGTGCGCTGCTGCTCCGCTTAACGAAATTGGTAGCCCGGCGATCTTGGGTCCTTCGGGGAGTCATCCATGGCTTCTCGGAGGAAGCGAGGACCCGTGGCTTTGCGTCGCTGACTTTAGTCAGGTTTGCCTTTGTCGGATGTAACTTCGCTTTATCCGTGCGCGCACGAATCACGTCAATTCGGAAATGTACCTAGATTAGACT
>JARRLL010000106.1:0-3030 GCA_037387125.1 Gammaproteobacteria bacterium | reverse complement strand
CGGACCCCCGCCTGGCAATCGGCTTCTGCGGGCTGCGCTTCAACACGCCACTGGTGTTGCTTTCCGGCTGTGTCGGCTTCGGTGGGGAGTATACGCGGGTCGCGGGATTCTCGAATCGGGATACCGGTGCCGTCTGCCTCAAGGGAACCACGCTGCGACCCCGCCTGGGAAACCCGCCGCACAGGGTCTGCGAGACCGCGAGTGGCATGCTGAATGCCATCGGCCTGCAGAATCCGGGGGTCGCCCATGTGGTGGACCGCATCCTCCCGACCCTGGATTTCGGCGAGACGCGATTCATCGCCAACGTCTCGGGCTCGACGGTCGAAGAATACTACGAGGTCACGCGGCGTTTCGACGACTCTCCCATCGATGCCATCGAGATCAACATTTCCTGCCCCAACGTCAAGGAGGGCGGTGTCGCTTTCGGAAATGACCCGCAGATGTCCGCGCGCGTCGTTGCCGCGTGTCGCGCGCAGACTGACAAGCCGCTGATTACCAAGCTGTCGCCCAACCAGACAAACATCCAGGAAAACGCGCGCTTGTGCATCGAGGCTGGCACCGACGGTTTTTCGTGCATCAACACGCTAATGTGCATGGCAATCGTCACAGCGACGCGCCAACCGGTGATCGGTAATGTGCAGGGAGGATTGTCGGGCCCGGCGATCAAACCGATCGCGCTGCTCAAGGTGCACCAGGTCTACCAGGTCGCAAAGAAGCACAACGTACCAATCATCGGGCAGGGCGGCATCCTGACAGTAAGCGACGCTATCGAGTTCATGATCGCCGGCGCCTCTGCAATCGGTATAGGCACCGCACTGTTTTACGATCCGCTGGTCTGCAAGAAAATCAACGCCGGGCTTATGGACTATCTCCAACAACATGATTTGGGGTCAGTCGCAGAGCTAACGGGTTCGCTGCACCTATGACCACGCTGGGGAACGCTGCGCCGGCAAAGCAATGAATCTCGTAAACGAAAAGGATCGTGAGAGTTTTCGCTGGCCCATATCAAGATCCGCCACTATCGCGGCGCCCGCAGGCCGCCTGTGGGAAACCATTGCGGCGCCGGAAAGTCTGCTGAAGAGCCATCCCTATCTGACGGCCAACCCGATTGAAGCCTGGGGTGACGCGAGCAGTCGTGATGAAGTGCACTACCTGAACGGCGTCGTCTACGAGCGCCGCTTTCGTGCGTGGCACGAGGGTGTCGGCTTCGACCTGGAGATCTGCCATCGGCAGAAACCGCTGGCGTGGGTATCGTGGCGCATTACGCCATTGACGGAATCCTCGTCGAGTCTGCAGATCACCGTATTCCCTTACGCGATGCAGAGCCTGGGTCCTTTGCTTCGCTGGGCACCTCACCTGTTCGTGTTGCGACCGCGCCTGCGATTTTATCTGTCGAGCGTCGTGCGGGGATTCAAGTGGTTCATCGAAAAGGGCGACCCGGTACCGAGGAACCAGTTCGGTTCGCATCCGTGGTTTTCGCGCGGCCCGTCGCCCGAAAAGAGCGCCCCCACAAACTAGTCCAGGTGCAGGGCCTTCATCTTGCGGGTCAGCGTGTTTCGTCCCCAGCCCAGCAGTTTGGCCGCTTCCTGTCGATGGCCGTTCGTGCGCGCCAGCGCGAGCTCAATCAAGGTCTTTTCAAATTCCGGCAGGGCTTTGTCGAGGAGGGGCTCATCACCTTTATGAAGTTGTCTCTCGGCCCAGGTGGCAAGAACCCGGGTCCACTCTTTTGCGGCGTGGGCCGCCGTCTCGGACCCGCCCAGTTCGCCGGGAATATCTTCGACCGTAATTACGGTGCCGGGCGCAGTAACCGTAAGTAGGCGAGTCGCGTTAACCAACTGGCGCACATTGCCGGGCCAGCTGAATGCCTGGAGCGTTTCCAAAGCGCTTGCGTCAATGCCTTTTGGCGGTGACCCGAGCTCCTCGCCAGCCTCAGCAAGAGAGTGATTCAGTAGCAGCGGTATGTCTTCACGACGCTGCCGCAATGGCGGCGTATTGATGCGAATAACATTCAGGCGATGATAGAGGTCCTCCCTGAACCGGGCCTCTTTCACCGCGCGCGCCAGGTCCTGGTTGGTCGCGGCTATTACGCGCACGTCGACGTTGATCGCCTTTTGTCCACCAACGCGGTAGAACTCACTTTCCGCCAGCACACGCAACAAGCGCGTCTGCAGCCCGGGGGACATGTCGCCAATCTCGTCGAGGAACAATGTGCCACCGTCGGCCTGTTCGAAGCGACCGATGCGCCTCGCGTCTGCTCCGGTGAATGCGCCTTTTTCATGACCGAATAATTCCGACTCCAGCAGCTCGGACGCGATTGCCGAGGTGTTCAGCGCAACAAATGGTTTGTGCGATCGCGGACTATGTTCATGCAGTGCCCGGGCAACGAGTTCTTTGCCGGTCCCCGACTCACCCGTGATCAATACCGTCATGCTTGAGCCAGCGAGACGCCCGATCGAACGGAACACCTCCTGCATCGCCGGTGCCTGGCCGATCATCGACGCCATAGCGTCTGGGGGTTGACCCTTGTCGACCGCGCTGGTGCCGTTACGTCGCGCCGCCTTGCGAACGAGGTCCACGGCCTCGTCAATATCGAAAGGCTTGGGAAGATACTCGAAAGCGCCGCCCTTGTAGGCAGCCACTGCATTCTCGAGATCAGAGTGCGCCGTGATAACGATAATCGGCAATTCCGGGCAGCTGGTTTGCAGGCGCTCCAGCAGGGCGAGGCCGCTCATTCCCGGCATGCGCACGTCCGTAATCAGAACATCCGGTTCGCGGTCACCAATTGCGTCCAGCAGGTGTTCTGCACGTTCGAAGCTGCGCGTCTCAATGTCCGCCTGTTTGAGCGCCTTCTCAAGCACCCAGCGGACCGACTGATCGTCGTCGACTATCCAGACCTGTAGCGGGCGGCTAGCCATGCGCGCTGTCCTGCTGTAGCGGAATGCGCACGAAGAATATGGTCGTGCCAGGCCGGCTCTCGAATTCAATAAGTCCACCATGACGGCTGATCAGCTCCTGAGCAGCCGGCAAGCC
>JARRLL010000105.1:0-4418 GCA_037387125.1 Gammaproteobacteria bacterium | reverse complement strand
TGGGAATACGACGCGCTGCCGCTGAACAAACTGTTTTCGATGCGCACTGTGCGTTCGTACTTGCCGCGCTGGCGCGAGCTGTTGTTCTACGCGCAGGCCGTGCTGATGATGCTGGGTGGTAAGAGTGCCAGGGATGTGGAGCAGGAGTTTTTGAGTTAGGGCTGTAAAGCAACAGAATTTGCAGCACCAAAAGCTCGTATCACCCACGCGCATTGCCAATAATGCGGCGCCCTAGGTGCGCCTCTGGCGGGTCTCGCTAGCAGGCTTTTTTTGGCTTCATCGGCGGCAGGATTTGCCGTCGCCGGCGCCGTTTGACCCGCACCCCGCCAACAACTATCGTGGTTGTATTCGCGGCTAACCGGCGACCCCGAAAGGCGGGATGGGAGCGAAAAACTAACGGTCAGTATTAACAAGATACAGGGCTTCGCCATGCCCGCATGAGTTTCCGCGGATCATGTGCCGAACGGGGGGTATTGTCTATTCTGGACCCGGCAAAGAATGAAAAATACGATTCGATCTTTTGGGTTAGGTTTACTGATGGCACTGACTGCATTTGCAGCGGTGGGCCAGGAACTGTGTCCTGACGGTTCCGAACCTCGGCTCAGCAGAACAGGCGGCTCCTACAACAGGTCCTATGCCGGTGCGCTGAAACACGTAGGCCAGCCGGAGCTGCTTGCGGCGGGCATTACCGGCGCAGGCACCAGTGTAGCTTTGCTGGAAAAGGGTGTGGCTGCCTGGTTTTTCGAGTTCGACAACGGGCTGCCGCGGCCTTTTGGCGCCTGCCGCAAACCGGCGGACGCGCCCCCGGATCATTGGGGCTGGGAGCCGGAAAACGACCCTGATTACCCCGGCGAGCCCTGCAAAATTGCCTGGGTGATGTGTTTTGCTGCCGACCTTGCCACGGATAAGCCGGGCCCGGTGCCGCTCACTGAGACGTGGGGGGCAGCAGGGCTTAAAGCATGTGATGCCAATGTAGACAGCTACACCAATTCCACGGACACGATACGCGACCGGTTCTATGGAGGCCACGCCACCAACGTCGCGCTGGGTGTCAGCAGCACGGCGCCGGACGCCAAACTCATCGCGATTTCGGTTCCGGATGAAACTTTTCTGTCGTTCCGCGCTGCCTATCGCTGGTTGTATACGCCAGGGACCGCGTATGAGCCGGGGACCACTCCGGCAGTTGATAGCATCTACCTGAATTCGCCCGATGCGGCCGATTGGGCGGCCTACTGGAGCGCGAAGTTCGGCGCTGACACGCCGATTAATGAGTTCAATGTCGTGGCGGCCAACCTCGGCTGGCGGCTGTCGGAAAACGTGTATTCCGAAAGCTGCGAACCGGTCAACCCGCGGGTAGACCAGACAAACTCGGATAACGACAGCAGGATAGACATCGATGACAATTGCCTGCTTGTCGACAATGAGGTGTTTACAAACAAAGGAACCGAGCAGAATCCGGACTACGTGAGCGAATTTCCCGACGGCGATGAAGACGGGCGAGGTAATCATTGCGACGGCGATTTCGATAACGATAATGACTGGGACTGGGACGACATCTGGATCTTCGCTGATATTTGGGACGACCATGACGAAACCGCTCCGACGTTCGACTTGAATCAAGACGGCAAGATCGATTCGGCGGACGATCGCGTGTTCCAACCGCTACTCGATCTGAACGATGACTCGGTTATCGATGACGCTGACCGGCAGATGTACTACCTGGCGGCCGATCTGAACTGGGATGGTGTTATCGATAGAAAAGACGTCCGATACTTTTCGCAAAATTTCTGGAACCGGGCGCCCGGGCCTTCGAATATCGACATTCTGCCGCTGTACGATGATGTAAGGGCTCCGGAGCGATATATCCAGGACCGGTTTTATGCAAATGGCTCAATTGACTTCCAGGGTGCGGCCGAAGTTTTTTCCTTTGCCCCGGAGTTTGCGGCGTTGCGCGATGCCGGGGTCTTGCCTGTAGTCCCTCCGGGCAATGCGAGATTTTCCAACGCGCTGGGTAACCCAGCCTGCACAGCCGAGGCTCTCGCTGTGTCGGCCGTTGGGCACAATGTAAACAAAGCGATATACGATCGATACGACAGGGTGAGTAACGAATACCCGGGCGGTTTCTCGATAGCGCTTAATGTCAGCCCGGTACTGCCCTTGATTGTGTCGCATGGCCCTGGAGTATCTTGGCTACCGCTCGATAGTGATGTCCCTAACAACGTCCTGACGTCCGGCTGCAACGTCGACCCGCTTTCACGGCAGAGTGCCTCGGGTTCTTTTTCAACGCCCGTTGTTTCCGGAGCTGTTGCGCTGTTGCGCAGTTCGCCTCAAGGTGCCAATGCCTCACCTGATGAGATCGAGAAGCGTCTGTTCCAGAGCGACCGAAGAGCTTTTGTCCGGCGCGATTGCACCGTGCCGCCAGCCTCGCAACCGCCATATGATCCTGCATTGGCCGCACTCTATTGCCCCAAAACCGTAACGGAAGACCCGGACAGCAAAGGAATTCCCGGCTATTCGAGACCGGCGCTTGATGTTGCGGCGGCACTCACGTTCGGCAAGGGTAGTGCGGCAGACGATTCGGACAATGACGGCTTATTCGACCCCGTCGACAATTGCATCGATGTGCCGAATTTCGACCAGCGGGATTCCGATGGTGATGGTTACGGCAATGCCTGCGATGCTGACTACGATAACGATGGCATGGTTACCGGCGCAGATGCCGAGCATTTTGTCGCCGTGTATCTCGATACGGAGAACCCTCATGGTGATTTCGATGGCGATGGAACTGCCGACGAGCAAGACTATGATTTGCTGCTAGCAAGCTTTTTGGATAGCCCTCCCGGCCCTTCCGGTGTGGATGCTGATGCAGACGGGACGCCCAATCATCTGGACAATTGCATCGATATCCCGAATGGACCGTGGACCAGTGGCAGCGGAATCAATCTGAACCAACTGGACTCAGATGATGACTATTTTGGCAACGCCTGCGACGGGGATCTGGACAATAACGGCATCGTTGACCTGAACGACGGTATCGCGCTGGAACGCTACCTTAGCTTAGGCAGCTATGCGCCGTCCGCTGACTTTAATGGCGATGCACTGGTTGACGGTGCGGACAAGGATTATTTTTTAAAGCAGCTGTATGCGTTTCCCAGCAAGCCCTTGGGTAGGTCGGGTCTTTGCAGGTACGCTGATAATCAAGATTTGAAGTGCGTTGTTTTAAGCGTGGAAAATTAGCATTTCATTTAGGCACACATCCTCTACGTAATATTTTTTTCGGCCGAGCAGACTCTGCGGCGAATACGTTGCAGCATAAGCGGGCTCACCTTATTGCTTGCATATCTTTTTCGCATATACAACGCGCCTAAGCGTCTGGTTTTAATAGTCATGCCGTGTTGCAGCTTGGCGCAATTATTGACGTTCATGATGCTCCCAACTATCGTATTCTCTTCCGGCCCGATTTCTGGACGAAGGGGCTGGGACTTGGCGGCTAAA
Organism: Gammaproteobacteria bacterium; assembly: GCA_037387125.1. GTDB lineage: Bacteria > Pseudomonadota > Gammaproteobacteria > Steroidobacterales. Next base: position 923 of record JARRLL010000105.1, on the reverse strand, counting down.
ACCACTAAATGAATGCGCCGCCTCTTCGAACGTAAGTCGTCCTAAATAACAAAATTATGCGCTCTAGAATCTGCGCAAATAATGGTCTATGAAAAATTTTCTGCGATTGGTTGCGATGGCCTTCCTGACAGCCGCCGTTGTGTATCCGGCGGTGAGTCAGGAGTTGTGTCCGGACGGTTCCGAGCCGCAGCTGAAAATACACGGCAACAGCTACAACAGGACTTACGCGGGCCCTTTAATGCACATTCGGCAGCCCGAGGTCATTGCGGCAGGTCATACTGGAGCTGGCACAGCGGTGGCCATAATAGAACGCAATGCGGCGGCCTGGTTCTATGAGCACGATGATGGTCGACCTCGACCCTTCGGTGCATGTCGGAAACCCGAAAATGCGCCGCCAGATCACTGGGGGTGGGCCCCTGAAACTGATCCGAACTTTCCGGATGAACCCTGCAAAATCGCTTGGGTCATGTGCATAGACTCAGCGGCCACGGATATTTACGCGGACCCGTCGAATGCACTGGAACCTTGCGAGGCGAGAATAGACAGTTACAACCGGGCTAAGGATCAACCTTACAGGGTTTATTCTGGTGGCCATGCGACTAATTCTGCGCTGGGCATGGTTAGTACTGCTCCGGATACCAAAATCATTGCCATATCAATACCGAATTACAGTGAGGCTGTTGCAAGAGCAGCATTTCGCTGGTTATACAAAACGGGTTTTGACTACAAGCGACTGGCCGATGAGTCTGCGGCTTCGCAAATTCTTTTAGGTGAAGATGCGCCCGAGTGGGTGGACTACTGGCGACTAACTTTCGGCGCTGAATCACCAGCTGAAAAGCACAATATTGTTGCCGCCAATATGAGCTATATCGTCTCGGACATGCTGTTCAATGAAGTTTGCGAGTTAATAAACCCACTCATAC
>JARRLL010000104.1:0-3070 GCA_037387125.1 Gammaproteobacteria bacterium | reverse complement strand
GTTCGGGTCAGTTCGGTTGCCGTCGCGGTCAGGGCCATGCGCGGGACGCCCGGAAACCAGTCACGCAAATCATGCAGGGCGAGGTAGTCGGAACGAAAATCGTGGCCCCACTGGGACACGCAGTGCGCTTCGTCGATTGCGATGAGTGAGATGGGCACGCTGCGCAGCAGTGCCCGCGTGCCGGGTTGCACGAGTCTTTCGGGTGCGACGTACAACAGCCGCAACTGCCCGGCCTTGAGCCGCCCGATGACATCATTCTGCTCAGCGAGGCTTAGCGACGAATTAAGGAATGCCGCCGGAATCCCCAGCGCCAGCAGGGCGGTGACCTGGTCCTGCATCAGGGCGATGAGCGGTGACACGACGAGCACCGTGCCTGCGCCGATTTGCGCCGGTATCTGGTAGCACAACGATTTGCCGCCGCCCGTGGGCATCAGCACCAGCGAGTCCTGCCCGGCCAGCGCCCGCTCGATGGCGGCCTGCTGCTGGCCACGAAAGGCGTCGTAGCCGTACACGCGCTGTAATATCTGTTGGGCGGGAGAGTCAGGCAGGGAATTCACGCTGCGGAGGATAGCAGGTGTGGCCCCGGACTCGGCAATAACCCGAAAAAATGGCTTTATCGAGTAATGAGTTTGAACCCTAAAAGGCCGGCCGCGGCCTATAATCGCGCCTTTGAATTTATCGGATGCCCGGCCAAAACTATCCCATGTCAGACTCAATAAAGCACCGCATCATTCCGGCGGAGTGGGCGCCCCACAAAGCGATCTGGACCGCATGGCCGTCGCACGCCGACTTGTGGCTCGACGATCTGGCCGGCGCCCGCGCGGAAGTGGCCGCCATGGTTGAAGCGCTTGTGCCGCACGATAAAATTAAAGTGCTGGCCTGTGGTGATGAAGCCATTGTCTCGGCCGAGCAGGCCGTCGGCGCGCTTGCAGAGATCATCCCCGCGCACTTCGGCGATATCTGGTTGCGCGACACCGGCCCGATTTTTGCGATGACAGGCAATGCAACGGTGGCTCTGCGGTTCGCTAATAACGGTTGGGGTGGCAAATACGAGCTGCCCGGCGACAGCACGGTGGGCGACGAACTCGCCAGCGCGGCGGGAGTCGAAACCCTGGCGTTTGAATTCATACTGGAGGGTGGTGCGCTAGAGCATAACGGCGCGGGTGTAATACTCACGACGCGACAGTGTGTGCTGAACCCTAACCGCAATGCTGACTGGACCGAGGCCCGTGCCGAGACGCTGTTGCGTGCCGCCTTCAACTGCCGCGAGGTTTTATGGCTGGAGCAGGGTTTGCTGAACGATCATACCGACGGTCATGTGGATAACCTGGCGCGCTTCGTCTCCGCCGATGCGGTCGTCTGCCAGGCGCCCAGTGGTGACGATGACCCGAATGCGGCGCTGTATGCTCGCATCGCAGAGGAACTGCGGGACATGAGTTTGACCGTTCATAGCATTCCGTCACCGGGCCGAATCTGCAGTGCGGAGGGCGAATTGATGCCGGCGTCGCACATGAATTTTATTGTCGGCAACAAGACGGTCGTGGTGCCGACCTATAATGAGGAGTTCGGTGCGGCAGCGGTGAATGCGCTGCAGGCGCTGTTTCCCGATCGTGAGGTCGTCGGCGTGGCGTCTCAGCACCTGTTGACCGGCGGCGGCTCGTTTCACTGCATTACCCAGCAAGAACCCGTTGCGGGGTCGGAGTAAACCTGCGTGAGTGCAGGTTTTAGTTTTGACCCCATGAATTATTTTTATTCTGGCCCATCGATCTTATGACTCAAAAGAAAGGCATCACCACCGTCGCCGCAATCCAGGCCGCCTATGGCGAGGACATGGATGCCAATATCGCCAAGACGATCGGTTATATCGAACAGGCCGCGAAGCAGGGCGCACAGGTTGTTCTGCCGTCCGAACTTTTTCAGGGCCCTTATTTCTGCACCACGCAGGACGAACGCTGGTTCGATTTCGCGTATTCGGCAACTACCCACCCCTGTGTCGTGCAACTTCAACCTGTGGCCAGGTCGTTGCAGGTGGTCATTCCCGTATCGATTTTCGAGCGCGACGGCCACCATACCTATAACAGCGTGGTGATGCTGGACCATGCGGGCGAGATCATGGGCGTATACCGAAAGAGCCATATCCCCGACGGCCCCGGTTACCAGGAAAAATACTATTTCCGGCCGGGCAACACGGGCTTCAAAGTGTGGCCGACCGTTTACGGCAACGTGGGTGTGGGTATCTGCTGGGATCAGTGGTTTCCGGAGACAGCCCGCCAGCTCATGCTGAACGGCGCAGATCTGCTGATGTTTCCTACCGCCATCGGTTCCGAACCCCACGACGCGTCGCTCGACACAGCGGCGCCCTGGCGGCGAGCCATGCAGGGCCATGCGGTCTCCAACGTGGTGCCGGTGGTCGCCGCCAATCGCGTAGGCACCGAGCAGGGTTTGGGTGCACCCCAAAGCTTTTATGGTCAGTCCTTCATCGCCGACCACCGTGGTGAACTGGTGGAGTCTTTTGGCGCCGATGAAGAGGGCGTGCTCGTGCACAGTTTCGACCTGGATTTCCTGAAGACCCACCGCAGCGCGTGGGGGTTTTTCCGGGACCGACGCGAAGACCTTTATTGAAGCCGCAGCCTGTTCGGGATGCCCTGTCGATGGCCTGCGCAGCGCCGGCGCGGGTTGGCGTGGGTAGTTTGCTGTGGGCTCGACCCGAGTCCGGCCAACGCGTTCAGACGCCCTTATAAAGTGCCGACAAACTCCGCAACGCCGTTTAACAGCATCTGCGTGGCGAGGAGTACCAGTAGCATGCCCATCAGTCGGCCCATTGCGCGTGCGCCGCGGTCGCCCAGATAGCGCAGCAGAAACGGCGAGGCGGTCATGATCACCGCGGTCCCGCCCCAGGCTGCCAGTAATGCCAAACTCCACTCGGCGAGGTGTTCCGGTTGTGTGCGGCTGAGCAGCAGCAGGATCGCTATTGTTGATGGCCCTGCCACCATGGGCATGGCTAGCGGCACGATGAACGGGTCGTCGATAGGCGCTTCGCCGTCTTCAATAACCGGCGGGAAGATCATCC
>JARRLL010000103.1:0-3085 GCA_037387125.1 Gammaproteobacteria bacterium | reverse complement strand
AGGCCGCCGCCACTATTCTCAGCACCCGGTGCTTGAGCAAAAGCGTCGTCACCAACAAGGCTCAGTATTCCCAGGCACGCTACCCAGGTAACAACAAAAGCGGGTTTCTGCAGACTTGTAATGTTCATATTATCCCCCAGTAGTTCTGGCAAACCGCATAGAACGCAGCGCTTATTCAGATTGCATGGCCTAAACTTCAGTGTAGCTCTTGATACGGCGACCACAACCTGCAGTTAGCGCTACCATTTTTGTAGTTTAGCGCTGATTAATGATATTGCAAATAGTAGGTCGTGCAAACTATTTAGACAGACCCTAATTCCCTGGCCCGAGGCGCGCCGGCCACCGCTTATGGGCGTCTCGTCAATCGACGGCAACGATCACTTCAGCGGGTGGCGCTGCTTCGTACAGCCTGGCAACGAGGTTCTTGCGTACGGCGAGTACCGCGGCCTGGTTCACTGAGCCCTTGTCGGTGATCTCGCCCTTGTCGATCGATAGCGGCTCGGCCAGCAGAACAGCGCGTCGTGCATGCGTCGAGCCGGCGCGGTTTTCCTCTGCATAAGCGGCCAGCGCAGCGGCGACATAATCGCGCAGCTGCGCATTCGCCAGTACCGTTGCGGCAGGCACATCGCTATTCATGCCGACCAGTTCGCGGCATGCCGGGAGGTCAGGAACGATGAGTATCGCAATGTAGTCTTCATCCAGCCCTGCGATGATCAGGTCCTGTGCGACCGGCGCGAGTGCGGCTAACAGCGACGTCCGGAGCGGTCCGGTACTGACCCAGGTGCCACTGGCAAGCTTGAAGTCTTCGGAAATACGTCCATCAAAAGCCATACCTTTGCTGGCATCGTCCGGGTCGATGAGTCGTACGGCGTCACCCAGTCTATAATAGCCCTCGTCGTCGAATGCTGCCGCCGTCTGTTCCGGCATACGCCAGTAGCCGGGAGTGACATTCGGACCTCTGACGCGTAGCTCAAGCTTGCCGGACACTGGGGTCAGTTTTACTTCATTGCCGGCGGCCGGCAAGCCGATTACGCCGGCTCGGCCAACGTCCGGTGTCGTAAAGGTTATCGATGGCGACGCCTCGGTACATCCGAGCCCGGACAATACCGGAACCCGGCTCCCACATTCCTTCGTCGCGGCATCATCGAGCAGGTCCCAGGTGTGTTGCGCCAGGCTCGCGCCGGCAAAAAAACAAGCACGCAGGCGCCGGTAAAAACTGTGTCGTAGTGTGTCGTCGTTCTGCAACCGGCCTGCAATATACTCGAAACCCTTAGGCACATTAAAATAGACAGTTGGCGATATTTCCCGCAGGTTGCGCAGAGTCTCATCGATCAACTTCGGCACTGGCTTGCCATCATCGATATACAGGGTTCCGCCGTTAAACAATACGATTCCGACGTTGTGACTGCCACCAAACGTATGGTTCCACGGCAACCAGTCAACCAGCACTGGCGGTTCCTCGCGCACAAACGGTATGGCTTGCCGGATCATCGTCTGGTTGCTGCACAACATTCGATGCGTGGTGATAACGGGTTTTGGTTGCCCGGTGGACCCGGAGGTGAGCAGAAACTTTGCAATTGTGTCACCGCCCACGCGGGCGTGATCGATTTCCGCATCCGCCGGATCTCGGCTTTGCACATCCGCCAACGACAATATTTCGCGGTTCGTCGGAAGAGACTCATCGCCGATGATCGGCGTAGCGGCATCCACGATCGAATCGACGACACGGCCGTGATCGCTGTCACCGAAGGTTGCGACCAGGCCCGGCGTCAACAGCTCGAATACATAGCGAAGTTTGGCCAGATCGGAGCGAGCGCTCGAATAGGCGGGTGAGACCGGGCAATAGGGCACACCGACATACATCGCCGCCAGGCTGAGCAGTAAGTGTTCGATACTGTTGCCGGACAGGATCAGCAAGGGGCGTTCCGCGCTCAGGTTCAGCGCTGCCAGGCCCGCGCTGATGGCCCGCACCATTTTTAGTGCATCAGCATAGGAGACTCGATTCCATTCCCCAGCGTCGCTACGCCGGGCGACAAAGACCCGCTCGGGCTCGATCGAGGCCCAATGCTCCAACGCATCGGTGACGCGCTCGGGGTAGGCCTCGATCGCCTCCACCGGTTGCAGGATCATCGAGCCGTCAGGTCGGGTTCTGGTCGTAACCGCAAAACTACTTGGTTGCCAATCATTTGCACTGACGTTCATCGGACTATTCGCGGTCGAGACCCAGTGCCTTTATGGCATTCTTCTTAAGGATGAGATCATGAACTTCGGGTTTGAATCCCGCCACCTTGAAGTCTTCTATCCATCGGTCGGGGGTAATCAGCGGAAAATCGGAACCAAACAGCATCTTGTGCTTGAGCTGGCGGTTGGCATGACTCACCAGCTGCTCTGGAAAGTATTTCGGCGACCAGCCGGAAAGGTCGATATAGACGTTCGGCTTGTGCAGGCAGACCGATAGCGCTTCGTCCTGCCACGGCCATGACGGGTGCGCGATGATCACCGTCATGTCAGGGAAATCGGCCGCCACATCGTCGATATGAATCGGATTCGTATACTTCAGTTTTAGGCCGCCGCCGCCCGGCATGCCGGTGCCGATACCGGAGTGTCCGCTGTGGAAAATCGCGGGCAGCTTGTATTCGGCAATGACTTCGTAAAGTTGATAGGCCATCCGGTCGTTCGGGAAAAAACCCTGTACCGTGGGATGAAACTTGAACCCCTTGATCGTGCCTTCCTCGACCAGGCGTCGCGCTTCGCGGACGCCCATCTTGCCCTTGTGCGGATCGATGCTCGCAAAAGCAATCATCATGTCACTGTTCTCACGTGCAGCATCCGCAACTTCTTCGTTGGGGATGCGCTTTACACCCATTTCGTATTCCGTGTCGACCGTAAACATGACAAGCCCGATCTTGCGTTCCCGGTAATAGGCCACCGTTTCGGCTATTGTCGGGCGCTTGCCTGCACCAAAATACTTGCTCGCCGCGTCCTCGAATTTTTTCCATACTTCGTCGACGGGCTGGCGGCACGACACCTCCGCATGTGTGTGCACGTCGATGGCAATCAAATCATCCAGTTTCATAAGGTTACC
>JARRLL010000102.1:0-3684 GCA_037387125.1 Gammaproteobacteria bacterium | reverse complement strand
GATCAGCAGGGCAGCCAGGACAATACAGAGGACGCGAATGCCGATCGTGAGCGCGAAGCCGCATTCCAGGCTCGAATCGACGGCGAAGAGAAAATCGAACCGCGCGACTGGATGCCGGAGGCTTACCGCAAGACGCTGGTCAGACAGATATCGCAGCATGCCCATTCCGAGATAGTCGGTATGCTGCCGGAGGGCAACTGGATCAGCCGTGCCCCTACGCTGAAACGCAAGCTGATCCTGATGGCCAAAGTCCAGGACGAGGCCGGACATGGCCTGTATCTCTACAGCGCAGCGGAAACGCTGGGCACCTCGCGCGCCGACATGGTCGATCAATTGCTCGACGGCCGTGCCAAATACTCGAGTATTTTCAACTACCCTACGCTGACCTGGGCTGACGTAGGTGCGATCGGCTGGCTCGTTGACGGCGCCGCCATCATGAATCAGATCCCGTTGTGCCGTTGCTCCTACGGTCCCTATGCGCGGGCGATGGTGCGGGTGTGCAGGGAAGAGAGTTTTCATCAGCGCCAGGGCTACGAGTTGATGCTTGCGCTGTGCCGAGGCAACGATGAACAAAAGCGCATGGCCCAGGATGCGCTGAATCGCTGGTGGTGGCCATCGCTAATGATGTTCGGCCCGTCCGACAATGAATCGCGCCACACTGCGCAGTCCATGGCCTGGAAGATCAAGCGCTTCACCAACGATGAACTGCGTCAGAAATTCGTCGACACCACGGTGCCGCAGGCCGAATACCTCGGTCTTAAGGTGCCGGATCCTGACCTCGCTTTTGACGAAGAAAGCGGTCATTACCGTTTCGGAGCGATCGATTGGGAAGAGTTTTTTGCCGTGCTCAAAGGAAACGGCCCATGTAACCGGGAGCGGATTGAAGCGCGTCGCAGCGCCCACGAAGAGGGGCGATGGGTGCGCGATGCGGCACGCGCTTATGCCCGCAAGCAAGTAAAGAGAGCCGCGGCGCAAGCCGCCTGAGGAGAAACTCGATGGCAGAGCAGGACTGGCCGCTTTGGGAAGTGTTTATTCGCTCTCGCACCGGATTGAGTCACAAGCACGTTGGCAGCCTCCATGCGGCCGACCAGCAAATGGCGCTGCAGAACGCGCGCGATCTCTATACCCGGCGCCAGGAGGGCGTCAGTATCTGGGTCGTACCGTCAGCAGCGATTCATGCTTCCGACCCGGCCGAGCGTGACGCCTACTTCGATCCGGCTGACGACAAGATTTATCGCCATCCCACGTTTTACGACATCCCTGACGAGGTCGAGGTGTTGTGACCGGCAGTATCGATATCCGTGCTGCCGAGCCGCGCCTCGTATATGTGTTGCGGCTCGCCGATAACGCGCTCGTTCTGGGTCAGCGTCTCGGAGAGTGGTGCGGCAAGGGGCCGGCGCTCGAAGAAGAAATGGCGCTCGTCAACTTCGCGCTCGATTTGGTTGGCCAGGCGCGCATGTTGTTGTCGTACGCGGCCGAACTCGAGGGAGCCGGGCACAGCGAAGACGATCTCGCGTTTCTGCGCGACGGCATGGACTTTCGCAATCTGCTGCTGGTCGAGCTGCCGAACCGCGATTTTGCGTTCACGATCGTGCGCCAATGTCTTTTCGATCTGTACCAGTGCGGGCTGTATGAAGAGTTGCAGCGTTCAGGCGACAGCCGGCTTGCAGAAATTGCCGCCAAGGCATCCAAGGAAAGCCGCTACCATTTGCAGCACAGCGCAGGCTGGTTAGTACGGCTAGGCGACGGCACTGCCGAAAGCCATCAGCGAGTGCAGGCCGCGCTTGATCGCATCTGGCGGTATACCGGTGAACTTTTCGAAACCGACGACGTCGAGACCGCGCTGGTCGCCGAGGGGATTGCGGCTGACCCGGCTGTGCTGCGCAGCGAATGGGATAACCAACTCGACCGGATTCTCCGCGAAGCCACGATTACCCGGCCCGCTGGCGACGGGATGGCGAGTGGCGGGCGCCACGGCCGCCATACCGAGCACCTCGGCTACATGCTGGCAGAGATGCAGTTTCTGCAACGCGCCTACCCCGGGGCATCATGGTAGTTCAGCATTCATGACCCGTACCCGTGGGGAAACGACTGTCACCGAAGAGATATGGCGGTTGCTGCAGTCGGTGCCCGATCCGGAAATTCCGATTATCAGCATTGTCGATCTCGGTATCGTTCGCGATGTTTTCGATGAGGGCCATCCCGTCGTGGCCATCACGCCGACCTACTCGGGTTGTCCGGCCACCGAGATGATCGAGCAAAGCGTACGTGAGGTTCTGGACCAGGCGGGCCATGCGGATGCCGAGATTCGCACCGTGATCAGCCCGGCATGGACCACCGACTGGATCAGCGACGACGGCCGTCGCAAATTACGCGAGTACGGTATTGCCCCGCCTGCAGCCAGCGCCGCGCGCGGGCGTGGGTTGTTCGGTGGCGCCGGGCTTGCTATTGCCTGCCCACGCTGTGGCTCAACGGCAACCAGCCGTGTCAGCGAGTTCGGCTCTACTCCCTGCAAGGCTCATTACCAATGCGGCGCCTGTGCCGAACCCTTCGACTACTTCAAGTGCCTCTAACCCATCATGCTTAAATTTCACGAGCTCGAAATCGACGATGTGCGGCCTGAAACCGATCACGCGGTGTGCGTTCGTTTCGCCGTTCCCGAGAATTTGTGCAATGAGTTTTCCTACCTGCCGGGTCAGCACATCACGTTGGAGGCGGAGATCGACGGCAAGCGCATTCGCCGGCCGTACTCGATCTGTAGCAGCGTCGACGATCGAAGTTTGCGGGTCGGTATCAAACGCCATCCGGACGGGCGTTTTTCAGGTTTCGCCAATAGCATCCTGGCCAAAGGACAGCGACTGCGGGTCATGACTCCGACCGGGCATTTTGTCGCTCAGCCGGATCCGTCGGCCTCGCGCACTCATGTTGCGTTTGCGGCGCAGCGTTTCTCGTTGTACCACGTGTTGAGCGGTGAGGTTCAGGACGTGGAGTTGCTGAACGGGCGGATCGATGCCCGGCATTGCCGCAAGCTGATCGAGAGTTTTTGCGATACGCAGCAAGTGGACAACTGGTACGTCTGCGGTCCCGGCAGCATGATCGACGATGTGCGAGCGACGCTCGCTGAGCTCGACGTGGCCGAAGATCGCGTGCACTTCGAACGATTCCGAAGCGCGAAAGCAAAACCGGCGGCGGCACGAGCGGTGGCCACCACTGCAGCCGCCACGGTTACTGCCATAGTGGATGGCCGGCGCCGACAATTCCCGATTGCGACGAGTGGCGAAACGGTGCTGGAGGCAGGCTTGCGGCACGGGCTCGAACTGCCGTTTTCATGCAAGGGCGGGGTATGCGCAACCTGCCGCGCCCAACTGGTCGAGGGCAAAATCGAAATGGACGTCAATCATGCGCTCGAGCCCTGGGAAGTCGAGGCGGGTTTCATATTGACCTGTCAGGCGCGGCCCTGCAGCGACAACGTCACCGTGGATTACGATCAGGTCTGAACGCCACCCGTCAGGCTGGATGCGGCAAAGGCAATGCGGTCGTGTATTTCTTACGGCGGAGGACGAACCCGGTATTTACCGTTCGTACCGATGGCAGGCGCAGCATTTTGTCCGAAAGAAAATGTTCGTAGCTCGCCATGTCTGCAGTGATCACTTTCAACATGTAGTCGTGTTCGCCGCTCGTCAT
>JARRLL010000101.1:0-3155 GCA_037387125.1 Gammaproteobacteria bacterium | reverse complement strand
TGTGTACGTGGCAGAGACCCCCCGTTTCGACTGCGTTGTAAATTTACTACACCGCAGTACCTGATAACTATTCTCTTTTGGGCGCGCCGAGTCAAGTGTTTCGGGGCTCTGACTGGCCGAAGCCTGCCCTTCACGGCACCTTCCGGATGCCGATTTCAGCCAGTTCCCGGCCACTGGCCAGCTCGAGGCCACGGGCCGCAAATCGCCGGAAATCGGCCGCTTCCGGGGTCGAGAAGTACCTTCCGCCGGGTTGTTGCGCAGCGGTTTCGACCTCAGCGCCACGTGCCAGGGATTGCAGTGCCTCGATCACCATGTCGCAGCCCGCACCATAAAGCCGGAGGACGTTGGCAAGATAGCTCGCCCGGTAGTCGGCGGCAACCTGTCGGAGGCCGATCACGGGGCCGGTATCGATACCGCTGTCAATGATCCGATGCAGGGTCGAGCCGATCATTTCCTCGGCGTGCAGCATGGCCCAGAACGTGGCCATCACACCCTTGTAGTCCGGCAGCACGCCCGAGTGCAGGTTCAGTACGCCGAGATGGGGAATCGCGATCGCTTCGCTCTTGAGAATCCGGCGATAGCGAATCGAAACGATGAGGTCCGGCTCGAGCCTTTCCAGCGCAGCGAGCCCGGCTGGCGTATTGGGTTGCGGCGGAGCACGATCTTCAACGGGATCTCACTGCAGTCCACCGTAACAGGCGTGTAAGTGTCGCCGATTGTAATCGCTTGCTGATTGAAATCCCGGGCGAACCGCAACACACTGCAGGCTCAATCTTCCGGGAGCAAGACTACCGATGACGACGACTTTCGACTTCAAGACCAGCAATGTATTCGTTTTTGGCGGCACCAGCGGCATCAATCTCGGTATTGCGCGCTGTTTTGCTTCGGCAGGTGCCAATGTCGCTGTAGCCAGCCGCTCGCAGGAAAAAGTAGCCGCTGCGGTCGCCGAACTGAAATCACTGGGTTCCGGAGCAACCGGCTACGCGCTCGACGTTCGCGACGCGGAAGCCGTGCAGGCCGCACTGGCCGAGCACGATGCCGCCGTGGGCGCTATCGATATCCTGGTATCGGGCGCCGCAGGTAACTTCCCCGCCCTCGCCAACGACATGTCGCCGAATGGCTTCAAGTCGGTAGTCGACATCGACCTGCTGGGCTCATTCCACGTGCTGCGATCCGCATTCCAGTACCTGAAGAAACCGGGCGCCTCTGTCATCAACATCTCGGCGCCGCAGGCGTTCGTGCCGATGCCGATGCAGAGCCATGTCTGTGCTGCAAAGGCCGGCGTCGACATGCTCACGCGGACACTCGCGCTCGAGTGGGGGCCCTACGGGATCCGCATCAACAGCATTGCGCCGGGCCCCATTGCCGACACCGAAGGCATGAGGAGATTGGCGCCAAGCGAAGCGATTGCAAAACAGTACAAGAAGAGTGTTCCACTACAGCGGTTCGGCTCGGTCGACGAGATCGGGCAGGCTGCGATGTTCCTGTCCTCCGATGCCGCTCAGTACATCAGTGGCGTGGTACTGCCGGTCGATGGCGGCTGGTCGGTCGCAGGCGCCAGCGCCGCGGCGCTGGCCATGGCGCAACATGCGGGCGGAAAGTAGATTCGGGGTTCAGGCAGTGGAAGGGGCCGGCGCAAAGACGTTGGCCGGCCCGCCGCCTGGACGTCTACTTCGCTCGCAACGCGTCGCGAATCTCGGTTAGCAGTTCTTCTTCCTTGCTCGGCTTCGGCGGAGGTGGCGGCGCCTCTTCCTCCTTTTTCTTGACCGCATTCATCGCCTTGACAACCAGGAAAATAGCGAAGGCTATGATCAGGAAGTCCACGACCGTCTGGACGAACACCCCGTACTTCATCGTTACGGCGGCTACTTCGCCCTCGGCTTCCTGCAACGTGATGGCGAGGTCAGAAAAATCCACTCCGCCCAACGCGAGACCGATCGGCGGCATCAGCACGTCCGCAACGAAGGAAGAAACGATTTTGCCGAAGGCGCCTCCCATTACGATACCGACGGCCATGTCGACTACATTGCCGCGCATCGCAAACGATTTGAATTCAGACATCATTGACATGATTGTTCCCCGATTTTGTATGGAAAGGCCGGTATTGTTCTGATCAGGACCTGGCCTGCATGCAAGTATATTTGTTGCGTGCTGCAAAACAGCACTACTGGTTTGTAGCACCAGAAATTCAGCTTTGCAATTCGCTCGTCGAGATTCTATGGCGAGCACTTGTTCGACTAGGTGCTGGTTTTCGCAACAGCGCTCTGCCAGACACGAATGACCAGTGCTGCAACAACTATCGTTGTGAGCAGTTGTGCGGGACCCCAGAGATAATGCCACGCATCTGCGTCTGCGGTCGAACAGAAACCGTGCCCTGTCGCATAGACGGACGATGTGACTTCCCATACATTGTAAGAGGCAATCCCTATGAGCCCGAATACCGGCAGACCCAGCCAACGCAAGATTCTGTGGATGTCCCCGAAAGGACGGGTCAGGCGAAGCGCGAACGCGGACGCGATCGTTATCGGCACGAAACCGAGGAGCACACCGTGCAGTTCGGCCCCCTCCGGACCACAGCCTATTCTGCCCAGTGCGGCGAGCCACACGAAGTGTGCATAGAGCATCATCCAGCCGACGAGAGAGCAGCCGAGACGCAAGAAGACCTCGGATAAACGCATCTGTGTGCATTCGTAACAGGATGCTGCGCCAGCATCAAGTACTCTCGCGACAGTGCGGTCCAGGCGGAGTTCCGATATTCCGGCGCAACAGTTATGTTTGTTTAATCTAGGCGCAATACCCTATAGCTATCTAATCGATCCGATCCGCAACGATCTGGCCGCTCCATTCATCGAAGCACTGAGTGCGCCGGTTTTCGGCTTGAATGCCGCGACGAAGAACGCACGCGTCCGCTACAGGGAAACGCTCGAAGCCTCGGTGGAAAAAATCGACAGCGAGGCGTCGTCGGAGGTCCATACGGGCTAATTTGAAGGGCCGCAATAAAAAAGCCGCAGCACTTTGTGCTGCGGCTTTGATGTTAAGAGCCTGGCGGTGTCCTACTCTCACATGGGGAGACCCCACACTACCATCGGCGCTGAGCGTTTTCACTTCCGAGTTCGGGATGGGATCGGGTGGTTCCCGCTCGCTATTGCCGCCAG
>JARRLL010000100.1:0-3202 GCA_037387125.1 Gammaproteobacteria bacterium | reverse complement strand
CAGCGAATTGACCCAGTCGGCAATGCGCGTATCGAAGTCCGAGTACCTGCCCATCGTGTAGTACACGCGATCGCAGCCTTCGATGATGCCGGGCAGGATGTCGTCGATGTCGTCAATCGGAAACGCGTCGTCGGCGCCATACTCTTCAACGGCGCCTTCCTGCCCTGCGCGGCTACCGTCCCAGAGTTCCTTGTCCGGGTTACGCTCGCGGCAAAACAGCAGGTATTCGCCCAGCGACCGCCCGGGTATGAGCACGGCGACGGCGTCGGTTTCCGCAAACCCGGTCAGGTAGTAGAAATCGCTGTCCTGGCGAAACCGGTGCTCGACGTCGCGGCTGCGCATGCGGACCGGCGCCGCAGGCAGAATCGCAATGCCGCCCGCACCAACCATGCGCATGAGTTGCCTGCGCCGGCGTTCGAATTCCGTATCGTTCATGGGATGTCGCTTCTACTCTTCCGCATGGCGGATATCGGACAGTTCCTCGTAGGCCAGCTGGGCAGTGACCCGGACGTATTCTACGATCTCAGCATACGCTGCTTCATTACTTTCGGCATCGCTTTCTTCGCCCACGACGGCGCGCGTGATCTGCAACATGTCGCGAATGATATCGGCGAGTGGCTCGGCCGCAAGCCGCTCCTTGAGCTTCTCACCGTGTTCGGCGGAAACCAGGCCATGCAGGAAGCCCTCGCACCAGTGGGCCAGTGAACGCGTGCGCTCGGCCGCATCGGTCTCGTCGTCCGGCAGCAGCGGCGTGAACTCGGACAACCGCTCTGACAGGTGCCAATACGTTCCCTGGTAGAGGGTGTCGAGCAACGTGCGACTTTCGTCTACAGCAGCGTTCCTCTCGTCGGTTCCCTCCAGAACCTGCAGCAGCCAGTCAGGGCCGCACGGCACCCCGGCAACCGCGAGTCGGCCGGTCAGCAAGCCGTGGCACTGGGCGGCATCCCAGCTCGCACCACTGCGCCTGAGGGCAGCGTCGAGTTCATCAAATGCGACTTTTTCTTCCATGCTGATGCCAAGCTTTCCAATTCAGCGAAACCCTACTATATTTGAGCGTATGGCTGAGAACATCAATTCGACCTTCGAGCAGGAACTCAAACGTCTCGAGAAACGCGTCGACGCGCTCGTGCGCGTCTGCGACCAGTTGCAGGACGAGAATCGTTCACTGAAACAGCGCCAGGATGCACTGACGTCGGAACGTGCAAGCCTGCTGCAAAAGAACGAGCAGGTTCGCGCTCGCGTCGAAGCGATGATCGGCCGCTTGAAAGCAATGGAGCAGGGCTCCTGAAGTCGCGGGCTCCAAAGATATTAAGGCAAATGGAGAACGCCGAATGACGCAACAAATTGCGCAGGTCAGTGTCCGAATCCTCGACAAGGAATACCAGGTGGCCTGCCGCCCCGAAGAGCGCACGGACTTGCTCGACTCGGCGGAAATCCTCAATACCAAGATGCGCGAAATTCGCGACAACGGCCGGGTCGTCGGCCTGGATCGGATCGCCGTCATGGCCGCGCTGAATATGGCCAACGACCTGATCCACGCGCAGGCGCGCGACGTCCAGCTCGAGGGCGACGTCAGTGATCGCCTGCGGTCGATCTCTGACCGCGTGGAAAATGTCCTGAGTGGGACCCAACAACTCGACTTGTAGTCCCGATTTAAGGCACGATATCCCTCATGGCGCTTCCTGCGGTGTTCGATGCCGACCTGGATACCTTTCGACCCTAAATCATTACCTCGGGGTCGTGATCTGTCGGTAGCATTTGAGCAGGGCCGTTTCGACGGTAAGCCTGTTGCGGCCACGGTTGACCCCACCTGTTGCTCTGGTTCGAGAGCGACGGCTCGGTAACGGCACAGGCGGGAAGCGCCTCCTTTCCAGGATCAAGTGAAGATGTCATCGTCCATCAGGGAACAGCGACAGGGATCACTGCGCGCACGCCGCGCACTCAGCGACGAATATCGCGCGGCTGCTTCTCGGGCCATTTGCCAGCGCGTCATATCGTTGCGGGAGTACCAGGCCAGCGAATCGCTCGGCTGCTTCCTGCCTATGCACGACGAGGTCGATACACGTGAAATTATCGAGCGTGCCTGGCGCGCAAATAAGCGCGTTTTCGTCCCCGTTTTGCGCGGCAGTGCAAAAATGTTGTTTTGCGAAATCGAACCCGATACGGAACTCGAGCGCGATCAGTTCGGAATCTGGGAACCTGTTCGAGGCGTACTTCGCGAACCGAAACGACTCGACATCATCGTGACTCCGACTGTCGCTTTCGACTCAGACAACAATCGCATCGGCATGGGCAGCGGTTACTACGATCGTTGTTTTGCATTTTTGCGCTATCGCCAACATTGGCTACGGCCAAAACTCATCGGTGTTGCGTACGATTGCCAGAAAGTCGAGAAAATTGAGCCAAACCCTTGGGATATACGGCTTTATAGAATCATCACCGAGTGCGAGTAGCCCTGTATTTACAGACCGAAAGGCACGCTGGTCCATCAGCGCAGTACTCGATCGAATCGGCCAGACAACCTCTCGAGCTTCACTACGACGGATGCAATCCCGTCCGCGTAGTCAGCATAGAAACGTAAACGGTCGTCGCAAAACTGTTCGCGGTTTTCAGACTGAACCGACCTGCAAACGTGTCACTCAATTCGACGCGTCACCCGACTACTTGCTGCCAGGATTTTCCAAAGTAATAACGCATTCTAACTTGCTGGATTTTTTACTATTGATGCGTATACTCAAGCGCGGGTACCCGACACGGAGAAAACTATGGCTACCAAAAAGAAGTCTCGCAAGAAAGCTTCGAAGCGCAAGGTCGCTAAGAAGAAAACAGTTGCACGTAAGAAACCGGCAAAACGCGTAGCGAAGAAGAAAGTCGCGAAGCGTAAGACCAAGAAGAAAGTCGCCAAGAAAAAGGCGAAAAAGAAAGTAGCTAAGAAGAAGGCAAAGAAGAAAGTTGCCAAGAGAAAGGCGAAAAAGAAAGTAGCTAAGAAGAAGGCGAAGAAGAAAGTCGCCAAAAAGAAAGCTAAAAAGAAGGCGAAGAAGAAAGTCGCCAAAAAGAAAGCTAAAAAGAAGGTAGCCAAGCGTAAGACCAAGAAGAAAGCTACGAAGAAAAAAGCCACGAAGAAGAAGGCAGCCAAGCGTAAGACCAAGAAGAAAGCTGCTAAGAAAAAAGCTTCGAAGAAGAAAGCTACCAGACGGAAAGC
>JARRLL010000099.1:0-3208 GCA_037387125.1 Gammaproteobacteria bacterium | reverse complement strand
CGGTAAATCTCGGCCTGAAGACGTCCCAGATCACCGAAGGGATCGTCTTCGTACATGCCCATCTCGAAGGCCAGCAGCTCGGAATACAGCGCCCACCCCTCCACGAAGCCGTTGAACGGCGCATTCTGGCGCATGATCCCGATATCAGTCTGCAGCTGATTGAGCGCCAACTGGAAGTGATGTCCTGGGACGGCCTCATGGTAGGTCAGCGTCTTCATGCCGAATTCCGGCACCGCCTTCATGTCCTTTAGGTTGATGAAAAATACGCCCGGTCGCGAACCATCAAGTGACGGCGCGATGTAATAGCCGCCGGAAGAGCCGGCCTCCGCGGCTACGGGAATACGGCGCACCTCGACATCCTGCGGCGGCAGAGTAGAGAAGAAATCCGGCGCGCGCTCCTCGATGGTCTCGATTTCGCCACGCAGGAACTCAAGCAACTCGGCGCGACCTTCCCCGCTGTCGGCATACAAGAAGCGCGGCTCCTCGTTGAGCTGCTGCATGCGCTCTCCTACGCTGCCCTCGGTATATCCATTGGCGCGCAGAATCTCGTCCATGCGTTTGCCTATGCGCGCCACTTCGTCCAGTCCCAGCTGATGAATCTCGTCCGCCGTGAGCGAAGAGTCAGCAAGATAGGTGATGGCATGCTCGTAGTACTGCTCACCACCTGGCTGCGCCCAGATGCCCACGTTCTCTGGTGCCTGATCTTCCAGCCGAGTAAGAGTATCGGCCGCGGCGGCGATGGCGGGATAGATCTGATCGCGCACTGCCTGCACTGCCTGATCCACGTAGGCCTCGCGCTGCCGGGGCTCAAGGGACTTCACGCCGGCCAGCTTGTCAGCAAAGCTGGTGATCAGGGGGTGGTCTGCGGGGTCGGGCTCGGCAAAGCTGGAAAGATATCCCAGCGTGTTTGGAAACAGCGGCTTGGGCAGAATCACGCCGGCATCGGCGTCGACCTGCACCTTGGTGCGGACCTGATCGGCTACCTGAGAAAACGCGGTCAAACGAGCCACATAGCTTTCCGCGTCCTGCGCATCCAGTACATCGTGCTGGTCTTGCAGGATATTGGGAAGATCAATTAGCGGCCCGACAAACTGGTTTAGGACGTAAGGCAAATGGCCGCCCCACGTGTCGACATACCCTGCAGAAAAGCCCTCCAGTCCGGCATAGTACCGGGCCAGCACCTCGTTTACCTGCAGATGCCGCTGGGCTTCCTCAGAAAGTGAGGGGTCCGCGAGCGCGGCCAGCTTCTCTGCCGCTGCGCGCATATCTTCGCGCAGTGTTTGCATCCCCTTGGGAGAATAATCGGGCAGGCGCTGGTTATAGGCGCCGTACTCTTCTTCTGAAAGACCAAGTGAGGTTGCCAGCGCACTTTGCTGATTGATGAACGTACGCGTGTATTCATCGACCGCTGCATCAATGACCTCGCGCGCCGGAAGAACCTGCTCGACGCTGGACGGCGTCGATGCTACGGGCGGGGCCGTCGCCGACGCACTCTCCTCTTCCTGCTCACACGCAACGAGAAAGAAAGACACGGCAAGTGCCAGCACACAACGTTCAATCATAATCACTCCGACCAATACCCCTAAGAAAAAATGCTCGGACTAAATGGATAGGCGTTTTGAACACCCTAATATCCCCGAGGCGATTGAAAGCTTAGATCCGGCTTAGCTTCCCGAAACCTGACCGACCGCAAAGGGTCAGTAGCAGTCATTGTAGCCGAAACCAGGCGACGGGCGGCTTTCGGCCAACAGCGGCCGGTCAGCGTTTCGACGGCTGCGACGCAGTTAGCACTCGGTCAGCGAACTCGATGCCATATGCCAATTGGCTACCAAAATCCTCAAAATAGAAAAGGTATTGTGCCAACACCTCTACAGCCACTTCATCGCGACGGAGAGACACTAAAGCATCCCGCACTGGAACAGCATCGGGTATCTCGACGTCTCCTTTATCGTTGCGGAAAGCCGAATATACGCCGTGTCTGCCCATCCGCTCGAACAATGACATCGACAATTGCAGTGCCTCCGCATAATCACGTTCAATCTCATTAGGAAACTGTGCCCATGCGATGAGTGCGCTGCGCAATTCGTCATCGGCAACTATTTCGAGGTTGCCACTTGCCAATAGAGCCTGCAACGCGTACCCGCTGGAGTCAAAGGGGCTGGGTGTATAGAACGCATCTCTGAAGGCAAGGATCGAGTCCTCTGGAAGAGTCAGTAATTCGTCCGGCTGAAGACTCAAGAAACGCCTTATGCCATCTATACGGATCGTGTTTCTTTCAACGGCGTTTACGATCTCCTCACGCGCATCTCTGACTTCATCAGCGATATTCTGAATGGCTCCGGCCAAGCGAATGTTGTCGGAGCGGTCGTCCCACCACGCGTCGATAGCAAATGCAAGAAGGATGCTCCCAACAATCGCGACCGCCTCGACAAGAAGGCGCCTCCATTGAGTAGTTTGTGCAACGCTCACTGTGTTGTTTCCGCGACTTTCGCAGCGTCCGCTAAGGGTCAGTACCAGTCATTCTAGCCTAAATCACCTGGGCGGCCGGTTCCGGCCAGTAGCGGACGCCGGCGCTGGCACTAATCGCAGCCATCGAACGAGAAGGAAGCAGGATCAGCAGTGGGGGCTTCGTTAATCAACTGGCTAACGAAGTCCTGAAACTCATCGCTGTACCAACCTTTGCGAACTTCCCAATACTGCTGAACGCCCGGGTATCCGAAAATCTCTCTGAGCTGCCGCTCGTATCCGCGCCATATTCTTTCGTCAACCATGCCTTCGAGAGAGTAGTAATGCAATTGCTCGCCAGCTCTCAGTACATGGAACCACAAAACAAAGAACCTGTAGCGCTCGATACCATCCAGGTTGTTCAGGCCCTGGATACCACGAACATAGATACAGGCCGTCTCCGTATCTTTACCCAACGCATCAACTGCATTCTCATAGTTGACTGACAACGCCTGCGTGGCAGTAACGCGCTGCATTAGCGTATTTTGGCGAAGCTCGAGGCCAACGAAGACAAGGCCAACGATGACGGCGAGTCCGCCCACGACCTCTGCAATTAGTGCGTACTCTTTGAGTTTCATTGGTCTTCAGCGATGAGTTTCAGGACTTCGTTAGCCAGTTGATTAACGAAGCCCCCACTGCTGATCCTGCTTCCTTCTCGTTCGATGGCTGCGATTAGTGCCAGCGCCGGCGTCCGCTACTGGCC
>JARRLL010000098.1:0-3213 GCA_037387125.1 Gammaproteobacteria bacterium | reverse complement strand
CTGTTCGCCGCCCCACTTGCGGTAGACGAACCCATCAGTCTCCAGATCGATCCGCACGGCGGTGACGAACTGGCCCGGTTTCTTGCGGTAGCGTCTGCGCTGACTCATGCGCCGATTATAGCGCGAATTTTTGACGCATTTCTCTTAAGGTCTGGAGTCTCCGGGAAATCCAAGGCGGCTCAAACGGGGCCGCGCCACAAGGCGTCAGGCAGCCCAAGGGTCGGCAACGAAGCCGGGCTACACCCCCTGCACGAACCGCAAGGTGACGTTGGCGAACGTTATCTGATCCCCATTTTTCAGATTGATTTCAGTGCCCTTCGGATACGCCTTGCCGTTCACGAGCGTCGGGTTGCTGGCCTTCTCACTGGTGATCAGCCTCCAGACACCATCACGACACTGCAGCTCGGCATGCTGCTTGGAGACAAATCGGTTGCGGTCGAGATCCGACAGGTCGACGTCCGCCTGCCGGCCCCGGCCGACGGTTTGATTCGCGCCAAACAAAGGAATCGCGGGACCGCGGTCGGGCTGCAGATATGCCGCCAGGACGGCCGGCATGAAGGCGGTATGCGGCGGCAGTGCCAGACCATCCAAAAGTGCTCCGGCCCTCTGCTCGTTTTCGAACAGGATTTCGTCGACCATTTGCAGGCCAACCAGCTGATACTCCATTTCACGCGGCACCCCCGGCGGCGCTGGATGCGTGGACACGGGTAGAATTGGCACGCGCTTCGCACGCGCCAGATCCAGTTCACGACGGACATTGTCGGACTCGATCGAGTGCGCGCTGAGCAGGATGATGTAAAGACGGCACCGCTCGATACCTTCCACGATCTGCCGGCGCCACAGGTCGCCACCGCGGATGTTTTGAACATCCATCCACACGGAATAGCCGAGACCCTCGATGCGCTGCTTCAATTTCTCGGCGCTGGCCTGGTCTTTTCTCGAGTAACTCAGAAAGATGTCATCCATCGCGGCGCATTCCCGACCGGCCACGAGGGCCGACCGACCTCGGTTGTTGTCGCAGACGTATGTGTCCGATTGAAAAATATAGCACCCATAGATGGTGCGGCGGGGACATTGCCTGTTCGCTCTGCGCCAACATAGACAGCAGCTGCCGGGAATGGGCTACCGGGCCGTTGATTGGCAGTGGTCCCCAGCGTTAGCATCAACGTGCTTCACCGCATGGCCGGTTTAGCCGGGCCGGTGTTTGGGTGCCGCGCATGTACTGATCCTTCAGACCTTGAAGACATGGCGCGCACCACCGCCCGCCGCCAGCGTCGTCATGCGCGCTGCAACCCAGGTCGCAGACGAGATCGCAGGAATACTCCCAGAAAAACAGGTTGCTGCTGTCGGGGTCGCGGATCAGTCCCTGGAAAATCGTGTAGCCGACAAGGTCGGCTCCGACCGGCGCATCTTTCGGCCACGGATCGAGATGAGCTGCCAGCCGATCCACGCTCAACTGCCGGTCGAGTATCTCGATACTGAAACCGCGACGGTCGCCGGGGTCACCCTGGGTCGCCCGCTCGGCTATCTGATGACCGGCCGGGAAAGCCGCCCCAACGCGGCGCTCGCGTGCTTCCTCACTTTCATCGGTTGAACCAGTCACAAATTGACCGGCAAGGGTAGTTCTGAGGGTAGACCATGCGCTATTTTCACCAAGCGCCACCAGGTCAACCGCCGCCCCGCTGCTCCGCCAGCGGGAGCCACTCTGCTGCAATGCCCTCAGCTCGACCCTAACCGGCTTCGAGTCAAACCGGAACCTGGCCAGGATCGTCGCCGTCAGACTTGATGCTTGCGCCCCCAACTCGCCTTCCTCCAGCTGTGCCTGCATCCTATCTATCATGTCCCGCACGCCACGCTGATAGCCGGAAGCCACCATGGCGGCATAAAGTTTTTCCGTTACTTCGCGCAGCTTCAACCGGAGGCGCCAATGATCGGGAGGGTTCCTCAAGGCCTGAATTACCGTGTCGACGACGTATGCCCATTCTTCTTGCTTCAACGTCATGAAACGGCGATCGAGCGCCTCTTTCAGCAGATCGAGCGCCTCGATCAGAATCTCGGGTTCCCAGCGGGTAGGCTGTTTGAAGTATTGATCGATCAGGTTGCGACGGGCCGCGGCAAAGTCCCGGGCCATCTCCCCGGTCACTCGTTTCGGCAGACTGGCGTACGGGCCGCTGTCCAACTGCAGGTCACGGCGCATTTTGTCGAGTTCGAGCGCGGTTTGCCGCATCACCTCAAGATCCTTCACGTCACGTTCGAGCTTTTTCCTGGCGTCGCCGAAAAACTTCTCCGTCTTGGTCTGCAACTCTTCATACGCTGCTTTACTTTGCTTGATCTGATCGACAAAGCCCGCCAGCGGCTTGACCGCCTCATCCACGGCCTGCTGAGCAACGAACTCTACCCGGTCCAATCCGAGAAAAGCCGTCAATGCGCCGCCCGCTAGCACCAGCATGCCGACCACGGTGCCGATACGGCTCAGCGTAGTCCAATGCTGGTCCGTCGTTTCCTGCAGGCGCCTGGCGTGCTCAATCGTCGATTCGGCACGCTTTCTGGATTCCTCGCAGATAATCTTGGCCGAGTCCAGCTGAGCCGATACCGCCTCCTGCAGACGCGGCAGGACATCGCCATAAATACGGTCGGAGAAATCACTGATGACGCCCTCTGCACGGCGCAATCGCTGCGCCAGCAGCGACAGCAGCTTGAGCGCCGTTGCCGGGTTCTGCGCGATTTCCTGGACGAAGGCATCGCGATGAATCTCGATTACATCGCAATCTATAGTTGCGACAACAGTCGCCGATCGCGGCGCATCGTCAAACAGCGCCAACTCGCCAAACATCTCACCCGCATGAATCGTCGACAGACGGATCGGCTCGGCGTCGCGTTTCTCGATGATTGCTTCGGCCGTTCCGTCTTTGAGTATGTACGCCGAGCTTCCAGGTTCATCCTTGAGGATGATCCGTTCCCCGGGGCGAAAATGCCGTTCTTGTGCCGCTCGCGCTAGCAGGTCGATTTCCTGATCACTCAGTCCCGATAGATCCTGCAAACTACGCAGTAACGTTTTCATGGCCTCACCTTCGCAGCAACGTCCGGGCAGGGTGTGCAGCCTGGTCGAGAGCCCGACGGTTCAAAGTGGTTTTCGCTTGTCGCCTTGCGGCCACGAGTGTGCCTCAAGTGCAGTAGCTAGGGCAACGTGGGCGGAGTAACCGGGGGCGGACC
>JARRLL010000097.1:0-3222 GCA_037387125.1 Gammaproteobacteria bacterium | reverse complement strand
CCCCTTCTTCTTTTCCGGAACCTGCCCATACCCCCGCGCGTCCTTATTGATTTATACATTTAGAAGTATATGATCAGACCGCATCGTGACCGGTGCGTGTCATGTGATTGTCGAGCACATTGCAGGGAGGCGAAAATGAAAACGATACTCTGGCTGATCTGCCTGTTGACGCCGGCTTTGCTGGCCACCGCGAACACGACCGCCGCGGCGTCCCGATTTACCGAACTGGAAGGCAATCCGAACCTGCGCTCGGCCTCGGCCCTGGTAATAAACGCGGACGGTGACCTGATCTACGGCAAGGACGTCGACACCGTCCGACCGATTGCCTCGATCACCAAGCTGATGACCGCCATGGTCATACTCGACTCGGGAGTCGATCTGGCCGAGCCAATCACCGTCACCAAGGCCGACCGGGACCTGGTGCAGATGACCGGCTCACGCCTGGAATACGGCGCCACGCTGAGCCGCCGCGAAATGATCCTGCTGGCGATCATGTCGTCCGAAAACCGCGCGGCATCGGCCCTGGGGCGAACCTGGCCGGGTGGCCTGGACGCATTCGTCGAGCAGATGAACGCCAAGGCAGCGAGCCTGGGTATGAACCACAGCCGCTTCGCCGACCCGGCTGGCCTCAGCGTGGAAAACCAGTCCACTGCGCGCGATCTTGGTTTCATGGTCACGGCCGCGCTCAACTATCCCCTGATCGGCGAAGCCAGCACCACCCAGCGGCTCGAAGTGCGCCCATACCGAAACCGCGGTCCGCTGACCTATGCCAACACCAACCGGCTGCTGAAAAACGAATCCTGGGACATCGCGCTGAGCAAGACCGGATACATCAACGAAGCGGGCCGCTGCCTGGTCATGCAGGCCAGAATCGATGGCGAGCCCGTATCCATCGTACTGCTGAACTCCTTCGGCAAACTCACGCCGTTTGGCGACTCAAACCGCCTGCGCAAGTGGATGCTGGCCGGGCGCTGAACTCAGCCCGGGTACTCGTCGAAAGCAGGAAGCCTTGATTCGTCGCACGACCAGGCGGCACGGGAACTTCCGAATATGCGCGCCTGCGGGCCGATTCGCGGCTCCTCGTCCAGTGAGCCGGCGGGAATGAACACCATGCCGAGTTGCTCGATAAAGCGCGGCATCCGCGACACGCAGACCTCGCAAAAGGTATTGGTGAAACGTTCGGCCTCCGGCAGTTTGTAGCTCCTGACCCGGTGCTGGCCGCTGTTCCAGGTCAGTGTGCCCTGCAGGAACAGATTACTGGCGTGACCGGTGCCGGAGGCTTTGCGACAACGGCTGCAATGACAGTGATAGAACCGCTGCTCTTCGCCGGTCGCCACGTAGCTGACCGCGCCGCACAGGCAGCTGCCTGAAAGTGAGTGTGCATTCATGATGAGATCTCCCGGGATCGTCTTGTTGCGGCGTTCATTATGTCAGGCCGAAGCGACCGTTGTTGGCCGGTGTCAGGCTTTGTGCTCGCCGCTGGCGCGGCGCGCCTCGGCTGCTTCAAGCTCGCCAAGCAATCGCTCCTGCTGAGCGACCAGCCGGCGCTCTGCCGCCTCGGCATCGTCCCGCCCGTCCTCCTTCAACTCGGCCAGTGCCTTCTCAACCAACTCGAGGGCCTTGCGCAGCTCCTCGATCGAAGCAGCCTGCTCTGCCACATCGAACGCCACTTCTTCGGCACGGGTCCCGGGCTTGCGACCGGACCTTCGACCACGCGATGGTTGGGGCATGAAGCGCTGATCCGCCTCGAGGGTTCTTGTGTTCATAAAATTGGGCGAAACGATTTCGATGCCGGCGCCGTGCAGCGCGTTCAACACCGCCGTGCGCAGACCGGAGCGAGCGGAGATCAGGCTCTGGACGTCTTCGAGCAGACCGGCGACGCGGTAGCTGATCGAAAAATCGCCCAGTTCCCTGACATGCACGAATGCGTCCTTCAACCCGGCTTGTGCAGCCGCCGCCAATAGCACGTCCATCGCCCGTTCGTGGTGAACGTCATAGCCCAGCGACACCTCGGCGTGAATGATGGTGCCGGACGCCCGCACAACCTGTAGCGGCTGGGTCACCATGAACAGGTTCGGCACCGTCACAAGGTCACGGAATTCGGTCTGCACCTGCGTGTGCAGCAAATCCATCTCGGTCACGCGGCCGGTCAATTCACCTACGCTTATGAAGTCCCCCGGGCGCGCACTGCGGACTACCTTGAGCATGATGCCAGCCAAAATGTTGCCGATAAAAGTCGTTGACGACAGGGCGATGGCCGCGCTGAGCAGAATGCCGATCAGGCTCAGCAACTGCCCACGCAATACATCGTTAACGGGCAGCGCGATGACGACCGCGAGACCACCGGCCAGGGTCAATGCCAGCATGGTCAGCTGAAAGCGGAACTGCAGGTCGGGATTGTCCTTCCAACGACGCCTGAAATAGCGGTTCAACGCAGTCAACAGAACCGAGACGCCGGCCAGTGTTGCCAGCAGAGGCAGGAAACGGACGGTCTCCGAAAACAGGTTACTGAGCGTGTCCATGGTCTCCTCGCGCTGGTTTTCCGGTCATGCCGTTCAGGTTATCACTCCCGCCATCCTCGCAGAAGCTAACCGGCAAAGCACAGCGCCAACGATGGACGCCGACCGGGCAGCAAAAGATTATTTGTTCAAATGTATATCTATTGTATCGTTTATTGTGTTATAAATGGTATATTGTAAGTTTATTGTATAGATTTGAAATTGAATTATGTCGAATTTATCGAACGCAACGAAAGCGCGCCCTACGCACCATGCCACGATCACTATCCGCAACCTGCGCCTGCGCACCTTTATCGGGTTCAACCCCGAAGAGATGGCCAAGCAACAGGACGTGGTGATCAACATCGAGATCAAATATGAGGTACCCGAGGCCGCACTCCGCGACAACGTGGACGGTGCGCTCGACTACAAAATTTTGACCAAGCGAGTGATTCGTCATGTCGAAGACGGACGCTTTCTGCTGCTTGAAAGACTGGTGGCGGACGTCCTGGCCCTGTGCAGCGAACATCCCAGCATCGCCCATTCCCGCGTCACGATCGACAAGCCGCATGCCCTGCGATTTGCAGACTCTGTGTCTCTGACGCTGGAATACCAGCCTGACCAATCCAATAACCTGAGACTCCTGGAGAAAGCGTCATGAGCGCAAACCCGATTTACCTGAGCAAGAAGAGCACCCCCGACAAGGGCGAACTGAGCGCAGAGG
>JARRLL010000096.1:0-3231 GCA_037387125.1 Gammaproteobacteria bacterium | reverse complement strand
GGTCGCGAAGGAGCTCGGTATTCTAATGGTCGCCGTTGTGACCAAGCCGTTCCAGATGGAAGGCGGCAAGCGCATGCAAATAGCCGATTACGGTATCGGGGAACTCGGCAAGTACGTCGATTCACTGATTACGATACCGAATGAAAAGCTGTTGACCGTGCTTGGCGGCGAAACGACGCTGCTGGACGCATTCCGTTCCGCGAACCAGGTGCTGCAGGGCGCTGTACAGGGCATCGCCGAACTGATTACGCGACCGGGCCTGATCAACGTTGACTTTGCCGATGTCCGTACGGTTATGGCCGAAATGGGCATGGCGATGATGGGCACAGGCGTATCGCAAGGTGAAGACCGAGCGCGTGAAGCCGCAGAGGCCGCTGTTTCGAGCCCGTTACTCGAGGACATCAACTTGGCAGGCGCCAACGGTATCCTCGTCAATGTGACGGCCGGGATGGACTTGTCCATCGGCGAGTTCCAGGAAGTTGGTGCCACCGTGAAGGAATTTGCATCGGATGATGCGACGGTTGTTGTTGGCACGGTTATCGACCCGGAGATGACGGATCGAATTCGGGTAACGGTCGTTGCTACCGGTCTCGGTCAGCACGCCGCAAGTGCCGAGTCGCCAATGCGTATCGTGCGCCAGACACAGGCACAGGCACAGGCAGAGCCGAACTACCACACGCTCGACAAGCCGACCGTGCAGCGCAAGCGCGCGGTTGGCGATGGCCTGGGAGATGCGGGATTGCAGGAAGAACTGCTGGATATTCCAGCGTTTTTACGCCGCCAGGCTGACTAGGGCAGGGATAGCCCTGTGCCGCGGAGCACGTGTATGTGCGGCAGCGGCCTGACAGGGAGAGCGATAACCGGCGGTGCTACTCACTCACCGGCGGGATTTTCCTCCGCTTCGCCGGCCCGGATAACCCGGGCCGGCCCCCTTCCTTCCTCCGGGTTTCACCTTCTCAGCGGGCTCTGATGCTTGCGTGCTAAGAGTCTAATTATTGTAGGGTTTTTCCGCGATATGATAGTCTTGCGCGCGATATGTTGAGACAACGCACTCTTAAGACCACGATACGGGCAACCGGCGTAGGGCTGCATTCAGGAGAGAAGGTCTATATGACGCTTCGACCCGCCGTCGAGAACGCTGGAATTACGTTCCGACGCGTGGATCTTGACCACCCCGTTGACGTCCCGGCAGACCCGACACTGGTCGGCGAAACGATGCTTGGCACGACGTTGATCAAGGATAGTGTCAAGGTGGCGACGGTGGAACACCTGATGTCAGCGCTGGCCGGCCTGGGAATCGACAATGTACACGTTGATCTCTCCGCGTCGGAAGTGCCTATTATGGACGGCAGCGCGGGTCCGTTTGTTTTCCTTCTGCAGTCAGCCGGTATCGAAGAGCAAAACGCTGCGAAAAAGCTAATTCGCATCAAGAAGAAGGTGCGCGTTGAAGATGGCGATAAATGGGCGGAATTTGTGCCCTTCAATGGCTTTAAGGTTGACTTCGAGGTGTATTTCAACCACCCCGTTTTCAACAAACTGAGCCAGCGTGCGGTAATCGATTTTTCATCGACATCTTTTCTCAAGGAAGTCAGCCGTGCCCGCACGTTCTGTTTCCTGCGTGACGTCGAAGCGCTGCGCGAGCGTAACCTGACGCTTGGCGGCAGCATGGACAATGCGATCGTTCTTGACGACTACCGGATTCTCAACGAGGACGGCCTTCGCTACTCAAACGAATTTGTAATTCACAAGATCCTCGACGCAATTGGCGACGTCTACCTGCTGGGCCATAGCCTGATTGGAGAGCTGCGTGCCTACAAATCAGGCCATGACCTGAACAACAAGCTTTTGCGAGCGATGCTGGAGGACGAATCGTCCTGGGAAGAGGTTACATTCCAGGACCCGAAGAAAGCACCTATCTCGTACGCAACGCCGTCTTACGCGTAATTTCCAGAGTACCCTTTCAGACGCCGCTCAGGTCTGGCTGACGCGTATCCGGCATGTCGTCGCATTCAGCCCGGCGCCCCTGGCCGCAGCAAGCAGGGAGTCCGTCTCAAAACGCAGTCGACTGGCCCATGCGGAAGATGAGGCGATGACGACGAGATCGCCATTTTCGCGGAGGTTTGCGGCGATGATGGCACCGCCATATTCCTCGGGGAGCCCGGCGCACAATGAGTTAGTCAACTCACCCATCTTGCGGGCGCGATCCACGATATCGCCCAAGTCCCCGCCAGCATTGGGATTCAGCAGATTTTTCAGCTCGTTTGAGGCCATTATAATGTGACGTAGTTTGCGCTTTTTCCCGTTCTGCGGTGACCTGCGTCACCCCTGAAGTTCAGAGTCTTGTAATGAAATCCGACATTATGCATATTGTCGCACACGAGAAGGGCAAACTCGCTGTGAGGCGGGGACGCAAAACCACCGGTCCTGGGGTTCCAGGCAGGACAGCGGGGCTACCTACTTGAACAGGGATTGCAAGTTAAGAACGATGCTAAGAAGCGGCCACGGCGATCTTGTTGGTGGTTATGCGGCTTGCAATAGAGATAAAAAAACACTTTTGACGCATCCGGGGCGTACTCGATGAATGTTGTAATGTTCGGCAAGGGGTTTGGTAAACCCCGTCAGCTTAGCTTGTCTGGCCCGGTGGCCAGTCTGGCTGCTGCGGCTGTTGCGACCGTCGTAATCAGTGCCGGGTTTGTCGGCGGATACTGGTACTCCGCGAAAACGGGGTCCGGTGTCAGCACAACAGAGCTCATGGAACTCACAGGCGAGATCGAATCGCAGCGCGAGACGATCGACGCAATCCGCCAGGAAAACGAAGACACGCTCGACGCACTAGCTATTCGTATCGCGCAGATGAATGCGCGCATGATTCGCCTGGATGCTGTGGGGCGCCGCCTCACGGAAATGGCCGACATCGATGACGGTGAATTCAATTTCGATACCGAACCGGCATTGGGTGGCCCGGAAGAGCCGATGGCTTCCGGTTCGAATGCGGCGGTACCGGAGGTGGTTGATGCAATGACCTTGCTGAGCTACCAACTTGATAATCGTGAGGCTCAACTCAACGTTTTAGAGTCGGTGCTCATGAACCAGAACCTCAAGGAGCGAGTTTACCCGCAGGGCCGACCCGTCAACTCTGGCTGGTTGTCGTCCTATTTTGGCAAGCGGACGGACCCGTTCACCGGCAAGCCGGCCAATCACACGGGAATCGATTTTGCCGGTAAGCATGGC
>JARRLL010000095.1:0-5114 GCA_037387125.1 Gammaproteobacteria bacterium | reverse complement strand
GACCAGTGAGCCTCAGTACACCGCAGGCGGCTCCGAAACGTGCCGGGAGTGTCATGGCAGCGAAAAAGACAAGCTGCTTGCGGCAAGGGCGCATGGCGATCGGAACATTCTCCATTCTCCGTATGCAGAAAAAGGCTGCGAATCCTGCCACGGGCCAGGCAGCCTTCACGTTTCACGCGCGCGCGGCGGCGCGGGTTTCCCCGCACTACTGCGTTTCGGTGACAGAAATACCAGGCCGGAGCAGACCGCCGCATGCCTGAACTGCCACGCCAACGACATGGGCAAACGAAAAGGCATCGACTGGGCTGGCAGCCCGCACGATACGCCCCGAATAACCTGTGTCAGTTGCCATCGCATCCATGCGGCCGAGGACGTGGTTAGCAACCGCGATGGCCAACTTACAGTCTGTGCTCGCTGCCACAGGAAGACCGTCGCCGAACACCGTGAATCGGTGCGCAGATTCGACAGGCTGAAATGCTCTGCGTGCCACAAGGTGCATCGCGCCGGCAATTAACAACTCGATTAGCAAACGATACGGGTTAGCGGTTTCCGCGACGGCTGCCTGAACGCGAGATGCGCGGCACGTCCGTGCCACCGTAACTGAGCGTCAGCCCCTTCTGATAGGCATCGAAGGCTGCCTGCTCTTCCCCCATGCGGTTTAGCAGTTTACCAAGCTCATGCCAGACTTCCGGCGATGGTTGCAAACCCAGGCTTGATTCGAAATAGCTGCGCGCCTTGCCCCAAAGCTGTTTGCGCACACAAAGACGACCCGCCGTCAGCAGCAGCGCGGCGTCATTCGGCCGCTGTTGCAACCATTTTTCAGCATTTTTTAACGCCGCCTTTACATCCACGCCGTCGATCGTGCCGTACAACCGGACCAGCTGTTCGCTCCATTCAGAATTAAGCGTCTTGCGTAAAATGGTTTCACCCTCTTGCGGTTGCCCCTGCCTCACCAACGCTCTTACCCGCGCCGCAATCAACGGCGGTTTGTTGCGCAGATGGCGTGGCAATGCGTCCCAGAGTTCCTGCAATTTCGCTGCATCATCGCCGGCGCTATCCAAAAGCTCCGGCCAGGTTCGCTCGTACCAGCTGTCGAGCACGGCAGCCGGCACATGCCCGACCTTACGCAGCTTGGGCAGCAAGCCGCGCAAGTCCTGCCAGTCGCCCTGCTTGAGACACAATTCGGCTTTCAGCCGCAACGCCTCGGAATTGCCCGGCGTTAATTCCAGGACCTGGTTGAGGGTCGCGCGGGCCGATTCGTATTCTTCGTTCGAAAATTGCAGCTCAGCCTGCGTCAGCAAGACCGTCGCCGTTGCTCGCGGATCCTGCTCGTAAGCCATCTTCAGCCAGTTGTCTAGCAGGCCGCGTTAACACTGCTACTGCGCGGCCCGGGCCGAAGCCAGATATTTGAGCAGGGGTGTTTCGCTGTTGCGCACGCCTTTGGTCAATAGCCGCTCGCCGCGCGCCAGGTTGCCCTCACCCATTTCGATGTAACCACGAACGATCAGCTCATTGGCCTTATGCATACGGCGCCGGGCGGCCATCTCACCCAGTTTCCTTGGCGCCTCCCAGATGCGCACGATCAACCGCACGCCGAGATAGGAAAACAGCAACAGAAACGCAAGCACCGGCACCGACATTTCGATCGCGTAGCCGCGGAAGTTGATGAGGACATAACCGTTGTCGGCAAGCATATAGTTTGCCGCCAGCGCGCCGAGCGCCAGTGTCACGATAATCAGTAATCCTGCTTTCACGACTCGTCCTGACCCGCCGGCTGCTTGCTGGCCTCGTTAACGGAAAGCAGCAACGCGAGCGAACCCGATATATCGGGCAGTTGCGCAGGTAATTCGATGGCCTGTAATTCCGTCAGCGTGTCTCGCGGACCGTCACTCTGCTTGACGCTGATAATGCTGTCGAGCACCGCTTTCAGGGTTGCGATTAAACGCTCCCAGGCAGTTTCTTCAGCGGCCATTCCCGTATCGATCGCGGGTGAAAAATTTGCCGGGGCATCATTACGAAACGGCCAGCCGGCTGCCTTATCGGCGAGCGATTGCAGCCGGAATGAAACACCCGTGCGGTCGATGACCGGAATGGCATTCAACGCGGCCAGATCTGCGGCCAGTTGTGCGCGCACCGGCGTCACCGCAGGATCGCCCGAATCGCGCAGCTTGTCGTCGGCCAGTTGCAAAGCGCTGGCGGCTACTGCGGCATCCCCCGTTAGAGTGGCCTGCGCATTGGCAATCTGAAGGTAATAAAGCGCTTCTGTTTTCAGCCATTCGGCGCGGCTGCGGGAACTGATGCCGGGAAGATTTGCCAATTGTTGCTCGGTCTGTTCGACCCGCAGCGCAAGCTCCGGCACGACACCCAGGCCGTTCTCCAGGGACTCTGCCAGGTCCTGCAGAGCCTGCTGTTGCTGCTCGACTTCGGACATCAACCTGCTTACGCCCGCAGCATTGGCCGAGATCCTGCCGGCGTCACCGCTCAGCTGACTCGGCAGACCTCGCAGTGCAAGCACTTGCCAACCGGTCCACCCCGCTGCAACCAGCGCGAGCACGGACAGCAGGATTGCCAGCAGCGTAAGGCTGGAGCCGGAAGATTTTGCTGCGCTCGCCGCGGCAGCGTCCTCGGTGGCCGCTTTGACGGTAGCATCGCCGGCGACGGGCTTGTCGGGCGCTGGATCAGTTGAGCTCATGCCGGTACTCATGCAACAGGAACATGCGTCACATTCTGCCAAGTATTTGGCCACACATCCATGCGCGCGCAATTATTCGCGCGGGCCGCGTATGGCTATTGGCGCAAGCGTTGCTTGAGCGCCGCAACGTGACGGCGGCTCACGGGGATGTCCGCGCCGCTGACGCGCATGCTGAGCGAGTACTGTCCCGAATCATCGCGATGCAGCTGTTCGATAGCTTTAAGCCGCACCAGCGAATTTCTGTGCACGCGAATAAAGTCGGCGGCAAATTCTTCCTCCAGTGTTTTCAGCGGCTCATCGATGATTGCCTCCTGCAATCTGCCTTCGGCCAGATAAACCGTAAGCACATACTTCTGATCGGCATGGAAGGAAACGATGCTGTCGACCGGAATCAGCTTGATAGTGCCGGCTATGGTCGTCGGTATGTTCGTGCGCGCGCCCAGCTCCGGGTTTTCCCTGACGAGAGCGTTCAGTTTAATCCGGCTGACACGCGCCGCGTGCTCCAGCGCTTTCAGAAGCTTTTCGCGACGCACGGGTTTCAGTAAATACCCGACCGCGTGCGTATCGAAAGCCTTGACCGCATATTCGTCATACGCAGTCGTAAACACGACGGCCGGCGGTGTCGGCAAGCTGCTGAGGTGGCTGGCCAGTTCGATGCCGTCCATGCCCGGCATACGGATGTCCAGCAATACGACGTCCGGCGCTTGCTGCTCACAACAGCTCAAGGCCTCACGACCGTTTGATGCCTCGGCGACCACGCTCCATGCACCGGCGTCGGCCACCATCTCGCGCAGGCGCGAACGCGCCAGCGCTTCGTCATCGACTATGAGCAATTTGAGGTTACCGTCGTACATTCGCCAGGTGCATCAGGCCGTCAGGGGAAAACCAACGACTACCAGGAAATGGTCTGCCAGCTCTTTCACATCCAGGCGGGCGCGACCGCCGTAGGCGAGTTCGAGACGCTGCCGAATATTATCCAGCGCAAGGTGATGGCCCCCCTGCCTGCGCCGCTGATCTTGGGGTGCCAAGGGGTTGGCCACTGAAATCGTCAGCATGTTCTGATCCGCTGCGCCGGTAACCGTGATCACGCCGCCTTCGGCAAGCGGCTCGATACCGTGATAAATAGCGTTTTCGAGCAGAGGCTGTATGGTCAGGCCGGGCACCCGCGTTTGCATCGGCACATCATTGAGTTGCCAGTCGATTCGCAGTCGCGCACCCAGACGCTGCTGCTCCATTCGCTCATAGACGTGCGCAACCTCCAGCTCCTGCTCGAGACTGATCGGTTCGTCTGTATTACCGAGCGAGGCGCGGAATAAATCCGCCAGATCTTCGACCGCGCTTTCGGCTGCCCGCGGGTCCGTCCGCGTCAAGGCGGCAATCGTGTTCATGCTGTTAAACAAAAAGTGCGGTCGAATGCGTGCCTGCAGGGCGGTAATTCGCGACTCGGCTGCCGTTTCGACGTTACGCCGCCACTCGTGCGTGACGTAGAAGTAACGTAAGACTGCCGCAGTGACGACCATTGTGATCAACAGATTGCGCGACATGAATACCCAGCTGTCCTGCGGGAACATACTGGCCGGACCACTCAGCGTCGGGTCGCCGTACTGGACACCGATCCAGTACACGGCGGCCGATGACACCGCGGTATGACCCAGCACGATGGCGAAGGCTATAACGGTCGAGCGCCAGGCACCGACTCTGCCTAAACGCGGGCGCGCGATTGCCAGCAACCACGCCGAGGTGACGGCAAGCCAGAGTACGAGTAACGAAGTTTCTCCGAGGCTTTGCCAGAAAGCGGCGCCGGGGTAATCGCGCACCAGCGCCAGCATCAGGGCGACGATCTGGGCGATGACGAGCAACACCAGGACATTGCCGGATGCGGCGAAATCGGGCAGGTAAGAAAGCTCCGCCGAAGCGGCCGCTCGCACGCGTGCGCTCGACGGGTTAGCTACACCATTCGTCGGCTGTGCGTGCTGCTTCTGCACGGGCAGCATCGAGCTCTTCGCCACTTAGATACTCCCGTTCGCCATCGGCATTTTCTTTGTAGAGCCTGCGATGGGTATTGTATTTTTCGGAGCGCGCTTTGGCCGCCGCACAATTTTTAGCGCGCGCTTGCTCTCGGCTCGCCTGGGTATTGGCGGCCTCAGCTGCTTCCTCGGCCTCGTGAGCTTTGCGAATGCCGGCAGCTTTGGCGAGGCGTTCTTCATTATCCCGCCGTTGCCGGATTGCGTCGGCACTGCTATGCATGACGTCCAGCTCGAAAACTTCCTCATAACCCGCCAGGGGGCGATCCGAGTAAACAACCTGACCTTCCTCGTCGAGCCCGCGATAAACGCTTTCCGCCATGGCTGCTGAGGTGATGACCGCCGCAAACAGCGCACTGGTGATTCCTGCAATTTGAATAGTTCTCACTACTTCAGAC
>JARRLL010000094.1:0-3267 GCA_037387125.1 Gammaproteobacteria bacterium | reverse complement strand
TTGGCAGCGCGGCGGCCTGCGATCGTGTCATGCAGCGCCTGCGAGAGGCACAGTGACCGTTAATCCGGAATCGGATGAAATCACGAAGACCTAACCCGGGTGTCAACGGGAGAGAACCCGGACAATGAGAATTTCGATCGTGGTATTTATCGTCGCGGTGGCGACTTGGGCGGCTTCAGCGTCGGCAGACTCACTGCCTTCCTCTGCCGAGCAGATTCTACAGCGCGCGAAGCAGGAGTGTGACAGCTTCGACAAGGGTAGATTTCACGCTACAGAAAAGGCTGTTAGTCAGTATGATTTCACCGGGGACGGTTCAACTGAGGCGCTGGTCGACGCTTCGCAGTTTTCCTGCTCAACGGCGGCAACCCTCTGGGGCGGCAGCGGAGGGACGTTTATGTGGATTGTTGCCCCCGATAAAACCTACGAGTTCCTGGCTCATAAATGGAAGGTGGTCGACGTTGACGGGCAAAACGTCCTTCTGCTCGCCGTCCATTCCTCACAGTGCAGCGACGATGTTGGCCCATGTTTTCGCGCCTTCGTCTGGCAGGACGGCTTCCGGACGACACAGAGGGGCCATGAGTAAGCAGTCGCTGCTCGCGACGGCAAGCGCTCTGTGGTTCTCAGCGGCATTACTATGCTGGGTGTTATACCTGCGCGCCGATGTGCACGTCGACGCGCACGGTATTCTCAATGAACCGTTCGGCCTAATCCCCCTGGGATGGCTATTGCTAATATGCGCCATGGTTGGCGGAATAGCCTATTTTTCTCGCCGATTCAGGGCCAATAGGTTTCGAAAAGTTAAACCCGGGTGAATTAGTTCGTATGCCGGGATCCTTGTGACACAGATCAGCCGGACGGTATTTCACCAAGTCAGTTTCTATTGCAGTGGATGAAAATATGAATCGTGAACAACGGTACTCCAGCGCCTCCGCGAAGATCAGTGTTTCATGGAGCGCTCATCAACCAGAGGTCGCGCAGATACCGATCGAGCGGACGTCGACAAGTGCGTCGAGCATAAAAACCCTATGCGTGGCGGCGGTCGTCGCGGCGGCGGCCTGGGCCGCCTCTGCGTCGGCGGACTCGACCGACGCCCGCTGCGATGTCTATCCGGCAGGCGAGGACCACACCGATAAGGTCATTCCCTGCGTGTTTTCGCAGCGACAGGGCTACATCACCATCCGCCGAAGCGATGGTGTCACTCATGATCTCGACCCCGCGGGCGACACGCCGGGCAACTTCCGCGACCAGGACGGCCGTACCGTATACCGTCAGAGCGGCCTGGGTGACCAGGGTCTGATCTTCCGGTTCCCGGACGAGAGCGTATACGTCTACTGGAGCACCTTGATCTTCGACGAGGACGCGATCTCTTCGCCCACGGCGCCGATTTCGACCAGGGACTACGACGCAACCACTTTCCTGCGCTGCCGCGCTGCAGGCGACACGGATTACGGTGAGTGTCCGGCGGGCATCCTGCGCATGGAAGACAAGCAGGCTTCGATCGTGGTTCAGAATCCTCAGGGCGAGCAGTTCACCATCAACTTCATGACGGACTACATCAACGCCGCCAACCGGGAGGTCGACGCACTGCTCGACGGCGGCACCTGGATCGTCACCATCGATGGCAAGGAGGTGTACGAGGTGCCCCTGGCCGCCATCGAGGGAGGCTGAATTGAGCGCAGGTTCAATCACCCGACACCTCATCCTGTTGCTCACGGCTTTGTGGAACTTCGAGGCCGCGGCCACCGAGCTGACGGGCACCGTATGGCGGGTGGTGAAGATCATGTCCATGGATGATCGCGTTTATGCTCCAGACGACCGCTCGAAATACACGCTGGAATTGCTTTCCAAAGGCCGGGCCGCCATCGAGGCCGACTGCAACCGCGGCACTGGGACCTGGACTTCTGAGGGACCCGGACAGCTACAGTTCGGCCCGATCGCAACGACCCGGGCCCTGTGCCCACCGGAATCTCTATCCGAAAGGTACCTGGCCCAGTTTGAGTGGGTGCGCAGCTACGTGTTGGAGGACGGACGCCTTTTCCTGGCCACCATGGCCGACGGCTCGATCATTGAGTTCGAATCGATAAATGTCCCACCGACTGCCACTTTGCTGGGTGAGGAGATCCACACCACGGACGCTTCGGAACTACAGAAGATCGTATTGACACGCCTGCTCGACCGCTACGCCGAGCAGCAGCGCATCGAGGTCACGGGCGAAGAAATCGACGCCTTTGTTGAGAGTCAGCAGCTTGGTATGGCGGAGCACGGCCTGACGGAGGAAAAGAGCCTGTCTTCTGAGGAGATCGCCCAGCTCTCCCAGATGCGACGCGACTGGGGCCGCGCGATGATTCGCCAGTGGAAGATTCACCGTGCGCTTTACCAGCGGTACGGCGGCCGCATCATCTTCCAGCAGTTGGGTCCCGAGCCTCTCGACGCGTACCGCAAGTACCTGGAGGAGCGGCGCTCTGCAGGCGACTTCACGATCCACGACAAAGCCTTTGAGGACACGTTCTGGCGGTACTTCACCGACGATACAATGCATTCCTTTTACCAGCCCGGCAGCGAGGAAGAGGCCCAGGCTCTCACAACGCCGTGGTGGACGCGTGCGGCGGGAAATGAATAACGCAGTAACTTCACGGTGCTGCACGTGGATACAACACTCATGAAGATTAATTGGCCCCACATGATCGTCACCATGGTCCCGATTCTGGCAGTCGCTTTCGGACTAGGCCGGTTGGCGATCTACAAGGAGGCATCTAAAGGCAAGCGATTTCTGCTGATGGCTGTTTCGATCTTCATTGTAGTATTCGTATTCAACTTGATCTGGCCCTACAACTAGGTCGCCGAGTCAGCTCATTCAGTAATAGATTCAAATGGAACGAAGGCGGGGGCGCCTCCAAACCCGCTGCCAGACTATGATTCAATTTTCCCGCTGGTGGACATCCTAGTTCTCGGTCCTCGAGCCCTTGCGAGAGATAAGGTTCGTGTCAAACCCGCCGAGGTTGACATATTGCGCCAAAGTCTTGAAAACCGGAGTCGTGGTCACCGGTGTAGGCGAATCGTCAAGATACGGTCGTTACGGCTTGGGGCGAACGACCACTTTGGGTCGGAATCAGAAGTTATTTGAAATCTCTCGAACGGCAGAAAAGAGTGCAACTGACACATTGGTTTGAGTCTGTTGAAGGTCGGCTCAGGAGCCAGGCAGTGAATAACCGCCGCAAGAACTTCACCCGGGCCAAGATGAAGCGTCGATTGCAGCAGATTGAAAAA
>JARRLL010000093.1:0-3271 GCA_037387125.1 Gammaproteobacteria bacterium | reverse complement strand
CTGAAGCACGACGCCGAGTTCTTCGTCGAGTTTTTTGCGATCGACATGATCATGGAAGACGGCGCCTGCCGCGGCGTCGTGGCGATCGAGCTGGCTACGGGCCGGCTGCATCGGTTTCGCGCACACCAGGTCATTCTGGCAACCGGGGGTTATGGTCGAGCCTATTTTTCGTGCACCTCGGCGCACACCTGTACCGGGGACGGCAACGCGATGGTCATGCGCGCAGGCCTGCCTTCGCAGGACATGGAGTTCGTGCAGTTTCATCCCACGGGTATCTATGGCGCGGGCTGCCTGATCACCGAGGGCGCGCGCGGTGAGGGCGGCTACCTGACCAATTCGGCCGGCGAGCGGTTCATGGAGCGCTATGCGCCAAACGCCAAGGATCTCGCCTCGCGTGATGTCGTCAGCCGATCGATGACCATCGAGATCCGGGAGGGTCGCGGTGTCGGCGCCGAAGAAGACCATATCTTCCTGCACCTCGAGCACCTTGGCCCCGAGGTCATCGACGAGCGGCTGCCGGGAATCGCCGAGTCCGCCCGGATCTTCGCGAACGTCGACGTTACGAAACAACCGATCCCGGTCATACCGACCGTGCATTACAACATGGGCGGCATTCCGGCCAACTACAACGGGAAGGTGCTGACGGTCCGAAACGGCGACAAGGAGGCCGCAGTCCCGGGCCTGATGGCTGTCGGCGAGGCGGCGTGCGTGTCCGTGCATGGCGCGAATCGCCTCGGCTCGAATTCTTTGCTCGATCTCGTCGTGTTCGGGCGTGCCGCCGCCCACTATTGCGAAGAAACGATGACGCCGGGAGCACGACACAAGCCGTTTGGCAGCGATGCGGGTCAAAACAGCGTGCGGCGTATCGACCGGTTGCTAAAAGCCGACGGCAACCGTGCAACGGCCGACATACGTCTTGAAATGCAGCGGATCATGCAGGCTCATGCAGCCGTGTTTCGCACGGGCGAATCGCTCGCCGAAGGGGTCGAGTTGCTGGACAAGGCGTTTGCGAGCCTTGGCGATATCCGGCTGTCGGACCGGTCAATGATCTGGAACACCGATCTCATCGAGACGCTGGAACTCGAAAATCTGATGCTCAATGCCATGGCGACAATTTATTCCGCGGCAAACCGGCTTGAAAGTCGTGGTGCCCATGCGCGTGAGGACTACAGTGAGCGGGATGACGAAAACTGGATGAAACACACGCTTGCATGGGTCGACGAGGATGGCAAGGTGGCCTTCGACTACCGGCCCGTGCATCAGGACACCCTGACCGATGAAGTGGAAGCTATACCGCCGAAGGCGCGCGTTTACTAGGAGTCTTAGCGTTGGCTGAGTTCAGATTACCGCCGAATTCCAGGATAAAAAAGGGCAAGCACTTTGCGGCCGCCGATGGCGCCGGGAATGTGCGCCGCTTTGCCGTGTATCGTTACGACCCGGAGAGTGGCGAAAACCCAAGAGTCGACACCTACGAGGTCGATCTGGATACCTGCGGCCCGATGGTTCTCGACGGCTTGATCAAGATAAAGAATGAAATCGATCCGTCCCTGACATTCCGGCGTTCCTGCCGCGAAGGGATCTGTGGTTCCTGCGCAATGAATATTGATGGCGGCAATACGCTTGCCTGTACGCTTGCGATCGACAAGGTAAAAGGCGACGTCAAGATCTATCCGCTGCCGCATATGCCTGTCGTCAAGGACCTGGTGCCGGACCTGACTAACTTTTATGCCCAGTACGCCTCGATCAAGCCATGGCTGCAGGCGCGCACCCCGCCGCCTCTGAATCACGAGCGTTTACAGAGCAAAGATGACCAGGAAAAGATCGATGAGCCTGCGGCCTGCATTCTATGCGCCTGCTGTTCGACCAGCTGTCCGAGCTACTGGTGGAACAGCGACCGCTACCTCGGCCCGGCCTCGTTGCTGGCCGCCTACCGCTGGCTGGTTGACAGCCGTGACGAGGCAACCGGCGAACGCCTGGACGAGTTAGAGGACCCGTTCCGACTGTATCGTTGCCACACCATCATGAACTGTACGCAGACCTGCCCGAAAGGCCTCAATCCGGCAAAGGCGATTGCCGAGACCAAGAAGATGCTTGCCGCCCGGCGACATTAGGTCGCCATGGAAAGCTCACGATTACGCTGGCAGTGCCGACGCGGAATGCGGGAACTGGATCAGCTGCTGGTTGGCTATCTCGAACAACATTACGAAACGGCGGACGAGATCGAAAAAGCTGCGTTCGAGGCGATTTTGTCGCTACCTGATCCGCAACTGATGCGCTATCTTTTGAGCAAGGAGCCGCCAGCACCGGAATTCGTCATTGTCGTCGGACACATACTCGACCGAACTGACGCCTGAGCCAACGCTTCGGCGACTGGTACTTGCATCCGGGTCCATGGCCGGGTTTATCGGTATCGGCGTGATCATCTCAATACCCGTGCACTGGGCACTGCGCCTGGCCGCCACCGGTGGCTGGATTTTCGCAAGCGTCTGGGAGCTGGTCGTTATCTGCCGCGGTTATCGGCGTTACTGGCGTATTCGCCTGTATTCGCCAGGGCAGATCAGTCTGCAGACAACCGCGGGTGACTGGCAGGCCGCGGAGCTGATCAGCGGCAGCATCGTGCTGCCTGGCGTCGCCTGGCTGCGGATGCGAACTCACGACGGCCTGCGCCACAGGGAGCTGCTGATCGGCAAGGCTCGCGGGGATGATGCCTGGCGCCGATTTCAGGTCATCTGGAGACACTTGGGGACCGCGCGCTGAAGCTGCTACCATGCCCCGGCCGCGGTCTGTCGGAACAGCCGGCCCGGCCTCTCAGGAACCGTGTCACATAACGATTATGAATAAGAGCGCATACGGAGAACTTTCCAGAATCCTGCCGGTCTATCGGGGTGTCGAGCGGTTTCAATTCGACGGCGCCGGCACAGGGACGCAGCCGAATGTCGAATGAATCGACCGACAAGGAGCTGGTAAAACGGGTTCAGAAAGGCGACAAAGGCGCATTCGACCTGCTGGTGCTCAAATACGAGCACAAGATTGTCAACCTGGTGATGCGTTATGTGCGTGACCCCGAGCAGGCATTGGATATCGCACAGGAGGCTTTTATCAAGGCCTACAGGGCCTTGCCGAGGTTTCGCGGTGACAGCGCCTTTTACACGTGGCTGTACCGGATCGCCGTGAACACTGCGAAGAATTATCTTGCAGCACAGCGCCGGCGGCCGACCGACATCGAGTTGGACATGCAGGATCCTGAACAGTATGGCCTGCATGCAAAGCT
>JARRLL010000092.1:0-3290 GCA_037387125.1 Gammaproteobacteria bacterium | reverse complement strand
CGAGATTCTCCGCCCGCCAACGGCGCTATCTGTCCGAAGACGCCATAGACTCGGTCTACACACCGGGCTTGGTGGTCAACGGCCGGGAGTGGCGCGGGTGGTTTAAGAGACGGGCGCTACCCGTCGCGAAGACGGAGTCCGGGAATC
Source organism: Gammaproteobacteria bacterium (assembly GCA_037387125.1). GTDB lineage: Bacteria > Pseudomonadota > Gammaproteobacteria > Steroidobacterales. The sequence continues at coordinate 3,143 of JARRLL010000092.1, read as the reverse complement.
TTCAGCTCAGTCTGACCGGCAGGCAACTGAAGGCAAGCTATACACAGGGTCAGGCCGGCGCAACGCTGAAACTGCACGTGGCCCTGCTGGGCGCCGGTCTGGCGGTGGACGTAGCGCAAGGCGAGAACTCAGGCCGCAGACTGGCCCAGGACTTCACCGCGCTGCAACTCATCACGCTGTCTTCAACAGACGGCAACTGGTCGATGACGCTGCCGGCTATCGATCTACCCGACGGCGCGCGTCCGGCGATTGCGGCATGGGTCAGCGATACCGCAACCCAAAGGCCGCTTCAGGCAGTCGGTGGCTGGATAGTGACGGGTGGCTGACAGACGCGGCGGTCACTCGATCGAGCGAACTACCCCGGCGGCTACCAGGGCGCTGCGCAGGCCCTCCAGTCGCCGCCGATTGGCCCCCAGGTCGGAGTAACCCACTCTGGAGGCAGAGCGCATCGCGATGGTGTTGTCCTCGGGCCGTGCCAGGAATTCGACATCGTCGACGAAGCGTAAAATCCGTGTCCGCGCTTCCGCGCGCAGGTAACCGCCGGTGTTCTCGATGATCGTGAACTCCGGCGCCTGCTCCAGATAGTCCACCAGCGCCGTCCAGGCCAGCTCCGATTCCCCGGCCACCTGCAGCGGCGGGATGCCGTGTGATCCGCTATCGTCACTGGATACGCAATTGGGCGAGCCTGGACAGCTCTCGAGTCGCTTGGTCATATCGTTTACCTCGGTAGCTGCGCAAATCATGCTCGACAATAGCGTGACCAGGCCAAGAACGGGTAAGATCAAGCCGTTCGGCTTTATGTATCGCATGATCATCGTCTTTATAATTGGATGCTGGATTTACACAGATGGATTGTACTCAGAGACGGCTGCCCAGCCAGCAATTCCCCAGGCGTATCGAGGAATGCTTTGGTTGGGCCAAGACGATCGATGGCCTGAGCAAGGGCCGTTGCGCCAACCATTAGAAGCTGGACTCTCAATTTGTGCTGATGTCTGCGACCTTCAAACCAATCCGGATGCTCAACTTGGGGCTGGCGTTGTGTTGAGCGCAACGGTGTCGAGGGGTTGGTCCGTCCACCATCCGGACTTCACGGCGGATTTTTTACAAAGCCGGAGACGCCATGCAAAACAGGGCCAAGTTGCCAAAGATCAGACCGAAGCAAGCCGAATACCCGCCGTTCTAAACAGCCTTGTTGAGTGCCAACCCTGTCAGCTTCCTTTACAACATTAGCCGGGACTGAATCACAGAAAACCTTGTGTCAACTCGTCTGCGCGATCCCACGCTGCCGAATGCCTGGGTAGTGCGCGCCGGCCTGCTCAGCATACCGCTGGACTGCGTCGGCCGACTGCTGCAGCAATGGCGAAGATGCTTGACGTAGGGCCGTCAATTCGGCGTGAAGCCGTAGCAGATTCCATACGCGATGGCGTTGGCGATAGGAGCCAGCCGGGTGGAAATACCAGGGGTGTTGCGAGTACTGCGCGGGCAAGAAGTCGGCGAGACCGTGTATCGCTGATGCATGCGTAGCTGGATTTCTGTATTGACTCAGACTGACGTTCCATCGTCTTGTTGCGCCCACAAGGAGCGGATCGATTCGGCTAATACAGGCGCATATTTGCTGTATTCATCAGAAGCATTCGGCGCTTTTGGCTTGCTGGATGCGCGGGATACCAATCCAGCTAAGGCGGCAGCACGCTGATACCGGCGCCGACGATGACCAGCGCGAATGCGCCGATATCAAGTCCGGGCACGGGAGTACCGCCGAAACCGAAACGCGCCAGCAAAGCGACGCCGAGGCATAACATCATTGCGCCGGCAACCTGCCGCGGTGCAGGTCTTTCCGTGGTTCCGCCAACGCGCGACATGCGCTCGAGTGGCGACAGCAAGAGTGCGACCGGGACCAGCAGCGCTGCCAGCACGGCAATCCAGGCAGGTCGCGTCAGCCACCACGCGAGGCCGCCCGGCTCGAAACCCATGCCTGCCCCGTCGGCAAGATAAAGCAGCCCAATCAACGCGATTGAAAGCGTGATATGCCACAGATAGATGGTCATGATCATGCTGTTGATCAGCACCGTTGCGGTCCACAGGCCCAGGCCCGTCAGGGCGCGGCGCATCGGCTGCTCGAAAACCATCAGCAGGCCGAACTGGAACACACCGAGCGCAAGCAACGTAATTTTCGGCGGGGTCGTGTTCGATAAAGTCATATCCGGCGAGCCAACCATCGCCAGCGGGTAAGGTCCCTGGAACACAAGAATCCACAGCAGACTCAATGCAACAGCGGAATAGCTCAGCTGCTGCGTTGTATCGCCCAGGCGACCGTCGCGCCAGGCGAACCCGAGGCTGTGGATCGCGAGCCAGACCCAGAAGTAATTGCTCCAAGAGGGCCAGCGAATCTCGAACCCGAAGAACAGAATATCCGTGAGGACTGCAACCGCAACCAGGATGCCGATCGAAGCGAAACCCAGGCGCCGCCAGAACCGATACATCGGCGGTGCAAGCAACACGGTCATGATGTAAATCGCGAGAAACCAGGTCGGAATCAAAGCGGCGCGGGTCACCAACTGGATCAGATCCGGACCTGCGCCGGACAGATGCATCGCCAACGCAAGTGTGGCCCAGATGATGAGCAAAACGATCAGCGGGGTCATCAACCGTGTCAGCCGCCCTGACAGCCAGCCTGCGTAACCGAGTCCCTTGCGTTGCGCGCTTTCGATCGAAACCGCGTTGGCGTATCCGCCGACAATGAAAAACACCGGCATGACCTGGAAGATCCAGGTCAGCCAACGCGTCGCTGGTTGAATCGCAAACAAATGCGCAAACGCAAGTTCTCCGTCGAGGTAATAAACCGTGGAAATCAACCAGTGCCCGGTGATCACCACGAGGATCGACACCGCCCGCAGAAAATCGACATAGCGATTTCGTGTCTTGGGCGTTTGTGCCGCCAGTTCACTGGCCTGGTTCCAGATTCGCATTCGATTTTCCGGTAGTCAGGCATATATTACGGCGGCCCGACAATGGACGCGATCAGCGCTAACGATCTCGCGATCAATTTCTCGGCAGGCAACGTAAGCTATTTGCAGAAAAAAGGCGGTCGCGGCGGGATCGAATGGGCAGGTGCCGCTCTGTGTTGGCGGCTGACGTCAGCC
>JARRLL010000091.1:0-4236 GCA_037387125.1 Gammaproteobacteria bacterium | reverse complement strand
CCATCTCTAAATTCGAAGGTCAGCCTCCAGTTCCCGCTGACCCATATTGACCAGCGGTTCCTCGCCCGCCCTTTGAGTGGATGCAACCGGTAACCCGGTACATCCATATCATCGATCACTCGAGAAGTGTCAAGGGCCGCCAATTGCAGACGAAGTCGGGCCGCATGTTTAGCCTGGATCCCGGACTTGCTTCCTGTCTCGTAATAGCGCCGCAGCCCTTTGTGCTTGAACGACTTGATCACCGGCAAAGTATAGCGTGTTGCGCATCACGCAACAAGTATCGATCTTGCTGCTTTTGTCGAGAAATAAAAATAGCCGTCCCCATTCGGGGGCGGCTTTTTCATTTTGGTAGCGGGGGCATGATTGCCCACGCACCTGCGGGGCTCAGTTATGTCGGCCTGCTGCGCCGACCTCGGATCACTCAGGTCTGGCTGAGCATAAAAGTGAGCGTGTCCCGATTTTCGAAAATTTGCGGCACGGGGTAATGTGATCACGGCAATAGGCTCCTGATCAGATGCCGTACCATAAAGGTAAGACAATTGAGAATCCGATCCACAAGATCAGAATCAACGGAACTCCTACTTTGAGAAAGTCAGCGAAGCGGTAGCCCCCGGTGCTTAGAATCAACAGGTTTGTCTGGTAGCCGAACGGCGTGGCAAAGCTCATATTTGCGCCGAAAAGAACAGCAAGCACGAATGGTAACGGCTCAGCGCCCAGTTGCTGCGCCGCGGCTATCGCTATCGGAGTTCCTATCACGGCGGCCGCGTTGTTGGAGACGAGATTTGTCAACACAGCCATGATTAGTATGAACGCGCTGAGAATGATGGGTGTCGGCAAGTTTCCAGCAGCACTTACAAGACCGAATGCTAGAAACTCGGCCATATTTGTCGCAACCAGGGCTTTGCCCAGCCGAGCGCTACCATTACGCCGACGCCGATCAGCGCGGAAATTGAAATTGGAAGCAGTCCTACGGCGGCGACACCGACCACGATCAACAAGACAAACAGTGCGCGTTTGGCGCGATGGGCCCTGGGAAGTTCGATCGTACCGTCAGCGATCAGCATCCCGGACTCATTCTTTGCGGCGTCAAGAGCCGATCGAGTTCCTTGGACCAGCACCACGTCACCGGCCCGCAAAACGACAGAGCCCGGATCCGGCGCATCCTTCTGCCCCGGCGCTCGTGCACGATGTACCGCCAGTGGCACCAACCCAGCGGAAAATCCAAGAGATACGTCGGACAGAGTTCGAAGATAAAGCGGTGAATCGCGTGTGATAACGATCTCCGCCAAATACTGGCCACCGTCTTCGAGCGGCTTTTCCGAATCGACGGCCTCCTTCCCTTCGGCTACATCGAAGAGCGTGGCACCGATCAAACTTTCGAAATGCTTCAGGTTGTCGGCTGTGTCCCTTACAAGCAGACGGTCGCCCGGCTGTAAGATCGCCGAAGGCAGCTTAGCCACGAGGAGTGATTCGCCGCGCCAGATTTGCTCAATGCGCATCTCGTGATCTGTCCTGTCCAGCACCTCCATTATGGACTTTCCAGCTGCAAAACCGTCCTCGTGCACGGTAAGTTGAGCATCAAACAAACGGGGCTGGATATCTGTCATCGGCATTGACCGATCCGGAAGCAGCCGCGGGACAATCAGCCAGACGAAGACGAGGCCGACACTACCAACCAGTACCGCGGGCACCGTAATATCGAACATTGAAATGTCGGCTACTCCGAGGTCTCGGGTTATTCCTACAACAAGTAGATTGGTAGAGGTGCCTATCGTGGTAGACATCCCGCCCATGATTGTTGCCAACCCCATCGGCAGCATGAATCCTGACGCGGGCAGTCTCGTACGCAATGAAATACCGACGAGAATAGGAATCATCAGTACAACGATCGGTGTGTCGTTAACAAAAGCGCTCGATACAAACACTGCGACAAGCATGAAAAGCAGGGCCGCGTTCGGTCGCTTCAGCCACAGGTTTCCAACGAATCGGGCCACGGGCTGCAAGGCCCCCGTCTTCTCCAGTGCTTTGCCGATGACAATGAGTGAACAGATTGCGATCAGCGCCTCGTTGCCGAAACCGCGTAGAAACTGCGCCGGATCGAATGGCGTACCGTTGACTTCGTAGGGAAACAGTTGAAATCCGGCAATCAGCACGATGATTACCGCGAGACTGGATGATTCGAGCGGGAGCCTGTCGCGCGTAAACAGGTACAACGCCACAACAATTAGAAGAACGACGGCGATCCCGTGTCCGTCAGGAGAAAGGGTCCGCATATCCATGCCGCCAAATACCACCTTGTCCGAGACGCGACGATTACGCGGAGTGCAATCCGGCTGTCTCAAGTTTTCGCTAGGCCCGAGCGCCCCGGTATCTCAGTCAGCACTGCCATAAGATAACACGGCAGTATTGACGGCGCGGCCATGCCGACCCTGATCTTCCTCGACAAAGCAATGATCAGATCGAAGTGCACGGTGGTCTTTCTATTTCGGATTATCATCCGACATTTGCGGTTTCGATAGACGTTCCCGAAGTATGGCGAGCTGGCCATATGCAAGCACCGTAATGATCGGGAACAGCGCTGTGAAAGCGATCAGGCCGAAGCCGTCCAGCAGCGGGCTGCGCCCGGGCACGGCGTCGGCCAAGCCAAGCCCGAGCGCCGCGACCAGGGGTACTGTAACAGTCGATGTCGTCACCCCGCCCGAGTCGTAGGCCAACGGCACGATCTCTTTCGGCGCTACCAGGGTCTGCATGATGACAATGAAGTAACCGGCCGCGATAAAATAGGGTAGCGGCAAACCCGTGATCACGCGGAAACAGCCCAAGCTCACGCCGATGCCGGCGCCAATAGCCACCGCAACACGCAGGCCGACGACGCTAATTGTTCCACCAGAGACAGTGTTGGCTTTCATTGCCACCGCGATCAGTGAAGGTTCCGCCATGGCGGTGGAAAAGCCGACCGATGCCGCAAAAATATAGACCCAGTAGAAATCCTGCCAGGTGAATTCCGCTAAGGCATGCTCTACCGAATCGAGCAGGAATTCGGGATGAGTGAGCTGCTCAGCCATCATGCGTCCGAGCGGAAACAGGCTCTGCTCAAGGCCTTCCAGGAACAGGCCGAGGCCGACGACAACGAACAGGAATCCCACGAGTATCCTGCCGCCGTGAGGCATCTTTTTCCCGATGACAAACCACTGAAACGCGAACAGAAAGACGACAATCGGCAGCACATCCAGCGCGCTGCCGGCGACGAAAACCAGTGTGTTGATAGCCAGATCCATCAGACCACCATGCCGTAGATCAGCACGAACAGGATCGGTGTCAGCGAGGCAAACGCAATCAAGCCGAAGCCGTCCAGCATCGGATTCCTGCCCCTCAAAGAACTGGCGAGCCCCACGCCCAGCGCGGTCACTAGCGGAACGGTAACAGTCGAGGTCGTAACACCGCCGGAATCGTAAGCGATGCCGATAATCTCAGGAGGCGCGATCGCCGTGAGCATTACTACCAGCGCATAGCCACTGATGATCAACAACGGCAGCGACAAGTTGGTGATAATGCGGATCACGCCAAGCACCAGCGCGACGCCAACAGCAAGTGCAACTGTTATGCGCAGACCCAATGCATAGTCGTCCATGGCTTCGGTAGATTTCGCGATGACTTTCGCATCCGCGGCAACCGCTGCCGCCTCAGCTGCGACAGCGATCAGCGCCGGCTCCGCCACCGTCGTACCGAATCCGAGCACGAAGGCGAAGGAGATGAGCCAGAATACACTCCCCTTGCGCGCGAGCGAGTGAGCAAGCCCCTCCCCAACCGGAAAGAGCGCAAGTCGCAGGCCAAAGATAAAAAAGCTGAGACCAGCAACCACGAGCACCCCGCCGGCGATGAGCGACAGCAAGCCTTCAACCGGCTGGCGAATGACGAATACCTGAAAGACGCCGATCACGACGATTATCGGCGTCAGGTCGCGCAAGCTATTGACTGCGTCTTTGGCGAGTGCTCGGAGTGATTCCTTCAATTGCTTGGCCCATGTCCGGTTTCCAGTTTAGCCATGGCCGTTTGCGCCAACAGGAAACGAGTCCGCCTCGACGCTCTCTTGAAGCTGGCAATCGGTACGTGGGTAGGATCAGATCGTAGCCGAGTCAAGATTACAGCCCGAAACTCATCCCTTGTGGGAACACCGCTCAATTATGACCCCCGACAACGTTATCCGGTGAGAGTAAAACTGAGCATACTAGGAAA
>JARRLL010000090.1:0-3347 GCA_037387125.1 Gammaproteobacteria bacterium | reverse complement strand
GGTGGCGGTAGGCTTTGCCAACTTCATGGATCCGGACCGGCTGTCTCACTACATCGGTGTCGAACTGACGATTCACGACGTAGAGACCTACCTCGGTATTCTCATCGGCGCGGTGACCTTCTCCGGTTCCGTGATCGCATTCGGCAAATTGTCTGGCCGCATCAGCGGCAACCCGATGCTTTTGCCCGCGCGCCACTGGCTGAACCTGCTCCTGCTCCTCGGGGCTATCTGGTTCTGTTACTCGTTTGTGGCGCAATCGGCGGCCGGGGGCGGTATTACTCCGCTTATTATCATGACGATCATCGCGCTGCTGTTCGGTATTCACATGGTCATGGCAATCGGCGGCGCCGACATGCCCGTCGTCGTCTCGATGCTCAACAGCTACTCGGGATGGGCCGCGTCGGCGACCGGCTTCATGCTGGGCAACGATCTGCTCATCGTGACCGGCGCGCTCGTCGGTTCGAGCGGCGCGATCCTCAGTTACATCATGTGCCGCGCGATGAACCGTAAATTCCTCAACGTGATTGCCGGCGGTTTCGGTACCGGTGGTGGCGCCGCGGCGAAAGCTGGCGGTGAGGACCAGGGCGAGGTTGTCGCTATCGACACCCAGGAAGCCGCGGAGCTGCTGTCGAATGCCAAGGAAGTCATGATCATCCCGGGCTACGGCATGGCCGTCGCCCAGGCACAGCACACCGTCTTTGAGATCACGCGCACCTTGCGTGAGAAAGGTGTAAACGTTCGCTTCGGCATTCACCCGGTTGCGGGACGCATGCCCGGCCACATGAACGTGCTGCTGGCAGAAGCCAAGGTGCCATACGACATCGTTTTCGAGATGGACGAGATAAACGAGGACTTCCCGGACGTCGACGTGTCCGTGGTCATTGGAGCCAACGATATCGTCAACCCGTCGGCACTTACGGATCCCGATAGCCCGATCGCCGGCATGCCGGTCCTCGAATGCTGGAAGGGGAAGGTCTCGATCGTGCTTAAGCGCAGCATGGCGACCGGGTATGCCGGGGTGCAGAATCCGTTGTTCTTCGAGGAGAATACGCGCATGTTGTTCGGCGATGCCAAGGAAACACTGGACGAGGTCCTGAAGGCACTCTGAGCACCGTCACACAGCAGCCACACTCTTCTCGAATAATTATCAACAGATAGACGCTGTCTGTTGATTTTTGGGTCGCGATCGGCAAACTAGTGTAACGCGGCCCATGAAACTGCCGCAGGCCGCGCAACCAGAACAGGAAGGGTGTACCTATGCTGGCTGGAGTCGCATCGGATATTTCGCAGCAGGTTCTCAGAACCGACGTTGCCGGAATGCCGCTGGAGTGGATTGACTACCGCGAAGCGGTGCGTCTCTACCACGCCGAGCAGGTCGCCTACGACTGCGGCACGCTCCTGTACACGGTGTTCGGCGGCTACAGTTCGTTCGACGGCCGCCGCAGCAAGATCGGCGTCAACTCCATCATCGCGACGCATGGCACCAGCCAGAGCCTTTCACGCAACCGCGACAAGTACATTCCACCATTGAATAACCGGGCGCTGTTCAAGCGCGACGGAAACCTGTGCCTGTACTGTGCCATGCGGTTCCCCACGCGGGATCTGACACGGGATCACATCAAGCCGATTTCGCACGGCGGCAGCGACACCTGGAACAATGTCGCGACGGCTTGCCGTCGCTGTAACAACTACAAAGGCGGCCGAACGCCGGAACAGGCCGCGATGCAGCTCATCGCCGTGCCGTTTACGCCGACCTACGCGGAGTACATTTATTTAAAGGGCCGGCGCGTGCTCGCCGACCAGATGCAGTACCTGCTCGCGCACATCCCACGCTCGAGCCCCCTGCACGCTCGACTGACCGATCACCTGTTTTCGGGTGAGGAGGTCATCGACACGCACTTCCACGACTGAAACCAGGAGGTCGGCCGTCGCCTGAGGTCACTGGCTGACGGTCGTGGCCAGAAAATCCGAAATTCTTTTTTCCGTCGACGAATACAGGCGGGAAGCTGACTTGATGTCGTCTTCATGCCGCTTCCATTTACGGTCATCCGGTGCGGTCAGCGTATAACGCGACAGCGGAAAACCTTCATTTGCGAGCGCCTGCATTCTGGGACCGTAGGGGATTCCGGCAAACTTGCAAAGAGCCGGCAAGGTTTCACCCGGATTGGTGAGCAAAGACTCGTAACTAACATGCGTCCAGTCTGCGCGCGGTATTCTCGACAGGTCATCCATGATCCGTTCATTGGTTTGCGCCCATTGCCAGGCGACGATTTCGGACAATGGTCTGCCTCGCATGCCACGCCACCCCGGTGGCAGCAAAAGCGACCAGCTCGGTCCGTCCCAATCAGGCAGATCGTCATAGGTCACAAATTTCCGGGAAAGCCAGGCATCGAGCATGCTTGCAATGTTCGGTGCAGCCTCGCGGTGCAAAAAGATGAACTTTGCATCCGGGAACGGCTGTCTGAAAAACGGTATCCGCAGCGCGTTCTTCGGCGTCTTCTCCAGGAATCGAACTGAAGATGGCCGGTACTCGACCGGGGTTTGCAGGTAGCCGCTGCCGGCCGCGTTCTGCAGGCGGCTCATAAATGCATCCATCAGCAGCGCGCCGATCTGCGGTGTGTAATCATCAGCCGACAGTTGATTCGATTCGAAGCCCCGGTTTGCGGGGTGGAGCGCCGGAATCGACTCTACTTCACGCTGGCTCTCGTCACCTATTGTCCAAAGGTCCTTGTTTTTCTGCAGCGCCTCGAACAGCATGGTGCTCCCGGATCTCGGCGCCGCAACAATGAAGACAGGCTGTTCGAATGTCGGCGTGTTGAAGTCCCGAACATATTCGTCGAGTGAAAGGCCGGATGCGGCAGACCCGGCGAATTCGGTGCCGTTGGCGGGAAACGTGTTTCTGTCAGAGGCTCCCGACGTTGCATTCGTCGTGTTCGCTATCCATCCAGCCGCGACCTCGTATGCATTTGCCTCGTTGCTGTCGAAGGTCGCGTTCTCCAACAACGGCCGCAATTTCGATTTGAGCCGTTTCGCGAGAAGTTCGTAGTGCGGGATGGCGTCCTTCACATCGCCGTAGAGGACCCAGTAACCGCGCCAGTCCTGTTTGAATCGCTCGATTTCGTCTACCACCTTTTCGAACAGCAGTGGCGAGGATTGTCGAAAGTCTTTGAGGTCATCCAGCAACTCATCGAGCATGTTACTGATTTCGTCCGGAGGCCTGACTGTCGCCGTATTGAACCGTTCCAGGTCCAGGCTTGGTGCGACGGTGTCAGGTTCAAACGGCTGATACCGGACTGACTTGGACCATTCGTTGTCAGGTGTGCCAGGGTCCCAGCCGGCCTGTATCA
>JARRLL010000089.1:0-3359 GCA_037387125.1 Gammaproteobacteria bacterium | reverse complement strand
GCTCAGGGTTCCCTCTCGTGTCCATGATTTCCGCTTTGCCGACGCAGGCGCGCTTTTTCTTCCTGCTGGTACCGAGGCTCGTGGCTGGCCGGTGTTCAGCCACAAGACTTGCAGCCTATGCCATGGATCTCAAAGCCCTTGGCAGTCACCGTCTCGGCGCCTGGTGCTGGAACCGCACACTGCGTGACTGCGCACAAGATGCGACGACGTACGAGACCGTGCTCAACTTCTGCCTGCGAGCCGGACACTATGAAGCGGTCAACGAAATCGCCCGCCGCTTCTATGATGCAGGCGGACTGCTCCCGGTAGCGGGAGTAGATCTCGTGGGCAAACTTGTCCTGAATGACGCTTTTGAATCGGCGCTGGATATATACGACCGAATATTACAGGAAACTGGCGAAGACCTGATCGTGCGATCTCCGGCACCCGCCGCGTGGGATCGCCATTTCCAGGGCCGCGATTTTCGGTTAACGCTGAAATCACGAATGCCAGACACAATTACCAATGCTGCAGAAATCGAAATGGTGATTGGTCTCGCGCGTCTCTGCTTTTCGTTTGGCATCTTCGATACAAGCGCTGCGCTTTTCGCGAAGTCTCGCGCCTTAACTCCGCCCGGAGTCCACGATCGCATCGCCGAAGCTTATGCGCTGTCGCAGAGCGATCGCGTAAGCCAGATATCGCCCAGTAGCGTGTCGCACTGCGCTGTCCTCGATCCGGACTGGCGAATTCTGCGCGCGAGCGTCCTGTTCGAGTGCGGGGATGCTCCGGGCACAACGGCCGACGTTGGTGAGACGTTGCGCACCAAGTACCGTGAGCACCCCGATCTCGACAGAATTATCGCCGACTGTAAAAATATCGTGACCGCGCTTGCCGCTTGTCCTGAGGCAATTGGCTTGAGCATAAGTGGTGGTCAGCTCTTTTCGGAACCTAACAACGAACCCGGATTGCGCAAGTTATTCGTCTGTGGGAACGGCTGGACAGGCTCAGGTGCGCTGTACGATGCGCTCACGGAGTACGACGGCCTGGCAGAAATGCCCGAGGCACCGGGTGACCGCTTTCTCAACGACTGCACGGGCAACGAAATGATGTTCGTGCAGGGTCCGAGCGGGCTGGGCCGCATATGGCGCACGGCGCGACAGAAGCAAGTGTTACGGAGATCCGATCTATGGCGGTTTTTTCGGTGCCATGTGTTGGGTGCCGGAGCAATCGGCTATTCAGAGCACAAGAGTGTCAGGATCGCATCGCATCTGACAGCTGTTGCCGGAAGCCGCTACACCAGTATCTTCCGGAGCATGTTTGAGGCATTTGCCGAGTTACGTGATGGAACCGAATTGTCAACGGTGCACCGAGCTTTGAACGAGGCTGCTGAATCACTCACCGCTGCGTTTGCCGGTGATCGCCCGTGCATTGTGTTCAACAATGCGGTGTTCGGCCGCGATCTCGATATGCTCGCAATATTCCGGAATTTCAGAGCGGCTGCGGTGGTGCGAGACCCATTGGATACCTACGCCGATCGGCGGGACCAGGACTTGAAGCACTGGATGACGCCAGCCGGTTTCGTGCCGTTTTATCGCGGCAGCCGACAGGCTATTCAGAGGAGCAGACAGGCGTTGGCGCCGGAGCAGGCGGCTGCGGTTCGAGAGGTCGAATTCGAGAACTTTGTGCTCGATGAGGCATATCGACAGACCGTGATCGATTGGCTCCTTGAGGAAACGCGGCCACGCCGTATCCGGAACCGGTTCGAGCCGGCGAAATCCGCGTTGAATGTCGGTTTGTACAGGCGGCTGCTTTCCAGTGACGAGCGCGCAGTTATTGAAAAGGAACTTGGGCAATGGCGGCGCAGTTGACAGTGACAGCGAAAAACTTGCGGCGGCCCGCGTGCAAGCCGCAAGCAGACAGGTATTTTATCTTGGCGCACGGCTCATGACGGGGTGCAGGAAGTGCGTGTTTTTGATCTTCCCGAATAGGCCTTGGTAAACTACTCCCATGCTGTGACCACAAAACAAAAGACGATGGGACGATGTCCCCGGCGAGGTCGACCGTGGAAGCTACAACTCATCAGCAGTTTGAAAAAGCTGCCGCGGAGAAACGATATCTCAAGGGCCGCTGGGAATATTATCGTGAGATCATCGAAATGGCTCGGCGGCTGAATCCAGAGTCCATTTTGGAGGTTGGGCCCGGGCCTTTGCACCTGTTTCCAAGCGCCGACAGCCTGGACAGGGTGAAGAAGCACCACCCTACCTACCAACACGACGCGACTATCGTACCGTGGCCGATTGCCGATAAGGCCTATGATCTAATCATCGCCTCCCAGGTCTTCGAGCACTTCAACGGCCGGCAACGAGAGGCTTTTGCCGAACTTCGCAGGTGTTGCCGATACGGCTTATTGAGCATTCCATACAAGTGGAAGACTTCCAAGCGGGACGATCACATCGGCTTGACTGATAAAACAATGAAATTATGGACGGGCGGAGCCGAGCCAATTGCTGTTTCGGTTATCCCGAAGCAGTCATTTATGGAACGACTGCGCCATCAGGCAAAACTTCGAAAAATCTACCTGTACGAGTTTGGTTAACGTCAGCGCTGACGAGACCCTCGCTGCAGCTTTCCGGGTTCGGCCATTTACTGACGCAGTCGAAGGATGGACGAATCGCAATCTCCGCTTCAGGATCGCGGCGTACTCAGGCCAATTGCGAGTGCGCCAGACCTTGAGTAGATCGAGCCGACGCTTGGCTGCCGCGACTTCGAGCTGCGGGACGAATGATTTCCTTATAGCTGAGTCGAAGAACGCATCATATCGCGACCACGCTGCCCGCTGTGAAACTAGATCGGGATCCTGCCCTTACCTGTCGAACCTTCAGAACACGATTGATCACCCTTTCGAGTGGTCCATGCTAGACTCCCCCTCCTTTCGGGCTCGTTCGGTTAGCCCTGCACGTGACCAGTAACGCAACGCATGCACAACAAATCATTGAATCAGCCGCCTGTCTCTGTGATTGTTCCGGCCTACAACGTGGGACCCTACATCGATCAATGCTTGCGGTCATTGAAATCGCAGTCGCTGCAGTCGATCCAGATCATCGTCGTGGATGATGGGTCTACAGACGATACACCCGAGCGGATCCAGGCGTTACAGAACGGTGAGGGCCCGTCCATCGAGGTAGTTCGGCAGGAAAATGCGGGGCTCTCGGCCGCTCGCAACGCGGGTATGGCTTTGGCCACCGGACAGTACATCGGATTTGTTGACGCCGATGACTGGGTCAGTCCCCGCATGTTTGAAAAGCTTTATTGCAAGGCGGTGGAGACCGACAGTGAGGTCGTGGTGTGCGCCGGACTCAAGCGATGGCCTGACGGCGGGC
>JARRLL010000088.1:0-3374 GCA_037387125.1 Gammaproteobacteria bacterium | reverse complement strand
CTCGTGCTGCCGGGCATGACGAGCCTTGGCCAGATCTGCATCGAGGAAAACGAGGCTGCAGAAAACGTCGTTGCCGACTGGGCAGTGCGTTTTGAAGGAGAGCAACACTACATCCTGCACCGCAACGTCGCTTACGACTTGACCATCATGCTCCTGACCGCCGGCTACTGCCTTCGCAAGGTGGTTCGCCGTTTGCCGATCGGGGCACATCAAGCCGCGCTCGTCATGCTCAGTGTCAGCATGGTCGGTTGCAGCTCCAACCTGCCTCCGATTACTCGTGATGGATATACGCCAATGGCCTTTGTGCCGACGTCAATCGGCTCACCGACCGTCGCCGTCGAAACCGTCGCTGTTGAATCATTGCCGCTCGGCGCTGACGATCCTGTCTATCGACTGGGTTCGGGCGACCGGGTCTTTATCAACGTATTTGGCGAGCCGAACCTCGACGCCATCAGGGTTCAGGTCGCGGGCAGCGGCGATATACAGCTGCCGATCCTGGGGCGAGTTGAAATCAATAACCTGTCACTGAATGAAGTGCAGGAATTGCTCGAGCAAGAATATGGCAAGCATTTCATCGACCCCTGGGTTGTCGTACAACTCGACGAATCCTTGAGTCGACCCGTTTACCTGCTGGGTGCTTTCAACAAGGCGGGCGTGATTCAGATGGAGCGGCCGACGAGCCTGATTCAGGCGCTAAGCGCAGGTGAGGGCCTCACGGAATCAGCCTATGTTCGCGGAGCCCGCCTTATCAGGGGCGGGCAAATTGCCGCCGTTGATATCCACGGTCTGCTTAATAGCGGGCGCATGAACCAAAACGTGTGGTTGCAGCCCGAAGACACCATATTCGTGCCCGGCATACAGGACCTCAGGATCTACATGCTTGGCGCGGTCGTCCATCCTGGTGCGAAGCCGGTTACGAATGGACCGCTGACCCTGGCGCAGGCGATGGCCGATGCGGGTGGCCCGTTACGCGCGCAGGCGAACCTGAAGCATGTTCGCGTCATCCGTGCGCGCTCCCCGGTCGCCGGAGAACTGTACGTCATCGACTACACCCGAATCATTACGGGCGAGAGTTTTGACATGCCACTCGAGCCCGGCGACATCGTGTACGTGCCCCCGAACGGTATAGGTAGCTGGAACGACGTGGTCGCGGCGATCAGTCCTACCATCGAAGTGTTCAGTCTTGCGCTCGATCCGTTCGTCCTTGCCAAAGCCATACAAGACTAATATCGGAGGAACCACCATGAAAATCTTTGCCACAGTAGGTACACAGCTTCCATTCGACCGACTGATCCGTGGACTGGATAGCTGGGCAGAACGCTACCCGGAGATCGAGGTATTTGCACAAATCGGGCGCTCCGATTACGAGCCGCGCCACATGCGCTGGGAACGAATGGTCTCCGCGAGATGCTTTCGCGACAACCTTCGGGAATGCGACACGATCGTTGCACACGCTGGAATGGGAACCATCATTTCGGGTGTTGAATACGGTAAGCAGATCATCATCATGCCGCGGTGCGCGGACTTCGGTGAGCATCGCAACGATCACCAGTTAGGCACTGCCAAGCGCATGGCGAAACTATTTGGGGTCAACGTCGCGCACAACGATGACCAGCTTGCTGATGCCCTCGACGCCGTAATTGATATGCCTGC
Organism: Gammaproteobacteria bacterium; assembly: GCA_037387125.1. Lineage (GTDB taxonomy): Bacteria > Pseudomonadota > Gammaproteobacteria > Steroidobacterales. The sequence goes on along the minus strand of JARRLL010000088.1, from coordinate 1,721 downwards.
CAAACCGGTCACCGAATTGTGTGCCAGTCCGCAACTGATCTCGGAAATTCGGCAGTTTGCCGGTCTCGTAGCCAGTTGAATACGCGCGCAGAAACTTTGGCAACTGCGCGTCGTGAAGCAACGGTGTCGGGCTCGTGTCACCAGGTCCCGGAGCTTCGGAAAACTCGCCTCGCGCCGCTGGTCATTGGGCTGTACAAAAGCATTCGCGGCCCCGGCACCGCGAGTCTTCGCCGGCTGCTCTCGCGCCTGCTTATTGCATTTGAAGGCGGACAAATGCGGTCCGCAAGCCTGCGTCGACTGATGTCGGAAGTGCACGGTGTCACGGTCGGCGCACATTCTTACGGTTGTTTCGACCCGTTGCGGTTTCCGGCGGGCGTGACAGTAGGGCGCTACGTATCTGTCGGCCCAAACGTCGCAGCCTACCGGCGAAATCACCCTATGGATCGCTTGTCTCTGCACCCGTATTTCTATCGGCCGGTGCTCGGCGCCAGTGCCGACGCGGATGTCGAAACGGCTTCCCTGGAAATTGCGGCGGGATCGTGGCTGGGCGCCAACGTACTCGTGCTTCCCGGCTGCCGCCGCATAGGGCGTGGCGCTGTCATTGCAGCCGGTGCTGTATTGACGAAAGACGTACCCGACTATGCGATTGTCGGAGGAAATCCCGCAAAACTGATTCGTTATCGCTTCAGCCCGCAAGGAATGACCGACGCCGATGCGACCCGGTGGTGGCAGCGCAGTCCGGAAGATGTCGTCGCCCGCTACGATGTTGCCAAAGCCTGGAACAAGAGGGAACTCAGCCAGGTTCGGGAAGGTTCCTGTGGCTGAGCCTCGCGCAACAATTATCGTGCCCGCTCATAATGAAGAGGCGGTGATCGGCAACACATTGTCATCGCTCCTGCGCGATACGACGGTCGGCGAATTCGAAGTCATCGTAGTCTGCAACGGTTGCAATGATGGCACTGCCGACCTGGTCCGAAGAAACTTCGACACGGTCGAAGTCATCGAGCTTGGTGTGGCGTCAAAGACAGAGGCTATCAACGCGGGCCTCCGGTCAGCGCGAGGCAGGGATGTGCTTCTGCTGGATGCCGATATCGAGATAAGCGGCGATTCGGCTCGCGCTCTTGTCGAAGCGCTCAATACGCCGGGCATTGACGCCGCGATCGGCCACATCGAGATCGATGTCGAGGGCGGTTCCTGGCCGGTAAGAGCGTTTTACAGGGTGTGGGCCCGGCACCCATACCTCATTGGTGGCAAATTCGCGGCCGCCATTGCACTGTCGAGAAACGCGGTCGGCCGAATTGGCGAATTGCCTGCCGTGATCGCAGACGATACCTACCTTCGACGACTGTTCTTACCGGAAAACGTCGCGGTGGTTGATGCCGTGTCATTCAAAGTCCGCGTGCCGCGAACGTTGCCCGCACTGATCAGGGTTCGGTCCCGCGTTCATCGAGGAAATCGTCAACTCGACCATCACGCTGCCAGGCCGCAACACCTGTCACGTGAATCGACGTCCGCTTTTTGCAAGGAAATCCTTCGCCATCCCGGACTGTGGATCGACGTGCCATGGTTTGTCGCAGTTGGGATTGCGGCGCGACTGTTGGCAAGCGTCAGCGCGCCGGCCTGGCACCGTGATCTCACATCGCGCCAGGCAATCGGGTAGCAGTGACTGCAATGACGATGGTATCCGTAAATAACGAATCGAATGTCGCCGCGCAAGTCGG
>JARRLL010000087.1:0-4248 GCA_037387125.1 Gammaproteobacteria bacterium | reverse complement strand
AACAAGCTGTCTATCGTACGGCCGGATGTGTTCACGCTGGAGGAACACTCTTTCGGTATTGACCTCGGCGACGCGGCACCGGGAGATACCGCCGTAGTATTCGACTTTTTCCGCTATCGGACCCAGGTAACGCGGGCTGCCCGTATTCTTGCGGAGGCAGGCGTTACGATCGTAGCGATTACTGACAGTCCGCTGTCACCGCTGGTCGAACTGGCTGCTAACTGGTGCCAGATCAAGGTACCCGCAATCGGTCCGTTTGACAGTTCCGTCCCGATCGTCATGGCCTGCGAGCTACTCGTGGCTCGCGTTGCGGAAGATCTAAAGGAAGATGCGACGAATCGTATCGACCGGATCGAGGAACTTTGGGAAGAAACAGAAGTATTTGTGTAGTGGTTCGTTGCTCAGGAGGAGTAGCTGGTGATTAACAAGCAATACGCGTCGGTCGCGGAAGCGGTCGCGGATATTCCGGACGGCGCGACCGTAATGGTGGGTGGATTTGGTGCGTCAGGCAGCCCGATCGAGTTGCTCCACGCACTGATCGACCACGGCGCAACCGACCTCACAGTTATTAATAACAATACGGGTAACGGCGAGGTCGGCCTCGCCGCACTGATTGGCAACGGCCAAGTAAGCAAGATGATCTGTTCCTTTCCCAGGTCCAGCCAGTCGAAAGTTTTCCCCGAGCTGTACAGAGCAGGCAAGGTCGCACTTGAGATCGTCCCCCAGGGCACGCTCGCTGAACGCATTCGTGCGGCCGGCGCTGGCGTCCCGGCCTTCTATACGCCAACGACGGTTGGCACCGTGCTGGCAGAGGGAAAAGAGGTTCGCGAATTCAGTGGACGACCATACGTCATGGAGTCGTGGCTCAAAGCAGACTTCGCGCTCATCAAGTGCGAAGTAGCCGATCCGCTCGGGAACCTGACGTACAACAAGACGGCGCGCAACTTCAGTCCGCTGATGTGCATGGCTGCAACAACGACCATTGCGCAGACGCGACAACTGGTAGCGCGAGGTGGCATCGATCCCGAGCATGTTGTTACGCCCGGAATTTTCGTGAACCGCGTCGTCGAAGTTACACAACCGATCCACGAAGACGTCCTCATCGCCGAGGGAAGGAGATACCCATGAGCGCTGGCTGGACAAGAGAACAAATGGCGGCGAGAGCAGCACAGGACATACCCGATGGTTCCTACGTGAATCTGGGCATTGGCATTCCGGAACTTGTTGCCCAGTTCGTGCCTGAAGGCCGGGAGTTCATATATCACACGGAGAACGGCTTACTGGGGATGGGCCCTCCCCCGGCAGACGAGGATCGCGATCTTGATTTAATGAACGCCGGCAAGAAATACGTGACCGCGCTGCCCGGCGCCGCCTATTTTCACCACGCCGACAGCTTCAGCATGATTCGTGGCGGCCACATTGACGTTTGCGTGCTGGGCACCATGCAGGTTGCCGCAAACGGAGATATCGCCAACTGGTCAACGGGCGCACCCGATGCGATTCCAGCCGTGGGTGGCGCAATGGACCTTGTGCAGGGTGTGAAACAGATCTTCGTCATCACCCAGCATACGACCAAGACCGGCGATCCGAAGCTCGTCGAGAAATGCAGCTATCCGTTGACCGGTCCGGGTGTCGTGTCACGCATCTTCACCAACCTTGCCGTTGTTGACGTCACGGCGGATGGATTCCGTGTCGCGGAACTGGCACCCGGCATCAGTTTTGAAGAGGTTCGCGAGAAAACCGGCGCACCGATTCTGCCGCCGGAATGACAATAAGCATTACAGGACAAGACAATGACTGACGTATTTCTTTGTGATGGTATCCGCACGCCCGTCGGGCGTTATGGGGGCGGCCTCGCCCCGGTACGTACCGATGACCTGGCGGCAATACCCATCGCGGCACTGATGGAGCGCAACGCCGGCGTGGACTGGGCATTGGTCGACGACGTTATGCTCGGCTGTGCGAACCAGGCCGGCGAAGACAACCGCAATGTTGCGCGCATGAGCAGCCTGTTGGCCGGGCTGCCACAGGAAATACCTGCCAGCACCATTAACCGCTTGTGCGGTTCCGGCCTGAACGCCGTTGGCAGTTGCGCGAACGCGATCAGGTCAGGAGAAGGCGACCTGATGATCGCCGGTGGCGTGGAGAGCATGTCACGCTCACCATTCGTGATCGGCAAGGCCGAAAGTGCGTTCGGCCGAACTCCGAAAATGTACGACACCACCATGGGCTGGCGCTTCGTGAACAAGACACTCGATGCGCAGTACGGCACAGAAATGATGCCGCAGACCGCGGAGAACCTGGCTACCGAACACGCGATCAGCCGCGAGGACCAGGACCGGTTCGCGCTGTGGAGCCAGCAAAAAGCCGCAGCGGCCATCAAGGATGGGCGCCTTGCCCGCGAGATAACGCCCGTCACAATCCCGCAGCGCAAGCAAGATCCCCTGGTTGTGGATACAGACGAACATCCTCGCGAAACGTCCCTGGAAAAACTCGCGCAGCTGAGACCGCTGTTTCCGGATGGAACTGTGACGGCGGGCAATGCATCGGGCATCAACGATGGCGCTGCGGCGCTGCTGCTGGCATCGGAGGCCGGCGCGAAGCGACATAAGCTCGAGCCCAAGGCTCGCATCCTGGGAATGGCGGTTGCAGGCGTACCACCGAGAATCATGGGAATCGGCCCGGTTCCGGCAACCAACAAATTGTTGCAGCGACTTAATCTCACGTTGGATGACTTCGATGTTCTCGAACTCAACGAGGCTTTCTCGGCCCAGGCGCTGGCCTGTACGCGGCAGCTAGGCCTCGCTGATGACGACCCGAGAATCAACACGCGGGGTGGTGCGATCGCTCTTGGCCACCCACTCGGCATGAGCGGGGCCCGTCTGGCGATCACGGCTATGGACCAGCTTCACGCGAGCGGTGGCAGGCTCGCACTGTGCACGATGTGTATCGGCGTAGGACAAGGCATTGCGGTTGTCCTCGAATCGATAAGGTAGACAACGAAAATGGATGCTCTGAAACTCGAGATTGAGGATGCGCGCGAGCGCTACGCGGCAGCAAACCCTTTGAGTGACTCAGCGGAAAAAGACGCGTTGCAGTACTTACCGGGCGGCAATACACGTTCTGTTCTACACTTTGAGCCATTAGTCGCTATTGACGAAGCGCTGGACTCGGGCATCGCCATGGGAGCCCCTATGAAGTACGAGCGGACGTTGGCAGCCTTGTTATGCGAGCGGTACCCGGCGCTTGACCAAGTCCGTTTCTGCAACTCGGGAACAGAAGCCAATCTGATGGCGTTGACAACAGCATGTGCTGTGACGGGGCGAGACAAGATCCTGGTCTTTCGCGAGTCTTACCATGGCGGCGTCATCAAGTTCCCCGGCGGCCACTGCGAATTAAACGTTCCCTACAATTTCGTACTGGGCGACTATAACGATGTCGAAGGAACCGCCGCGCTGATTCGCGGACTCGGCGACGAACTCGCCGCCGTCATCGTCGAGCCCATCCTCGGGGCCGGCGGCAACATCCCCGGTAACAGGGAATTTTTGAATACATTGCGAACCTGCACAGAGGAAATCGGAGCACTGCTGATTTTCGACGAGATTAAGACAGCGCGTCTCGGCGCTGCCGGCGTGCAGGGCATGCTGGATTTCAAACCCGACCTGGCAACGGTCGGCAAGTTCATTGCCGGCGGATTGCCAACCGGCGCCTTTGGCGGGCGCGCCGATCTCATGGCACGTTACGATCCGAGGCACGGGCGCGGCTGGAATCACGCCGGCACATTCAACAATAACGCTTGCTCAATGGCGGCTGGCTGCGCCGCGATGGGAGAGGTGTTTACCGCCAAGAGGGGTGCGGAATTTCTCGACTGGTCTGAAGCATTTCGCTTGTCGCTTAACGAAATGTTCGCAGCGAAAGATGTGCCGATGTACGCCAATGGCATGGGCTCGATCATTGCGATTCATTTTTCCAGGGTACCAACGAAGAAACCAACTGACATCACGGCCGGGTGCCAGTCGCTGCGGCCACTGCTGCACATGGAGATGCTGCTGGAAGGCGTGCTCATCTGCAAGCGCGGCGACTTTTTCCTGTCACTACCGATGGACGAAACGCATCTGGCGAAAGCGCACATCGCACTGGAAAAGTTTATCGACAAATACAAATCGTTGATAACAGAAGTACTGGCGGCCTAGTTGTAACCTCTCGGTAAGTTGTTCGCAGCAGGTGAGAACCTGCCGACACCCCGCA
>JARRLL010000086.1:0-3411 GCA_037387125.1 Gammaproteobacteria bacterium | reverse complement strand
GATTTCCTTCCGTGGCGGCGACTGGTTCGGCCACACCTTCACGCGCGAGCCGGGAAGACGGGGCTCGTGCCTATGCGTGTTGTGCCTATGCGTGTTGGGTCGTTGACAACTCGAATAACGGCGACATCCGCGCCACCATGAAAATGCCCGCAGTAACCATCGTTGCCGCATGGATCAATGCAGATATCGGTGTCGGGCCTTCCATCGAGTCCGGCAGCCACACGTGCAAAGGTGCCTGTGCCGACTTACCCATCGCACCGATGAAGAGCAGGATGCAGGTAACTGTCATCGCATTCCACGGAGTGCCTGGTAGCACCTCGATGCTCTGCTCGGCCATGGCCTCGGCACCGCCAAAGACAGTCGCATAGTCCAGCGAGCCAGTGAGCATGACCACGGCGGCAATACCCAGGATAAAACCAAAATCACCAACGCGATTCACAAGGAATGCCTTCAGGTTGGCGAAGATCGCGCTCTCGCGCTTGAACCAGAATCCGATCAGCAGATACGAAACAAGACCAACCGCTTCCCAGCCGAAGAACAGCTGCAGGAAGTTGTTCGACATGACCAGCATGAGCATCGAGAACGTGAACAGCGAGATGTAGCTGAAGAAGCGCTGGTAGCCAGGGTCCTCGTGCATGTAGCCGATCGTGTAGATATGGACCATCAACGATACGAATGTGACGACGCACATCATGAGAGCCGTCAGCCTATCCACCAGGAAGCCCACTTCCATGCGCAGACCGTCGGTTACGGCCCACGTGTAGACGCTGATGTTCTCCGGGGTTGCGCCTCCCCAGAACATGTTCTTTAGAACAAGTAGCGACAATGCACAGGAAATGCCTACACCGACGATGGTTACCCAATGCGCACCGGCACGGCCGATTTTCTTGCCTAAGAGGCCGGCAATGATCGCTGCCGCAAGCGGTGCCAATACGATTGTCAGGTAGTAGCTGTACATATCAACCCTTCAACGTATTCAGTTCCTGCACGGCGATGGATCGCCTGTTGCGGAACAGCACCACGAGAATAGCCAGACCAATTGCTGCCTCGGCAGCCGCGACCGTTAAGATGAAGAACACGAAGACCTGACCCGTCTCATCCCCGAGGTATCGCGAAAAGGCGATGAAGTTGGTATTCACCGCCAACAGCATCAACTCGATGCACATCAGCAGGAGGATCAGGTTCTTGCGATTGATAATGATGCCAGCAATGCTCAACACGAAAAGCATGGCGGCAACAGTAAGGTAGTGCTGCAGTCCGATCATTGCTTTTTCTCCGCATCCATCTTGACCACACGGACGCGATCTTTCGCGCGGACCGCAACCTGCTTACCGATGTCCTGTACTTTGAGACCCGGACGTCTGCGCATAGTCAGCGTGATCGCCGCAATGATAGCCAGCAGCAATATGACCGCCGCAATTTCAAAGGCATAGACATGTTCGGTGTACAGCACGGAACCTAAGGCCTTGGTATTGCTATAGCCCTCGGGCGTCGGCACGAAACCGCTGCCATCCGGCGACATTCCGGTACGCAGCCAGATAACGTTGATCAACTCTATCGCCATGAACAGCGCAAGACCGATGCCCAGCGGTGCGTAGCGCGTCAGTCCGCGTTTTGCTGCCTCGATATTGACGTCGAGCATCATGACGACGAACAGGAATAACACCATGACCGCGCCGACGTAGACGAGCACCAGTACGATCGCCAGGAACTCCGCCTCTGCGAGCAACCAGAGAATGGCCGCATTAAAGAACGTGAAAACCAGAAGCATCACTGAATGCACCGGATTGCGCGACAGGACGACACCAAGCGCTGCGCCAAACATGATCGCCGCAAAAACGTAAAAAAGTATGGAATGCAACATCATCTCTGCGCCCTACCGATACTTCGCGTCGGCTGCCTTATCGGCGGAAATCATGGCGTCGTACTTATCGCCAACCGCCAGCAGCTTGTCTTTGGTCATGATGTTTTCGCCGGGCGCTTCCATGTGGTACTCGTGAAGGCGCGTCTCGACGATCGCATCTACGGGGCAAGCTTCTTCGCAGAAGCCGCAATAAATGCACTTGAACAGGTCGATGTCATAACGGGTCGTACGGCGGGTGCCGTCGTCACTGACATCTGACTCAATCGTTATCGCAAGCGCAGGACACACAGCCTCGCAAAGTTTGCAGGCGATGCAGCGCTCTTCACCGTTCGGATAACGGCGCAATGCGTGCAAGCCTCTGAAACGATGCGACTGGGGCGTCTTCTCTTCAGGATACTCGAGCGTAACGCTCTTTCGGAACCAGTTGCGCTGCGTAACCGAGAGGCCCTTGAGAAGTTCCCACAGAGCGAATGTCTTGATGTAGCTAATTACCCGATTCATCTTTCTATCCGCCCATACCAGCCCATGGCCCGACCTGGAACCATGCCATCGCACCTTCGACGGCAATCCAGACTATCGTCACGGGAATAAATACTTTCCAACCCAGGCGCATGATCTGGTCGTAGCGGTAACGCGGAAACGTCGCACGCAGCCAGAAGAACGTGTACATGAAGAAGCACATCTTCACGAACAGCCAGGGGAGACCGCCGGCAGTCAGCCATGCAAGCCAGGAAATTTCGTTAAGGAAGGTCCAACCTTCGAACGGTGACGCCCAGCCACCGAGGAAGAACACCGCAGTCAGTGTCGAGATCAGGATCATGTTGGCGTATTCAGCCAGGAAAAACAGCGCGAACGCCACGCCCGAATACTCTACGTGGAAACCTGCGACAATTTCCGACTCGCCTTCTGCCACGTCAAACGGTGCACGGTTGGTTTCGGCGACACCGGCGATCCAGTACACAACGAACAAGGGGAACAACGGCAGGATAAACCAGTGGCTTACACCGCCAGACTGCGCGTTCACGATCTCGCCGATGTTCAGACTGCCTCCGGCCATCAGTACGCCAACCAGCGCGAAGCCCATGGCAATCTCGTAGGCGACGATCTGCGCCGCAGAACGCATTGCACCCAGCAATGCATACTTCGAGTTCGTCGCCCAACCGGCGAGAATCACGCCGTAAACCCCGACCGACGTCAACGCCAGTACGTACAGGAGCCCCGCATTGATATCCGCGATGACGAACCAGTCGTTCATCGGAATCACCGCCCAGGCCGCAAGTGCCGGTGTAAGCGACAACAGCGGCGCAATGACAAAGATGAACTTGCTCGACTGCGAGGGAACTATGACTTCCTTGACCAGCAGCTTGATCACGTCTGCAAACGGCTGTAGCAGCCCTCGCGGACCGACACGGTTGGGGCCAACTCGCGCCTGCATGCTGCCAATCACCTTACGCTCGAAGTAGGTCGAGAAGGCCACGCAGAGAATCACGGCAATCGTGAGAATCAGGATCTAGAAAACCGTCGAGACGAGGTATTGTGCAAGCGGC
>JARRLL010000085.1:0-3436 GCA_037387125.1 Gammaproteobacteria bacterium | reverse complement strand
GTTGCGCGCCGAGGCCAAACAAAACTGCACCGGCGAGCAGCGCGACACCGACCGGACGAACCAGGTCGGTAAGCGGCTGGCCGAATGCCTCACCGGCCGACAACAGCGGGAAAAACAGCACCGTCAACGCGGCAAGCAGGGCCAGTTGGGCGCGGAAACCGCGGCCGCGGCGTTCGACCAGCAACGCCCGCCAGGGACCGGCGAAGCCGAATCCGGAGCGGTACAGCGCAAACCCCAGCCCGCCGCCGACCAGCAACAACACGGCCAATCGCCAACCGCCCGCCGCCCACGCCATCCATGCGGCCGCGGCAAGCAACGCGCCAACGACCAGCCATGGCAGCCGACGGCCGAGACCAACCGCGGCCGGACGCGCGGCGACCGTGGCACGGGTATCGAGGGTCAGGGAGGTGTCGGGCACGTCCGGGTGCTCCAGGATCGGGCGGAGAAAGACGGTAGCACGGTGCCAACATACCCTTGAAATACAAGTTTCTGATGCCCTAATAACCGTCGGTTATAAGGCGCGGACGTTGTTGCTCTCGGGAATAAGCCATTCCGGTGCGGCGCTGCGCTCGGTTTTTTACCTCCGACCCCGGCCAACGTAGCGAATCCGCCAGCGGCCGCCTATATTTGCTGTGTGGCGTCAGAGAACGCCGGTCCACCCAATCCCAGGAGGGGAGCCAAATGACGAATTTCAAAATAAGAACAACAAACTTTCGCGTGCTTCTGGCGGCCACCTGCGCCATCGCCCTCAGCGCGCCACTCGCAACTGCGAGTGCGGCCGAGAAGGTCAAGCTCAAGGACCAGGTCCAACAACTCGAGGCGAGGCTCGAGGCTCTCGAAACCGAGGTAAGGCGATTCAACCGCAACAGCGCGGCCGTCGTCACCATAGACCGCAGCGGCAGTTCCAGTTCGCTGCCTACCACCATCGATTACATACTCAATTTCTGCACTGACGAGGAATACAAACTCAACCAGGCATTCGCATGCCCGCCCGGCTCGCCCGATATTTCGCTCACACTCGGCAACGGCGATTCCGGCACGCTCTACACCTTCACGCAGGCCAACGAGCCGGACTTCGATGCGATCGTCGCGTTGATCACCAATGGCAGTTTCGACTGGGTTGAACAGACTGTCTCGACCGGCGGCGGCGGCGGTACGAGCAGCCAACGCGAGGACCTGTATTTCCGCGAATTCCAGCCGCCCGGAGGCATCGATCTCGAGGACTACAGCATCGGCAGTATCACGATTGCGGTAGACACGATAATCATCAGCAGCAATGGCGAGTACATTCTGGACGGCCGGGCGTTCTACGGGCTGGCCGACTGACGCCTGAGAAATCAGAGCCACAAGGTCAGGCGGTGGCGGCAATTTGGTGTGCTCGCCACCGCCGAAGAGCCGAAATCGGGGGTGTGCACAATACCGCCGTAAACTCGAGCTGTAGACGGGGCGGGAGCAATCGCACGGTCATGGCCACGATTGGCGATGCCGAGCAAGGTCATGACCTCGAGCGCCGGCAGGCGGCGGACGCTGCGAAACGAGACACCTCCGGTGGTTATCTGCTCGCCGGATAATGCAAGGCGCGTCCGGAAACCCGCATTCGCCTGCCTCCCGGTCGTGAAATCGCGGGACAAGGTACTGCCCGTTTCGGTTCGCAGCGTTGCAGTGGGGGGGAACGCTGGAAACGTGCCCGCCACCCGCATGAACAGGACGGCAGAAAATACGTTTACAGCCTGGACGAGACTGCCGGTGAGATTCGTTTCGGACACGGCATCAGGGGCAGGCGCCCGAGCGCTGCCGGCGTGAGCGTTACGACGACATACCGCAACGGCCAGGAGAAGAACGATATCGTGCTGACGTACACACTCGACAAGGAATCCCGCCTGCAACTAAATCGCATTGCGACCAGCAATGTCACGGTACAAGACGATGACGAATGTGACTGAACCTACCTCAACCCCCATGTAACGCCAGCAGCGCCTTCTTTTTTGCCGAAAAGTGGCTGCGAGCGCCAATCTTCGCTCCGCCTACATCATCGGGTTAAGTTGCGAAAGGCTCAGCGCTGCCGTCGCAAGTGCCGCTGATGAGTTGGCTATGAGATTCTTCGGTACATCGACGGCCTTCTATGATCGCTCTCAAAGAGGGACTGGTGCCTCTTGGATAGGGGAGTTTTGACGCGCACCGGGCACAGAATTTCGCTCCGCATCGACTGCAGCGCAGTGTTCCCTGCAGGCCTTGTCTCAGGTCGGCCTTGCATTCACAACATACTTGCGAGGCACTTCTCCCACCCTTGTCGTGCAAATACACCAGAGCATTTCTTCCAAATTCGCTCTGGATAAACTGATGAATCTCGGCACAAATCAAAATCTCGTGACCTGCAACCATGGCCTGTAGCTCATCGACTTCTGTCTTATTTTTCGGCACGAAACTCCGGATCTTGGCGTCGAGCTGATCCAGAAGCCCAAGGCGGGCGATGGAGGACAGTTTGAGAATCTCAGCCGAAAGATTAGCGAAAGACACTGTCTGACCACTCTGGCTAATGTCGGCATCGTGCCAGATCGACTCTTTAAGGTCGCCTGGCACTCTATCGATACCAGTGTCAGCTGGTTCATAGGCGAGTCTTTCCTTCATATAGTCGAAAAACCCAAGGTTCGATTCGACACCCCAATCCGCCGCAATCTTCGCAGTTTTCGGGTCACGCTCGGTGTCTACATCACCCTTCAAAAAAGGGAGGAAGAAGAAGACGATACCCGTTCCAATCCTTGTGATCTGGGGATTAGCGTAGCCACCTCCAATCTTTCGGCTCGAGGGGTTCATCTCGAGCACGATCCCGTCTTTTTTGTCTGCGATTTCCTTGTCCCAAGCGGTCTTGAATAGGGGTCCGTCGACCGTCTTCAATACGTCGAAAACAGGGGTATTCAAAATCGTGTCACCGATGTCGCGCAGCACTACACGCTTTGCTTTTGAACCGGGGTTTTTGCGGTCGAAAACAATTAAAAAATTCTGCGCATTGGATGTCATGTGCTGCAGGCCAAAGTAGGCAAGCATCTCGGCCTTGGCCCAGCCCAGCGGCCGAGCGAAATTATCTCGCCAGAACTCCCGCCAGTCGCATTTGGAACCCCAGGCCTTGGCAAAAGCTTTTCCATGAGTGGGGATCGCAAGCGCAGGAAACCAAATTTCATCCCTGCCTGCATTACCGATTTCGCGTACCTGGATACCGTCCCATCGCTCACCACCACCAAGCAAAATACTAAGCATCTCTAGTTGATATTCTGCGTCGAAGCGACTTTTGCCTCTACGGTTGATAGTCCCGGCTATAATGTCCGATCGCGACATCGCGTGGATTGAATTCGACTCCAACAGGTCCTTGTCGTTTTTGCTCTGGTTTTGTGTAGCGACCTAGTCCACACCGGTTTTCACAGAGTAGTACTGTGTCGCT
>JARRLL010000084.1:0-3938 GCA_037387125.1 Gammaproteobacteria bacterium | reverse complement strand
TGAGAATTTGCAGCGTCAGCCATGCAAATTCTCAATCTAGGGACGCTCAATCTAGGGACGCTCAATCCATCGCCGCGCCGGTGCAGGTGTCCGAGCGGGTGCCCGCGCTGGATACGCTGCGCGGTTTCGCCGTGCTCGGCATTTTGTTGATGAACATCTGGTCGTTTGCCGGCCCGCAGGCTATCTATGATTACCCGGTGGCGGCCGCAGACTGGGGCGGCGCCCCGGTTGCGACCTGGGCAGTGATGCACACTCTGTTCGAAGGCAGCCAACGCGCACTGTTCTCTCTGCTGTTTGGCGCCGGCATGTTGCTCATGGTGACCCGGCTTGATGCAGCGGCAACGACAATACGCGCTGGCCGTATTTACTATCGGCGGCTGGTTTTCCTGATGTTGTTCGGCCTGTTCGATTTGTTTGTGTTGCTGTGGCCCGCCGACATCATTTTTGTTTACGGGGTGTGTGGTCTGGCGCTCTACCCACTGCGTAAGTGCAAGCCGGTGACGCTGCTGGCGCTGGCCCTGCTGGTGTTCGCTGCGCACGCCGGCTTACGCGCGCTCGATTGGCAGGAGGCGCAGCGGTTGCAGGCGGTCTACTCACAATACGAGGTAAACCCGGCGCTGGCGGAGGATGAGCGAGTCGCTGCTGACATCAAGGACTGGGAAGCCAAAGTGGCTCGCGCCCGGCCGGACCTCAACGATCCGAAACTACAGGAAAACATGCGCATTACTCGCAGCGGTGATCTGGGCGAGTTTCTGCGGCTGAAATTGCAAACCAGCCTGGTGTTGCTCATCGTGCTTGGCCTGAAGGTTATGCTGCTGGATTCGCTGGGCGCAATGCTCGTGGGCATGGCATTGCTAAAACTTGGCGTGCTGACCTTGCAGGTGCCGACCCGAGTGTATGTGCTCATGCTGGTGTGCGGTTATGGCATCGGCCTGCCCATCGCAGCCTGGGAGGCTGCGGCGCTGCTGGCGACTGATTTCGACCCGCTGCTCAAGGCGCGGAATCTCATTCACTACGACATCCGCCGCCTCGCCGTCGCGCTGGGGCACTTAAGCGCCATTATGCTGGTATGCCGTGCTTTCCCGACCAGTGCGCTCGTGACACGGCTCGCACCTGTCGGGCGCATGGCGCTGACCAATTACCTCGCGCAATCCATGCTGTGTGGACTGCTGTTTTATAGCGTCGGTTTTGGCCTGTACGCGCAATTCACTGGCTATTATCTATGGCTGCTGGTGCTCTGCATCTGGGCGGTATTGATCGTGTTCAGTAACGCGTGGTTGCAGCGCTACCGCTTCGGTCCGTTTGAATGGCTGTGGCGTTCGCTCACCTACAAGCAGCGGCAACCGATGCGTTTGGGGTCAGAGTAAATATTCCCCAGCGATGGCAGGTCAGTCTAACGGCTTCCCGGAATATTTACACTGACCCCAAACGACGCCAGCTGGCCACCTGACTGTGTGGCTTTGTGCTACTTGGCTTGCTCAATCATGTAGTCGACGGCAGCCCGAATCTCTTCGTCGCTGCACGTTTCGCAGCGGCCCCGTGGCGGCATTTCGCCGACACCGTTGATCGTGGCGAAGGTAAGTGCTTCCGAGCCTTTGGCTGCCAACGGCGCCCAGACTTCCTGGTCATTAACGTTGGGCGCTTTCCGCCACCAGCCGGCGAAGCCGCCGGAATGACACGAGGCGCATTTATTCTCGAATACGGTGGCACCGTCATCGGCTGCTATGGCCGGGGACAGCGTTACGATCAGTGTGAGTAATGTGGCAACAATAATTCGCATGGGCTTGGCACCTTGTGTCGTGGAGGGTTCGATTGTTGCGTATCCCGGGCCGCTTGGGAAGGGACTCGTTTGGGGTCGGAGTAAATATTCCCCAGCGATGGCAGTTCAGTCCAACGGCTTCACGGAATATTTACTCTGACGCCAAACGATGTTTGCGGCGCTATAGCGAAAGCCCCATATTCGGGCAAATAAGTTATAAAGTTACCGCTGGCACCGGAATACTGACTCTATCTGTTAGCACGCACTATGTATTCACTAATGATGCTCCCGCTAGTCATCGCCAATACGCTTCTGGTCGTGTGGCTGGCGCGCAGCGGGTTTCGGTATCGCGACTGGCTTTTGTTCTTAACGCTGATGCTGATAGCTGCACTCCCATACGACACCGGCATCGTCATGCTGGGCAGTACGATTGGTCAGGGTGATCTGCTGCAGATGCTAAGCGTGCCTCGCTACATTTGGTTTTACCTGACGGCTCCGCTGTTGCCGCTGATCGCCGGCGGTATCGCGCGGCGTGCGGGTTTTGCGTGGGCGCAAGCGAATTGGGTATGGGGCGTGCTTGGTTTGCTTGCAGTTGGCTTCTTCGTGAATGACGTGTCGAAACTGTTTCAGGTGCCCACGTTGTATCCGGCGTGTTTCGAAGATGTGCTGCGCTATGTAGCTTCTGTGAAACCTTCACAGGTCTGTACGCCGGGCCAGGCAGGAGTTGATGTTGGGGGCAGTCTGCCGTGGGCGGCCCTCGCCGGCATGCTGGTGATGTTGATTGTTGGCGTGTTGCTCTGGTGGAAGCGCGGCTGGCCGTGGCTGGTGCTGGGCGCTGTCGCCGGCACAGTGGTGCTCGGCTTACCGAACACGCCCCTCGGGCCACTGCACACATTTTATGGTGACTTCCTGTTTATGGGGAGCATTGCCTGGACCGCGGTTCATTTCTCGGCGCTGGCGGCGGAACAAAATTAATGGGCGGCCATTCCGGGGACAGTTTACTTATTTATAGATAAGTAAACTGTCCCCGGAATTCTGCGGCCCCAAACCCCGCAAATAGTTTTTACTCTGACCCCATTAATAATCGCTCGTGTCCCTGTTATCGTTTCACCGTCACATGGCCTGAATAAGAGTAGCCAGTATGTTGAACATGGATTTCGCCGCGCGTGTCGTTATCGATACGGCCCATGCCGAGTGGCAGCCGAGCCCGATGCCGGGCGTAGCGCGCAAAACACTCGCACGGGAAGATGCTGAACGGGGTCACGCTACCAGCATCGTGCGTTATGAGCCGGGGGCCCGGTTTTCGGAGCACGATCATCCGCTGGGCGAAGAGATTCTGGTGCTGGAGGGTACGTTTTCGGATCACACCGGTGACTACAAGGCGGGCACCTATTTTCGCAACCCGGAAGGCTTTCGCCATGCGCCGTTTAGCGAGGAGGGCTGCGTGCTATTGGTCAAGTTGCATCAGTTTCAACCGGGTGATGCTGCGCATGTGGTGGTCGATACGAAGACGACACCCTGGCAGCCCGGACACGGTGGTTTGGAAGTGATGCCGTTGCATTCGCACATCGGGGAGCATGTCGCGTTGTGGGGGGTGAGGAAATCTACGTTATCTCCGGCGAGTTCATCGATGAACACGGTCGCTATCCGGCGGGCACCTGGATCCGCAGCCCCCACATGAGTACGCATAACCCGTGGGTGGAAGAAGAAACCCTGATCTGGGTCAAGACCGGCCATCTCTGACTTGGTGATTCCGGGGACAGTTTACTTATTTATAGATAAGTAAACGGTTGTCGACCGCGGCTTTCGCTGCGGTGCCAGGCTAAATCGTCAGATGCGTCGTGGCTGTTTTTCAAAAGCGGTCTGGCGAATCCTCTGCAGTCGCGACCGGCGTCTGTTAGTCCTGCAGGAAAGGCAGATCTTCGGGGTTAAAGCGCTCCGCGTAGATGACGGTTGAGACGAGATTGCCCAGATAGTTGACCTTGCGTTCGGGAATCATGTACTCCCAGACGATATCCTTGCTCTCGGTAACCTCCAGTATCCGCCCGTTGTTACTTTCGGATATGAGGGTGTTGCCATTCGGCAGCCGCTGCTGCGAGCCATAGATAGATGAGTACAGCCGCTCGCCGGTGTCGTCCGGGAATTCCCAGCTAACTTCCAGCGTCTGCGGGTCAAACTC
>JARRLL010000083.1:0-3540 GCA_037387125.1 Gammaproteobacteria bacterium | reverse complement strand
TGACCAACGACCTGGCCGCATCGCAACGATTCTACAGCGAATTGTTCGGCTGGGAGTTCGAGAGCGTCGGCAAGGCATCGAACCTGCGGAGCAATTCGGCTTATACGCTGATTCGTCACAACGGCAAACTGATCGGCGGCATGGTCGACACGCTGGCGCTCAATAATCGCGACGACATTTCGCAGTGGGTTGTCCTGATGTCGGTCGAGGACCTCGATACCCGGGTTGCAGCTGTGACCGCTGGCGGCGGCACGATAGTCGCACCGCCGACCGACCTGCAGGAGCGCGGCCGCCTGGCCCTGGTCAGGGATGCCGAAGGCGCGTTGCTGGGCCTGCTGGAAACCCGGGACGGCGACCCGGCAGACAGCGAACCCGAGGTGGGAGGCTTTCTCTGGGACGAGTTATGGACGAGCGACGTCCAGAGCGCCGGCGTCTTT
Source organism: Gammaproteobacteria bacterium (assembly GCA_037387125.1). GTDB lineage: Bacteria > Pseudomonadota > Gammaproteobacteria > Steroidobacterales. The sequence continues at coordinate 3,103 of JARRLL010000083.1, read as the reverse complement.
TACAACAAGCTGGCCGGGCTGACGAAGGATACTGTGGATATCGACTCCGACCAGGCAACGGCTGCGACCTACAGCCTGCTCAAGGCCGGAGACAAGCCGCGCGTCGGCATCATGCCGGTTCCGCTGGAGGGACTCGACCCCGTCTGGGTCAGCTACATCAGGGTCGAAAGTCCGGCGACGGTAACGTCGCGCGTAACGGACCTGGGCGGCCGCGTTATCGTTGAAGCCCAGCCGCGGCCGCTCGGCGGCGAAGTCGCCTTTATCGCCGGCCCTTCTGGCGCGGGCATCGCCTTACAAACCTGGCCACTCAACTAGCAGAAACAAGAGAACTCGAATCATGAAAACACTAGTCAAGCGCGCAGCCGTATCCGCCATCCTGGCAACGAGCCTGTTGTTGGGTGGCTGCGATAACGTCGCCGTTTACGGCAGCGTCGGCTACAGCTCTTATAGCGGCTACGGCGGCTATGGCGGCTACGGCTACGGGTCCAGCGTCAGGATCGGCGGGCGCATTTACTGACCCGGGAGAGTGGGCGCTATTGCGGCGGAAACCCTGCCAATACCGCGTCCACGGCAGCCTGGATCGTCTCATCCGTCTTCTTGCGATCGGATTCCGTTATCGACTTGGTCGCAACCGCGTGAAACACGGGGCGGTGCTCTTTGACATCAAAAACATCGAGCGCGAGCATGCCCTTCTGGTACTGCCGGACCTGGGTTTCCGTCGCCATACCCATACCGTAATAGGATCCGCCCCAACCCCAGCCGCCACGGTAACCATAGCCAGCATAAGTCGTCGGGTACGAATTTACCTGGATCTCTTCACGAGAGCCCACGGTAAAAGACAGCACAAAGTCAGCCTTCTCGGGATCGTCTAGTTTGCTGTATCCCTTCGTCGTCAAACCACGTTCGACAGCAGCCATAATCTTCGGCTCAAGCAGTGGACTCGGAACCCGGTTCGTGGGACCCACTATCATCGGATTCTCGGATATCCAGGCGTATGTCTGATAGCTACTGAAATCATGCCCCGGATCGCTGTCGTAAGTGGCCTTGAAGCCGGTTGCGCACGCGCCAAGACCAGTACTCACAGCCGCCAGAAGAATAATGCCCACTCTGCGGATTGCCATTTCAATACTCCGTTAGAAATTCGCTTACATTAGAATGAATGAACGATACGCAGTTTGCGCGTTACCGGCAATATCATTCTATACGTATCAACTGCGCTCACCATGGACACAGCCGGTCGGACCCGATTCTTGTTATCCTTCCACTTTGCCCGTGACGTGGGCGCAATCAGACTATTTGGCAGGACGTTTATGTCTGGAAGATTTCTCTGCTGTTTTCTGGCAGCTTTTCTGTTGTTCGGGGCATATTCTCCGGCCGCGCAGGCCGAAAAGACCGATGTCGTTATCCTGATCAATGGCAATGCGGTCACTGGCGAGGTGAAGAGCCTGGAGTTCGGTTCACTGCGTTACAGCACCGATTCGATGGGTACGGTGAATATCGATTGGGAGGACATCGTCAGCGTCACCAGTCAGCAAGACCTGCAGATCGAACTGACGGATGGCACGCGTCACTTCGGCGCACTGTTCCCGGCCGGGGACAGCTTCTACGTCCGCATTGTTACGGCAAGCCAGGAATTCGTCATTGCATCCAGCGAAATAGTTCGCATCACGCCGATCGAAACCAGCGAGCGGCTCCTGGAGCGGCTGGACGGTTCTTTCAGTTTCGGCATCCAGACCCAGAAATCGAGCGAAGTAACGACATCGAATCTCGCCGCCGACGTCAGCTATCGTACCCGCAAGTATCTTTTAGGAACCCGGCTCAATTCGTCGATCACAGACCAGCCGGGAGTAGAAACGTTGGCTAACCAGAGCATAGGTTTCAACTACCAGCGCTTTCGTCCAAACCGCTGGTTTACTGACTGGTTTACATCCTGGGAGAGAAATGACGCGTTTGAAATCGCCGGCCGCACATCGGCGGGCATCGCTCTGGGTCGATATCTGACGCAAACCAACAAGAATCAGTTCTCGCTCGCGGTCGGCGTGCAGGGCGCGCGGAACAACTAGACGGGCGAGGAGGAAAGCGCAACCGAGGGCGAGGGCAGGATTGAAATTCGGTATTTGCACCGCAACCTGGCGCCGGAGACCTCGCTCCGCTTCACGTCGACCATCTTCCCCTTGCTTAGCGACCTAAGTCAGTACCGCGCCGAATCCAACCTGAGCCTGCGACGGGAAGTTTTTGAGGACTTGTTCCTCGAACTTACCTTCTCCCATTCGTATCTGAGTCATCCGCCGACGGTCGATGCTGAAAAAGCGGACTATACGGCCACGACCTCGATTGGCTATTCATTCTGACGCCGTAATACCGCGAATCCTGTCGCTTGCGAGCTGAGGCTCCGGCTGTTCCAGCAAAGAGATACCCTATGAAAAGAACAAACTTCTTCTACCTGCTGGGCGCATTACTGTTCTTGCTGCTTGCCCTGCCACTTGCTCATGATTTTGGGTTCGCCGACAAGCCGTTAATGAGAGCAGTCATATTTACAATCCTGCTGCTTGTCGGTAGCTGGAGCCTGAAAGAGGGCGGCCGCTATTTTTTGTGGGGCATGCTGTTTGTCGTCGCCGGCATAGCATTTAGCATCCTTGCTGCCGACCAGGCCACTACGCTTTTTCGTTACGGCTCGATCCTGGCGATGATCGGATTCCTGGTCGTTGCCATCAGCTATACGCTTGGGCAAGTCGTGTTCGGAACCGATATGTCTGCCAATCGGCTGGTGGGCGCAATCTGTGTATTCCTGCTTCTCGGGATCATCTGGGCGTTCGGGTATGCACTGCTGGAACTGGCAGTCCCCAACTCCTTCAAGGGCTTCGACCCTGAACATGGACCGGGTGCGGATAGCGCCTGGCTGTATTTCAGCTTTGTCACTTTGACGACATTGGGATACGGTGACATTACGCCGGTAACGGCGGTAGCACGAACGCTCGCCTACCTGCAGGCGGTAGCGGGGCAGTTCTACATCGCCGTGTTGGTTGCGGGGCTTGTCAGCGGCTACATTTCGGCCAGGCAGCAGTCCTGACGACTCTCGCCACCCTCGTTAACAATTGCCGGT
>JARRLL010000082.1:0-3580 GCA_037387125.1 Gammaproteobacteria bacterium | reverse complement strand
GCAGGGGCGCGGGCGGGCGCTGGGCGTCGGCAAGGTGAAATTCACTGGGCAGGTTTTACCGACCGCGAAAAAAGTCACTTACCAGATCGATATAAAGCGCGTAATCGCGCGCAAACTGAACATGGCAATTGCCGACGGCGCGATGCATGTTGATGGACGCGAAATCTATACTGCTGAAGACTTGCGGGTCGGCTTGTTTACATCCACGGACAATTTCTAGGGGACAGCATGCGGCGTGCAGTCATCACGGGACTCGGTGCAGTTTCGTGCATAGGTAACAATAAAGAAGAAATCCTCGACTCACTGAAGAACGGCCGCTCGGGCATCGTTGCCAACGAGACGTTCAAGGAGATGGGGCTTCGCAGCCAGGTTTCCGGCAGTTGCGAGATCGATTTCAAGGAACATATTGATCGCAAGGTCTTGCGCTACATGGGTGATGCGGCGGCCTACGCCTACATCGCCATGCAGCAGTGCATAAGCGATGCCGGCCTGGCGGACAGTGATGTCTCGAATATCCGCTCCGGCCTGATCGCCGGCTCCGGCGGCGCATCGAGCGCGAACATTGTCAAGGCAGCCGATACGCTTCGTTCTCGCGGTGTCCGCAAAATCGGACCTTACGGCGTAACCAAGACCATGGGCAGCACGGTCGCCGCTTGCCTCGCGACGCCATTCAAGATCAAAGGCATCAACTACTCAATTACCTCTGCCTGTGCGACTAGCGCACACTGCATTGGCGCGGCCGCGGAGCAGATCGCGCTGGGCAAGCAGGACATCGTGTTTGCCGGTGGTGGCGAGGAAGAAGACTGGACGCTAACGGCTTTGTTTGATGCGATGGGCGCGTTGTCAACGCAATACAATGATGACCCGACGCAGGCGTCGCGGCCCTATGATGCGGGGCGTGATGGATTCGTAAGCTCTTCCGGGTCCGGCATGGTTGTCGTTGAGGAATTTGAACACGCCAAAGCGCGGGGCGCCAAAATCTACGCAGAGCTTGCTGGCTATGCGGCAACGTCGGATGGCCACGACATGGTTGCGCCATCAGGTGAGGGTGCGATCCGCTGCATGGACCTGGCGCGCTCAACGGTTGATCTGCCGATTGACTACATCAACACACATGGTACGAGCACGCCGGTCGGTGATGTGCAGGAAGTCGAGGCGATGCGAGAATTGTTCGGTGACAATATGCCACGCTACGGTTCGACCAAATCGATGTGCGGCCATTCCCTGGGCGCCACGGGCGTACAGGAGGCGATCCATTGCCTGCTGATGCTCGAACATGATTTTATCGCGCCGTCGATCAATGTGGTCGAGCCGGATGAGGCCATTGCAGGCTCACCGCTCGTCACCGAACTGGTCGAGAAAGCCGGTATCAGGACGGCAATGTCGAATAGTTTCGGTTTCGGCGGAACCAACGGCACACTGGTGTTCCAGAAACCCTAGCGGTCCGTCATAATCGGTCACTATGACTATAGAGACCTTGAGCGAAACAAGCTGTTTTGGCGGCCGTATCGGCTTTTATCAACACACGTCTTCCAGTAATAACTGCGACATGCGGTTCTCGGTATTCGTGCCGCCCCAGGCGACGCAGGGCAAGGTGCCGGTGCTGACTTTTCTGTCCGGCCTCACCTGCACCGAAGAGAATTTCATGGTGAAGAGCGGCGCGCAGCGCGTTGCGGCCATGCTCGGCATAATGCTCGTGTCTCCCGATACAAGTCCGCGCGGCGAGGGCGTACCTGACGATCCTGATGATGACTACGACTTCGGTCTGGGCGCGGGCTTCTACCTGAACGCAACGCAGGAACCGTGGTCGGCGAATTACCAGATGTACGACTACATCACGAAGGAGTTGCCGCCGGTCATTTTTGATAATTTCCCGGGCGATCCCGATCGTCACGGTCTAACCGGACATTCGATGGGCGGGCACGGTGCATTGACGATTGGCCTGCGCAATCCGGACATGTTCAGGTCGTTGTCGGCGTTTGCACCGATCTGCACGACGCTACACAGCCCCTGGGGCCAGAAAGCGCTCGCGTACTATCTCGGCACTGATAAGTCGGCATGGCAGGATTACGACGCCTGTGAAGTTGCGCGGCGCTCCGAAGGCATAAAGAAGTTCGATCGGATCCTGGTGGACCAGGGCGCCGACGACCCGTTCCTTACAGAACAGCTCAAGCCGGAATTACTCGAGGCTGCGTGCAAGGAAAGTGGCCTGCCGCTCGAGCTGCATGTCCACCAAGGCTACGATCACGGCTACTATTTCATCTCCACGTTCGTTGAAGAGCATCTTCGGTTTCATGCTGAGCGCCTGCGGGCCTGATTCAAATGGAGCAATGGCTCATCCTCGGTGTTGCCATGCTTGCGACCGGAACGGTTGCCGGTGTGCTTGCGGGACTTTTTGGCATAGGGGGCGGCATCGTCATCGTTCCAGTGCTCGAGACCACGCTGGGGTTCCTTGGGGTTGATCCGGCAATTCGCATGCATGTCGCGGTCGGTACATCGCTGGCAACGATTATCCCTACCTCGATATCGTCAGCACGAGCGCATCACTCGCGGGCTTCAGTTGACGTCGATATCGTCAGGCGCTGGGCCATGTTTGTGCTGCTGGGGGCTTTGCTGGGTGCGTGGATCGCGTCACGGGTGCACAGTGATGTCCTTGCAATAGTGTTTGCGACGCTGGCGCTGCTGGTTGCAGTCAAGATGTTGTTCATGCCCGAAAGCCGTAATCTTACAGACGAAGTTCCACAGGGCCTGCTGATGCCGGCAATTCCGACGGCCATTGGCTGTTTCTCGAGCATGATGGGCATCGGCGGTGGCACGTTTTCGGTCATGACGCTGACGTTGTTCAACGAACCAATTCACCGTGCGGTCGGTACAGCTGCATTATTTGGCCTGGTGATCAGTCTGCCCGGTATGCTTGGTTTCGTTGCCGCCGGTTGGGCGGACCCGCGCATCCCTGCCGGCAGTCTCGGTTACGTCAACCTGATCGGGTTTGCCTGCATCGCGCCGGCGACCGTACTTGCGGCGCCGCTCGGTGCAAAGATCGCACACGGGTTTTCCGCCAGACGCCTGAATATGTTGTTTGGAGCCTTTCTGGTTTTCGCCTCAATTCGACTTTTTTACCGGGCATTCCTGTGAAACGCTGTTTTTTCTACTTTGCCGCAATTACCACGTTGTCCGCTTGCGGTCCGCGCGAACTTGAACCTGACGCGGCTTTCGAATGTGACCAGTGTGATGGCTGGAATGAGCCGCACGAGCCGTTCCGCATACATGGCAATACATGGTATGTCGGCACTGACGGCCTGTCGTCGATTCTGATTGAGTCCGACGATGGTCTGATTCTTATCGACGGTGGCTTGCCACAATCTGCCGCGTTGATAGATGCCAATATTCGATCACTCGGCTTTGACCCACTGGCCATCAAGGCAATCCTCTTGTCGCACCCGCACTTCGATCATGTGGGCGGAGTGGCGGCGCTGCAGCGGCTTACGCGAGCCAATGTGTTTACAAGTGAGGCAGGCGCGCCTGTCCTCGAAGGCGGACGATTAGCTGAAAATGATCCCCAGTACGTGGCCGATTCAGA
>JARRLL010000081.1:0-3663 GCA_037387125.1 Gammaproteobacteria bacterium | reverse complement strand
GAGCCGCCCGTTTTTGATTCGTAGTTCTCCAGCCAGCGGTACAGGTCGAGCGGGTCGGTGGAACCAATCGGCACCTGGGTTGTATACGGAACGACCTGTCCCGCTCTTGCCGCGCCGTCGCGGAAAATCACGTTGCGGTGCAGGTTGTTGCCGGCCACCAGCGACGTCCACTCGAAGCCGATCAATGCGGTGAATGAACCGGGATCGTTGAACCGCTCGGCGGCGTCGACGACTTTATCCCACACCGATGCGTAGACCTTTGATCCCGGCGAATACTGGGCGAGAAGCTCCGGGTTTACTTTGCCCTGGGAAAACGTCGTGATCAGGTCGAGAGCGGCAGCAGCCGATGCGTCGCCGCCAGCCTGCAGGCCGTCGTACCAGCGCTGGCCCTGTTCGTACCCGAGAATGTTGGGCGAACCGGCCGCGAGATCGTTGAACAAGCCCATCCCGTCGGAGTGGTCGGCGATCACCAGCCAGTCCAGCGCCCGGCCGAGGCGAGCCGGTTGGCCGCTGGAGGCCATCACCTCTTCGCCGCGAGCAAAGCGATAGGCGTCGTCGAGACCGAGCCGCGCGCCAAACAGGCCAGCATCCACTGAGAGACCCGTATGCAGGTGGGTGTCGCCCCAGTAGACGCGATCCGGAAAGCGCCGCTGAGCATAGGGCGAATAAGTCTTGCCCGGATAGAGCTCCGAGAGTGATTCCTTTGCCGGATGGATCTGCGCGGTGGCGACGGCGGATGCCGCGAGGCATGCCAGTGCAGCCAGCAGTGCGAGCCGACCATTGTTGCTTGAATGGATTCTCACGTTTCTACCTCTCTCAGGTCATTCGGGCTTTTGGCCCGAATAATTGCAGGTCGTCAGGGGCTTTGGGGCGATAGTATAGCCGATGCCGTTGTGCGTATTCAGGTCGCCTGGCGAACTGTCTATTCAGCGGATGACGCTGGCCTCGCGATCAGGATGCGCACGAGATGTGCGGCCTGTTCACCATCAGCGGCGGTGTATCGCATGATGAGGTCGGAACGTCCATCGTTATCGACGTCCTCGGACGCAACCAGGTCTCCGTTGCGAGGCAGATCCACCTCGATATTGGTCGACTCGTCGGTAAACAGGTTTTCGTTTGCTATCCCGTGGGACACGCTCAGTTGCCCGGGCCGCGTCTGTATCATCAGGTCCTTGAGTCCATCACCATCGAAATCAGCTACCGCAACCGCCGGGATATCGATTTGACCACTCGTCATGCTGAAATGAACCTTGGTCCGGGTCACGTAATTCGGTTCTTCGCCGTAGCCACCGTCAGGCGTCATGCGAAAGAAGCTTAGTCGCAAAGATACGTTGCCGGATATCAGTGCCCGAATCACGCGTGAAAAACTCAGGCGAACCTTTCTTACTACCAGGTCCTGCAGACCATCGCCGTCGATGTCGGTCGTGACCAGTCCATACTGCAGACCATCGGAAGCAAGTAACGCGTCTTCGGCCTCGTTGTAGACAAGCGACTCGCCCTGCTGACGGCCGAGGTGCAGACTCAGGGTGTTGCGTTTGTCGAAGACGCCCATGCTCATGGTCGACTCGATCAGTATGTCCGGAAGGTTGTCGCCGTTGTGATCCTCGATCGAGACAATGATTTTTTGACTGAGGCCGCGCTGATCTACGGAACCCGCTGCTGCCTCCAGCGCTCTGAATTCGGCTTCGGACAGCAGGCCGAGTCCGAGTTGGACGATGTCGGGTTCGCTCTGGTAGCGGTGATCGGGTAACTGCGGGTACACGCGCAGAGTGTTGCCGCGCCACACGCCGAGGTCCGCGAGGCCGTCAAAGTTGACGTCGCCGCTGAACAGCGGCCGGCTTTCGAAGCTGACCACGTCACCTGTCACGGTCATGCGGCTGCTCTCTTCGAGCAGCGTTTCCTCGCCGAGACTGCCGTCTGTTTTTTGCAGTCTGATCCTGTACCCGGCCGTGTCGGGCACGATCAGGTCGTCGTGACCGTCGCCGTTAATGTCGCGAAAGAAATCGATTGGCAAGATGTCGCCAGACCGTTGCTGACCATAGATGGAGCGAATCTTGATGAACTCGACGAAATTGCCGTCCTCAAAGCTGTATCGCAGCACGCGACCGGGCTCGATGAAGAACAGCGCGTCGTCGCCACCCAAGCGACCCACGTCGTAAGCGATCAGGTCGGGGCCAGGGTTCAGGGTGATCAGCGGCTTGGCGCCCGGTTCGCGGATCGAATCCAGCGAGTAGATCGCCACGTGTTGCACATGGGCGTCGTCACGCCCGGCGATCAGGATTTGCCGGCGACTGTCTCCATAAAGATCGGCCACGAGTATTTGCTGCTCAACGCGAAAACCGGCATCGATCACAAACTCGTCGAAGTCCTGGCCCGAGGCGGCACCGCAGGCGAGCATGAGAATACTGAGGGAGAGAATACGCACGGCGGTCAATATAACAGCCGTTAGCGAAAATCAGTCGACGAATTGCTGCTATGTACAGCAGGCCTTTCCTTCCTGAACAGGCGGGCACTTGGTATCGCCGTACGAACAGTAAACGCAACAATCGCCTTTAAGCGGCTTGAGCAGCTCGCCACAGCCTTCGCATTCATAGAAGAATTGACACGCGTTCGTGGGCATCAGCTCTTGCTTGGAGCGCGCGCATTTTGGGCAGGTGATTGTTGAATTCAGTTCCACGAATGTTACCGGGCCACTTAATCAGGGACCTTCCCCGCTGATGTCTTTCAGTATATCCAAGGAATCAACCGATAGCGCACGCGTTGTGCATAGTCGCGATAGCCTGGCAACTCATCTTGTAAAGTCTGGTCTTCAAGTATGGTTCTAATTACCGTGATGATTGATGCCACCCCGGCAGGAATCAATGTCCATACCGAGCCCAAGGCAAGAACAATACCGAACAGTGCAAGAACGTTTCCGGCATAACCCGGATGCCGCAAAAACCGGTACGGGCCACTCTCACATACCACATGCCCCCGATCCGTCTGAATGCGCACTACGCTGGAGAAAAAGCGGTTCTCTGCCAACGCCCATGCGGCATAAGCGTATCCAAGCAAGATCAGAATGAAACCAAGCACGATGAGCCAGAGCGGAAATTCGGAAGACCAGTCAAAGCGGTGATCCAGCCCAGCCACAACGACCATGGGATACCCGACACTTACCGCCATCAGTGGAGCAAGCACTTTGTCCCAGGCCTTTGCGTTTTGGATATTTTCTATGTCTTGTCGTTCGGCCAACAACCCGGGATGTTGCCGTTCCGCCCATATGCGCCCCCCTAAACCAGCTACAACAATCAACAGGGAATAGAGCCACGCCTGCCACCAATCCAGATCCCCACCGCATATCAATAAGATCAACGGAATAAGGAGATACGCAACAACCAGATTGAACCACTGACGCGGGGAAGCAGCTTGAGTTGCCTCTTTACTTACCGTCTTCGCCGACATGTCATTTCTCAATATGAGCGCCCGCAACGGGTTGCAACTTCAACCGGTGCATTCTTCGTGAGGACGACGATTGTGAAATGTTCTCGCCTAAAACTCCTCAGAGTCGACTAACTCGCCGTCGAGCCAATTTTCTTCACTTAGTTCCTGGCCATTTTCATCCCAATTGATGGTTAGGCCGTTCGGTTTGCCATTAACAAAATTGGCTTCGCTCTGTTTTTC
>JARRLL010000080.1:0-3713 GCA_037387125.1 Gammaproteobacteria bacterium | reverse complement strand
TCCGGCAAACGCACAAAACAGGTACGGCGTTCGCATCGGAGATTTGCCGCTAAGCTGCCCCATGCCGGGCATGTATCTCTGGAATTCGCATCCCAAGGTGTTCATTCCCATCGAAGCAACTGGCGAGGCCAAATGCCCATACTGTGGGGCGGAATATCACATTCTGGAAGGCTCGGAGTAAGTATGTATATCGTCACTGGCGGTGCCGGATTCATTGGCAGCAACCTCGTTCACGCGCTTGTAAACCGCGGGCACGACGGAGTTGTCGTGGTTGACGACCTCGAGGATGGACGCAAGTTCGTCAATATCTCCGATTTGCCGATAGCCGACTACCTCGACAAGGATGATTTTGTTCAGCGGCTGTCGACTGATCCGGGGTTTGCCAAGGGAATCAAGGCAATTTTTCATCAGGGCGCCTGCTCGGAGACCACCGAGTGGGACGGCCGCTACATGATGAAGAATAACTACACGTATTCCCAGGACCTCCTGCACTACTGTCTGGAGCATAAGACGCCTTATATCTACGCGTCTTCGGCGGCGGTCTACGGTGGTTCGAAAGAGTTCGTGGAGGACCCTGTCTTCGAAAGTCCGCTCAACGTTTATGGCTATTCAAAACTGCAGTTCGATCGCTACGTGCGGCGTATTGCGGCGAAACCGGACAGCCAGGTTGTCGGGCTGCGGTACTTCAATGTGTACGGGCCAAGGGAGCAGCACAAAGGCTCGATGGCGAGTGTCGCTTTCCATTTCAACAACCAGATACTCGATGGCGGCGAGGCGCGCCTGTTCACCGGAACCGACGGCTACGGTGACGGGGAGCAACTGCGCGATTTCGTCTATGTCGAAGACGTTTGTGACGTGAACCTGTGGTTCCTCGATAACCCGAGCGTCTCCGGTATTTACAACACCGGATCGGGCCGCGCACAGACTTTCAATGATGTCGCCAAAGCCGTCATCAAGTGGCACGATAAGGGCAAGATTCGCTACATCCCGTTTCCTGATCATCTCAAAGGCGCGTACCAGAGCTATACGCAGGCGGATCTGACGCAACTTCGTCAGTGCGGTTGTGATGTGACTTTCCGACCCGTTGAGGACGGCGTACCAGCCTACCTGGACCAGCTTTGCGGACCGCAGCAACACTGATCGTCGGACCGTCCTGGGTCGGTGACATGGTCATGGCCCAGTCCTTGTTCAAGGTCCTCAAACGCCGTGAGCCCGCGCGCGAACTCGACGTGCTTGCTCCTGAGTGGTCTTTGCCGATCTTGGCGCGCATGCCCGAGATCAGAACCGCTATCGCATCCGCGACGGCACACGGCGAAGTCGGGCTCGGCACCAGGCGGCGCATTGGAAAGGAACTTCGAAATACGCGCTACGATCGTGCAATCGTCTTGCCACGGTCATATAAATCAGCGCTCATACCCTGGTTTGCGAAGGTTTCTGTACGTACCGGATTCCGGGGTGAAATGCGTTTCGGTGTCATTAATGACATGCGTCGATTCGACCCTGAAGTGCTGGACCAGACCGTTAAACGTTTTGTTGCGCTCGGACTGGACAATGACGAGATATTGCCTGATGTCCTGCCGTATCCCGAACTGGCAGTATCGAAAGACAACCAACAGAAGGCTATGCGCGAACTCGGTGTAGACACTGATCGCCGCATCGTGGCCATGATGCCCGGTGCCGAATATGGGCCCGCGAAATGCTGGCCGCATGAATACTTTGCCGACCTCGCTGCCAGCCTCGATCGGGAGGGATTTGCCGTCTGGGTCCTGGGGTCCAAAAAGGACGCCATCGCTGGTGACGCCATAGCCGGCGGTAGCAAGGCTCTGAACCTATGTGGCAAGACCTCGCTCGAGGATGTCGTCGACCTCCTGGCCGCCTGCGAACAAGCCGTCTCGAATGACTCCGGACTCATGCATATTGCCGCCGCAACCGGGGCGCATGTTCACGGTATTTATGGGTCATCTTCGCCGAAATTTACGCCTCCACTCACGAAAAGCCGCGATATTCATCGATTGGGTCTGGAATGCAGCCCATGCTATGAGCGCGAGTGCCCACTGGGTCACCTGAGGTGCCTGAAAGATCTCAAGCCTGACCTTATCTTGCAGAAAATACTATTAAAAAGCGGCTAAAGTCCTCGATCATCGAAGAAAATGTCAATATTTTGGACGACATCTTCTACTTTGATCAGGCTCATTGCATTGGCGTGCCGCACCCGGTGCCCCCAGCGGAGATCTGCGACATTCTTACCAAGATAGCGCTGTATCGCGTCAGGATAGCGATTTATTGTGTATTTTCGCGACAAATAGGGTCCCGTTCGTTGCGGGTTTGAGGTCGCATATAGCCCAATTGCTGTTGTGCCAAAGGCAGTGGCCATGTGAGCGGGTCCTGAATCAGGGCAGACCACAAGGTCAGCGGCAGAGATTAGTGCCGCAAGCTGCTTGAGTGATGATTGGCCAATGAGATTCACAGCATCGCTGCCTGCCGCGAGGCGATCACCATATTCTTTTTCGAGGTCGGATGGCCCGCCGGTCAGTAACACCCGTGCTCGATGGTGTGACTCGAGATGGGCGATCACTGCAGCATAGTTCTCGATGCTCCAGTTGCGGTAGTTGCGCGCGCGCTGGCTGCTGCATGGACTGATCACGACCAGCGGCTTGTCGCCGCTGCGATAGCAGGCGGCGAACGCCTTGTCACTGTCGGACAATGGAATGTTCCAGCGCAGATCAGTCTGTTTGGCACCGAAAGTCGTGGCGAACGCCATCATCGCTTCCATGGCGTGTTCGCCATGTGCTGCGTCGATGCGTCGATTGGTAAAGAGCCACTGAAAGTCTTTTGCCCGAGCCTTGTCAAATCCAAGCCGGATAGTCGCGGGAATCGAAGGAATCAGCAGATTGGCGCGCAATGATGCGTGCATGCACAGCGCAATATCGAAGTGTTTGCCGCGCAAAGCCGCGCGCACGTCCCTGTAGGCGGCTCGGCCACGAGACTTGTCGAAGATAATGAATTCGATGTCCGGAATATCGGACATGAGCCCGGCTTCTGTCTTGCCGATAATCCAGGTAACGCGTGCGTCGGGCCAGTTGTCCTGCATGCGGCGGATAACGGCAAGCGCGTGGCACGTGTCGCCGATTGCCGAGAGGCGCAAGACACAAATGTGCTCGGGCTTCGATTGCAGGTTCAAATCAGGCAATATCCATGCACGCAAGTGTTTTGGGAAAGGGTCCGTTGACCGAAATTGTCGAGAAGACCGCGACCGGCGCCATCCTATACGATAAGTCCGTTATCAACCAGATATCGGATGAGCGGTTCTCGCCGAGTGGCTGGTTGCATGCCGAATTGCTGACGGGTTCCCTGCGTTCCGGGGGTCGTGGCAACACGATGTTCGTCGGCAATGTTCCGCGGCAGTTTGTGCTGCGGCACTATGAGCGGGGCGGCCTCGTTGGCAAGCTCGTCAAGGATACCTATATTTTCTCCGGCGCGGACAAAACGCGCTCGTTCATGGAGTGGCGTTTGCTCGACAAGCTGGCCTCGAACAACATGCGAGTACCAAGACCAGCTGCGGCTCGCTACGTGCAACGCGGTACTTTCTACACGGCGGACCTCATCACGGTACGAGTGCCCGGCATCGTGCCGTTGTCGCAGTACATTGCGGACAACAATCCCGATGAGGCGTTCTGGCAGTCGGTGGGTGCAGCTATCCACGAGTTTCACGC
>JARRLL010000079.1:0-3732 GCA_037387125.1 Gammaproteobacteria bacterium | reverse complement strand
GTCGTCGTTCTCGAGCAAGGGCCTTATCGGCGGGCGAATGAATTTACGCATGACGAATACAGCGTCCTGTTTGCCGAGGAACTTCTGGGGCAAAGCAGCAAGCGTGACGGCCAGACATTTCGCCATTTCGAGAGCGAAGAAGCGGTCGATAACGGCTTTGCACCCGCACGGTATGCGCGCACGGTCGGCGGTAGTAGTGTGCATTTTACGGCCAACTTCTGGCGCTTTCACGAAATCGACTTTAACGAGCGCAGTCAGATCGGGAGCATCAGCGGCACCAACTTTGCCGATTGGCCCATCTCTTACGCTGAACTAGAACCGTATTACACGAAGGTAGATTGGGAAGTTGGCATTTCTGGTGTGGAAGGACCCTTCGACCCGCCACGATCGAAGCCGTTCCCGCTACCGCCGATGCCGGTCAAGTCGTCCGGCGTCATTTTTGAACGTGCCGCGAAAAAATTGGGTTTGCATCCCCAGCCCGAACCGCACGCGATCCTGTCAAAGCCATTCAACGGTCGCTCGGGTTGCATCAGCTGCGGGCACTGTATGTGGTTCGGCTGTGAGGTCGGTGCCAAGTCCTCGACGCTGGCTGCGATGATCCCGCTGGCGGAAGCCAGCGGGAATTGCGAAATTCGTCCGAACTCCGCGGTCTTTCGTATTGCGACCAACAGCGGCAATAAAGTCAGCGAGGTGCTTTACATCGACGCAAAAGGCCAACAGCAAGGGCAGAAAGCACGCGCTGTAGTGGTCTGCGCCAACGGCGCTGAAACGCCGCGTCTCTTATTGATGTCGGAGAGCGAAAGGCACCCGAATGGACTGGCGAATTCAAGTGGATTCGTCGGCCGCAACCTGATGTTCAATGCACACACAGGCGTTGGCGCAACCTTCGATAAGCCGCTCAACGATTACAAAGGCGTGCAGGTCACGCGTATGCTGCACGATTTTTATAATTCTGATGAAAAGCGTGGTTTCTACGGCGGCGGCGGAATCGACGTGCGCCCGCTATTTGCCGCGCACCCGATCATGTACAGTCTGAACGGCCTTCCACCGGACGTTCCGACCTGGGGCAAGGAATTCAAGGACTTTGTCACTCATAACTTTACACGCCAGCTTTTCATCACCTGCAGCACCACATCGCTGCCGCTCGATCGAAACAACATCACGCTGGATCCCAAGAGCAAAGATGATCTCGGCCGGCCTGCGCTTCGCGTTACGTATCACGACCATGAAGACGACCTCGCGATGGTGAAGTTTCTGCAGGACCGCGCCGTCGAAATAGCCGAGGTGTCCGAGGCGAACAATTACTGGCGGGGCCCTGTTGAGGCGGCGACTTTCAGCCCGCACCTGCTCGGCACGTGTCGCATGGGTGACGACCCGGAGTCATCGGTGATCGACCGCAATCATCGCAGTCACGACGTCTCCAACCTGTTTATTTGCGACGGCAGCAGTTTTGTATCGTCCGGTCGGGGTCAACCGACCCAAACCATAATGGCGCTTGCGTTTCGTGCTGCCGATAAGATCATTGCTGCCGCCGAAGCCGGCGACATCTGACAGGAGAAAATATGCGTATTTTAGTCTTATTGATAACGGCCTTTTTCCTCACCAGCTGTGAAGCTGCAGTTGACGCGCAGGCTGATGGCAGGCCCGACGTCGCTTATCTGAAAGCACCCGGAACAGAAAATATGGACCTGCCATTCACGGCAGCCGTGAGACTGAACAACACGTTGTACCTGTCCGGCGCACTGGGTATACCGCCGGGGACGCGGCAACTGGTCGAGGGCGGCATTCAGGCCGAGACGAGGCAGACACTGGAAAATATTTCCAGAACGCTGGAAAATTCCGGGTCTTCGATCGACAACGTCGTCAAGTGCACGGTCTTCCTGGCCGATATGTCCGAATGGGCCGCGATGAACGAGGTCTATACAACGTTTTTCAAGAACAAGCCGGCTCGCAGCGCAATCGCGGCAAGCGGACTTGCGCTCGATGCGCGAGTCGAAATCGAGTGCATCGCGTGGGTTGAACCCGGTTCACCCTAGTTGGCCTATCAGGGCGCCGGCGAGTCAGGCTGGCGCTGGCATGGAATACAACTGTAATACCAACGCGATATGGGCGGCCGAATGCGCCATTATGACGATCCAGAGATTGCGACCACAAAGCAGGTAAGCGCTACCCCACACGAGGCCCATTATCGACGTCATAACAATACCGCCCAGTCCCCACTGGAAATGCACGCAGCCGAAGATCATTGCCTGTGAAATGACTGCGAGAATCGCGCCTCGATGCCCGTCGCCATACAAACGCGTAAATTGTTGCATCAAAAAGCCGCGGTAGACGATTTCCTCGGGAATGGCCGCTGTCAGCGGCAATAGCAAAGCCATGGATATGGCAGCCAACGCGTCACCGCGAATAAAGTCGTATCGCGACATGTCTGGCGCCGGCAAATTAAAAAACGGCGCGATGAGCTGCGGGACCAGCGCCTGTGCGGCAACGAACGTGACCAGTATACCCAGCACCCAGAAAGGCACGGTCCACCAGCGCTTCGGCCTTACCAGTCCGAGATCGGCCGGCGTACCGCCCCGCCTCACGGTCAGCCATATCGCTGCGATAGCTCCCAGGAGCACGGCGACGACACCACGCGCCTCATCACCCCAGGGCAGGCGGTCTGCAGCGACGAGCTCGCCGACAAACGCCACGGCCGAAACGGCAAGGACTATGGCAATGGCGGTCAGCGGATGTGTCTGCTGGTCCCGGACGTACGCTTTTGTATCGGTCATCGAAATTTCTGTCGATCGGATTTTCGTGTCGACGATAGCATGTTGCACCGAGTATTGGTGTCGCCCCCAGGATGCCGTTGCGGCTGCGTTTTACAGTGAATCAACAGTGTCGGAATATTTTTCAAGAATCAGTCCAGACTTTCAAAATGTTTTCAAAAACCTGATAAGAATCATTACTTTATAGCTTTGGATTGAAATTTGCATGCATGTAGTAGGGTTCAATACCGGGAAATATCAGCGCTGGATTATGTTTAGTGGTTTGAATCAAGTAGGAAGCAGATAGCTAAGAGCGGGGGGCGCTCTTCACCTCGGCTCAGCGCTTGATAAATAGAACCGAGGACCAATTTTGAAGCCCCGCAATTGCGGGGTTTTTCTTTTACTGCGATGGCTTGGACCACCACGAGTATCGCGCCGCCAGCACTGTGACAGGAAAAGCCCGATCGCGGAGACGATAAGCTCGTCTTTGCGAACAGAAATGATCCGGCCGGTTGTGCTTAATTCGACCAGAACCGCGCCACCAACGCTGAGGACGGCCGAAACCGCATAACTGATCCATAGGACAACACGCAATCAAGCACGGAGTTGATGATTTTGCGCCTAACTGAATGCTACGCATTCTGCCTGATTATCCAACTCACACCATGTTCAGGATCACAACCACCAGCGTCCAGACAAGCAATACCGCCGACGGTATAAACGTCATGGCGAAACCCGGTGAACGGGATCCGGGGTCTTTCAGATACTCTGCCCGGTAGATGAACCGCCCCACGATAAAGACGAGACCGATGATGGCGCCCCAGACCGGATTTGCATAATACGCATGCATCCACAGCGCCGGAATAAAGACAACGAGTTGTTCGAGCGTGTTCAGATGCACTCTGTTCATGCGCTCAAACGGTTCGTGCCCGGCCTGGCTCGGCGCGACTACGTCATACTTCGCACGCAATGAACCCACCTG
>JARRLL010000078.1:0-3827 GCA_037387125.1 Gammaproteobacteria bacterium | reverse complement strand
CGATATTTGCGTTTTATCAGTGCGTGGTGAAAGGAGAGTAGGGTAGATGGCTTGATGATGATTGCGATACGGGTGATGCGCCTGGGATGAAGGAATAAGTAGAGCAACCCAAGCAGAGTACGATCCCGGGTGGTCAGATTCGGAGCCCGCTGCCGCAACCTACAGTGAATGATGAGTTGCTGCTTTAGAAGTAGATCTTCAGCGATTACTGTTCGACTGCCACCAGGCCGCAGAAGTCTGGATACGGTGGTAAGGAGTTCGAAAAGTAAGTGAACAACGTCTCTCATACTGCCCGAAGGTAATACTCTATCGATGATGGCAGCTCGCTGCCGGCGATACGCCGACACGATCAACAGTCGGTCTCAGCGGACGCGATAAACGTAAAGCTCGTGAATTTCCCGGTCATAGCCGGGATACAGTCCCGACGGCATGCCCTTGACGATGCGCTCGCCGCGATTATTCAGCACCACCATTTGCGCTGCCGGCAGGTCGAAATCGAGTCCCTCTATCTCGCCTGCGCGGCGGAATTCGGTGAACGCCTTGACACGCACGGCTTTGGCTTCACGTGCGGCCGGATCGGCCCTGACCTGCCAGAGCCCGTCGGCCTGGTCTGTCTCGGCGTTGCCGTCGTCGGCGGTGATGTAGAGGTAGCCGGCGTGAACGGCGACGCCCTGCGGGGCGGACGGGGCAGGATCCAGGTGCATCTTCCCGGCGTACTCTCCGGTGGACAGCGAATAGCGGAAGACATGGCCGCCGTCCGTCCAGTCAGTCATCCAGATCGAGTCGTTGGCAACATCGACGGCAACGGCGCTCACCTCGACCTGGCCCGACGCCGGGTTCCAGTCAATGGCCCGTCGGTACGCGAGTGTGCGAGCGTCGTACACCGCGATTCGAATATTCTCCGCCTTGCCGTCCAGAAAGTGCTCGATACCGGCGTAGAGTTCGCCGTCATGGACGCTGATGTCGCCAATGTGATTGGCGACCGTCTCCATACCGTCGAAGGGCGTTTCATTGCTGGCCAGAAGCTGTCCCTGCTTGTTGTAGGCATAAAGCGCCTTGCTGCCGCTGACGAAATACCCGTTACCGTCCGTGGCGACGCCCTGGCGTCCCTGCCCGTCGATCACCCGAAGCAACTCGAACGCCGGCTGGTCCGTCCCACACGCTACGACCAGGCCCGGCAACAGCGCGACGGCCAGCCATCGTCGCCTGGCGCGGCCTGCCCGGTGCCCGGAAACCACCCCGGCAGGCGCCGCTGCACGGCGCATCCGCATGGCGAATTCGTTGCCGCTTTGGGTTTTGCGGGTCATCGCGGGTTGTGCCATGACGTCACGTTCCAGCTTGCCACCTGCGTGCCACCGTTCGAGCGGTAAGCCGCAACAGGCCTGCATGCACGCTGTGGTCGGCCGCTGTTCGATCCCTGTCTACCGAAGCCGTCCAGGCCGAAGTCAGCGCCCTTCAGCTGGCGACTCCGCACGAGATGCTCAGATTCAGACACAGCCATTGCGCTCCACTTCGAAAATCGCCGAAATTCTAGCATGCACACTCGAAAGCCGCTGGCGAAGCCGTCATCGGCCAGCTTTCCCTGGCGGCTCTTGTCGCGGCCCTCGCCGGTGTTTACGTAGCCAAAGGCAATACCGGAGGCGGCAGGACGATTGATCCAAGTATAGGGCGTATTAAAGACCTATTGAAAGTACACACGCCCGCTGATTCCGTCGACCGGGCTTTCTGACCTACTGAAGTTCTCTACTATTGACTAGAAACCCCTGTTCGCGATGGTGGGCATAAAAACGAAAGTTTTTCGGATTGGCGTGTTGCTTACCTCGTTATCATTGTGGTGGGTCTTCTCAGTCCACGCGCAATCTGCTCATGGCTTTAGCTCGAGCTCCTTCAGCTTTTTCGCTGCTGTGCCAAACTGACCGAGTTGATACACAGCCGCGCTGGCGGGCGAGAACGTAAATGATGAAAACGGTTCAGACAGCATGCGGTCGAGGTAAGTCTTTTGAGCCAGCCCGACGGTGAGGTGAGGCACAAAATGTGCGCCTGAATGTTCGGGGACGAATACAGAGACGTAATTGATGAGAGAGGCGTCTATGATCGGATCATCGGGGGTCGTGAAAAACGCATCCGAGTAGCCGATTTCCACCGTGTAAGGCGCGACGGCCTCAATAAGGTCCTGCTGAAGTTCAATCAGCTCCGCGGTGGGTCTCGCGGTAATTGCCGTGAGGCCGAGTTCGCCCATCGGCAGATAGTCGTATTCGAATGCCTCGAGCTCGAAACTCGTCACGTCTCTGCGACCAAGCACCTCGTTTGCCGCGACATAGACCTGCTCGAGATCTGCCGTGCGCACATAGCGCTGGATCAAAGTGATGTGTGGACGATGGGCTTCGTCCAGCGTGAAACCCTCTGGATAAGACTCAACCAGCCTGGCATTAACGGCTTCAGCTCTGTTCAGCAGCACGGCATCCGGCTCCAGGAGAATGTCAATGGCAATGACATCCCGCTCCTGAAACCCCAGCGCCAGGGCAGCGGCTTCCCGTTCACAGTCGACGGCCGGCGCTGCGGCGCTGGCGCGAATCGCCATGAACTCAGCTTTGGCCGCTTCCAAATCAGCAAGGAAAGTGGGGTTGGCATGGAGCCGCGCCACGGTAGCCGCACCCATAAAACGCCCCCAGATCACATCGCTATGCCAATGGTGATTGGCAACCAGGCGGCTCTCGGAGTAGGCGCGTCCACGAGCTATCAGCTCGTCGGCGCGATCCGGCGCAACTTCAGCAAGGATCAGGGCGATCCCCCAGCCGAGGGCCGAGTGGCCCGACGGATAAGAGGGATCCTTTTCCAGAGCCGACTTCATGTCAGGCACGGCAATGGGCTCGCTATTGAATTGAAAAGGTCGCTTTCTCTGGTAATAGTTTTTTGCCGCGTACGTAGAAAGCGCCAGATTGCTGAAACTGCGCCGCAGCAGATTATGCAGATAGGGCGCGGCTTCCTCCGTAATCTCCGCATCTAGCGCGCAGGAAAAGTGATTGACGAAGACGGGAAACCTCAGGTCGAAGTCGGACGCAGCCAGCGCGAAGCGCGGCGTATTCCTCAAGGCAAAGGTCTTCCGGGCAATATCTTCGTCGGCCGCAAAGGCTGCGGAACCGGGAACCGGGGGCGGAGGAATCAAGATGAGACTATCTGGAAGCTCCTCGGTAGCAAGATAACCCTCAAGCACCCCCAGGCCGAGTTCAGGATGAAACTCCGGAACCGTACCAAGCTGGGTCCGGGAATCCTGTGAAACCGTGCAGGCAGTGAAGAAGATGGCCAAAACGCTGACCAATACGCCAGCCAAAAATCGTGCACTTCTTACATGCATCTTGTCAACGTCTCCTTTGAAGTCGAACGTTCCGTCAGCGTTAGGCGCGGAAAACAGCATTCTTCACAGTTAGTATCTCCCTGCTCTCTACTCATCTGGGTAGCACAAAATTAGCTTGCAGACGAAAGCGAACACCGTCGGGCCCAGATCGCGGTGACTCCGCCCAGTAACCAACGCCAGCCTGGAGGCTGACCGGCAGTTTGCCGAACATCACCAGCTTGGAGGCAGCGAAGTTGACAGGGATAGACCAGCGTTCCGTCTCCCAGTTGTAGGTACTCTCGGTCTGAGCGGAGAACGTCCAGGCATCGGGCGTCGTGTAGGCGACGAATGGCTGCAGGAACGTGCTGTTGATGTCATCACGATCACTGTTGCCGGCGAAGGACCAGACGTGGTTTGCCAGGAAGCCCATCGTCCATGGCCCCCGCATGGTCAGTGCCAGGGAGGCAGGGCCTGCGGCCCACTTGTCTGCACC
>JARRLL010000077.1:0-3878 GCA_037387125.1 Gammaproteobacteria bacterium | reverse complement strand
GGCCGCGCAATCCGCTTCGCGCCGGCCCAGGATTACGATGAGGCGGCGTGGGGCCCGGTACTCGAAGTCTGGGAAGGGCATGCGACTGACCCGGAATTACGTTTCCGCGGTTCGAGCGGCGGTGTGGTCAGCGCACTGGCGTTGCACGGCGTTGAGTCGGGAAGCGCTGCCGGAGCTGTGCAGGTCGCCGCCCGCCGCGACCAACCGCTACTCAACGAGACTGTTATTTCTCGCTCGCGGGACGATGTGCTTGCCGCATCGGCGTCTCGCTATTCCCCCGCAAGCCCGTGCGAAAAACTGGCCGACGTTCGGAGCGACGGCAACCCGCATATTTTTGTTGGCAAGCCGTGCGATGTGGCGGGCGCCGAACGCTTGTCACAAACGGATGAACGCCTGCGCAAAAGCATCGGCTTGACGATCTCGATTTTCTGCGCCGGTACGCCGTCGAAGGCCGCGACCCGGGAACTGATTCAGTCGTTGGACATTGGCAAGGACGCCAGCATTGACGAGGTTCGGTACAGAGGCCGGGGGTGGCCCGGCCGTATGTCGGTTCAATACCGCCCGACCGCGGATGCATCGCCGAAATCTGCATCGATGACCTACGCAAAAGGTTGGGGAGAGATTCTGCAGAAGCATACTCAGTGGCGGTGCCGCATGTGTGCTGACCACATCGGGGAACATGCCGATTTGTCGGTTGGCGACCCCTGGTATCGGCCGATCGGCGAGAACGAACAGGGTGATTCTCTCATCGTCGTGCGTACCGAGCGAGGCCGTCGAGCCCTTCGTGCTGCAGTGGAAGCGGGTTACCTGGTACTCGAACGTCGCTCCCTGCAGACCCTGGCCGCCTCGCAACCCAACCTGGAACGAACCAAGGGCGCCGTCTACGGACGTTGCCTGACAGCTAGAGCACTCGGAGCAGCAGCGCCGCAGTACCGGGGCGGCGCGCTGCATCGCGTGTGGCTCCGCGCACTGTCGCCAACCGCCAAGATGCAATCCTTGATGGGCACGATAAAGCGGATCTTTAAGAAGCGGATCCTGCGCCCGGAGCGAGCATTGGACTTGCGAGTCGAGGGTGAGTCATGAGCGCTGCTGCAACCAAGGCGCCCCTGCTCGGTGCGATGTTCTATCTCGCGTTGGTTATCCCGCTCGAGTTCGGCGCAACCGTTGCAGGACTGCGACTGTCGCCGTATCGAGCGTTCCTGCTGATCATGTTTATCCCGATGCTCGTGCGCCTCGTGCGCGAGGGTGGATTTTTGCCTTCGGACGGCCTGATTGCCGCCCACGCTTTTTGGGCCGCTTTGGCACTGGGGGTCTATGGTGGTTTCGGCGCCGGGCTCGAATCCGGTGGCATCTATGTGATCGAGAGTTTGGGCGCCTATCTCGTAGGCCGTCTTGCTGTCACTTCACCCGAGACCAGTCGCGCCATGCTTCGTTTCATGGTGGGTGTCCTTGTCGTCATGGCTGCATTTGCGTTACCCGAAAGCATCACCGGCTTCCATCTTCTCCGTGAAATGTCGCGAGCGGTAATGGGTGGCGCGGCATTACCGGTGATCGATCCTCGACTGGGTCTGCACCGCGCATTCGGGTCATTCGATCATCCGATTCTCTACGGGGTTTTCGCGGCTTCGACATTTGCAGCCGCCTATTACGTGCTCTGCCAGGAGCGGCTGCGAGGCCGGTCGTTGGCTATTCTCGGAGTCATAGGCGGCAGCACCTTTGTATCACTGTCCGCGGGTCCCTTTGTGGCGATCGCTTGCCAGGTCCTCGTGCTCGGGTGGGATCGTATAACCAAAGGTATCCAGATGCGCTGGTCGTTTCTTGTCAGCGGCATACTGCTTCTCTGGTTCGCCGTCACCCTGGCCTCGAACCGTGGTTTCGTCAAAGTCTTCATCTCCTATTTCACCTTCAGTCCGCAAAGTGCTTACAACCGAACATTGATCTGGGATTACGGAAGCGCGGAGGTTGCAAGGCATCCCGTCTTCGGCATAGGCCTGGGCGACTGGATTCGGGCACCGTGGATGAGCGACAGCATGGACAACTTCTGGCTGCTGACCGCGGTGCGATACGGGTTGCCTGCACTCATTTTCCTCGTGGCCGCCATCGTTTTAATTGCAATGCGGCAAGCCCGATCCGTCGGCAACGACACCGAATTGAATCGCTATCGGATGGGGTGGCTGGCGACCATTATCGGACTGTCAGTGTCGGGCATTACCGTGCACTTCTGGAACGCGATGTTCACCTATTTCTTCTTTCTGATTGGCACCGGCGTATGGATGACCAGATCGGTCAGGCGGTCGCCAAAGGCGCTGATGCTTGCCCGACTGGTGGCGCTCTCTCAACAACCTGCACCAGCAACACAAACCTGAGGAAGGCATTTATGGATCTTTCAATTGTCATCGTTAACTGGAATACCAGGGACTTGCTAAGAGACTGCCTGGATTCAGTCTGGCAATCCCTCGACGGTATTGCGGCCGAAGTCATCGTCGTGGATAACGCATCCGCGGACGGTTCCCAGGAGATGGTGCGTAATCACTTTCCCCAGGCGAGGTTAATTACCAACCCGGATAATCGGGGGTTTGCTGCCGCGAATAACCAGGGTTTCGACCTGGCCCGCGGCCGGCATATCCTTCTTCTCAACTCGGATACCGTAGTGCACGGAGACGTCCTGATGCGCTCCGTAGACTACCTGGACAGTCATTCCGATGTTGGCATGATGGGATGCCGGGTGCTGAACGGAGACGGCAGCACGCAGATGACCTGCAGCCGGTTTCCGACATTTGGCAACCTTCTCTTACAGACCCTGGGCGCCAACCGACTGGAGGGAAGATTTTTCCGGCGTTACCAGATGCTGGATTGGGACCGCGACGATGAGCGCGCTGTCGAGGTGATTTCCGGCTGTTACCTGATGGTTCGTGCCGAAGTGATTGAAGATATCGGCTACCTGGATGAAGCCTTCTTCTGCTATGGCGAAGAAACAGACTGGTGCCTGCGTTGCAGTAACGCCGGATGGCGACTGCAGTTCGCGCCGGTTGGTGAAATCACGCATTTTGGCAGCGGATCCACGAGCAAGGTCAATCACGTACGCGACCTGATGCTGACGGAAGGTACGATTCGGCTGCATCGTAAGCACGGCGGCCGCATCAGTGCCGCCATGATCTGGCTGCTGTTGCTCGTGTTCAACACTTCGCGCTCGGTGTTTTGGACATGTCGTACCCTGTTCGACTCGGCCGATGACACCCGCACCAGGGCACGTCACTTTCGGCGCGTGGTTCGAGACTTTTCTCGTGCCTGGCCGCAACCAGCGGAGCAGAAGTAATGGAACGTCGACTCAAAGTCCTCGCCGTGGCGCCGTATTGTGACGGGCTCGATGTTGGCGAAGCTTGGTGCGCCTTCCAGTGGGTCAAGAACCTCGCGACGATTGCCGACGTGACTTTATTGACTGTCCGCCGCGAAGGATGGGTCCCGGCATCGCAGCAGCTGCGTAACGTCGAAGTCGTCCAATGGGATGAACAGCGATACTTCGCAAAATTCGAACGCGTCAATAGTATGCTCAAACCAGGTTATCTGTCTTTCTATCGGAAGGCGCGCAAATGGATCTCTGCCGCTCTCGCTGAAGGCAGGACCTTTGATATCGCGCATCAGTTTTCGCCTGTGGCGTTGCGCTATCCAAGCCCTGTCACAGGATTCCCCATCCCGTACGTGATCGGCCCCCTGGCTGGCAGCCTCAACACACCCAGCGGCTTCGCGTCGGAGTGTCGTAGTGCCGCCTGGTTTACCCAACTCCGCTCGCTCGACCAATGGCGCCTGAAACGCGACCGGGTGCTCAGGCAAAGTTACGGAGGTGCCTCCGCGCTGCTCGGCGTTGCTCCTTACGTTGG
>JARRLL010000076.1:0-4057 GCA_037387125.1 Gammaproteobacteria bacterium | reverse complement strand
TCTAACAGCGAGATAGACCGGTTTGTCCTGAGATGAGATAGGCGGAATATGTTTGTCACCGACAAGAGCAGGATAACGAAGAAGACCGCCGCGAAGCGGCCACTCGTAGGAAACCTGCTCGTTTCGAGGCTTCCGACGCCGAGTTCAATATCGGCTACGCGGTGGGAATTCTTCAGACTCCTAGGTCCGGCGTCTACATCGCAACGAACGGGTGCGTCTTTCCTGCCGGTCACGCTCGAAAGAATCGGAGAGCCGGCCGCTTCGAGTGGGTTTAAGAGATTGACGAATAGCTGGCAACTTCAGGTCATCGAGGACCGGCTGCGCGAGCGTTTGCCGCTGTTCGGCGTTTTGCGCCGGCTTGAGTTCCTTGATCCCGTCTTCGATGGCGTACAGCTTGCGGATCTTGCCGATGGCCACGTCAATGATCACCTCAATGGAGCCATTCCGGGATCGGTTTATTGGAGCCACCCTGGGATCGGTCTAATGGAGCCACCTCAGGATCGCCCTATTGGGGCCACCTGATGATCGGCCTAATGGAGCCACCCGGCATCGGTTTTACCTTCGAACTGACCTAATCGCCTCCCGTATCGTGACCGCACTTTTGAGTGTGGAGAGAAAACGGGATGGCCAAACGGAGGTTCGAGATGTATCACTATCGACAAGCCCTGGTGCGCATGCGCCTGGGGGATTCTGACCGACAGATCGCCAAATCGGGGCTGATGGGTCGGCGCGTTGCCGCGACCGTAAGAGGTGAAGCCGCGGCGCGCGGCTGGTTAGAGACCGATCGGGCGCTGCCACCCGATGAGACACTGGCGAGCGTATTTGACGCCCCTAAAAAGCAGCGTGCCCGCCAGAGCTCCAGCCTGGAGCCGCACCGCGATCAGATTACCTCATGGTTTGAGGACGGCGTGCAGGGCACCACGATTCACACTGCACTGAAGCGTCGCCACGGTTTCACCGGCAGCTACTCGGCCGTGCGTCGTTTTCTGCAGGGCCTGGCAGAGACGACCCCGCGGGTGACCACGGTGCTTGAGTTTTCACCCGGCGATACGGCGCAGGTCGATTTTGGCCAAGGACCCCAGATCACCGATGTGCATACCGGTGAGCTGTTCAAGACCTGGTTCTTCATCATGACACTGGCCTGGAGTCGGCATCAGTACGCCGAGCTGGTACGGGATCAGTCGGTCGAGACCTGGCTAGGCTGTCACCGGCGCGCCTTCGAGCATTTCTCCGGCGTACCAGCGCGGATTCTGATCGACAACCCCAAGTGCGCCATCACCAAGGCGTGCTACTACGACCCCCAAGTACAGCGCAGCTACGCTGATTACGCAGAAGGCTACGGCTTTCTGATCGCCCCATGCCCGGTCGCCGACCCCCAGAAAAAGGGACGCGTTGAATCGGGCGTCAAATACGCCAAGAACAATTTCATGCCGCTGCGCGAGTTCCGCGACCTGGTCGACGCCAATGCGCAGTTGATGCAGTGGGTCATGGAACAGGCCGGCAATCGTGTTCATGGCACCACCCGCACCGCGCCGCTCACCCGGTTCGCCGATACCGAGCGGGAGTTACTCAAGGCACTGCCTTCACCGGCGCCGGAGTGTGCACGGTGGGCGACCGGAAAGCTGCATCCCGATTGCCACGTACAGGTCGAGAAGTGCCGCTACTCGGCACCCTGGCGACTGGTGGGTCAAGTACTGGATATACGACTGAGCGAGACCACCGTGCGGATCTATCAAGCCCATGAGCTAAAGGCCGTGCATCCACGCGGACGTGGGCCGGGGTACCGTCACACCATCGATGATCACCTGCCACCGGACGCGGTGGCCTACAAGATGCGCACCCCCCAGTGGTGTCTAAAGCAGGCCGCAGCGGCCGGTCCTCACTGCCTTCGATTGGTTGAGCGACTTTTTGAACACCGCGTGCTCGATAAGCTCCGGGCCGCACAGGGTGTGATTAATCTGATCAAACGCTACGGACCGGCGCGCACCGATGCCGCCTGCCAGCGCGCGCTGTACTTCGACAACGTGCAGTACCGGAGTGTGCGCATCATTTTGGAGAACGCACTGGATCAAATCGTCGATACCGAGCAAGCGTTCGATTCCCTGTCCGACGCCTACACCGGCGGCGCCAAGTTCGGCCGCGACACAAAAGACCTGTTCGACCCGCACTGACGGCCGTGCGATCCATTAACCCGTTGCAGTCATTGGCCGTGTTGCAGCACCCACAACACTCTGACCGAGAAGGTCAATACCTACCACTCACTCAAAGGACCCTTATCATGTCAATCCTAACTCCCTTGCCTGAACTGACGCCCATCCTCAAACAGCTACGTCTGTCCGGTCTGCTGGAAAGCTTGGAGACCCGCAACCGTGAAGCCATTGAAAACAAACTGACCTATCCCGAGTTCCTCGCGCTCATGATCCAGGACGAAGCGGCTCGGCGTGATCAGAAAAAGTATGCCATGCGATTGCGTCGCTCCGGCTTTCGGGGTGACAAGACGCTCGAGGGCTTTGACTTCAACTTCAACCCTGGCCTGAACCAAGAACTGATCAACGAGCTAGCCCGCTGTGGCTTTGTTGATGAGAAAGTGGCCGTGTTGATTGCCGGCCCCTGCGGTACCGGCAAGAGCCACCTTGCACAGGCCATTGGTCACTGCGCCGTGCGGGCCGGGGTCGATGTGATGTTTACCACGCAGTCGAATCTGCTGTCGCAAATCAACGCCGCACGGGCAACCGGCAATATCGAACGCAAGATGCAGACGCTGACCCGCGTCCCACTGTTAATCATTGATGACTTTGGACTCAAACCGCTCAAACCGGGGCAGGACGAAGACTTCCATGACCTGATTGGCGAGCGTTACGAGCGGGCCGCCACGATCATAACCAGCAACTTGGATTTCGGCGAATGGGGCGAGGCCTTCCCGAACAAACTGCTTGGCGCCTCGACACTTGATCGGATACGCCACGGGGCTTATCAACTGGTGCTGGATGGGAAAAGTTACCGCGCCCCGCGAACCGAAACCAAGCGCGCAAAAACATCGGTTGAAAAATCGACCAAAACAGCGCTTTAATCTACCCCGTTCGGAGGCGTAAAACCGCATGAAAAAGTGGCTCCATTAGAGCGATCATGGGTGGCTCCAATAGGGCGGTCAGTGACAATTGGCCTCGAAGTAGATGCTGGTCAGGTCGTAGAGCAGCACGTCGAACTCGACATTGAACAGATCCCGCCAACGCCCGACCAGGTGATCGAACAGCGCCGTCTTGTGGGCCAGCAACTTGTCGTGACAGGCATAGAGCTTGTGGCTGTCGGCGAGGCCCGCGTCGGCACCGAGCAGATCGGCCAGGGCGCTTTGCTCAAACCAGTGCCGATGCAGCCGCCATTCGCTGCCCGGCGAGAGCAGCCGGTAGGCGACTAGCACGAACAAGACCTGCTCCCAACGTGTCCCCTTGCGGCTCTTCGGGAGGCGTTCCGCCCAGAACCGATCCAACGCCAGCTGTTGCCACAGC
Source organism: Gammaproteobacteria bacterium (assembly GCA_037387125.1). Classification (GTDB taxonomy): domain Bacteria; phylum Pseudomonadota; class Gammaproteobacteria; order Steroidobacterales. The sequence continues at coordinate 551 of JARRLL010000076.1, read as the reverse complement.
TTCAGCGCCAACCAGCAGGCGCCCCACAGGCGCGGGCGACACAGGCGCAGCTGCGACAGACACAGCTGCACGACCGATTCGTCCACCAGGGCTTCGTCAATGCGGTCTTCAGGAAACAGCGACAGCGAACGCGTCTGCTCGGCGTCCTCGTCGAACACCTCAATCGACTTGCGCCACGCCCGCTCCTGTGAGGAATTGATCTCGCCCAGATACAGCACATGCCGCTGCGAGATCCGGCCACCGGGCAGCCGTCGGTTCTCGACGATGCTCCAGTAGCGGTGCACCTTGCCATCCTTCTTTCGGTTGGTCGCACGCAGAAACATGGCCACCCATTATCCGTACGCCGGTGCCGATGGAAACAAGCAAGGTCTTCACTACAGCGGGTTTTCGGGGCTTATCCACAGACCGGGCATTGATTCGCAAGGGAAAACTTTTTCGCCCTTGCCAAAATCAAGGGCGAATCCGCGAAGTTGGGCTAAAGCGAGAAGACCTTATCGCCTGCAGATTTTGTTGGGGCGAGGAGTCTTCAAGGTTTCACTCGCACCGTTTAC
>JARRLL010000075.1:0-4128 GCA_037387125.1 Gammaproteobacteria bacterium | reverse complement strand
GAGTCGTCGCGATCGCTCCCGGAGTACCGTACAGCTCATCGTAATAGATCTTCTGCCCCGAGCTGTGCAGACCGTACTGTTCCTTGAAATAGTCGATGCCAAGCCCGGTCGGCGGATTCGGGTCAACACCCTCGTCAGGGACGATCATCATCCGCAGGTAGTTGGGCTCCGCGTACCGAACATTCGGGTTAGCCTGGTACGCCGCCACGGCCGCCGGGACCGAGCGGTTGCCGGTATTGACGACAACTGCGCCAATGGCTCCGAGGCTCCGCATCGGCGTCGCTCCCGCCTGCCGATGTGCTTCGGCGACGGCGCTTGCCGCCGTCCCCGGCTGGAAGGCAACGATGACCTGGTGCGCAACATATCTCGGTGCGTTGGGCATCGACGGCTGCGCCTGGGCGGCAAATGAACAGATGAGCAGGCCGAAGAAAGTGAAGCGTCCGATGCAGGCAAACATAGATAATCCCCTACTGTTCTTTTTGTTCTACTGAGCTGCGTTACAGTTTGTGCCGCTTGTTGCACGCTTGGAAGTGAGAAAACAAGGAGCGGCGCAAATACTGGCTTTGACCGCTGAGTCCAGCGCGAAAACCAACTTATGTAACAGGCGCTGACGCAAATTTACGCGGCCCGCCGTGTTCGCGAAGGAAGGGGCCTGATATGCGCAATTTCCCATATAGTCAAATGCGCTGTCGCTGTTGTACGGTCAAACCACTGCCAGGGGGTTGAATCGTGGCCCATACAACACTGAGAACAAGTTACTCCGCGCTGACCGACAGGCTGAACCGTTTCCCACAGGGCGCGCCTCCTTCCGATCTCCTGTTCAGAATATTGTCGATGCTGTTCAGTGAGGAAGAAGCTGGCCTGGTTTCACTGATGCCCATCAAGCCGTTTACCGCGAAAAAAGCCAGCCGTATCTGGAAGAAAAACCTCGCAGAGACGCAGAATATTCTGGATGCGTTGGCCGACCGGGCGATCCTGGTTGATTTCGAACAAGACGGCGACACAACCTATGCGCTACCGCCGCCGATGGCCGGTTTCTTTGAATTCTCGCTGATGCGCGTCCGCGATGACATTGATCAAAAGGTACTCAGCGAACTCTTTCATGAGTACATGAATGTAGAAGAGGATTTTATCAGGGAGCTATTTACTCGCGGCGAAACGCAGTTGGGACGGACCTTCGTCCAGGAGCCAGCGCTGTCCGATGAAAATGCATTGCACGTGCTGGACTATGAGCGCGCCAGCGAGGTGATCGAAACAGCAAGCCACATTGGTGTGGGACGTTGTTACTGCCGGCACAAAATGGAACATATGGGTAAAGCCTGTTCCGCACCACAGAATATCTGCATGACCTTCAACACCACCGCGTCCTCGCTTACACGACATGGTGTTGCGCGCGAGATCGACAAGACGGAATGTCACGACTTGTTGCAAGAGGCCTACGACAACAACCTGGTGCAGTTCGGCGAGAACGTTCGCGAGAGTGTCAACTTCGTTTGCAATTGCTGCGGCTGCTGTTGCGAGGCGATGATCGCTGCACGCCGTTTTGCAGTTCTCAACCCGGTACACACGACGAACTTTATCCCGGTCATTGACGAAGAAACCTGCAACGGCTGCGGCAAATGCGTCAATGTCTGCCCGGTCGAAGCGATGACCCTGGTCTCGGCCCATGACCCAGACAAGCCGAAGATGAAAATCGCCAAATTGAACGATGAGCTTTGCCTGGGTTGCGGCGTGTGCATACGCAGCTGCAACAAACACGACAGTTTGTCTCTGGAGTCGCGCCCGAAGCGAGTTCTTACGCCGCTGAACGGAACCCACCGGGCCGTCGTCATGGCCATCGAACGCGGCAAGTTACAGAACCTGATTTTCGATAACCAGGTCTTGTGGAGCCACCGAGCCATGGCTGGCGTGTTGGGTGTGATCCTGAAGCTGCCGCCGATCAAGCAGGCCTTGGCAAGTGAACAGCTTAAATCCCGGTACCTGGAAGCGCTGATCGGACGTACAAAGCATTAGACAGCGCCGGCTTGCATGGCGCTATTGTTTCAGCCGCCGCACGTAAGAACGGCGTGCGCCGTAGATCAGCAGGTACGTAGAGACAGCGAATACCAGGACCCAGCCGTAGGCGAATACCGCCTCGATGCTGAACCAACCCCCGATGAAGGACTCACCCTTCAATTCCCGGTATGGGAATACAAACAAGCTCATAAGCAAAGCAGCCGACAACAGACCGAAGCCCCCTGTCAGGTACGCGACCCTGAGCGTGCCTGCAATCTTACGCGGATCGACATCGTCCTTCGGCGCAACGAAAAGAGATTCTCTGTATTCACGCTCTTCGTCGGTGACCTGCGTATATCGAGAAACGACCAAGACTGTCACCAGGCTCAATGCCGCGCCGATAAGAATCGGGTTCAGATAGACCGGCCAAGTCACGACACCCGCGAGACTCAGGAGTTTCGGAATAACGTTTCCGAAAAAACCGGCGATGATTCCCCACATGGCGGCAGCAGCCGTGATACGGCTGCTCCAGACGCTCATGAATGCGACAGGCCCCCAGGCCGAAGCAAACAAGGTGCCGGCGAAATAGGTCAACCAGAAAATCCGGGGCTCAAAGGACAGGCTGACTATCAAAGCAATGATACTGGTGGCAAGCATCATCAGCCGGCTGTAGCCCAGCGCCGATTGGCTGGCGTCTTCAGACCGGCCAAGTATGTCGTTGCTCAGGTTGAAACCGACTATCGACAGGAATGTCGTCGCGGACGACAGGGCAGCCGCAACCACACCGGCCAGCACGAGCGCGCCGAGCAAAGGCGGCATCAGGTTTGTCGACGCCCAGATCATAACCTTCTCAAACGGTTCGATATTGGGGTTACTCAAGTTCACGACGATAGCGCCAGCGTACAGCAGCACCTGGATCGAGATCACCGCGATACCGGCAATACATGCAGACCGCAGCACGACATGTTCGTTCTTCGCCAACAGGTAGCGGCTTGACTGCCACGGACTGATCGCGGTCACCAGGCTCCATGCGAAAGAAATAATGAGGAACCAGATCAGGAAATCTGTGGGTGACTGCCATTCCTTATCCGGTCCGAGCTGCCCGTACCATTCGAGCAGATCCGGCTTCGCGTCGAGGTTGGCAAGCCCTCCGAGCGCGGTCATCCAGCCACCGTGTATATCGAGAATGGAGAAAAGAGCAAAGAGCGTTACCGATGAGAATAAAAGAAACATCAAGGTGTCTGTAATGACGACGCCTTTGGAACCCGAGTACAGTGTGAACGAGGTGTAGCTGAACCAGACGATTAGCAGAGCGTGCCGATATTCGAGCCCTGCAAGTTCCGACAGAATGAGTCCCGCGCCCTGCGTCACCGCGATCAGGTAACAACCAATGCCGACGATCACGGTTGCACCGGCGACCAGCCTGACTCGATGATCATTGAAGCGACGGCCGAAGAACTCGGCAACAGTGAGCGCGCTGCTTCGGCGCAGATATCGCCCGAAAAACACCGCACCGTAGACATAGCCGGCCACGAAGATTGGCGGCATCAGCAGCCATCCTCCCGCATTGACCCCATATGCCATGCCCGACTCGGCAAGAAATGTGTTCGTGCTCAGGAAGCTTGCAACCAGGGTCCCGACGATCATTAACGTGGACCCGTTCCGTCCCGCCACAATATAGTCGTCGAGATTCTTGACTTTGCGGCCGGCGTAGTTACCGATCCCGATGTAAACCAGGATGCTGACAAAAATCGTGATCGTGTAGATATTCATGCCGGCAGCTTGTTATTCGTGTTGTGACCTTCGAGATCGGACACTACCCTACACGAATTGGAGGGCTGGCGGTTCGATTCCCGCTGCGTTGGCGGAAAGAGTTGGGTACAGGCTCCGCCAAACGTCGAAGCTAGTCTGAAAATGACGGTATGCCGCCCGCGCGCCAGACCGCCGTAATCCTGTCCTGCATTTGCGACATTGCCGGCCAGAAGTCCCCCGGCAGCCCTTTGCTATCCGGATGGAAAGTCTCGGACAATGCGGTCAGCAGCTTGCCGAAATGCTCGCTCAACGCCCTCTGCTGCTTCTCCTGCTCGTCGCTGCTGATGCTGGAGACCGGATATATGGCCGGCCAATGCGACT
>JARRLL010000074.1:0-4158 GCA_037387125.1 Gammaproteobacteria bacterium | reverse complement strand
TGGCCGGCGCGGGTTTTTTTATGCTCCCCGTCAAGCGGCTGCCCGTAGGCAAGCATTAGACTTTATTTGCTAATTATTAACAATTCTGATGATAGCTGAAATTTTGAAGGCTGTGCTATAGTTCAGAAATCCGATTCGTTTCCCCGGGAGATGCGTCATATCTGGACGGCGACCGGGCTCCTTCTACGAATCAATAAGAGCGAAGCAAACGGGAGAATCCAGTGGCCAGTAAACACGTACTTATCCTCGATGAAACCGCAGGCAAACAGTTGGAGTTGCCTGTGCTTACGGGCACGGAGGGCGAGCCGACGCTGGATATCAAGGATGTGCCGGGAACTTTGGGTTATTTCACTTACGATCCGGGTTACGCCGCGACCGCCAGTTGCACCAGCAAGATCACATTCATCGATGGCAATCAGGGCATTCTTCGCTATCGCGGCTACCCGATCGAACAGTTGGCCGAAAAAAGCAGCTTCGTCGAAGTCGCTTACCTGTTGTTGAACGGTGAACTTCCCAACGAAGCGGAACTGACCCATTTCAGCGACGAATTGACCTATCACACGATGATTCACGAGCGGTTGAATCATTTCATTTCAGGGTTTCATTATGACGCGCACCCAATGGCCATGATGGCCGGCGTAGTTGGGTCGCTGGCCGCGTTCTACCACAACAGACTGGACATGGGTAACCCCGAACACCGAATGCTGTCGGCCAAGCGCATGATCGCAAAGATGCCAACGATTGCCGCGGCCTGCTATCGGCACCACATGGGATTTCCAGTCGTCTACCCACAGAACCGGCTGCCGTTCTCGGAACGCTTCCTGACCATGATGTTTTCGGTTCCGTCGGAACAATACAAGGCCAGCGCCGTGGCCGCCCAGGCGCTTGATCTGTTATTCATCCTGCATGCAGATCATGAGCAGAACGCGAGTACTTCGACGGTACGCCTGGTCGGCTCAACCGGCGCCAATCCTTACGCTTGCGTGGCAGCGGGTATTTCCGCCCTGTGGGGTCCCGCGCATGGCGGGGCCAACGAAGCCGTGCTCGACATGCTGACCGAGATCGGCTCGATAGCCAACGTGCCCAGGTTCGTCAAGCGGGCCAAGGACAAGGACGACCCGTTCAGGCTCATGGGTTTCGGGCACCGCGTATACAAGAACTACGACCCGCGCGCAGCGATCATCCGCAAGGCGTGTTACGACGTGCTGGACGAACTCGGCAAGGACGACCCGATGATGGACCTGGCGATGGAACTGGAGCGTATTGCTCTTGAAGACGACTACTTCGTCGAAAAGAAGCTCTATCCCAATGTCGATTTTTATTCCGGCATCATTTACCGGGCCCTGGGGATTCCCGTGAGCATGTTTACCGTCATGTTCGCTATTGCCCGCACCGTGGGCTGGGTGTCGCAGTGGCTGGAGCAAAGCCAGGAGCCCACCAAGATCGGCCGGCCGAGGCAAATCTATGCGGGCCCGACCGAACGCAAGTACAAAGCGCTGAGCGAGCGCGGCTGAGCGTTTCCGAGCGGTGGTGCTTTCCCTGGCGGAGTCTGCGCCGGGAGAGGCGATGCCGGACCGTGGAATTTAGGCGCTTTTCTTCCGCAGCAGGTGCTCGACTTCAGCCAGGTTGGCGCGTTGTTGAGGCCGGCCGTCAATGGGGCTTGGCGGCGCCTGCCTGAGGTTGACGGGATCGAATACCGCCATTTCGACTTCGACCTCATCCCGTTCGAACACCACCACAGGCACCACGCGGTGTCTGCCGTCAAACCATCGGATTTGGCGTTGTTCCTGGGCGAAAGCGGCGCCACGCTCGAGCAGAAACAAGATGAGTGATTCGACGGCATCGGCAAATACATGCAGCGCTATGCGGGAGTGAGCGCTGGCCGTTCCATCGAGCACCGAACCGACCAGCCTCGGCTGGAAATCTTCCAGCAATTGCATGGACTGTGCGGCGATGCGCCGCAGTTTTTCAATATGCCGCTCATGAGCGATGCCGCCGTACAGCGCCTGGTAGCTGCGCAGGGCATCCTTGACTTCGACATTGCTCGGCAGCGCCAGCCGTGCGCTTACGCCGATGCGTTCCGCCGCTTTTTTCTTGGCGACGTGATAATTGTGCTGACCTTCGGTCGCCAGGATACGCGCAGCTTCCGCAGCGACTTCGAGGCGTACCTGCTTCATTTTCCTGACGTGCCGGGGCTCCGGGCCTTCAGTAAATTTCGTACGGGTCTTCTTCCGGTGAGGCATCCGGGCTGTCTCCCTGGTCTGATTCGGGCATTGGTGGCAGTCTGCCCGCCTGAAATATTTCCATGATGGCATCTCCGTCTTCAAGCCTTGCCAGCAAGCCGGTGTCCGGGTCAATGCGCGCGCGAGCCAGCCCTTCCGGCAACTCGGGCGGTTTGTCCTCGACACCATCGAGCGCGACGGCCATGTACTGCATCCAGACGGGCAGTGCCGCCCGGCCACCCAGTTCCCGGCGGCCCAGCGGATCATGATTGTCGAAGCCGACCCAAACCGAGGTAACCAGCGCGCTGTTGTAGCCCGAGAACCAGGCATCGCGCTGTTCGTTCGTTGTACCCGTCTTCCCGGCCAGGTCATTGCGGCCCAACTGCATTGCGCGCACGCCGGTGCCCCTGCGGACGACGTCCATCATCATCGATCGCACCAGATACGCATTTTGTGGCGTGACGACCCGCGCGGCGTAGTGTATTTCTGAATCGATCGGTCCGGGCGTATCGTCCGGGCGCATTTCTGCGCTGGTGATGTCCAGCGGTTTGAACTCCGGTTCGTTCTTTTCGGCAGGCTCCTCTGGCGGGGCTTCGGCCTCATTTTCACCGCAATCGTCACAGGGAATCGAGGGCCAGGTCTGGTAAATGGTGTCGCCTGCCATGTTGGTGATGGTGCGAATGTATTGGGGCGCTACCAGGTAACCACCGTTGGCGAATACGGCATATGCCCGAGCCATTGCCAGGGGCGTCAGTGACGCGGTGCCAAGCGCCATGGTCAGGTTGGGCGGCAAGTCATCCCGCTCAAAACCGAAACGGGTAATGTAATCTCTCGCGGTTTCTATGCCGATGCTGCGCAGCAGGCGGATGGACACCAGGTTGCGGGAGTTGACCATGGCCTCTCGCAATCGCGTCGGTCCATAGAATTTTTCACTGAAATTTTGCGGTTTCCAGGCTCGTTCCAGTTCCGAGTCCTCGAAAACGATGGGTGCGTCGTTGACCATGCTGGCCACCGTGAACCCATTTTCCAGCGCAGCTGAGTAAATGAGCGGCTTGAAGCTGGAACCCGGCTGCCGGCGTCCCTGGATCACGCGATTGAATTTGCTGCGGGCGAAATCGTAACCACCAACCAGTGCCTTGATGTCCCCGCTGCCGGGGTCGAGAGACACCAGGGCGGCCTCGACTTCGGGCAGTTGCCCGAGGCGCCAACTGCCATCATCATGCAGACGTGCGCGGATGATGTCGCCGGGCTTCATGATGTCGGTTACCGATTGAGGCTCTTTGCCCTTGCGGTCACGATTGATGAACGGCGCGGCCCACTTCATGTCCTCCAGCAGCAACGCTACGGTTTGTCCGTTACGCAGATATACGACGGCCAGGGCATCTTCCACCTCCAGCACCACCCCCGGCTCCAGCCCGGAGATGGGGCGATAGGGCGTCAGGATGTCGAGCAAAGCCGACGTATCCTGTCTTTCCGCAAGGTCGACATGCGCCTCCGTGCCGCGGAATCCGTGTCGTTGATCATATTCTTCCAGGCCGTTCGTTACGGCCTGGTTTGCGGCCACTTGCAGTCGGCTGTCGATCGTCGTGATGACTTCGTAGCCGCCCTCATAGGCGCTGGTGCCCAGCAGCTCCAACGCTTGGGCGCGGACCATTTCGGCCACGTACGGCGCCGGTATTTCGGCAATCGCGCCGTGGTAGAAGGCTCGATCGGGCTCGGCAATCGCCAGCTCGTAACTGTTCCGATCGATGTAGCCAAGTTCTTGCATGCGGCTCAGTACGTAGTCGCGACGCTCCACGGCCCGTTCCGGTGATGTGATGGGGTTGATGCGTGAAGGCGCTTTGGGCAGCGCGGCGATCATGGCGCACTGCGCCAGGGACAGTTGCCCGGGCGCCTTCCCGTAATAAACCTCGGCCGCTGCGCCTACGCCGTAGGC
>JARRLL010000073.1:0-4449 GCA_037387125.1 Gammaproteobacteria bacterium | reverse complement strand
CTCGATCTCCGCATTTCTTGTCCTCTCGGTCACTCCCTGTTTTGCGCAGGAATTTACCGTGCCCGACGACAGCCACTCGGGGAAAGTCGAGCGTTACTCGCCCTACGTCGATCAGCATTTTCCACAGCAGGTGTACTTCGGCGACACCCACCTGCACACTTCATGGTCGGCGGATGCTGGGCTGGCGGGCGCAACACTCGGGCCCGAGTTTGCCTATCGGGTCGCTCGAGGCCAGGCGGTGACCAGCCAGACCGGTTTGCCGTTCAAGCTGATCCGGCCGCTCGACTTCGTGGTCGTTGCGGACCACGCCGAAAACCTCGGGATATACGACTATCTGGACCGCGGAGATCCCATCCTCAAGGAGGGTGAGAACGGACGGAGATGGCTCGAGTATTTCAATGCGGGCGAAGGCCTCAAGGCAGCCTACGAATGGAGCGCTTTCAATGCGAAGGGCGAGGACCCGATCGACAGTGCCGAGATGCGCTCGCGGGTTTGGGAACGCGTGATTGAGAACGCGGAACAGTTCAACCAGCCGGGTGTGTTCACCACCTTTATCGGCTACGAGTGGACCTCCGGGCCGGGGAGTAACAACCTGCACCGCAACGTGATCTTCCGGGATGGGGCGGATCGCACCCGGCAAGTGGTGCCGTTTTCCGCGTTTGACAGCGACGATCCGGAAGACCTCTGGGAATACCTCCATGCGTACGAAAGCAAAACCGGGGGCAGAGTCTTCGCCATACCGCACAACGGCAACTTGTCCAACGGGATGATGTTCATGCTCGAAACATTTGACGGCAAGCGTTTCGACAAGGACTACGCCGAACGACGCCAGCGCTTCGAACGGGTGGTCGAAGTCACTCAACCGAAGGGCACCAGCGAAGCCCACCCGCTGCTCTCTCCGGAAGACGAGTTTGCGGACTTCGAACTCATGGACAAGTCGAACCTCACCGGTACCGTTCCGAAGACGCCGGAAATGCTGCGAACAGAGTACGCCCGCGAGGCACTTAAACTCGGTTTGGCCGAGGAGGCTCGCGTGGGCGTGAATCCTTTCAAGTTCGGCATGGTGGGCTCGACCGACAGCCACAACGCCATCCCGTCGACGCGGGAGGAGAACTGGTTTGGAAAAATTCACTTCGTGGAGCCCTCACCGCACCGCCGCGACGGCTACTTAATTGAGAGCCCGGTCGATCCTGCTTACTCCATTCGAGACATCGACCTGGGTGCCTCGGGCCTCGCCGCCGTATGGGCCGTCGAAAATACCCGCGAGGCCATTTGGGACGCCTTCGCCAGGCGCGAGGTTTACGCCACTTCAGGCACGCGCCTGCGCGTCCGCGTCTTCGCTGGATGGGATTTCGAGCCCTCCGAGGTTCAACGCCCCGACTTCGCCCAGCAGGGCTATGCCCGGGGTGTTCCAATGGGCGGCGATCTTCTCCCCGGCCCGGAAGGCGGTGCACCGAACTTCATGGTGCGCGCACTGCGCGATCCGGATGGCGCGAACCTGGACCGCATCCAGATCATCAAGGGCTGGCTCGACAAGCGTGGGAACCTGCACGAGCGAATTTATGACGTGGCCGTTTCGGGTAATCGCGAGATCGGCGCCGACGGTCGTGCCCGCGACTCGGTTGGCAACACCGTCGACGTCGCGAATGCGACCTACACGAATACGATCGGCTCGGCCGTCCTTTCCGGCTACTGGAAGGATCCCGATTTCGACCCCGGACTCAAGGCATTCTATTACGTTCGGGTCATCGAGATTCCTACACCCCGTTGGACGGCTTACGACGCCAAGTATTTCGGGATCGAGATGCCGGAAGGCACCGCCATGGCAGTAACCGACCGGGCTTATACGAGCCCCATCTGGTATACGCCTTAATTCAGCGGCCGGGAAAGGCGGCTTCTCGTCGCCGAAAACGTTTGCAAACGACCGAACGGTCGTTGTGTCCGCTTCGGGTCGTTAACGGATACTGGCTGAGCTGTCTGGCCAGGTTCTGCTTTGAAGCACATTACCGAACTCGCCAGGACGTGAATTGCGGGGAAGTTTTGTTCTCAAATGGGCCAAGAGCGGACAATAACCTGGTGTTTCGCTCTAACCAATCTTTCCTTAACTCTGGGAATGACTTGAACTGCTTCTCTCTTGCGATTCATTCAAAGGAAAATTGGATCGGCCTGAATACTGACTCGTTGCTGGCATCTGCAAACGGAATCTTGCTCATCGCCAATTCGCTCATTGCCGCGATGGTCAGCGACGGATTCACGCCCGGGTTGGCGGGCACCGTGGCACCATCGCAAACCAACATGTTCTGGTACCCAAATACGCGACTGTCACGGTCCACGACGCCGTTTTCGGGTCCGGAGCCGATGACGGCCCCACCCAGGATGTGCGCCGTCGTGGGCGTGTTGCGCCACGCTTCCAGCACCATGCTCTGGGCGATGCCGCCGTATTTGTCCGCAAGGAAGTTCGCCGCCTCGTTGGCAACATCAATATAGGTCGGAATGGGCATATCCGGGTTCTGCTCCGTGTAAAGCTTCACCTTGCCGAATACTCCGCGTTTTGCACGGAAGGCAATGGCGTTATCGAGCGTTTGCATGACCAGCCAGACGATGCTGCGCTCCGACCAGCCAAACGGCCATAAAGTCTTCAGGAACTTGACGGGGTGCCGGACAATATTTCCCAGCCACTTGAGCGGTCGGCTCAGCCGCGTACCTTCGCCAGTGATCAGGGTATACAACAGCGACATCGAATCTGCGTGCTTCCCGAAGGTGTTAAATTCGATGTGAGTGTCTTCGCGCGGATGGATGCTGGAACTGATGAACACGTCATTCCAGATTTCCCCGACTTCCTTCGGCAAGGTGATCGCCAGGATCGATTCGCTGTTGGTGCGCACCAATTCACCGAGGCGATCGCTGAGACGCGGCAGAGAGCCGTTCATTTTGCAGGCAGCCAGTATCTCGTTAGTGCCCAGTGCCCCCGCGGAAAAGACGATCCCCCGCGTCCGGAATTCCCGGCGTTGCTTTCTGAACCAGGCAGCGGGATGCTCGGTGACGACCCGGTAGCCGTCGCTGCCGTCGTCGGCGCCGATCGGCTGAACGTCCACCACCCGGGTTTCCGGGTGAATCGTGGCGCCGCGCTTTTCGGCGAACCAGAGGTAGTTCTTCATCAGGGTGTTTTTGGCGCCAATCCGACATCCCTGCATGCACTCCCCGCAGAATATGCAGCCGGTGCGGTCAGGGCCCTCGCCGCCGAAGTATGGGTCGGAAACGGTTTCGCCCTCCGGGCCGAAGAATACACCGCACGGGGTGCGGCGGAAGGTATCTTCGGCACCAAAATGGCACCCCACTTCCTTGAGCAATTCTTGGCCGACACTGCCCTTCGGTACGGTTTTCACCCCCAGCATCTTTTCAGCGATATCGTAGTGAGGCGCCAGCAGGGATTCCCAGTCCTCGAGGTCGGCCCACTGGGGGTTCGCATAGAATCGCGGAGCTGCCCGATACAAGGTGTTGGCGTAGACCAAGCTGCCGCCGCCAACGCCCATCCCCCTGGCGATGAAAACGTCCTTGAATGGCTCCAGGCTCAGGATGCCCAGCTGTTTTAGCTTAGGAAGCCAGTTGAAATTTTTGGAGTCCCAGGTGGTCTTGGCGAAGTCCTCGTCATTGAAGCGACGGCCGGCCTCCAGTACACCGACCCTATAACCTTTCTCCGCCAAGCGTAGCGCGGAGACGCTGCCGCCAAAACCTGACCCGATAACCAGCCAGTCATATTCCATATTCGTTACCGAGTGATAAAGTCAATATCAGTATTTAGCTTAACTCAAATGTTGCTGCCAAAGTAGATGAACTTAACCCCTTTCCCTGTGCCACCGCTACCGGTAAATGAGCCTGAGTATGCGGCCATATGTGTTCCAGCCAGAGAGAGTGAAGACATTCTCCGCACATGACTCGATTCATGCGCGCTTTGCTCCGATTACCATTAACCACTCCATTGGTTGGTTATGCGGCAGGTTCGGCCCAGCCCTTCACCCGGGACTATTTGACATAATGAATGTCGTTCTGCAATTATTGATCAAATACGGTCAAAGGTCGCTCCTTTGGCCATTTTTTGGCTCATCACACGATCACTGGAGAGAGACATTGAGAGTCAACACTTTCAGGCGCCATGCCATCAACCTGCTGACCCTGTTAGCGGTTCTTATGATCCTGACACCCGCCACCTGGGCCAAGGACAATCCCAACATCCTGATTATCTGGGGCGACGACGTCGGCATGTGGAACCTCAGTGCCTATCATCGCGGCATGATGGGAGGCTCGACGCCGAACATCGACCGGATCGCCAACGAGGGCATGATCTTCATGGACCACTATGGCCAGGCGTCCTGCACTGCGGGCCGCGCCGCTTTCATTCTCGGCCAGTACCCACTGCGTACCGGCCTCAGCACGGTGGGCCTGCCCGGC
>JARRLL010000072.1:0-4636 GCA_037387125.1 Gammaproteobacteria bacterium | reverse complement strand
AGTGGTGACGGCCAGGCACCGACGCCGTGTCGTCGAGCATCTGAAGACCGGATGTGTCAGCGAACGACGTGCTTGCCGCCTGGCCGGGATCTCACGAACGGCGATATGGAAGCCGCTCAAAGGCCGGAACCCGAAGCGGACCTACCGGATCTACCGAGAAGAAGCCCTCCAGGTTCGGCGCAAACGGCGCAGGAAGCTCACCCGGCCGCGGGTGCCGATGGCCGTGCCGACGCGCGTGAACGAACGGTGGTCGGTCGACTTCGTCTCGGATCAGCTGGCCAACGGCCGGCGCTTCCGGGTGTTCAATGTAGTCGATGACTTCAGCCGCGAGTGCGTGGCCCAGATCGTCGACTTCTCGATCTCGGGACTGCGGCTAACACGAGAGCTTGATCGAATCTCGGAACGTCGCTCGCTGCCGGGCAAAATCGTCTGTGACAACGGTCCCGAACTGACCTGCAAGGCGATGTTCTTCTGGGCAAAGAAGCGTGGCGTGAAGCTGCACTTCATTCAGCCCGGCAAGCCGACGCAGAACGCGTTCGTCGAAAGCTTCAACGGCAAGTTCCGCGAGTACTGTCTCGATCTCAACTGGTTCGCCAGCATCGACGATGCCCGTTCAACCATCGACACCTGGAGAAAGCATTACAACCACGTCAGGCCACATCGATCACTGGGCAGAAAACCGCCCGCTGTGTTCGCTAACGAGGCAGCCTGATATGCTCAAACTCCCACATCAGGGCCGGTAAACTTTCTGGGGTACGGTCATTCTGGCACGATGAGCGCCAGTAGGCTTAGCGAGAATGGTGTTGGCGCTTAACCAAAGGATAGGGCAGGTCTAAATTGAGATCCTTCGATGATTGATTTTCTACTTTCATTGCCGACTTGGTTGGGAAGCTTCGTTTCCATTTTGTTCGCGACAGGGGCGGGCATCACTATCTACTTTGTCTCATACAAGCTAATTTCGAAATATCAGAAAGAAGACCTCAAAGATCCTACAAGTAATTTATTCCGGGTCATTGGCTTGCTAGTTAGCCTCATGCTATCACTCGCTTTTGCGGAGGTGATCGTCGAGATACGGGCTATTGAGAATGCGATCGAACGTGAAGCTGTTGCAATCTCGGATGCATCTACGGATCTAGAGTTATTTGCCGCAGGAGAAACCCATAAGACCCGTGCGTTGCTCGTTGATTACCTACAAGCAGTCATCGACGATGACTGGCCCGAACTAGCAAATGACAGGCTCGGTCGACGGCCTAGTGAATTGAGGAATGAAATATTTGATAGCGTGATGAAACTGGAGCCAGAGACCGCCGCTCAGAAAGAACTCTGGTCGCGTATCGTGACGGACATCGACACGATCTCTGACTACCGCTTAATCCGCTTGGATAACGCATTGGCGGAGCCACCGGTGTATATCTACGTAGTCTTCTTTGGGTTCTTGGTCACTATGGCTTGTTTTGGTTCGTATCGTCCGCAGGGGCCTCTTGTGGTACTTGTCTCACTTTATACAGTATTTGTTGGTCTGGTTTTGTACATGATTTTGGCGTTAAGTGATCCGTTCCAAGGTGGCTTTGGCATAGATCCAATAACGTTTGAGAGTCTGGTCAAAAGTCTTCGGGCTGATCTGGGCGATTAGAGTTGATCATCGACGTTCGTGGCACAATTTCACGGCTAAACAAAAACCGGCTGCTGGGACATCCGCTGTCCATTCAGTCGTCCACAATCTATTCAACTTGTTCCGGCATCTGATTTCGGCCGAGCGCTATCGTGAGTTCAGACAGCGCGCCTTTTTGTCTCGGGAATGCGCGACAGGGGCTTGACTGGCATATTTCCTTGGGTTCGTACGTGATCAATCGTTAACTTGTCAGTACCGCTCGTCGCGGTAGTCGGCCACGATATCGGGCGTGATGGCGGCAAGGCTGTACTTGCCCAGCGCGGCGAGCACTGCCCTGGCCTTGGACTGTTCCGCCTTCGCGGTGGACGGCTTCTTGGTGATCGAGACTTCACGCAGATATCGCTTGAGCGCGTCTCGCAACAGCAGTCGGTCAGCGTTCGCGCGCTCGATGTACACCCCGCGCACCATGTCGTCCTCGGTACGCCGTGCCCAGTCCTGCGCGTCGCGCTTGGTGCGAAACGTCTTGATCGCGGTCGGCCATCCGCGCTTGCGAATAACGGCTTTCCAGGTGGACGAGGGCGTCCTGGTAATCGTCGCCACGACTTGATGCTCGGTACAAGTGTTCCGAAACTGTACCGAGCGACCAAGGGACTGAACAGCCGCTTTTCTTAAGTCTTTGTTTAGATTGGTGGGCCCGCCAGGACTCGAACCTGGGACCAAGGGATTATGAGTCCCCTGCTCTAACCAACTGAGCTACAGGCCCGCCGCGGCGGAATTCTACCAGTTTCGCCGGCGCCGGCGTGAGTCCCGGGTACAACACCTGTCGCCGCCTCGACATCTGCGGCCTCGGGCCAAGCATGTGACCCCCCGCGACCAGTACCGCCCCGTCCCCGCCCATAGACTCTTGGCCTGTTTCGAGGACTGGGCCGGAGGCTCTAACATGAAGAAATTCATAGAATTAGCCGAACGTGGATTGGTGGTTTTGGCGATCTTCGGCGTCATCACGATGATCGTCACTCACAAGCCCGTGAACTATCCGGTCTCTCCGCCGGAGGCAACCGAGTCCACGGCCGCCGAAATCGTGCCGCAACCGCCAGCGACGCACCACCTGTCGAGCCGATAGGTAGCGTAGGCCCTCCCTGTACTGACTGACCCTTCCGCCACGCTCCATCGCGGCGGCCGGTGCCGGGCCGCTTTTCCGGAATTATCATCGCGCCTCTCCGCAACCGGTCGCCCATGCCGCCCGGTCCACTGCGCTAGACTCTGCGGTTGCAACCTCCACGCGGATTCGTCGATGCGCCAACGCCGCTCTGTCGTCAACCTGGCCCTGTTGTTCGAGGGCGGCCTGGTCGTAGTCGCCGTGGCGGCCGGATGGCTACTCGGCACGCCGGCATTCGTCAATTTGAGTCTGCAAATGGATGCCTTCGCCCAAGGTGTGGCCGCGACGCTTCCCATATTGCTGTTGCTGACACCGCTGGCGAACCGCAGTCGCCCGCTCAAAAATCTACGCGATTTCGTGAGCCGCCAGGTCCTGCCGTTGTTCAAAAACGCCAGCCTGGTGCAACTGGCTGTGATATCCGTCCTGGCCGGGCTTGGCGAGGAAGCGCTGTTTCGCGGCGTGCTGCAAAGCTGGCTGGTAAAGCAGGTCGGTATCTATCCCGGTTTGATACTCGCCAGCGTCGCGTTCGGGCTGGCGCATTTTGTCAACCGCACTTATGCCGTGGTGGCAACCCTGATCGGACTGTATCTCGGCTGGCTCTATCTCGTGAGCGGCAACCTGTTGGTGCCTGTCATCGCCCATGCGCTGTACGACTTCGTCGCTTTGATCGTGTTACTGCAAGAGGGCAAACGCGAGCTCAGTCGGTCTCGTATTCACTCCGAATGAATACGTTGATCCAGTCGAACACGAGCGCCGAAACCACCACGCCAGTGAGCGCCAAAATGCGTCCGGCAATCGTGACACCTGGATCGCCGGCCAGCGCCACACCACACAGCGCGAACCCAAACAAAAACAGGTTTCGCAATACCAGCCAGCCACCGATCGGTACCTCTTCGCCCGCACCGCACCCGCAGTCCTCGCCACCGGCTCCCATCCCCCACGCCACGCCGACCGCCACGCAATACAGCGCCAGCATGGCCGCAGCGGCAAGCAGCGCCTGCGGACATGCGGCGACAAACACCAGCACGATGGCAAGCGTCATTTCCATCAGCGGTAGCAACTTCGCCACCGTGGGTATCAGCACGCGGGGAACAAACGGATAAGCCGCAAGGTGGTTGCGGAACTCAGCTGCGCGCACGATTTTTGCGAGCGCGGAAACTGCAAAAAGCAATGCCAGTGACCAGGCGACCCACAGGTGCATGACCGCGGCTGTCATGCTGCCGCTCCATCGCGACACTGCCACTTTTTGCCGAAGCCGGGACATGAGCGACGGACGCTGCAGCAAGCCAATCCCGCAACTCGTGGCGTGCGGCGCTCGTAACATAACGTTGGCGCAGCGTCGTCAGGCGAGGACCGCACATATTGCGCGATCGGCTGCGCAACCACTTCGCCGCATGCGCAAGGATTCGCGGCTTCGTCGCGGCAACGGGAAACGCGTTCGTCATACATCATACGGCCCCCGGATTGTCTGGCTATTTTACAGAATTCCGGTTTTGTGAGACTGATCACAACAGAAGGGACCCGCGATAACTAGTCTAGCCACGAGCAAAGTCTTCCGACTACAGGGCTGGATCCATGGTTCGAAATATACTTGCAGTTCTTCTGGCCGTCGCCGCAGTAATAATGTTCGGCTACCTGGTTTTCCAGTCACGGCCGATCGGCGCCGACGAACAGCACACACACAATGTGCTGGCCACGCAGATCAGGTCAAGCATCGATGACTATCGCGCGCTCGTCGAACAATACAGCAGTGCGCGTCATTCCGGCCGCCTGATCGGACCCAGCTCCGGAATCGTACTGTAAAGTCTGAACCAGTCACAGCGCGCGGCCCGCACCCACCAGGCATCAGTAAGAAGTCTCAAGGG
>JARRLL010000071.1:0-4761 GCA_037387125.1 Gammaproteobacteria bacterium | reverse complement strand
AGGTTACGCGCCGCTGCAAGGTTTCCTTCATGCGCCGCGCGGTGCAGGCCTTCGTATTGTCTGATTTCAGAGGCCGACGGCGGCGTTTGCGCCTGCGCGACACTGGCCGTCATTGCGATCAGCAGAACAGCAAGAAAATGCTTCATTTCAGGTTCCTCCGTGAAATGGCCCACCCCGGAAGGTGGGCCGGGTCATATCTATTGGGCACCGATAGCTGTAAGGCCGGCTTGTGCGCAGGTCGCGTCGATGTCGCCCGACGGAGCACCGCCAACCCCGATACCACCAACGAGTGCACCGCCGATGCGGATTGGCAGGCCACCGGCCTGAATGACCATACGGGAGTCCATATCGCGCAGGCCGTCATTCTGGGGGTTGCCGCCGATGAAACCGGCAAGACCTGCCGTGTCGCGGCCCATGCTGGCCGAAGTGAAAGCCTTGCCGGTGCTGCTGCCGACGGTGTGCGGACCTGCGTTGTCGGCGCGCAGGATGACGCTGGTGTTGCCACTGCGCGCAACAATTGCGACGCTGACGTTGTGGCCTTCGGCGGCACAGGCTTCGAGCGCTGTGCTCGCCGCGGTCATAGCCATGTCGAGCGGGAGGTAAGGGGCCGAAGGCAATTCCTGTGCGGCGACGGAAACCGGTGCTGCAAGAGCGGCGGCGAGTACGAGATTACGGATCATTTCATTTCTCCTTGAGTTTGATGAAATGACCCTAAAACCCTGTGCGCCGACTTGAAATTCGTAGTCCTGGCAATCGGCTCCGTAGTTCTACGGAGTTTAGCGAGTTTCCAGCCACAGGCGGGTAAGTTCGGCCGCCGACGAGGTCCCCGCTTTTGCACCGATCGCGGCGCGATGGCTTTCCACCGTCCGCGGAGACAGCGAAAGCGCGTCTGCGATCTGCCGGGTGGTAAGGCCCCTCGCGACCATCTCCAATACTTCGATTTCTCGCGCGGTGAAACGTTTCAGGAGGCGACGCGACTCTTCTGCTTCGGATTCCTGTTGTTGCAACCGGTCGAGTTCGGACTGAGCCCTTTGGATCGCGTCAATCAGGTCCTGTTCATCGATTGGTTTGCTGAGAAAGTCTATGGCACCGTTGCGGAATGCGCGGCGGCAGGCCTCGATATCGCCATGCCCGCTGATAACGACGGTCGGCCACGCCACGCCACTGTCCCGCAGTCGTTCCTGAAGTTTTAATCCGGATATCACCGGCATTCGGATATCGACGATCAGGCAACCCGGTTTGAGCGTGTTCAAACTCGACAGGAATGCTTCCGGCGACGCAAAGGCGCGCACATCAATTCCGACGGTATCAAGCAGCAGGGCAAGGGCATTGCGAACGGCTTCGTCATCGTCGATCAGATAGACGGGGCGGGTCATTCCGCAGCCCTTTGCGTCGATTGGCTGGCCAGTGGCACGCGCATGCGAAACACGGTCGATACGCCACTTTCGTCAAGCGACAGTTCTCCGCCGATGCGCTCCGCCAGCCGCTGGCACAAGGCCAGCCCAAGACCGGTTCCGCCGGGTTTGCCGGTAACGAAGGGTTCGAACAGGCGCGCCCTGACATCCGAGGCCACGCCCGGCCCGGTATCCGTCACTTCCAGGATTGCTTCCGGCCCGTCGGCCCTTGTTGAAATTGTCACCCGGCGTAAATCCGCGTCGGCGACGGCCTCCATGGCGTTGCGTACGAGGTTGAAAACGATCTGTTCCAGTTCCACCGGGTCGGCGGTGACCGGAAGTGTGCTATTTGCATTATCAATCCGAAGGTCGATCCCGGCGCGGGTCGCTTCCGGCCCGAGCAGCAGCAGCACGTTGTCGACAGCCTCGTTCAGCGAAACGACGTCGGATCGAGATTGCGATGGACGGGTCCAGTTGCGCAACCTGTCCAGAATGGCCGAAGCCCGCTTTGCCTGTGCCGCGACACCCTCAAGAACGGTGCCGACTGCATCGATGTTGCCGCCTTTCGCCAGATGCCGGCCCGCCTGCGCCTGACTTAGAATTGCGGTGAGTGGCTGGGTCAGTTCATGCGCTATGCCGCTTGCCATCTCTCCCATGGCATTGACCCGCGATGCATGCGCCAGACGGGCCTCCTGTGCGCTCAGGCGGGCCTGCGTTTCGGCTTTTCGGGCGCGTGTGAGTTGGCGAAGTCCCAGAATTGCAGCAAGGTAAAGAAGCGATGCAACGACGATCGCCAGAAACACCTGCACGGGGGGGAGAAGGTCGGAGAAGCCTGGCGCGATGCTGGCTTGGAAAATCAGCGGTTGCGACGCGCTGCCGAGGACCTTCTCGAACTGCGGCGAAGCAAGCCGACCCGCGCCGGAGAGGGCCGTGCCGTCCGGCAGCAGGAGAGCACGGGCAACCGATGACCGTTGCCAAAGGCCGGAGCCGGAGTCGATTAACGCGTCGGAATTTATCTGTAACGCGAGGCCGAAGCGCGCCGCGTCGCTGTTCGGGCTTCTCTTGACCAGAAGGTATGTGCCCGTGTCTTCCTTGGATTGCCGCAGGACCAACTGCCCTTCGGACGCCTGAGCCGCCAGCCGAATAGCCTCCACGGTCTTTTCGGGCAGATCAGATCTTGTGCTGATATATCCCCTGGATTGTTCCAACTCGACCAAGTCAACGGCACGGATTGTCGGATAGAAGCGCAGGATCGTGGCGGCAACCTCGAGCATCAGGTCCTGCCTGTCGTCCGACCCGGCCACGGCGAGGGCCGACAGCGATGTCAGGTGGGCGTCATGCTGGTCCGCCCGCTGCGAAGCGATACGATGGAGAATATCGGCTTCGGCCAGGAACTCGGCCAGCAGCTTTTGCCGCTCGACAAGTGCCGAAACGGCGATAACGGCGATCAACACAACCACCCAGCCCACCCAGATACGCGGGCCGTTCAAAACGAATTTCGATGGTGCATCCGCTGCTGGCATGAGTTTTATCTTAGGAGCATTCGCCGGAAATAAAAACCGAGACTTCACACGGTTCGGTTGGTTATTCTCGACAGCTGCGGCTTCGGAGAGGGCGACACGGAAACAGGCATTGTGATCTGCTCCCGCTGAATCGACCAATAAGAGCAGGGCTTTTCCAATTCTTAACCTGGGAATGGGAAAGAGACATTTTCATTAAGATTTTCCAGTTCGCGATCGCGCCTAAGCACGATGTCTGACGTCAGCGCCTATCGGACAAATTTAAGGGTTTGAGCAGCGGGGGATTTCTGGTTCGTCTCAACTATTAGGAGTCAGAGATGAACAAGAAATCCGGGCAGTCGAAAGGGGCTGCAGATAAGTTGGTGAAGAACATTTGCCGCAAGACCAGACAGACCTATTCCGCCGAAGAGAAGATCCGCAATGTTTTGGCGGGACTTCGAGGCGAGGAGAGCATATCTGTATTGTGCCGATGCGAAGTTTTTGCAGAAAGCCTGTACCACGCCTGGTCCAAAGAGTGTCTTGAAGCCGGCAAGCGCCGTTTGTCTGGCGATACGGCCCGTCAGGCGACATCACCTGAAGTGAAGGAGCTGCGATCAGAGTCTCTGGCACTGAAGGAATGCGTTGCCGACTTGACGCTGGAAAACCGCCTGCTCAAAAAAAGCATGATCGGGGGCGAGCCATGGTCCGCCATTGGTCCGAGGACAATGGCGAGCGAGTTCGAGGAATGAGGTATCCCGCATCCGAGAAGCTGGAGATCATCAGCACAGTTGAGCGCAGCCATCTGCCCACAAAGAAGACGCTGGATATGTTAGGCATTCCACGCAGCACCTATTATCGCTGGTACGATCTGTACGTTGATGGTGGGCTTGATGCGCTAGCTGATCGTTCTCCATTCCCTAAGTCGGTCTGGAACCGTATTCCCCAGGCCAGGCGGGATGACCTGATCGAATTTGCATTGGATCACGAGGCGCTGACACCGCGGGAACTGGCCGTCAAATACACCGACGAGAAGCGGTATTTTATCTCTGAGTCTTCAGCCTATCGCATCTTAAAGGCTGCCGACCTGATCACAGCGCCCAGCCATGTGGTGATCAAGGCGGCGGCCGAGTTCCATGACAAAACCACGGCCATAACCGAGATGTGGCAGACCGACTTCACCTACTTCAAGATCATTGGCTGGGGCTGGTATTACCTGAGCACGATCCTGGATGATTACAGCCGGTATATCATCGCCTGGAAGCTGTGTACGACTATGCGGGCCAGCGACGTAACCGATACACTGGAAATGGCACTCGAGGCCTCCGGATGTGATCAGGCCGTCGTCCGGCACAAGCCACGCCTGCTGAGTGACAACGGATCGTGTTACATCTCTGGCGAACTTGCAGGGTGGCTGGAAGACAATAGGATGGATCATGTGCGTGGCGCCCCGTTCCATCCGCAAACCCAAGGTAAAATCGAGCGGTGGCATCAGACCATGAAAAACCGTGTTCTCTTGGAAAACTATTACCTGCCGGGAGACCTTGAATGCCAGGTCCGTGCCTTCGTCGATTACTACAACAACGCGCGCTACCACGAGAGCCTCAACAACGTCACACCCGCCGATGTCTACTTCAGTCGCGACAAATCTATCATCCGGGAAAGGAACAAAATCAAACGAGAAACCATCAATCAACGTCGCTTGCAACACTTCAGGAAAGCGGCATAATCACGAAAGAAATGCGAACCAGAGCCTCCGTTAAATCACGCGCTCATATGTCCATATTTATCTGACGACGGACATCCGACGCTATACCGGAAAGAACAAGTCTATTTGGACTGTCGGCTTCAACAGGGTGGACAGTTGATAG
>JARRLL010000070.1:0-4865 GCA_037387125.1 Gammaproteobacteria bacterium | reverse complement strand
GCCTTCGTGATTCTGTGGGGATACAACCTGAGTTTCCAGACCTTCCTGCGCGAGGATCACAGCTTCATAACGTTTATAACGTCACGGCGCTTTATGCTGTTTGCGCTGGTGCTCGGTGGACTGCACCTTCTCTTCATGGGTTATCAGGGCTGGCTGAAACCGGCGGGTTGGCACGGAGGTTTGCCGCCCATCAGTCTCGTGGCATTCACAATTTTTGCTATCGGTTATGTCGTTAACCTGGTTGGCCGCGAATAAGGTAACAGGCGCGAGTCAAACCTAAGTGATTATTTGGACTGGGAATGAGTTCTTTTAAAAACGACTTTATCGACCTTTTCTCTATCTGGGTGGCTCATACGGATCTGGCGTTCCTGACGGGATCGGTGGATACTCCTTCAGCGATGCCACATGCTCTTCCAATTGCGGCAATGCGGCCTTGGGCACCCAGGTATGCGGAAACAGCACGTTGTCACTCTCCCGCGGATCATTGATGAGATTGTAAAGGCGGGGCATGGTGTACTCGCGCAAAACCCCATTCCACCCGGTCTGCTCCTTGAAATGGAGTTTCCAGTCCTGCCATTTCACACCGAAGATGTCATTGCCCATGTAGACGATAAAGCCATCCCGACCCGATTCCTCGTTCTCGCCCAGGATGAAAGAGGACATATCGATGCCGTCGATCATTCGGTCATCGGGAACCTGCCCCCCGGCAATCCCGGCGAGGGTCGGAAACAGGTCCATGGCGTGTACGATTTCGTCGCTCACGCGGCCGGCCTCGATCCTGCCCGGCCAACGCACCGCAAAGGGTACGCGAAGGGCCCCTTCGTAACCTGTAAACAGCGTTGAGCGCCACGGCCCGGCAGAGCCGTTTACCGCGGTTTCCACGGTCATAGAAGTTTCGCCGGCACTCAGCGACTCGGGTCCGTTGTCCGCGGTGAAAATAAAGAGGGTTTCGCGAGTCAGGCCCAGCTCATCAACGGTATCCAGCAGTTCGCCCAGGTAGCTGTCGATCTGCATCAGCAGGTCACCCCAAGGGCCTTTGCCGGATTTGCCGGCAAAATCGGGGTGCGGCATGGTCGGAAAGTGCGTCGCCGTGTACGGAAGATAAACGAAAAAGGGCTTGCCGGCCTTTGCCTGACGCTGCATGAAATCGATGGCCCGATCCGTCAGATCACGGTCGATCAGCGGCCGATAGTCGAGTCGATACGGACGAACTTTCTTCGGCACGCTTCCCTTCTTGCCTTCCATGACCCAGCTTTCCGAGAGACCGCTTTTCACAAAATCCGGCAACGACGAGTAGACCGACTCATCGGTTGAGTTGGGTATGCCATACCATTCATCAAAACCCTGGTCGGTCGGAAACCTTCCTTCCGTGCGCCCCAGGTGCCACTTGCCGAACATGCCGGTGGCATAGCCCGCGTCGGATAGCATTTCCGCCATCGTCACTTCCCACTGAACCAGGCCGTAAACACCTTCACCCAGGGGTACGGTTCCATTGCCGCTGCGAATGGCATAACGCCCCGTCATCAGCGCCGAGCGGGATGGCGTGCATTGCACCTCGACGTTGAAATTCGTCAGGCGCAACCCTTCATTTGCCAACTGGTCCATCCTGGGCGTTTCAGCGCCCCTGACGATTCCGCCTCCATTGAAACCCGGCTCGCCCCAGCCGAAGTTATCCAGGAACACCAGCACGATATTCGGCTTTTCCTGGGCATCGGCCAAGGGAGCCCACAGGCAAAAAAGGGCCACAAACAACAAAGACAACTTTCGGTTCATGTGTTTCTTTCCCATACGTCTGCTGGCGGCTGGCACACCGATAAAAGTCTGGCCCGAATGCAGCTCAAGGCGTGTACCAAATGGGTGACGTGTACGCACGTTCCTGGTGCGTCAGTTCCGCATCCTCCGGGAGCTCGATACCGAACCGCAGCCGGTCGTAAAGAACCCAGCGCGGCGTCGGTATTTCGATCACGCGCGCGTAATAGAACACACTTTGATCAGGATCAAAATCCGGATCGGTCCAGACTGTTGCCAGCTCTGAAGCGCCGATAGTATTGGTCCAGTTCGCGGCCTCGATGTCGACCGTGTTGCCCACGGGGGGCAACTTGCCATCGGCGCCTTGCTGGCGATTGTCGGACCAAGCCACGTCGTAGACCTGCTCTTGCGTTTCGCCGTCCTCATCCAGCCAACCCTTGACGATCTGGATGCGGTCGAGATTCGCCCCAATCGGATCACGTAGCGCGTAAACCATGAATGTTGGCGATTCGCCGCGGGGCGCCTGAGTCAGGTCGCCGCCCATCGGTACGCCCTTCTCGTAGCCGCGGAAAGCCGGCGCGCGGCTGCGCAGGTCGTCATCGGTGTACTCCCAGCCACCGAAGAAACGAACTACCATGCGCGGGCCCGTCGTTGCATAGGTCTCCTTGCGCATCATGGCGTCAAACAAGGCTTCGCGCGTGTTCTCAGCGGCCCAGATGCCCTGGTAACCCGCACCAACAAGCGTGTCGCCATCTATCGCACCGAGCTTCGACTCGATGAACGGATGCCCCACTCGGGTCGCCGACGGTTCGACGCTGACGGACTTACCGAAGAAGTTCTCTTCCTCGGCCGTCGCCAACGTTGTGTGGCTGTCCGTGGCGCCGACCATGCCGAATTTGTACGGGTTCGTGCCGAATTTTGCCTCGAGTGCCAGGCCGTTCTTGAGCGCTTCCCGAGCGTATTCGCGGGCCAGCATTTCTGGCTTCTTGAGCTCGGACAGGTCGAGATTACCAGTGTCCCAGGTTCCATAGTCGGCAAACTCATCGTTCGGCGACAGGTATGGGTGCGCCTCGCCGTCGCCCTTGATCTGTGTGACCTCGTACAACGGTTCCCATTTGGCGCGCAGCGCAGCGTATTCCTTATCCACCCGGCTGCCGGAGTACCGCTTGTCCACCGGGAACAACCAGCCGTTGGATAGATTACCGTTATGGGCGATGGCCAAGGCCTTCCCGCCGGTGTTCGACTCATAGTCCTCGAGCCACTGGTACAGGTCCAGCGGATCGGTCGTCCCGCCCGGCGGTTGGGTCGTCAGCGGCAAGACCTGTCGGGCCCGGTTACCGCCGTCGCGCAGAACGACGTTGCGATGCAGGTTGTTGCCCTGGGGTACCGAGGTCCATTCATAGCCAATAAACGCAGTGAACCGACCCGGCTCGTTGTATTTCTCCGCAGCCGCGACGATTGTTTCCCATACAGAAGCAAACGGCGCTGAGCCGGGTGAATAATCCGCAAGCATCTTCTCGGGCACTTTGAATTGGGCGAATGACTGGATCAGTTCAAACGCCGCTTCCCCGGCGGCCTGGCCGCCTTGCACGAAGGCCTCGTGCCAGCGCTTACCACTCGGATCTGCCACGATATTTGGGGAGCCCTTCTTGATGTCAATCGCAATGCCCATCATGTCCGAGTGATCAGCGACGACGAGAAAGTCGAGCGGCCGGCCGAGCTTTACGGGCAAGCCCGTGGATGACCTGATCTCTTCGCCCTTGGCAAATCGGTACGCGTCTTCAGGCATAAGGGTGTTTCCGAAAAGACCGGCGTCGAGTGAAAGTCCCGTGTGCAAATGCGTCTCGCCCCAGTAAACCTGGCTGGGAAAAGCACGTTGCGCGTAGGGCGAGTATGTCTTGCCCGGATACAGCTTGCTGGCCTCAGATTCCTCGATATGGGGATTAATTTGGGCAAATACGCTTCCCGTTGCGAGAGACGTTGCCAGGCAAAAAACTACCAGCGTCATGGTCAATTTCGAGTTAATTCCTAACATTTGTCTCTCCAATTGTTGTGGTATCGAGCAGGCCTAATTGATGCATTGCTTTTCGAGCTACAGTGGCTCAGGCGAAACGATTTTCTGCTTGCGAAACAAAGTAGATGTCCCGCTAGCCACCCATTTTTGGCCATATAGCGATGAAATCCAGGCGCGTGAGATTGCTTCGAGCACCGGCTCGGGCCGACCGCGTGGTCTCTGACCGAATGCCCGGACATACATAGAAGCGTCAACCTGATTTAGCATGGTGGCTAGGGGCCGAGGATCAAATGATTCGATCAACCCAAGCTCTTGATCCGCAGCAATACGTTCACTCACGGCATCATCAAATCGATCGAGCATTTCATACCACCCGGCTTCCACGCGCGCATCGGTTCCCGCAGCATCGGTGACAGCCTTCAAAAATGGACCACATCGATAACAGATACGCACTTCTGCTGCGAGACTCTGGTGCAGCAGGGCAACTGGATCGCCATCGTCACAGAGCCAGGGGTTAACGCCTTTTAGAATGTCAGACTCCAGTATCGCCAACAGCGATTCCATTAATTCATGGGTGTCCGCGAAATAATTGTAAAAAGACGGCCTGCTGATTGAGGTGAGCCCCATCAGCTTATCAACGGTCATGTCGCGAAATGAGTGCGACCAAAGAAACCTGAAAGCAGCGTCCAATATCTCGGCGCGTGTACGTTCCGATCGGCCAATTGTTTGCGTTGGTTCCGGCTTGAAAACAACACCCGAAACTGACAGTTTTGCTGACATGACGTCAGACCATACTGACATGATGTTAATTAATCAAGGCGCACAACAGCTTACAACTGTCGGCCGGTTTTGGAGATTGGAAGCAGACTGGCACCAAGTTCGCCTTCGGGTCGTTAGCGGTCCAAGTCGCCCCTGAATCGACTAATTCCGCTGTCCAGCGCAAAGCAGAACTCCCCTGGACGCGAGTCGCAGAGGCGCTAAGTTCTCGGTTCGGCCACACGCATATATAACGCGGTAAAGAAAAAGCCCGGCAATATGCCGGGCTCTTCTTGTCATGAATCTTGATTTCTCAGGGCGTGTACCAGATCGGCGAAGTATACGC
>JARRLL010000069.1:0-7037 GCA_037387125.1 Gammaproteobacteria bacterium | reverse complement strand
AGTATTTCGGGCGTCACGGCCGGATCGAGTTCCAGCATCATCGATTGATTGAAATGGCTGGGGTTAGGGCTGTCGAATTCCAGGAACCACTGTTGAATAGGTGACAGCAGGACTTCGCCGGTGACCTGTCCTTGTTCGGCATCGATGGCTTTTTCTGTATTCGCGACTGCCGCCAGCGCAGCGATGGTCTGATGACTGAATACCTGTTTGGTGGTCAGGCTGATCCCGTGCTGGGCGGCCCTGGAGATAATCCGGATGCTCAGGATCGAGTCACCGCCCAATTCAAAAAAATTGTCGTGGATGCCGACTCGTTCGAGCTGCAGTAAATTGGCCCAGATGTCGGCCAGCGCCTTTTCAATGGCGGTCCGGGGGGCGACGTACTCCTCTGCGCTCGTCCATTCCGGTGCCGGCAGCGCTTTGCGATTGATCTTGCCGTTCGGCAGCAGCGGGAACTGCTCCAGTACAACGAACGCAGCAGGCACCATGTACTCGGGTAGTTCCTCCAGCAGTTTTGTGCGCAGGAGTTTCGCGTCCGGGCGCTCGCCGGCACTGCTGACGTAAGCGATGAGTTTCTTGTCGCCGCGTTCGTCCTCCCGCACCATAACCAGACTTTTGTCGACGGCGGTATGTGAATCTAGCGCCGCCTCTATCTCTCCCAGTTCGATACGGAAGCCACGCAGCTTGACCTGTTGATCGATGCGGCCCAAAAACTCGAGTGTCCCGTCAGCCCGATAGCGGGCCTGATCACCGGTCCGGTAGAGGCGGGCACCGGGTTCATTGCGGAACTTGTCAGCCACGAATTTCTCGGCCGTCAGCTCGGGGCGATGCAGGTAACCTTGCGCTACGCCGCTGCCGCCCAGGTACAGTTCTCCTATAGCGCCCACAGGCACCAGGTTGCCCCACGCATCCAGCAGGTAGGCTTGTGTGTTGTGAATCGGTCTTCCGATGGTGGGTATTTCGCCGCGGTCACGACGTGTCCATGTTGAATAGGTCGTGTCTTCAGAGGGTCCGTAGAGATCATTCACGTTTTCGACGGTGCCGGTGGCATAAATGGCATCGGCGAGCACGGTCGTTAAAGGTTCGCCCGCGAGATTCACCGTTTTTACGGAAGGCGGCATGCCATCCATGCGCAGCAGCTCGGCGATGGCAGAGGGTACTGTGTTAACCAGCGTAACGCCGGCTTCCGCCGGAAGACTCGGCAGGGCCAACGCATCATTGGCGATGACAACGCGGCCGCCGGCGCCCAGTGTGCAGAATATTTCGAACACCGAGAGATCGAAGCACATCGATGTCGACGCCAGTACGCCGGAAAATTCTTCCGCCGAAAAGACATCACTCGCCCATTGCATCAGCGCAGCCGTGTTGCTGTGGGCGATGGCAACACCCTTCGGCCGCCCGGTAGAACCGGAGGTATAGATCACGTAGGCGAGGTTATTCGGTTGGACACCGGTGGCGGGGTTTTGCACGGATTCATCCGGCTTGCCCCAGGCAAACGTGTCAAGGCAAATCACCTTTGCGCCGGTCTCCGGCAGTCCGGCGGCAACCGAGCTCTGACTTACGACGATCGGAGCCTGGCTGTCCTCCAGCATGAAGGCCACGCGGTCAGCCGGGTAGTTTGGATCGAGCGGCACATAGGCAGCTCCGGCCTTGAGTATGCCAAGCATGCCGGTGACCATGTGTTCAGTGCGTTCGATGCAGAGTCCGATCAGCGTGCCAGGTACGGCACCGGCTGTCCGCAGCTCATCTGCCAGGCAGTTGGCGCGCCGGTTCAGTTCGCTATAACTCAATTCGATGTCGCCGGCCCGCAGTGCGATGGCCTCCGGTCGCCGGGCGACCTGGTGCTCGAACATGGCATGGACAGTGAGTTCTTCTGGATAATCGAAGCGTGTGTTGTTCCACTCTACCAGCAGTTGCCTTCGCTCCGCCTCAGCGAGCATCGGCAAATCATGAATTCTGCACGCGGGGTCGGCGACTATGCTCTGCAACAGGGTGATGTAGTGCGATGCTATGCGGGCAATGGACTCACGAACATAAAGGTCAGTAGCGTATTCGAACTCCAGTGACAGGTAGTCTGCCGCCTCGTCGACCGAGAGGCTCAGGTCGAACATCGTCGTCTTCCGCTCGATATCCCCGAACTCGGTTTTCAGTCCGGGCTGCCTCCCTGGGCGCGCAGGTTAAACATCACCTGGAAAACCGGGGAGTAGCTTAATTGTCTTTCCGGCCGTAACTCATCGACGAGTTTCTCGAACGGCAGATCCTGATGATCGTAGGCGGCCAGGGTCGATTTGCGCACGCTGTCCACGAGCTCTGCGAAAGGCGGGTTGCCGGACAGGTCGTTACGCAACACGAGCGTGTTCAGGAACAGACCGATTAGCGGCTCCAGTTCACCGTGCTGGCGACCTGCGATCGGTGTGCCGACGACGATGTCATCCGTGCCCGAGTAGCGCGCCAGTAATACATTGAAGGCCGCCTGCAAAAGCATGAACATGCTGACGCCCATGGCCTGTGCAGTGCCGCGTAACTGTCGAGTCAGCTCGACATCGACCGTAACGGCCAGGTGGTCGCCGACATAGGTCTGGACGGCCGGCCTCGGTTTGTCCGTCGGCAGTTCCAGCAATGGCGGTGCGTCGGCCAGTTTGTTGCGCCAGAAGGCGGCCTGACGCTCCAGTTCCGGGCCCTGCAGCCATTCTCTTTGCCAGGCTGCAAAGTCAGCGTATTGAATGCCCAGCTCTGGCAGCTGCGCCGTTTTTTCGCGGCATCTGGCCGCATAATATTGCGCCAGTTCCTGCAGCAGGATAGACATTGACCAGGCATCCGACACGATGTGGTGCATGACGATGACCAGTTGGTGATCGTTCTCGGCGGTTTCGAGCAAATGGGCGCGAAGCAGCGGACCGCGTTGCAGGTCGAAGGGGCCGGCCGAACATTCGGCGACCCACCGGTCGACCGACTCCTGTTTAGCTCCATGCCGAATGTCGCTCTCGATAACAGTGCGCAATGTCGAATCGATCACCTGCAATGGCGTCTGACCGTCCGACTCGAAGCGGGTCCGCAGCGACTCATGGCGCGCCACCAGGTCATCGAATGCGGCCTGTAACGCATCTTTATTCAACTCACCTTTGAGGCGCATCGAAAACGGCATGTTGTATATCGGCTTGCCAGGCTCCAGTTGTTCCAGGAACCAGAGTCGCTGCTGAGAGAAAGAGGCGGGCAGCGGCTCGTTTCGGTCGGCAGCCTTGATGACCTGTCGCGTCTTGCCTTCGGCAGACTGCGCCGCAGTCAGGAAGTCGATCAGGTCCTGCTTCTTGAGTTTCAGCTCGGTTCGCAGCTCATCATTCAGCGCACCTTTTGGCGCCTTCAGTCGCAGTTCGCCTGCATCGAGGTAGAGTCGGCCGCCCAGTTCGCTGATTTTGGTAATTAACTCGGCCGCGCTCATATGTTGATGTCCTCCAGGTCGTCGTCGTCCATGTCCTGCCCGGAGGTTTCGGTCGCAAGCCTGAAGGCTTCTACGGCCGTGGCCAATGCGGCGATACTCGGATAGTCAAATATATACATTAAAGGCAGTTCAATATTCATCGCATGCCGGATTCGCGCGACCAGCTGAGTCGCAAGCAGTGAATGGCCGCCCAGTACGAAAAAATTGTCCTGCGTACCTATTTTCTCTATTTGCAGAACTGCCTGCCAGATTTCTGCCAACTGCTTCTCCAGCGGTGTTTCTGGCGCAACGTATTCCTGTTCCGCACCCCAGTCAGGTGCGGGCAGGGCCTTTCGATTTACCTTGCCGTTAGGTGTCAGCGGAATTTCGTCGAGAATCATATATGTCGACGGGACCATGTACTGAGGTAACGTCTCATACAGGTGCTGACGCAGCGCGTTTGTGTCGAATTCGTTGGCCGCTTCATCGGTCGTCAGGTAGCCGACCAGACGCTGATCACCTGGCGAGTCTTCGCGCAGCGCCACAACAGCTTGTTTGATGTCGCCGCGGCTCTGCATCGCCGCCTCGATTTCACCCAACTCGATCCTGTAGCCGCGCAATTTAACCTGGAAGTCGGTGCGACCCAGCACCTGCACCTCGCCGTTTTTCAGGAAGCGCGCGAGATCGCCCGTGCGATACATACGCTCGCCGGACCGGAATGGATTTACGAGGAAGCGCTCGGAGCTAAGTTCGGGGCGATCGCGGTAACCCCTCGCGACCCCATCGCCGCCTATGTAGAGTTCGCCCGATACCCCGGCCGGGACCGGCCGCTGCTGGTTGTCGAGAATATAGAATTGCGTGTTAGCGATAGGCTTACCGACCGATATGACCGAGTCGGTTGGTTTGTAAAGGTGACAGGAAGACCATATGGTCGTTTCTGTCGGCCCGTACATGTTCCAGACACCGGCGGATATCTCGTGCAGCTGCCTCGCGAGTTCACGGTCCAGCGCCTCACCCCCGCACAATATTTTCAGTCCGTGGCTGCCCTGCCAGTCGGACTGCAGCAACATCCGCCATGTTGCCGGCGTCGCCTGCATTACCGTGATCTGTGCTGAGTGCAGAAGCTCGCCCAGCGCGTAGCCGTCCACCGATTCGTCACGGGTTGCTACGACGACCGTGCCGCCGGTCGTCAAGGGCAGCAGCAGTTCGAGGACCGAGATATCGAAGCACAATGTGGTGACGGCAAGCAGTCGGTCACTCTTGTTGAAGCCAGGCGTCTTCGCCATGCTGGTCAGGAAGTTAATGACCGAACGGTGCTCGAGTTGCACGCCCTTGGGTTTGCCGGTGGAACCGGAGGTGTAAATAATATATGCGAGATCGGACGCGCTGACGCCGGTGTCGGGCAAATCTTCAGCGTCCGCGCGGGCACTTTCGATCAGCTGGTCGAGGCATACAGTTTCGATCCCTGCGGCCGGCATGTCTTCAAGCAAGGCTGATTGGGTAACGAGTATCGGCGCCCCTGAGTCCTCGAGCATATAGGCTATGCGGTCCGCGGGATAGGCGGGGTCCAGTGGCACGTAGGCGGCACCTGCCTTGAGTATGCCGAGTACGCCGATAACCATGTCCAGCGACCGTTCGACGCCAAGAGCGACCGGGGTGTCAGGTCCTGCCCCCAGCACGCTCAGGCGGCGCGCAAGCTCGTTGGCCAGACCGTTCAACTCGGCGTAGCTGAGGGAGCGGCCGTCGCAGACTACAGCCTCCTCATCGGGGCGCCGCCGAACTTGTGTAGCAAATAATTCATGCAGCGTTTCTTCGGGCGGGTATTGCTGTGCGGTGGCATTGCGATCGGTGATCAGGGCCTGTTCTTCGTCATCACTCAGCATCGGCAGGTTGCTGACGGCACACGCCGGATTGGCGACGATGCCTTCGAGTAATCGCTCGAAGTGATCGAACATGACGACGATCGTGTCGCGGTCGAATAGATCTGTGTTGTATTCAAATCCCGCCAGCAGGCCCTCGGGAGTTTCCTGAACACCCAGTGACAGTTCGAATTTCGCCGTGTTCTGGTTCAGCAGGACGCCTTCCAGCTGCAGGTCATCAAATGTCTTTGCCGCGGGCGGCGCGTTCTGCAGGGTGAAAAGCACCTGGAACAGCGGTGGCCTGCTGGTATCGCGCGGCGGTTTGAGTTCTTCGACCAGGCTTTCGAAGGGCAAGTCCTGGTGCGCGTAGGCGCCAAGCGTATTGCGGCTGACCTGCTTCAAAAGCTCGCTAAAGCTCGGGTTGTCCGTGAGGTCAGCGCGCAGGCACAGTGTGTTCAAAAAGAAGCCGATGAGACCTTCCGTTTCCGAGCGGTTACGGCCCGCTATCGGGGTGCCGACAACGATGTCATCTTCTCCGGAATAGCGCGCAAGGAAAACATCAAAAGCAGCAAGTAAGGTCATGAAAAGAGTCGCATTATGCTGGCGGGCGAGTGCCTCCAGCCGCGTGCTCAGTTCGCGGCTCAGCGTGCGCGAAATAATCGTGCCGTTGTAGGTTTGAACCGGCGGATGAGGCCGGTCTGTCGGCAGCGTAATCGACGCCGGCGCGCCGGCCAGCGTCGTCTTCCAATAGTCGAGTTGCCGCTCGAGTTCTGTTCCGGCCAGCCAGTTGCGCTGCCAGATAGCAAAGTCCGCAAACTGAACGGGCAGGGCAGGGAGGTCTGGGGCCTCACCCATGCGCCTCGCGTCGTAGCAGGTCATTAATTCGCCAAACAGGATGTTCAGTGACCACGCATCGGAAATAATGTGATGTATGACCAGTGCAACGATGTGATCTTCAGCAGAGATGCGCAGTGTGTGCAGTCGAAGCAGCGGGCCACGGGCCAGGTCAAAAGCCTCACGCGCCAGATTTGTTAACTCTCCGGCGATGTCCGGGGCATCCGTGTCGCTCATGTCGACTCTGATCAGCTTCAACGTCAACTCGGGTGCGATGATCTGCACGGGCCCGTTTTCGTCCTGGCCGAAAATCGTGCGCAGACTTTCGTGCCTCGCAATCAGGTCGTTGAGTGCTGCCTCGAGCGTGTCGAGATCGAGTTGGCCTTTCAGCCTTATAGCGGACGGCACATTGTAGGCAACATTTCCGCCCTCTAACTGGTCAAGGAACCAAAGGCGCTGTTGCGCAAATGACAGCGGGGCGCCCTTGAAATGCGGTACCGGCAATATCGGCGGTGCAGGCTGCTCGTCACCGCGTTGCTGAGCCTCCACCTCTAAAGCGAAGGCAGCTAGCGTCGGTTCATTGAATAACACACGCAATTCGGGCGCTGTGCCAAATGTGTCTCTGACGCGGGAAACTATCTGCGTGGCAAGTAGCGAGTGGCCGCCGAGTTCGAAGAAGTCATCGTGCAGCCCGACCTGCTCGACCTTGAGAACAGACTCCCAGATGCGCGCCAGTTGCTTCTCCGTCTCGGACCTCGGTGCGGCATATTCCTTGTCTCCGCTCCATTCCGGTTGCGGCAGTGCTTTGCGGTCGACCTTGCCGTTGGGCAGGAGCGGGAAGGCGTCGAGGACGACGAACGCACTCGGCACCATGTACTCGGGCAGTTCGGCGGCCAGCGCCTTGCGCAGCGCGGGAACGTCGGGCGGAG
>JARRLL010000068.1:0-5006 GCA_037387125.1 Gammaproteobacteria bacterium | reverse complement strand
ATATAGTGGGCACGACGCAACTAACGGACAGGCTGGACCCGGAGATCCACCGGGATCAGATTAGTTCCAATAACGACACGGCGGCCCGCGGTATATGGCGTTACGAGGGTCACAACGCACAGTATTTGGGTGACGGCCTGCTCGTATATTTCGGCTACCCGGTTGCACATGATGACGATGCTGAGCGTGCGGTACGTGCCGGGCGTGAAATTATCACGGCACTGTCCAAGCTGAATGAGCGGCTGGAGGAACAGCACCAAACTTCCATTTCCGTTCGAGTCGGGATTCATACCGGACCTGTTGTGGTCGGGGCCGTCGGCTACGGTGGGCGGCAGGAGACTCTGGCGCTTGGAAGTACGACCAATATCGCGGCTCGCCTGGAGGGCGTCGCGGAACCGAATACCGTCCTGATCAGCGAAGCAACATTGCGACTCATACCCGGGCTTTTCGTCACTGAAGAAATGCCGATGCCGCCGCTGAAGGGTGTCACCTCACCAATAAGAGCCTATGCGGTGAGGCATCCCAGCGGAGTCGGGTCGCAGCTGGCGGATACCAAACGCCTGACACCGCTGGTCGGCCGGGAACTGGAAGTCGGTCTGTGCCTCGACAGATGGGAGATGGTGCAGGACGGCGCCGGCCAGGCCCTGTTGTTGTCTGGTGATGCGGGTATTGGCAAGTCACGTTTGCTCGTTGTCCTGAGGGAGCGTCTGGCAAGTACGCCGCACACATGGCTGGAATGTCGCGGCTCGTATTACATGAGGCAGACCGCATTCCAGCCCGTAACAGAACTGCTGAAACAAGCGGTCGGTTTCCAGGCATCGGATACCGCCGAGATAAAGCTGGAGCGCCTGCGCAAGGGCCTCGAAATCACCGGTGTTAGCGTCGCGGATGCGCTACCGCTATTGGCCGGACTCCTCGCGCTTCCACTGCCGGACAATTACGCAAGTGTTGTGACGATTGCGTCAGAGAAGCAACGTAAGGAAACGATTGCTGCGTTGGTCGGCTGGATCCATGCCATTGCAGCCAACCAGCCGCTCGTATTGATCGTCGAGGATTTGCACTGGTGTGACCCGTCCACGATTGAATTTCTCGGCATACTCATCGAGCAGATCGAGGCGTCACGCGTCATGGTCGTCGTTGCGTCCCGGCCCGACGCGCAACTCCCGTGGCCCAGCCGTACCAACCAGACGCCGGTCGTCCTCAGTCCTTTGCGACGCAGCCAGGTGGCGGCCATGATCACCAGCGTGGCCGGCGGTCGAAGCGTGGCTGGTGACATGGTCGAATTCATCGTCGATAAGGCAGGCGGTATCCCGCTCTATGTCGAAGAGATCACAAAGATGATGATCGAATCGGAGCAGGTGAAGCTGGTGAATGGCCGATACGAACTGATCGGCGAGATAGAGACGCTTGCTATCCCGACGACGCTCAAGGATTCGTTGATGGCACGTCTGGACAGCCGCGCTGAAGCCAAGGAGTTGGCCCAGCTGGCGGCGGTAATCGGTCGTGAATTTGATTACAGCCTGTTAGAGGCTGTAACGACTCTGGAAGAATCGGATCTTCGGCGGCGGCTGGCCGAGCTCGTGACTGCTGAATTGCTCTACCAGCGCGGAGTCATCCCGTCGGCAACCTTTACCTTCAAGCATGCGCTTATCCAGGAAACAGCTTACCAGTCCCTGCTGCGAAGCGCCCGGCGGGATTTTCATGCACGTATCGCAAAAGTACTGGAGACGGATTTCCCTGATCTGGTACACGACCGGCCTGAAATGATGGCGCACCATTGCGAAGCAGGGGGGCTCGCCGCAAAGGCTCTGGAGTACTACGTCGATGCAGGAGATGCGGCAGCGCTCAGGTCTGCCAACAGGGAAGCCATCCATCACTATGAACATGCCATCAATGCGCTGAGAGCGTTGCCGGATTCTCCCGAAAAAAGTCGACAGCACCTGAATCTGTTGATGATGATTTCAGGCTGCCAGATGAGCGCCTTCGGGTGGGGTCATCCGGACGTAGCCGACACGCACAAGAGAATTCAGAAAGCGTATCAGAACGTTGACGACCCTAGGCTTCGGTCGGAGGCCCTGCTGGCGTTGGCGACAACCGCGAACGTCAGCGCACAGTTCGAGCAATCCCTCCAGTTGACATCGGATCTGTTGAGCCTGGGGGAGTCCTCCAACGACCCGTCTATCCGCTATATGCCGGAGTGTCAGCTGGGCGTGACGGCATATTGCCAGGGAAAGCTGTCCACCGCTTCTGAGCATTTCAGGCGCGTGGACGAGGGCTACGATATAGACCGGCATCTGCGGTTGACCCGTTACACGGGTTATGACATCAAAGCCATGAGCCAATCATTCGACGCATTGATTATCTGGCTACGAGGACGCCCCGATGCGGCGGTCGCCAGGGGGCACGAGGCAGTCAATACAGCGGACCAGGTTCAGCACCACGAGAGCGCGGTTATTGCGCGCTGCATGCTTGCCTGGGTACTGCTGATGCGTCGCGAACCTCGGGAAGCGATCACACCGGCTGAGGAGGCGGTCCACATCAGCAAGACTCGGGAGTTGAAATTCCTGGAAGGTTTCGGTCGTACGATGTTGGGATTAGCGATGGCGGCCGCCCAAAATGATGTCGAGGGAATCGAAGAATACCGGAATGGCTGCCTGATCATGGCCCAGTCGGGCGCAAAATTTAACTCGACCGGTATTCTGGGCAACGGTGCCGATGCCTGTCTGAACGCCGGTGACATCGCGACTGCCAAATCGGCGCTCGATATCGCATCCCGTTTCCGCGATGAGACAGGTGAACTCTTCTGGGCGTCGGAACTGGAGAGGCTGAGGGGAGAGATTTGCCTGGCTGAAGGCGAAGATGACGAGGCGGATGCGGAGCAACACTTTCAAAATGCGCTGCAAACGGCACGCTCACAGGGCGCCAGATCCTTCGAGCTGCGCGCGGCCATTAGCCTCGCTCGCTTGTGGCAGAGCCACGGCAAGGACAGGGATGCTCTGGAACTGCTGACGCTTGTCTACGATCAGTTTAACGAGGGCCTGAACACGGGGGATCTCATGGCGGCCGACGCCCTGTTGAGGGTACTGCGCCAGGACGAGATCCCATCGTCAGTCTCGAAATGAGCGACGGCCAGATGCGTGTCCTTCGAGCCGGGCAAAACGGATGCTGAATCTCAGCCGCTTTTTCGAGCAGCGATAGCCTGTTAGCTTGACGGTGTCTCGGGCGTGAGTTGAACTTTCTGTAATTGTTATCGCCCTAATCGAACTTGTAATACGTGGCGTTCAGGTAATCGACGACGTCGTTAACGTCCTTCTCGGACCATTGTGTATTGGTGTTCAGCGCACAGCGTTTGACCTGTTTGACAAGCGCCTCTTTACTGGTCACGAAATGTTGGTCGCGCGTATAGACACTGTCATCGTGGCACTTCATGCAGTGTGCGTCATGCAATTTCTGACCCCGCTGAGCGTCGGCGAGTGTCGCCATCGACGCCATATACGTGATGGCAAGCAAGATAGCCTGTTTCATGACATTTCTCCCCGTTCAGGCGAATCCAGATAACGACATACTAACGGCGACCAGACCATACCCCCAGGGTGGACCCATTGTCTCCGATGCCGGGGACCAAAAAAGGCCGCCCACAGGCAACCTCTCAGGCCTTGCGGACCGACAGCAGTCGGGCGCGACGCTCGTCGGCTTTCAGAACCTCGATTCGATAGCCATTCCAGGTGATCGAATCGCCCGCTATCGGAATCCGCTCCAGCATCTCGGTGATGAGGCCGCCGATGGTGGATACACCCACGTCGGGTTGCCAGGGAATTCCGAGCCTGGCAGAGAGCTTGCGCAGATCAACTTCTGCGCGAACCACCAGGGTTTCGTCCGGTCGATGCAGAATATCTTTCACCGGCATATCACTTTCATCGTGAATGTCTCCGACGATTTCCTCTAGCACATCCTCCAGGGTCACGATGCCTTCAAAGCTGCCGTACTCGTCGACGACAATAGCCAGGTGGCGCTGGCTTTCCTGGTAGGTGCGCAGGAGCTGCGGGAGCCCGAGGCTGCTTGGTACTACGAGAGGCTCCTGCGTGATCACTTTCCAGTCTATGTCCGGCTCCTGGTTCAACAGCAGCCAGAAGAGAAGATTCTTGGTCAGCACAACTCCGGATACGTCGTTGACATCTCCGGTCGGGGAAAATGGAAACCGGCTGTGTCCGGTGCTGCGAGCGATGTGCATCGCCTCATCCCGACTCATTTCAGCCGACAGGAAATTCACTTTTTCGCGCGGCAACATGACGTCCCTGGCCTGGAGGTGCCGCAGGTGAGTGGCGCCGACAATGATATCCGCAGTCCAGGGGCCAACAGCGCCCTCACTGCGTCCCAGCGTCGCCAGCAGGCGAATTTCATCCGTCGAT
The DNA here is from genome assembly GCA_037387125.1 of Gammaproteobacteria bacterium. GTDB lineage: Bacteria > Pseudomonadota > Gammaproteobacteria > Steroidobacterales. The sequence continues at coordinate 597 of JARRLL010000068.1, read as the reverse complement.
GTAACAGGGTTTTCGACATCTCCGCGCAGCGATCGAGAGATGCGCTCGCTGATCGACACGAGTGGCCAAAGCAGTACGGTCAGCCATCGGATGCCGTACGCCACCGGGACTGCGAGTACTTTGGCGAAGGTCACGCCAAGAGTTTTTGGGATGATTTCGGTGAAAAGCAGAACGGCCACGGTAAAGAGAATGGCAAAAAGCCAGAGAGTACTGGCGCCGAACACGTGCGAATAACCGGCGCCCGCCAGCGAGGCGCCGATCGTGTGCGCTGCGGTATTGAGGATAAGGATCGCCGCGATGGGGACGTCCATGTTGTTCTTGAATCCCGCGAGGAGTCTGCCGGCCCGCCTGTGTTGCTGGAGTAAGACCTCGACTTGTGGCCGGGTCAGGGAAAGCAGCACGGACTCAAATATGGAACACACGAAGGACACGACAAGAACGACACTGACTGCGGTGATGAATAACAGCATGGGGCCTCCGCCTGCTGAGCCTGTTTATGGTTCCCCAGCTGTGATGAGCAACAGGTCACCGGGGAGACAAATTCCCCGTCGGGCTCAGATCAATAACCAGACGAAATTTTACAGAAGTACATGCGCT
>JARRLL010000067.1:0-5108 GCA_037387125.1 Gammaproteobacteria bacterium | reverse complement strand
TACGGCGAACAGTCCGAGCCAGACCCACGCAAGGACCACAACGGGCAGCCAGTGCCAGACCATCATGGCGAAGCTGCCGTAGATCATGATCTCACCGAGATAGTTTGGATGACGCACATGGCGATGCATGCCGTCGGTGATCAGTCCACGTTTTACTCGCAGCGTGAAGTACTTTTGTGCGTCCGCTGCGATCATGATGGCGCAGCCCACGATGCACAGGCTGATGCAAACGCAGTACCAGGCGAAGTCGGGCAGCGGATAGTCCGGTTGTGACACGCCGGAGACCAACAGCCATCCGAACACCCAGTACCAACCCAGTGCACCCAGGAAGGCGTTGATCCCGCCAGCGATAGTAATGCGACGTTGCCAGCTTGGGTCCGGGAAAGCCACGTCCTTGAGAATCCAGACCAGGCCGTAGCTGCCTTGCATGGCCGTATAGACCCAGACATTGGTTGACGTGTTGCCGTACCAGGCGATCAGGACAAGAAGAAATATAAACGTGCCCGCCTTCTGGAAATTGATTATCCAGGCAAATTTCCACGGACGCGGTCCGCCCAGGAAATCGCAAACGAGGTGGTCGGTGAAATGGCGCATCGTGCGCGCCCAACCGGGTGCATCATAAGGTGCCGCTGTATCGATGTTTTGTGAGGACATATCAGATCTCAGCTGTCCCGGCCACATGGTATGAAAACGTAGCCATGGAGAATTGCGTTGCCCGAATCATACACGCTCAAGCTGCGGCAATTGCAGCGGCAACACGCGCATTGTTGATAACCAACTGAATGTTGGCGTCGAGACTGCGGCCCCCGGTCCGTTCGGCAATACGAGCCAGCAGGAAGGGTGTCGTGTCCTTGCCGGTGATGCGCTGGTGCCGCATCTCGACGATAGCTTCGTCGATAACCGCGTCGATCTCCTCGCGATCAAGGGCATGCTCGGCAGGTACCGGGACCGCGATGACCATGCCACCGTCGAGGCCCATGTCCCATTTGCTTCGCAGGGCATCGGCCACATCGGCAGGCGTGTCGGCGCGATAGTCCACACCAAAGTCACTTTCGCGGGCATAGAATGCCGGCAACGTATCCGTCTGGTAGCCGACGACAGGTACGCCGTGCGTTTCGAGGTATTCGAGCGTGCGACCAATATCGAGAACGGACTTGATGCCGGCGCACACGACAGCCACGTTGGTGTGTGCGAGTTCTTCGAGATCGGCCGAAATATCGAGTGTCTGCTCGACGCCTCGATGTACGCCACCAATACCTCCGGTCGCGAATACCCTGATGCCGGCCACGGCCGCGATGATCATCGTGGCGGCGACCGTTGTCGCCCCGTCATGTTTGCGCGCAACGACAAAGGGCAAGTCACGCCGGCTGCACTTGATCACGTCGCTGCCTTTCTTGCCCAGGTGCCGGATATCGTCGGCGTCCAGGCCGACCTTGAGCCGGCCACCCAGGATCGCGATCGTCGCGGGCGCGGCGCCACCCTCGCGAACCGCGTTCTCTACCGCCAGCGCAGTCTCAACGTTGCGCGGGTAGGGCATGCCGTGGCTGATGATGGTTGACTCGAGTGCTACCACCGGCTGTCCGGATTCGAGCGCCTCTGAAATTTCGGGCGCAATATCGAGATTCGGGCTGACGGGTTCAGTTGGCATCACGCGCCTCCAGTACCTTGTTGACAGCAGCCAGCGACAGGGCAGGGCTGCTCGTTGCCGGATCGGACAAGGTCAGGTCTGCTGCCGCGAGCGCGAAACGCAGCGTTGTCTCCAGGTCCCGGTCTTCGAGCCAGGAGTAGGCCAAACCTGCGAGAAAGGCGTCGCCAGCGCCGCCGGCATTACGCACGACCCGATTTTTCTGTTCGAGTTTCATTGTGCCTTGTTCGTTTGCCGTGCTGTAGAAGACGCCCCCGTTGCCTCGCGTAATGAATACGCGGTCGACACCTGCAGCATGAAGTTGTGCGGCCACTTCTTGCAACTGCGGCTCCGTTCTTGCCTCGAGACCCGTGAGTGCTTCGGCTTCGATGGCACTGGTTTTCAGTGTGTGGACAGAGGAAAGGTACCGTTTGATTCGGGGTGCCTTGGTCGTTGATACGGTGTCGACGAATATCGTTTGTTCGCCGAATTCATTGGCAAGCCATGCGAGAGCGCTGTCCGGCAGGTTCGTATCCAGCACGATCAGCGACGACTCGTGCAGCATGGCCTCGCAGGGGCGCAGCTTTTCGGCGGTCAGGTGTTCGATGATCTGCATGTCGGCGATAGCGACTTTCATGTCGCCGGACGCGTCTATCACGGACAGGTACGTCGAGGTCTGCGCCGATGCTACTTCCTGCACATACTGTGTATCGATTCCAGCCTCGTTGGACAAGCTCATTAGCGTCCGACCATGGTGGTCGTCGCCTATCGCAGTTATTAGCCGGCAATCGATGCCGAAGCGAGCAAGGTTCTCCGCAATGTTGCGGCCGACACCGCCGGCGGAGACATGCACGGTACCCGGGTTGGAGTCGTTCGGCCGCAATGCCTTGTCCGACGTGCCATGAATGTCGATATTCGCCCCGCCGATAACCGTCACAAATGCTGTGTTGCTGCCCCCGGGTCTGCGAGTTGGTGAATTGTCGTGTCCGGCCATCACTTGCGGGTGAGATACCAATAAACGGGCCAGGATATGGCTATCAATGCGACCGCGTATAACGCCGTCTCTCTTTCAACATATGCCTGGAACAGGGTTATGACCGTCCACCCGATCAAACACACAATCGTGCTGTAAGGGTGGGCCCATGCAACGTAAGGTCGATCACCATCCGGCTCACGCTTGCGCAGGATCAAAACGCCGATGATCATCGCAAGGTAGATCGGTACGTAGAAAAACACCGACAACAGCAACAGGAACTCGAATCCGCCGATCCAGATAAGGCCGACTGACAACGCCCAGGTAAGATTCACCGCGAACACCGGGTTGCCGCCTTTGCCTACCTCTGTGGCTCGCTGCGTGGCAAAGCCATCCTCCGCCAGCGCCTGGAGAATTCGTGGGCCACTCATGTATGCCAGGTTTTGATGGCTCAGGAGAATCAGGATGGCGGCAATAACGATAATGTTGCCTGCCGCCGGCAAGGTGGCCAGTTCGAGCGCGCGCGCCAGGGCCAGGTCGCTGCCCGCCAATGCAGCCAGGCCTGCACTCTTTACCAATGCCGCATTCATCAGCATGTACAAAGCGATCACGATAACCATGCCCTTGATGCAGGCGCGCGCGGCGGCTCCGGCGCCGCCTTTGAGTTCACCGCTGAAGTAGGCCGCATAAAGCCATCCGTCGTACGTGAAGATGATAGTCGCGATGACCAGGCTCCAGTCGCTGAGCGTATTGTCTGCTGGCATGGATGCTGCTACTGCGCCTTGTGGTACCCCGACAAAAAACAGCACCAGTGAAAGCAAGACGATGACAAGCCCGATGAATGACGTTGCGAATTCCTGAATAAGAGCACCCAGGCCAATGCCGCGCAGCTGTATGGCGGCGAAGGCCGTTGTCACGAGAACGGCAAGTGGTCTGCTCCACGCCTCTGTTTGCGGCAATAGAATGGCGACAAACTCCATGACGACAACCGCTTTCAGCGCGAGGTCCGCAGCGAAACTCAGCCAGTCAGCCCAGCCAATCACAAAGCCGGGGTACGGTCCGTATGCGTGGCGGATAAGTGGGTACGCGCCGCCGGATCGCGGGGTCATGCCGAGCAGTTCGGCAACGACGGCGGTGCTTAGCAGGATGAACAGTCCACCAAGGAACCAGAGCGTGAGGTACAGGCCCGGCTCGGTTACGACCGCGGCGATTTCTCCCGGACCCCGCAGGATGCCGAGGCCGACGACGCCGCCGACGGTAACGGCAATCACAAACCGGCCGGGTAGTGCGCGTTTTGGACTTTGATCGCTCATAGGTTAGGTCGCTCGGGCATCAATCAAGATTTCGCATCACATGGCCGAATGGCATCAATGCCAGCGGCACAAGCTTGATGTGCTGTTTCGCGATCGGCAAGCCAACAATCGTTACGGCAAACAATACTGCGAGGACAAGATGCATGACGGCCAGTTCAAGCCCCGGCAGGATGATCCAGATGACGTTCATGATCAGTGCGATGGTGCCACCCGGTGGCTCGGTTTCCGTTACCTCACGGCCGAAAGGGGCGATGACGCCGCCCGCAAGCCTGAAACACATGAAGCCGAATGGAATACCAATGATTGTGAGGCACAGCAGGATGCCGCCAAGGACGTAGCCGAGGAAAATTATGAAGCCGCCGAATATAAAAAATACGAGGTTGCCGAGTAACGACATATATCGTTTTCCTGCACGAACGAAGATCCGATCATACACGAGCAAATCGGCATGCTTGTGTTTCCGCCAAGCCCAGTCATTTCCCTATCCTGTTTCTGCTAGTCTTTGCCGGGCTACGGCTAAAGGAAGCTCGATGAAAAATCGTGACAAACGCCTCGGCATGGACCGGGACATCACCAGGCGGGACTTCCTGAGCGGAGTCAGCGTTGCGATCGGCGCTTCGTTGCTTCCGGCCTGCACAAAAAGTGGTGCCCCGGGTACCGACGTGCCGCACGCATACTACCCGCCGGCAGAAACCGGGATGCGTGGCTCTCACCCGGGATCTTTCGAAGTGGCTCATGCTGCAGTCAGTGGCAAGCGCTGGAAGGCCGACAGAACCGGTGAGCATTACGACCTGGTTGTCGTTGGTGCTGGCATCAGCGGCTTGTCGGCCGCGTACATTTATCATCGCGACGTCGACCCGAACGCGCGCATCCTGATCCTGGACAATCACGACGACTTCGGCGGTCACGCAAAACGCAACGAGTTCACACTCGACGGTCGAACGTTTATCGGCTACGGCGGCACAATGCTCATTGAGTCGCCGGGCGACTACCCGGAGGTTGCAAAGCAGCTCATTCGTGAACTGGGTATCGAAATAGGGCGCGGCAGGGAGTTCGGCCGTGTCAATTATTCGGAGTTATACGAAACGTCCCGTGGCACCTTCTTCGACGAGGAGACCTTCGGCGCTGATTATATTGCGACCGGCCGTTTTGGTTTCAGCGGGTCACTCGATGATGCGCCGCTTTCCGAGGCAGCGAC
>JARRLL010000066.1:0-5251 GCA_037387125.1 Gammaproteobacteria bacterium | reverse complement strand
CGGTCACGGCAGGAGACCGGCGATATCCTGCGAGCAGGCACCGTTCCGGTCACTGAGATTCGTGCCGGGATGATCATTGGACCGGGCTCGGCAGCCTGGGAGGTAATACGCGATCTCGTTAATCACTTGCCTGTCATGGTAACGCCGCGCTGGGTGTTTTCACGATCGACACCCATAGCGCTAAGCAACCTGCTCCGCTACCTGGCCGATGCGCCGTTACTTGATGAGACAGCAGGCGAGATCTACGACGTTGGCGGTGCGGATGACCTTACTTATGAAGAAATCATGCGGCAGTACGCGGAACTCGTTGGAAAGAAACCCTACATCATCCCGGTTCGTGTTCTGACGCCGCGTCTGTCGTCCTACTGGCTTAGCCTGGTGACCTCGGTGCCAGCCAATATCGCTCGAGCACTTATTGACGGGCTTTCCCAGGACGTCATTGCTGACGATGACCGACTGCCCCGGCTTGTTCCGCAGCAACTTCTCGGCTTTCGCGAGGCGGCTACCGAGGCGCTCGACGCAGATCGCAAGCATGCCGTGCCGGCCCGTTGGGTCGAGGGCTCGATCGCGCGTCGCGAGTTTCAAGCGGAGTACGGCTTCTATTCCAAGTGCGCTGGCGCCCGTGCCTGCACCGACGCAAGTGCAGATGACTTATGGCGCGTCGTTTGTCGTTTCGGGCGGGACGGTGATTTCTTCTACGCCCGCTTTCTCTGGTGGCTGCGAAGAGGCCTTGACTGGATCGTGGGTGGCCCCAGCATGCGCCGCAAGCGGCGTCATCCCGACGACCTGCAGGTGGGTGATGTTGTTGATTCCTGGAGAGTGATCTCAATACAACCTGGAACGCAGCTGACAATGTTGTTGGAAATGAAAGTGCCCGGGGCAGGTGTGCTTGAGTTCGACATCGGCGATTGCGTTAATGACCAACGGTCTATAACGATCACGGCCTATTTTCACCCGGCCGGCGTGTGGGGGCTCTTGTACTGGTTCGCGGTACTGCCGTTTCATGCGCTTTTATTTCGCGGCATGGCGAATGGGATCGCCAGGCGGGCCTCGGCGCCTGTCAGTTAGTAGGCGTCTACGCTGGCCAGTTCCAACTCAAAAGGGCCGTCTTGTTTATCATAGATCATCAGGCCCATGCCTGTGATCTGCGCTGAGTCGAGTGCGGGCCCATCCAGCTGATAACCCCGATATTGGGGGATGAAGCTACCGAAGGGAATATCGACCGTGGTCCACTTGCCGTTGCGAGTTTCAAAATCAGCCCAGTAGCTGATCTGCCTGCCACGCCAGCGGGCATCAGTGGTCAGCCGCCACGTGTAGCGACGGCCATCACCTTTCACTTTCAACTGGATGCCTGCAAAATTTGATAAGTCCAGCTGCAGGGGTTCAGTGCGGATCGAACTGAAACCACCACCGTTCGTGTTCGTACGGCCAGCGAAGCTGAGCTTTCCCTGTTCTTGTATGAAATCGCCCTCGCTACGCCCACCCATAACGTTATCGTTCACCACATACCAGCCCATATCGGAAGTATTCGAGGTGAAGTCGGTAAGTAAGAGGCCGGAAGAAGTCGTCATCAGCAATCCAAGCGATAGGAAAAACAGGGGCAGGTGCATGCTCTCAGCCCCCGTAAGACAGCAGGTCGTTCTGCCGCTTGGGGAGAAGAGCTTGCCACGAGCGGCAGCTGGTCGCGGCCTGATCACCCAGGATCACGGCGGCGCGCACCGAGCGGCTCAGGGCGTTGGCATACAGTCGCTGGTAGTAGCGAAGCTTGCCGACGTAAAACGGCAGTACCTCTTCGAGTGTCAGGTCGGTATCGAGCATCTCGGCGAAAGCGTCATAGAATCGACCAATCGCGTCGGATACCGGGTTGTCTTCGCCCAGCAGCTCGGAAGGCACAATCGTCCAGGTCATGTCGCGTTGCAGAACGCAGGTTCCGGCAAAACTGGCGCGTTTTTCGTCAGACCACTCGTGAGGCGCGATGAGGCTCAGGCACCACTCACCATTAATCCAGTAAAGATAATTCGCCGTGCCGATTGCCGGGCGATACTTGAAGGCAGCCGACAGAACAAGCATCGAGGTGAAAAACTCGGCCAGTACCTGGCGCTGAGGCTTCGCCATGACACCCTTCGGCGCACTTTGATACCAGTCGAGCAGAAACCCGTTAAGGCCCTTGCCCTCAGGGTTGCCGTCTGTCTTACGACCAACCGCGGAGTTAATCGACTCGAAGTGTTTTAAATTGCCCATGTCACTCCAGGATCGTGCATAAGCCGCCAATCAGGCCTCAGCCCATTCGGCAGCAAAGTTACGAGCTGCGAATTGCCAACTGATCAGGTTGTTCAGGAATGTTTCAATGTATGCACCACGATTGTTCTGGAAGTCGAGATAATATGCGTGCTCCCAGACATCAAGCGTCAGAAGGGGTACAACACCATCAGTGAGCGGAGTATCCGCATTGCTCGTGTTGGCAATGTCGACGCCTTCTGCAGTGCGCACAAGCCAGGTCCAGCCGCTGCCAAATTGCCCGAGCGCGGAACGCTTGAACGCATCGCGAAACCCTGCCAGGTCTCCGAATCGATCCTCAATCGCATCAGCCAACGGACCTTCCGGCTCTCCACCTCCATCCGGCGACATGCTGCGCCACAGGAAGTCGTGATTCCAGGCCTGGGCAGCATTATTGAAAACGCTGCTATCTGCCGCGTCATGCGACGTAGTAACGATCATCGCCAGTGACTGGCCCTCGTATGCTGTGCCAGCGATTGCAACGTTCAGCTTATCGACGTAGGCCTTGTGGTGTTTTCCGTAGTGGAATTCGAGTGTTTTCGCAGAAATATGCGGTTCCAGGGCGTCGTTTGGGTAGGGCAGGCCGGGGAACGGGATGGGCATTTCATACTCCGAAAAAATTTCAAGAAACGAAGGTTAACCCGCCTTAGCGTCAAACCGTGTGGCCGATACAAAAAGTTACGCATAACTACCCTCGCACATCATCGTGCGCACCTTCCGGGCGTTGCCGGCCAATGAGCCGTTGACGGCTATTTTCCTTGCGGGAATAATGGTGGGCCGAAACGCCCACGATGCACCGGTCATGACACTCCGGGTCTATCCATTCATCCTCGTTCTCTCGCTTATCTGCAATGCTGCGGCCGCCGAAGGGTTTTGGTCGCAGTTCGTTGATCCCGATGATGGGCGTTTCGATGCGTCGAACTTTCTGGCGGAAAACGCCTACGGTTTCCTGCCGGTGCCGATCATCATTACAGATCCGGCTGTCGATGGCGGACTCGGAGCGATCGGCCTTTTCTTTCATGAAACGGACGAGCAAAAGGAGCAGCGTCTCGAGGCGTTGCGCAACGCAGAGAACGGTTCACAGTTTCTGCTGACGCCAAGTGTCAGCGCGATTGCCGCTGCGGGAACAGGTAATGACTCCTGGTTCGTCGGCGGCGGCCACATGGGCTTCTTCAAGCAAGGGAGCATTCGCTATACCGGTGGCGCGGGTTACGGTGACGTCAATATTGGCTTCTACGGTTTCGGCGAAATCGGACTGACGCGGCCTGTCGAGCTGAATACCCGGGCTGCCGCGGTTTTTCAGAGCCTCAAGTTCAAAGTGGGCAAATCGCGCTTTTTTGTCGGTCCCGTGCAGCGGTATATCAACGCGCGCATCGAGCCGCGCGATCTTGGCGATTTGTCGGGCGATCTTCTTCCCCCTGCGCTGCAGGAAAAGTGGCAGGAACTCGTGCGCAACCTGTTGACGCAAGACGTTGCGGTGTCGGCACTCGGGGCGACGATCGAGTTTGATAGCCGGGATAACCTGTTCAGCCCTCACGCCGGCTACCGCTACGAACTGCAGCAACTCTGGTATCGAGATTTTTTCGGCAGCGACATTGACTTCGAACTGACGACGTTTAAGGGTTTGCACTATTGGAAGCTGGGTGACAAGTTTCGGGCAGCATTGCGTCTTGGCGCCGATTACGCAGCAACCGATGGTCTTTTGCCGCCCTTCGCAACGCCGGCGATCGACTTGCGCGGCATCCCGGCGGCTCGTTACCAGGGCAACTATGTTGCTGTAGCTGAGGCAGAGGTGACATGGCAAATCGATTCGCGCTGGGCGGTGCTTGGGTTCGCAGGCAGCGGGCGTGCGGCAAACAGTCTTGAGGAACTAAAAGAAAGCCCCAGCCGGGCCTCAAAGGGTGCGGGATTCCGATATTTGATCGCGAAACGATACGGATTCGAGATGGGTATGGATGTAGCTATCGGCCCGGAAGAAAACGTGATCTATATACAGGGTGGGACGGCGTGGAATTAGGGCTGCAGACGTATAGTGTGGTCGCGCAGCCGAGGTACGAAGGGACCAACATTTCGCTTGGTATGACGGGCGATGCCGGCGACCGAGGAACCTTGGCTGTGTTTCTGGGCGGAACTTATCTTCGTGCTGAGGTTGATATTACTGGCAAGATACACATTGAAACCCCCGGCGGTCCCGTTGGTGATATAACTACACTCGCGTTCGCAACAGCCAGCGAGACTAGAACCGTTGGTATGCACTCCTGGCATTTATCCGGGAGATGTACAAGGTTTGGAGCGTCATTGCGGCAGCCGGTTTTGGCTGTTGCCGCCAAAACCTTATAGCCGGTGTAACATACCGGTGCTGACAATTTGTGATGATAAGCAGGAGAGATTGAATGTTGAAAACCCTATTCACTGTTGCCGTGATCGTGTTACTGGTGGGCTGCACGCCGACCCCGACCATCCAGCAAGGCGCCGATGCCGAGCTCACGTTTGATGGACTCGTGCGAATTGACAACTCACGGTTCAGTAATGCCTGGATCGATCCCGACGTAGACCTTTCTCAGTACGACAAGATAATGGCGGGGGGTGCCGAATTCGAGTTTCGTGCCGTCAAGAAAAGCACCTCGTCAACGACTATGCGCCGTGCAAACGAGTCTGAGTTCTGGATCAGTGACAATAACAGGCAAGAGCTGATTGAGATCGTGTCCGAGGCTTTCCGCAAGGAACTGCAAAAGAGCGAGCATTTCACCATGGCTGATGCCCCGGGGCCGGACGTGCTGGTCATCGTCGGCGGATTGCATGACATTGTTTCGCGCGTACCACCCGATATGGTCGGCCGCGGCGATATCTACCTTTCGTCTGTTGGGGAAGCGACGCTCGTTCTCGAGGCAAGGGATTCTCTCAGTGGTGAGACGATTTACCGAGCTGTTGATCGACGAGCCGCCGAAAGAGCAGGCGGACAGATGATGCTGTC
>JARRLL010000065.1:1362-9360 GCA_037387125.1 Gammaproteobacteria bacterium | reverse complement strand
CAACTCCAGCGGCGCTTATCAGCGGCACGAAGTCACGCTCCCATATCTCGCGTGTCAGCGGTGCGATGTGCTTATGTACCACAATGCCGTTTGCGTCAATCAAAAAGGTCTCCGGCGCACCGTAGACACCCCAGTCAATGCCTACGCGGCCCTCCTCGTCGAATGCAGATGCAACGTACGGATTGCCCAGCACTTCGAGCCAGCGTGTGGCTTCAGGCCGGTTATCTCTCCAGTTGAGGCCGTAAATGGGCAGCACAGCTTCTCTGGCGAGCTGCAGCAGGAAATCATGCTCCTGGCGGCATCCCGGGCACCAGGTTGCCCAGACGTTGAGCAGAACCATCTGATTGGCGAAGTCTTTCGAACCAACTGTCCTGGCGGGATCCAGCAGTGACGGCAACTCGAACTGAGGCGCCGCCTGCTGCAACAGAGGTGACGGCAGCTCTCTCGGATCGCGGGTCAAGCCGATCATTAGCACGGGTATCAGGATCGCGAACGCGACCAGTGGCACCAGGTATCGCGTCATCAGGCTGTCTTCGCAACCTCTGATGTTGCGGGGCGTGTCGCACGGGCCGTCATCCGGTAGCGGCGGTCCGTCGTTGCAATCAGTCCACCGATCGCCATGACGAGCGCACCAAGCCAGATAAAGCGAATCATTGGTTTGTACTGAATGCGAACGCTCCAGGTGTCATTACCCAGTTGATCACCAAGCGCGACAAACAGGTCCCGGTTCCATAGTGCGAGTATTCCGGCCTCCGTCATCCAGCTTTGCTGCACAAGGTATTGCCGCTTCTGTGGCCGCACCGTACCAATATATTCACCATCCTTGCGAATCTCGACAAGCCCCTCGATGGCGCTGTAATTGGGTCCCTCGACATCACGAAGTTCACGCATCTCAAATTGATAGCCGGCAACTTCGATCGAATTTCCCGGACGCAGAGCCTGGTCGGACTCGATATTAAACGCCGACACTATGGTGACACCAAGCACGAACATGCCGAGCCCCGAATGTGCGACCGACATACCGAGCATCGACCGTGTCATCGCAGGCGCACCCGGAGACCGGCGCAATGATCGCACTGGATCGATCAGAGAAACGGCCAGTATCCAGATCGACGCGATAAGGCCGACGCTGACAAGCAGGCCGAAGCGACCGTAAAAAATACCGGGGATGCCGATGCCGGCAATCACAGCAATCAGCGCCGGCCACTTGAGAGTCGAGAACAAGGTTCCGAAATCCTGGCTGCGCCATGCCGTTCGCATGCCAACGCCGATGAGCAACACGAGGGGAATCATGGGTATCGCAAAAGCCACTTCGAACCAGGGCGGACCGACCGAAATCTTCCCGGCATTAAAAACCTCAACGACCAGCGGAGCCAGCGTACCAATAAAGACAAGCGCTGCAGCGACTACCAGCAGCACGTTATTCAGCAGCAAGAAGGTTTCCCGCGACAGGGGTTTGAAGCCGGCGGTCGAATCGAGTGCCGGCGCCCGCCATGCATACAGCGCGAGCGCACCAATAATGACCACGGCGAGAAATGCAAGGATAAAGAATCCCCGCTCCGGATCGGTCGCAAATGCATGCACCGACACAAGTATTCCGGATCTCACCAGGAATGTTCCAAGGAGGCTCAACGAAAACGCCGCAATCGCAAGCAGCAAGGTCCAGCTTTTGAATAATCCCCGCTTTTCGGTTACGGCGAGCGAATGGATCAGCGCCGTACCAATAAGCCAGGGCATGAAAGATGCGTTTTCAACAGGATCCCAGAACCACCAGCCACCCCAGCCGAGTTCGTAATAAGCCCACCAGCTACCCAACGCAATGCCGACCGTCAGAAACATCCAGGCCGCGGTGGTCCAGGGCCGCGTCCAACGTGCCCATTTTTGATCGAGGTTGCCGCTAAGCATCGCCGCAATAGCAAACGCGAATGCAACTGAAAAGCCCACGTAACCCGCATACAGGATCGGTGGGTGCATCGCGAGCCCGGGATCCTGCAGCAATGGATTCAGATCGGCACCGTCAGCAGGCGCCGGCGACAGCCGCATGAAAGGATTGGACGTCAGCAACGTGAACAGCAGGAATCCGCTGGACAAAAGCCCGAGGACACCAACCACCCGAGCGGCAAACGCTTCCGGCAAATCGTGGCTGAAGCGGCCGACGGCGACGGTCCAGGCCGCTAACAGCAGGACCCAAAGCAGCAGCGAGCCCTCGTGTGCGCCCCAGACTGCGGAAATCTTGTAGATCGTAGGCAATGCGAGCTGCGAGTGAGATGCGACGTACGCCACTGAGAAGTCACTTTGCACGAATGCCCAGGTCAGGCAGCCAAAGGCAAAGGCCACAAAAATGAGCTGGCCAGACGCCGCCGTCCTCGCGACCGCCATCATTGCCGCATCGTTACGATGGGCGCCGACGAGTGGCAAAATACCCTGGCAGAGCGCGAGAGACAGCGCCAGGATCAGCGCAAAGTGTCCAATCTCAGGAATCACCGCGGTTCACACTCTGTGCTGTATTCAGCGAGCGATGCGGTCTGCTGGTCAACGTGCGTTGCGAGCGATTCCGCGACCTCCGGCGCCATGTAGTTCTCATCGTGTTTCGCCAGTATCGTATCAGCCTCGAATACGCCGGCATCACCCATGCGGCCATGGGCGACCACGCCCTGACCTTCCCGAAACAAGTCGGGCCGCACGCCCGTGTAACGCACTGACATGACGCAGCGCAGGTCGGTGACTTCGAACGTCGCATCCAGGCCATCGATTTCCAGGCTGTCCTCTACGACGAAACCGCCAACCCTGAAATTCCGCTCCTCCGGGTACTCGCCGGCCATGACTTCCGAAACGCTGATGAAAAACATCATGTTGTCCTGCAGCGCACGCAGAGTGAGTGCGGTCGCCAGCACAATACCGGCCGTAGTAAGGCCGACTGCAAGCATTCGTTGATGCCGAGGTGTCATCCGTTGTCTCCGAGCGCTTTAACGCGTACTTCGATATCTCTGTAGACCTGCCGATGACGTGCCCGTGCGCGCCACTCGCAAATCGCGATCACTATGGCTGTTAATGCGAAACAGCTCCATACGTAGGCGCCGTAACCGCCCATCGACAGTAATTCCATCATTTCTTCTCTACCGCTGACGAGAGCACGAGATGCCGTACCCAGCGGGTGCGACGTTCCCGGTACAAGACCTCAGTCCTTACACGGCGCAACAATAGCGCACCGAAAATGAGGGTAAAACCCAGGATCATTGCAAGCAACGGATACAACATCGCCGCATCCATGGCCGGGCCGCCTTTTTTCATCAGCGTCGGCCCCTGGTGCAGCGAGCTCCACCACTCGACTGAGAAATGTATGATCGGGACGTTCACGGCGCCGACGAGGGCGAGCACGGCACTCGCACGATCGGCCTTCGCCGTATCGTCAATCGCCCCGCGAAGCGCCATGTACCCGAAATACAGAAACAGCATCACCAGTTCCGAGGTCAGACGGGGATCTCCCCTTTCCCACCAGGTCCCCCACATTGGACGACCCCATAGGGAGCCGGTCGCGAGCGCGAGAAACGTGAACCACGCACCGATAGGAGCCGCTGCAGCGGCGACCGCATGTGCAAGCTTCAGGCGCCATATCAGGCCGATGCCGGCGCTGATCGCCATGATCGAATAAGCCATCAACGACAAGTAGGCCGATGGCACGTGCACGTAGATGATACGGAACGCGTCGCCCTGCTGGTAATCGGGTGGCGCAAGCAACAGGCCCCCGTACAAGCCGTAGATGATCAATATCAGCCCCGGCAAGAAGAACCAGGGAATGATCTTTGCGGCCAGGCCATAAAAGTGCGGCGGTGAGGCCAGCTTATGAATGAATTTCCACATCGGGTCGGATTCTACTCGTTACTGATACGTAATGCGGCTGCGATTGCAAAGGGCGCCAATGACACAATTAGCACAGCATAGGCCGCGAGAAAATACAGGCCTCCGGCTACAACGTCGCCGGCAGCCGCGAGTGAAACGGTTCTGGCACCAAAGATCAACAAAGGCATCGCGAGCGGCAGGATGAGCAAACTCAATAACGCCGTACCCCGATGCAGACCAACTGTCAGCGCCGCACCGATTGAACCGAGCAGGCTGAGGCTGATCGTTCCGAGCAGGAGTGTCAGCATAAGGACTCCCATGACGGACGCAGGCATTCGAAACGTCATCCCCAGGATCGGAGCAACAATGACAAGCGGCAGGCCGCTGGTTAACCAATGTGCAATAGTCTTACCGAGCGACAGCGCGGCAAGAGGAACCGGACTTACGAGCATCTGCTCGAGACTGCCGTCTTCGAAATCCGAAACGAACAGACTGTTCAGCGACAACAACATCGCCAGTAAAGCAGCAACCCATAGCACGCCCGGGCCGCTGAATTCCAGCTGCTCCGCACTGGGGCCGACCGCCAGCGGAAACAATGTCGCAACCATCGCGAAAAAGAACAGCGGATTCAGTACGTCGCCCGGGCGTTTCCACGCGAGAAACAAATCGCGTTTCGCAACGGCCATCATTCCGCGGCCGAGGCCCGGCATTTCTGGTTGGTTGTCAGTCATTGGAGCTGGATCGTGTGTACCGGAAAATCGATTTGAATATCCTGATGGGCTGCCATGATAACCATTCCGCCGCGAGCCAGGTGCTCACTGACCAGCGTCATCACCAGCG
This sequence comes from Gammaproteobacteria bacterium, assembly GCA_037387125.1. Taxonomy (GTDB): domain Bacteria; phylum Pseudomonadota; class Gammaproteobacteria; order Steroidobacterales. Next base: position 4,680 of record JARRLL010000065.1, on the reverse strand, counting down.
ACCGGCCTTCGCGGTCAAGGTTCGTGACCGGCTCATCCATCATCCAGAGCGTGGCCGCCGACATCAACATCCGCGCCAACGCTACTCGCCGCTGCTGCCCCGCCGACAAGGACCGCACCGGCAGTCGTTTCAGCCGGTTGATATTCAGGCGGGTCAATATGTCGTCGAGATCGTGACGGGAGTCCCGGCGTAGCGCCGATTCGAAGCGAAGATTCTCAACCAGCGACAGGTCGGCCTTGAATCCGACCCGGTGCGCCATCCAGACCAATTCGTTGTTAAAGACCTGCCGTTGCCGACGAACCGGCTGTTCATCCCAGTAGATTTCACCGCTCTCGAGCTCGATCAGGCCCGCGATTGCGCGTATCAGGCTCGTCTTGCCGCTGCCGTTGCAGCCCTCGAGCAGCAGCAATTCGCCCGGGTTCAGGGCGAAGCTCAGGTTCTCAAAAAGGCATCGTTCGCCCCGGAATAGCGTCAGGGAGTCTGCCGTTAACTTGGCCGTCAACGCTTTACACCTCGTCCGAAAAGACTCATAATCCGGTCCATATTACATAACATATATGATTTTCAATTGGTTACAGTTGTTTCTTAATTTTTTTCGAGCTTATTCTTGGCGCGTTCCCAATAACGACAAATGCGTTAGTTGCTGCCGAACCCTGTATTGGCCTACCCGTCAACTGCGCGTTCCGGTCGAAAAGTAGCGTAATTAGCGATCGGGGCCCAAGAGTACCGAATTTAGCGCACTAAAGGCGATGTGGGGGGCAAGCTTATGGATCTTGGCGCAGCCGGGCTCAATGAACAACCCTTTCGAACTCATGGCAAACCACTGTCGGTCATCCTCCGCGAGGTCCGTGACGGCTTGTGCCTGGTGCAGGGACCTGCCCTTTCCGGAAAGTCCACCCTGGTTCGCGCTTTTGTTGACTCCGTCGCCGAAGACGTGGCCGTTGCCGTCGTCGACGCTCGCGGCCTCGATACGGCGCAGTTGCTGGAAGCAATCGTCACTGGGTTCGGTTATGTGATGGAACAGAGCTCGGTGAGTGAGTTGCTTGCCATGCTGCGCGTCTTCTGTTTGCAGCAGGCCAGTTCAAACGAGCCGCCGATCCTGATCATTGAGAATACTCAATCGCTCAACCCGAATGCCCTGCAAGTTTTGTGCGAACTCGCCGAGTTGAACGCTCGGGCGGGAAGCGCCATAAAAATCATTCTCGTGAGTGATCGGTCTCTGACCTCGGTTATCCAGGCGCCCGCGACGAAAGTCATTAAGAAACGCCTGACGCATAATTTACACATGCACCCGATGACTCGTTTGGAGGCGACCGAGTTTCTGTACAACAAGCTTCGCGCAGCCGGAAGCCAGTCCCCGGAGTCCGTATTCCCGGTCGCGATCTGTCACGAGCTGTGGCGGGCATCCGGCGGCTGGCCCGGCATTCTCGATCGCGTCGCGTTGCTGGCCCTTTCACGAGCCGACAAGCTTCCCGTGACTGCCCGGTGTATCGAACACCCGGCGCTGCCTCGGGGAACCTGGGCGCATGCGGCGCACACTGACGCGTCTGAGGGCACAGGATCGCCGCCGGGGTTGCCGGAACTCTATGTGACACATAACGGCCAGACCCTGAGCGAACTTTGCTTCGATAGGCATCGCTTCCTTATCGGACGTTCCCAGCATAACGATATCCCCATATCGAGCAATTTTGTAAGCCGCCACCATGCCATGCTGGTACGAAATGATGGCGCAACATTTCTGATGGACCTCAATAGCACCAACGGGACTTTCGTCAATTCAAAACGGGTGTCGATCCAAGCGCTGATCCACGAAGACGTTATCTCGATCGGCAACCACCGGATTAAATTCAGCGACCCGTCGGCCACAAGCCGAGGAACCATTGACGACGTCGACGTTGCAGATACCGTGATAATGAAGACGCTCGAGGATATGCGAAAACTGCTGACGAATGAGAATACGCAGCTCATAAGAACCGCCACCGAGAACCTGCCGACCTCTGGCATCTAGGCGAAAAACTTTTCCTTGAAGTGCTTTCGGCACATCGACACATACCGGTCGTTACCGCCGATTTCTATTTGCGAACCCTCTCGGATCGCGGCGCCGTTCTCGTCGAAACGCACGACCATCGTCGCCTTGGTGCCGCAGTGACAGATTGCTTTTAGTTCCTTGAGATTGTCAGACCAGGCAAGCAGGTACTTGCTGCCCTCGAATGGCTCTCCCTGGAAATCGGTCCGCAAACCATAGGCGAGAACGGGGATGTTTAATTTATCGGTCACCTCACCCAGCTGAAAGACCTGCTGCTTTGTCAGGAACTGTGCCTCGTCAATCAGGATGCAGTGCAGTGGCGCTTCGTCAAAACGTTCCTCGATCAACCGCAGCAGATCGTCGTCGGGGCTGAATGTCGTCGCTTCTGACTCGATGCCAATGCGGGACGTCACTTTGCCAACGCCATAGCGATGATCGAACTCGGGCGCCAGCACGAGCGTGTTCATGCCCCGCTCTTTATAGTTGTAACTGGACTGAAGAAGCGCGGTCGATTTTCCCGCGTTCATCGATGAATAATAGAAATAGAGCTTTGCCATACCGGTACCGAGCAAAAATAAACGCGGAGCTCAATAGCGCCGCACTTCAAAGTGTATCTCGGTCGCGATCGGGGTGCGAGAACAGGTAAGCTCGATTACAGCCGTTTCAGCGTTGCGAGGGTGTTTCGGGCTGCTGCGCGGCTCGGCTTGGCACAGCCGCTGCAAAGAGAACGTAGCTTGTGCCGCGGCGACACGACCTGGGGAACCGGGGTCACCTTGCCTGCGCGCAAACAGCGACTGCATATGACGAGGTCCGACAAAAGGCCCAGCAGGCGAAAGTCAACTGTGGCGGAACGGGCTGCGGTCTTCATTGCGGCTCTCCTTAAGACAGCCACAGTTGTCTCAAAACACGCGAAGTATGTCCAGTAACTAATTGGTTTTGATTGTAATATGTGATTCAGTTAACACTATTGACTGGAACGGCGCAACTTGTCGACAGAGCATTCAGATAGCCCGATCAGGTTGGTTAGCGCCCGGAACCGGACTTGAAATCGGATAGTTGTTCCGGTGATAAATATAGAGAGCGAGCAAGACAGGCGAGCAAGAGATTGCCACCTCGACGAGGAATGACGCTGTTGTATCGGGGAAGCCATGCCACTGGGATTAAAGATAAACGCCTTAACAACAAGTGGGACTGGCGAAAGACAGCTGCCTTCGGCCGCAGCCTTGGTGCCCGGGGCCGGACTCGAACCGGCACGTCCTTTCGGACAGCGGATTTTAGGTTCTGTATTTGCG
>JARRLL010000065.1:0-1332 GCA_037387125.1 Gammaproteobacteria bacterium | reverse complement strand
TGTTTCGGTTCGTGTACTGTTGTTTCGTTTTGAGTACCTGGTGGGACAATTTTGGGACAAATCCATTTTGAAGCTGGAACTTGGGGGGTCGTTAAATCAGCGTCAAACACTGACTCACCAGCAAGAAGTTGGCTAGATCTGCCCTCCTCCCAATGATTTGACCGTCAAAAAAAGCTGCCTCAATTAGGTCAACCAGGTCCTCATCAACTGGCCTGCTTGCTTCGAGTAATTTTTGCATCCTAACAGCGTGATACCAGCCCTCCAGGGCATCTACCTCACTAATTGGGCATTCCAAGCCGATATGGCTCCCATCCAGAGGGGTGGAAGGGGCAAATTATTGGTTTGCGAATATCGCTATAAGCTACCTTGTCACGCCGGTACAAAACAAAAGAGCGATGTCTGCTAACCACCCCTAAGCCGCCATTCGCTCAGATTAGGCTAGAATGAGAAATGACCCATTGCAGACATTGGCCCTATTTGCCTTTCTGCTGCACACACTCGCGATGGATGAACTGAAGTTCTTTGGTGGACTCGCCTCAATCACGATTTTCGTGATCGCGCTACTCGTTTACTTTGGTCGAAAGCTCTCCAAGGCTGTGGAACGGAACGCCGAGTTTATTGACCTACCTCTCTACGTTACTCGGAGCGGGACAACCTTCTTCGCCTGCGTTGTAGCGTTTTGGGTCTGTTGTGTAGCGGTTCGCATGCTGACTCCGTGTAGTGACCTCGGAGAATATCTTGGAACAATCGATGGCATAGCGGCCGTTATCTTCGGCTCAATCATGTTTGTGGCAATAGCATGGGTCGTCTCCGGCAAGCTGGGCTACCCGTTCGCAAAGTGGGACAAAGACTCTGAATCTGGCTGACCGATCCTGGCCGAGAGCGAGCGGTCACGATACGCTAACCTGACCGGCTGGTATGAGGCTCGAAGCAGCCGCTCAGGATGAGAAAACTACGAGCAAGATTAAGATGAACAGCAAGTAAGCCATCGCAACTGCAGCGACCACACGTGAAGAAATTGTATATGGACTGTCTTCAACCATAGTCCGAATATATTGGCGAATTGTTACAAACGAATGACTGTTTGTGGCCGTTAGCTGCCCTTTGATTTACTCGATTTTAAGCGATCGGAACAGCCGCTTTACTCCCTAAAGCTGCCGTTGGGCTAATATTGGTCTGACGGGCCGCTAATGACCCACAGCAGCCGTTTGTCAACTTCTGCTAACAAAGGCTCCGGGAACAACAATGAATACTAAAGGACCGCGAAATTGGAATCAGGCGAATTTCTATGGCGCTAGCAGCCTACTTGTCTTGGTTGGGCTGTATTGGTGC
>JARRLL010000064.1:0-7916 GCA_037387125.1 Gammaproteobacteria bacterium | reverse complement strand
TGCGGCATTCCCGTCCATCAGCAGCCGCCAGGGAACGGTGAGTTTCGGGAGTATTCCTGCCGTACAACTGCAAATACCTGAGTGAATTACTCGGATGACTGAAGTTGCCCCCAACCCGGTCATCCAGCGTAAGTGCTTGTTAGTCCTAGTAGTACTGTAAACAGACCTTCTCCCGTTAAACAGCAGCCGGCTATCGCCGGCCTGTAGGCTAACATTCAACGCGTATGATTCCGGGTGTTTCGTTATATTGCGACAGGTAGTGAGGAGTTATTGAGGCCAAAACGCCGGCTGGTCGGCCTGAGTCAGAGGTAAGATGGTTGCATCAAATATGTAGCCATACTCATAGACCGCCTTCCGTTTCAATGACAGAATTGCCGGCGATACACCTTCGGTGTGACACCAGCGATCCGTCGGAAGGCACGCGCGAAATGCGCGCTATCGCTATAGCCCAGGCGACGCGCAATATCCGTGACTTTTATTGCCGGGTCCTGCAGCATATGGCTGGCGACACAAAAGCGGGTATTAGACAGCACCTCCTGATAATTGGTGCCTGCTTCCCTGAGATTGCGCTGCAGTGTGCGCTTGCTTGTACTGCACAGTCTCGCGGCGAATTCGAGGCTCAGTTCGCGTTCTTGAATATAGGTCAGCAGGACCAGCTTGAGCGAGCCGACAAAGTCGCCCGGCAGTGCCTCATAGTCCGGTGACGTAGATGCCTGTATCGCAGTCTGCTTGTTAAATGGTGGCATGCTGAGCACTGTATTATCCAGGGCAATCCAGGAATATGCCTGCGACAACCGCATGCGTGTATGGGGAAAGTGTTCACAGATATAGCGGCAGGGGCCGTTATCCGCCATCAGGCCGATTTCGGCCGGTTGCCATTGCGGACCGGTATACGCGCGTACCATGTCGAGCAATGTCGTTAGTCCGAACCAGCTGATCTGCTCGATAGCCGGGTTGTTGGCATTGCAACTCGGGCGATGATAAATATATGTATATTCCGAGTCTGGCGGTTGCAGAATCCCAACGCGGCAATTGGTAACGGTCTTGTTGCACAGTTCGCTTGCCCTGATGAGCCCCTGGTACAGCGTTGGCGACGACCTCAACAGCTTGACCATATGGGTATCTGCGGAGTTTGCGCCGAACTGATCCCCGACACGAAAGCCAAGATCCGGGATGCCTTCGGATCGCGCCATACTGATGAGAAACTTCCAGAAGCGGTGTGAGGGAACGTAGTTGTTCACGTCCTCGAGTGCGCACCAAGGCAGCCCGGACTGTCTGAACCCGCTTTCGACGGGGGCGCCGACATCCTCCAGGAATTGCGTGAACGAGCGCACAATGGCTACGCGATGAACCGGTATCGACTTCGTTGCCTTGTGTGCAGTGCTGCCCATGAAATCCAGGTCTTGCTCCTGCCAGACTAGGTTAACTGGCGAATTTCACAAATCGTTCACAAGAATCAAAGTATATGCCACACGTAGGGATTTTGCATTCAGCGCCATTCAAGCTCAGTGGCAGAGGTGTTGCGGCTGCATGGCTGGGCCCGGCATCGTCCTGTGCATGACAGGTGGATGGCGCGATATGGCTATCCATTCAAGCGGATATAGCCAGCACGGTGACGTGCAAGCTCAAGCTCCCGAGTTCGCCAGGCCCGGTAGAAGATTGGCGTGAAATGGCAGACAGGGTGGCGTCGATTCCCCGGAAGCAATACTAAAATACAGCTAATACACGTTGCCGGTATCTCTGCCTGGCAACGCCATTGCATTTTGCGGAACTCTCAATGGAGGTGCTTCATGGCCCACCGGTTGTCAATCGAGGCCATCTGCCGACTGATCGAGACCCTCTTGCCCGGGGGATACCCGGGAATCGAAGAGGTGGCACAGCTGTTGCAGGTCAGTCCGCGCACTCTCCAGCGGAAACTCAGCGAGGCAGGCTCCAGCTATTCGGGTCTGGTAGAACGTTGCCGCTGCCGGGTTGCCTGCGAATCGCTCAGATATACTCAGGACCCGGTACAGGACATTGCCGCCTTGCTGGGTTACCGCGATGTGAGCAGTTTCAGTCGTGCCTTTCGGCGCTGGACCGGTATCACGCCGCGTGACTTCCGTAACCGCCGGCGGGGTGGTTTGGCGTGAAATGGCTGATATTGCCTTAATTTTTTCCAGTATTCTACCCCAACGATCTGCGGTATTGGCTAATGGAGTCAGGTGATTATGCCTGACATGCATGCCGTTTCGGCCAAGTTATTCCCGACGCCCAGCCGGTGCAGGTGCAGCGGCGGGTCGGCTGATGCGGTCGCACCAGAATCAGTTGAATCAATAGCATATAACCACTAGGGGCAGCGCATTGATTACAGGCAGCTTTGATACTGCATGTCGACAGGCGAGCCCTGGAGTTCGCAAAAAATACCCACTGGCGGAATATCCCTGCGATCAGCTAACCGGAACGTGGAAATCTACTTCAATATCGGTCAGCTGTTTTCAAGATAGAGGAACTAGCATGCCTAACAGAAGAAGCACGAAGGCCCTGTCAGTATTGTGTGCCGCGATGTTTGTAAGCGGAGCATTCGCCGCCGACTCCATCGGCGAACCCGGCCGCAGTGCCGGTGGCAAGAACCTGCTGAAGAACGTCTACTTCGGCGAGGAGCACATGCACACCCGCAACTCCTTTGACGCCTTCACCATTGGCGTTAACCAGACCTGGGACGATGCCTACAACTATGCGAAGGGCAAGGAGATCAAGCTCTCCACCACCGGCGAACGCATGCAGAAACGCACGCCGTATGATTTCGTCGCGATCACCGACCATGCGGAGTATTTCGGCGTACTCAAAGAATTCGGCAATCCCGACAGCCCGCTGGCGAAGTCCGAGTTTGCCAGGGGGATCGTGAAGGGGCAGACCGACCCCAAGGCCGGTGGCCCCTACTTCAAAAAGTTGCTCGCCAGCCTGTTCGCCAACGAGCCGATCCCGGAATATGCAACGCCCGAGTTGCGCACATCCATGTGGCAGACGTTCATAGATGCCGCCGACAAGCATTATGAGCCGGGCAAGTTCACCACGCTGTACGCCTATGAATGGACCTCGATTCCCCGGGGTGCGAACATGCACCGCAACGTGTTCTTCAAGGACAAGCCGGGGCCCTTTACCTACTCGGCCTTCGACTCGATCTACCCGGAAGACCTGTGGACGCACCTGGAAGGTCTGCGCCAGCAGGGGATCGATGTGTTTGCCATCCCGCACAACTCCAATGTGTCCAACGGCTGGATGTTCTCCGAAAACGAGTTCATGGGCGGGCCGATGGGGAAACGCTATGCCAAGAGACAGGCTAAGAACGAACCGCTGTTCGAGATTGTGCAGACCAAGGGCCAGTCCGATGCGCATCCGGCCCTGTCGCCCAACGACGAGTTCGTGGACTTCGAGCTGTTCGACAACCTGATCAACCTGCCTATCCAGGCGGACAAGAGCCGTGGCGCCTTCTTCCGCCAGGGCCTTGCCACCGGCCTGTACCTGGAGAAGAAGCTGGGACACAACCCCTACAAGATGGGCGTCGTGGCCGGCGCGGATTTTCACTCGGGTTATCAGGGCAATGAAGAGTTCGGCTTCCACGGCGGGCACGGATTCATCGATGACACCCCGAAAAAGCGCCTGAACCCGACGCCGGGTCTGAGCGGTGGGGTGACCGCGTTGCTCAGTTCGGGCGGCACCACAGCCGTATGGGCCGAGGAGAACACCCGCGAGGGGATCTGGAACGCCATGCAATCGAAGGAGACCTACGGCACCTCCGGCACCATGATCCGGCTGCGATTCTTCGGCGGTTGGAAGTATTCGAAGGGGCTGGTCAACGACAAGAACTTCGTCAAGAAGGCCTACAAGGGCGGCGTGCCCATGGGGCAGGATCTGCCGAAGAAGGCCGGCAAGGCACCGACCTTTGCTGTCTGGGCCATGAAGGACCCCGAGAGCGGCAATCTCGACCGCATCCAGATCGTCAAGGTGTGGGCAAATCCCGCCAACGGCTTGCCGATGGAGAAGATCTACGACGTCACCTGGTCCGATGACCGCAAGCCCGATCCCAATACCGGAAAGCTGCCAGCGGTGGGCAACACCGTGGACGTGAAGAAAGCGACCTACACCAACGATATCGGTGACACCCAGTTGAGTGCTGTGTGGACCGATCCGGATTTCGACCCGAACAATTCGGCGGCCTACTATGTCCGCGTGCTGGAAATTCCGACGCCGCGCTGGTCGACCTATGACTCGGTGAAGACAGGTCTGCCTGTCCCCGAGGGTATACCGGCAACCATCCAGGAACGCGCCTGGTCTTCGCCCATCTGGTACACGCCGGAGGCCATGACGACGGCTAATAAATAGCGTACGTCATTGGCCTATCCAACCGCAAAACAGGGAGCATCTGCCATGAAACGCACGACAATACAACTGGCGGCAGTAGCCAGCCTGCTTGCCGGCCTTGCCTCCGGGTATGCTTTCGCCGGCGACGACCTGGGTGAGGCGGCGACCAACCCGGTATCAAACCTGATCCAGTTCCGCCTGCAGAACCAGCACAGCTGGGAAAACCACAACGCGGACTCCTGGGGCAATGCGGCGATTGTCCAGACGGTCGTGCCCATTCCCTCCCTGGCGAAAAAGTTCGACAGCCTGAAGGGTATTGTCACCCGCGCCACCTTGCCCTATGTCTCCACCCCGGATCTCGAGGGCGTCGGCCGAAAGCACGCCATGGGCGATACCAACTTCCTCGCCTTTGCGGTCCCGAAGGCTGCTCCGGAGAAAACCGTGTGGGGCATCGGCCCGGCGCTGAACATCCCGACCGGGGGTGATAACGAGTTCACGGGGTCCGGCTCCTGGCAGGCCGGGCCCGCCGGGGTGGTCATGGTCACACCCAGAAAGGGCCTGCAGGTGGGTGCCCTGGTGTTTCACCAATGGGATGCCTACAAAATCCGCTCGAATGCGGCCGATGTCAGCACAACGTTCATACAACCCATCCTGACGCAGCACTTCGACAAGGGCTGGTACGTTTCCCTGCCTGACACGCCGCAAAACTATGACTGGGAGGAGGAGGACTGGACGTTTAATATCGGCGGCGTGCTCGGTCGGGTGTTGCCGGTGGGCGGTCGGCCCATGCAGATCTTCGGCGGCGTCTATTACAACCCGGAAGAAAACAACGGGGTCGCGGCGGAATGGACGTTCAAGTTCCAGCTCGGCTGGTTGTTCCCGCAATAAAGGATGATGGAGATTGAGATGAGAAACTTGCGAAGCTTACTACCGGTGCTGTTGCTAGCACTCCTCGCCGGCTGTAGTACGACACCATCAATTCCGACCCCCGAGGGTCTCACGCCGTCCGGGACACTCACGATCAGGGAACAACAGGTCCTGCGAATCACGGTCGGTGGATCGGGCGAAGGCACCCTGATATTCCAGGGTTGGCAGTACCCGTTCAGCGCCGAAAACATGACTGTGAGCGGCGTTGGCAACAACCCTGTGGATCTGGAAGGTGCGGTCTACAACCTGGAGAAGCTAGAGGATTTCGAGGGCTCGTATAAACCCATGAAGGCCGAAATCAAAACGGGAGAAGGGCTCAGTGGACTCTGGACAAAAAACGAAAAAGGCGTGGTCGTTCACGTGCGTTCCAGGGACCAGGACCTTGAGATACAACTTCACACGACGGGTGCGAAGGTCACGTTCAAATAGGGATAAGCCAAAATGCGGGCCACCGCGCGCAGGCTCGGAGGCCACGAAACGGGCGGCGACATGGCAGTGAAATTAAAGACCAAAACCATGAGGACCAAAACCATGAGAATCAAGACCAGATCCATCTTTGCAATACTGCTGTGCGGCCTTGGGTTATCCGCAGGGGCAGCCTTCGGCGCCAAACAGCCGAACATTGTCGTGATCTGGGGTGACGACATCGGCCGCACCAACATCAGCGCGTGGTCGAAGGGCATGATGGGCTACCAGACGCCCAACATTGGAGGTTGCTTCGCTTTGCTCGCAATAACGAAAAGACAAAGACCATCAGGACCAATAGCATGAGGATCAGGACAGGCGTATTTACGCTTTCGGTATTGTGTTCGGCGCTGTTGGCCACGCCGCTGTTTGCAGAGAACTCCGCGGGTCTCTCCCCGGGCGAAGGCGACAAGGAAAAGATCGACAAGTCTCTTGGTAAGCAGCCTTACTCCCCTTATGCCGACCGCAAGTACCCCTCGCGGCCGCTGTTCGGCGATACACACCTGCACACCGGTTTCTCCATGGATGCGGGCATATTTGGCGCCCGACTCACGCCGCGTGATGCCTACCGCTTTGCCCGCGGCGAACAAGTGACAGCGTCCAGCGGTCAACCCGCGAAACTCGGGCGCCCGCTCGATTTCCTGGTGGTGACCGATCACTCGGACAACATGGGCTTTGCCACCGATCTGTTGGCGGGCAAGGCCGCACTGCTCGCCGACCCGAAGGGTCGCGAGTGGTATGACCTGGTCCAGCAGGGCAAGGGCGGCCAGGCAGCCCTGGATATGATCGGTCTGTTTTCCCAGGGCAAGTTCCCGACAGCTTTGCTTTATGCCCCTGGCACGCGACCCTATCGTGACGCCTGGCAGGAGACCATCGACGCCGCGGAGCAATACAACGAGCCGGGGCGCTTCACCGCCGTCATCGGCTATGAATGGACCTCGCTGGTGAAGGGCGCCAACATGCACCGCAACGTCATCTTCCGCGACAACGGCGACCGCGCCACCCAGGTGGTGCCGTTCACCATCATGCCCCCGGGCAGTCCCAACCCCGTCGATCTCTGGAAGTGGATGGACACCTACGAAAAGAAGACCGGCGGCAGCGTGCTGGCCATCCCGCACAACGGCAACCTGTCCAATGGCATCATGTTCCCGGTTGAGAAGGCGTATACGGGCAAAAAAGTCGATAAAGCCTATGTCGAGCAACGTGCGAAATGGGAGCGTTTATACGAGGTCACCCAGACCAAGGGCACCGCCGAGGCGCATCCGTACCTGTCGCCGACCGACGAGTTCGCCGACTTTGAACTCTGGGACAAGGGCAATCTCGATGCCAGTGCAGCCAAGAAGAAAGACATGCTCGAGTTCGAATACGCACGTTCAGCATTGAAGAACGGCCTGAAGCTCGAAGCCAGGCTCGGCACCAACCCCTACAAGTTCGGCATGATTGGCAGCACCGACATGCATACCGGCCTCGTGGCCAATGAGGAAGAGAACTTCTTCGGCAAGACGACGCCACAGGAACCCGGTCCGGAACGCATGACGGCCGCCTTCATGGACAACAAAAAGAGCGGCGTGAAGATCATGGACTGGGAGGTCGGCTCGTCCGGTTTCGCCGCCGTGTGGGCCGAGGAGAATACGCGCACGGCCATCTGGGACGCGCTGTACCGTAAAGAAACCTACGCCACCACCGGCACGCGTATGATCGTGCGCTTTTTCGGCGGCTGGGAGTTTGACAAGGCTGACGCCAACACCCGCAACCCGGCGGGTCCCGGATACAGCAAGGGTGTTCCCATGGGGGGCGATCTCAGCAATGCGCCGCAGGACAAAGCACCGAGCTTCCTGGTTGCGGCTTTAAAGGACCCGATCGGTGCCAATCTTGATCGCATCCAGATCGTCAAGGGCTGGCTGGATGCCAAGGGCGAAGTGCACGAGAAGGTGTATGACGTGGCATGGGGCGGCGACCGCAAACCCGACGCCAAGGGCAAGCTCCCGTCCGTCGGCAGCACCGTCGATGTCGAGAATGCCACCTGGACCAATACCATCGGCACGTCCGAGCTGATCACTGTGTGGACAGACCCGGACTTCGACGCCAGGCAGCGCGCTTTTTATTACGCGCGGGTGATCGAGATTCCGACCCCGCGCTGGACGGCATATGACGCCAAACGTTTCGGTTCGAAGCCACTGCCC
>JARRLL010000063.1:0-11159 GCA_037387125.1 Gammaproteobacteria bacterium | reverse complement strand
AGCATGACGCGCGATGACTTCGATTCGGCCGTCTCCGCCGCTGCCAAGTCTGATGTCGCGCTGATGTTCCTGGGGGAAGAAGCGGTGCTGAGCGGCGAGGCGCATTGCCGCGCCGATATTACCCTTCCTGGCAACCAGGCTGACCTGATTGATGCTGTCGCGGCGACAGCGACGCCGATCGTTTTGATCGTGCTGGCCGGGCGACCGCTGGCTCTGGAAAACGTGGCCAAAAAGGTTGCTGCGATTCTATATGCATGGCACCCGGGCACGATGGCCGGCCCTGCCATCACCGATCTGTTGTTCGGACTTGAGTCACCATCCGGAAAGCTGCCAGTCACTCTTCCCCGCGTGACCGGGCAAATTCCGATTTATTACGCCCGGAAGAATGGCGGCCGGCCCGCCACTGTCGATTGTGCGATCAATATGGAAACGATCGGCGATCACGCTAAAACGGATTCGAGCGGTTTTTCGAGCTTTCACCTGGATGCGGGCTCCACTCCTTTATTCTGTTTTGGGTATGGGCTGTCTTATAGCGAATTCCGTTATCAGAATATCCGCGCCCCTACGAAGCCGATAAAAATGGGTGAATGGTTTGAAGTGGCCGCGGAAGTCATTAACGTCGGCGACGTTGCCGCTGACGAGATAGTGCAGTTATACATCCGTGATCTTGTGGGTACGGTCACCCGTCCCGTAAAGGAGCTCAAAGGATTCCGCAGGCTTCACCTCGAACCAGGACAGAGCCGCGCAGTATCCTTCCGGGTTCATACGAAGGAGCTGGCGTTTTTCGGCGCTGATAGGCGGCGGCGAGCCGAACCAGGGCGCTTTCGAGTGTGGATTGGCCCGGACTCTAACGCCGACCTGGGCACGGATATTGAGCTCATTGATTAGCCGGTTTCACTATTGGCGTTTTCGTGCTGCCGAGCATTGGTTTAGAGTCGCTCAAGCAATATCTCACCGGGTTTGAGGCGAAAGTAAACAGCCGTCATCAGCGCGATTTCTCATGAGGATTGGGAGTATGTTTACTGCGGAACCTAACGATATCCAGCCTTCTACAACGAATGCGCCGGAGGGCCTTGCATGACCACACAAAGCCGGTGGGCAGACATATTGCTCAGGGCAGGTTTTGCAGCCATGTTGCTCGGAGCTATTGACCCCATGGAGGGCTCGCTGGTCATCCTGCCGGGTAGCGGACTGGTCATGCTCGGCACTTTTCTCGGCCACGGTGAACGAAAAAACCGAATCTACCGTCTGTGGGTTTTCGGGCTGATCACTGCAGGTGTCGCGGCACTGTTCTGGCTGAGCATGCTTGGCGGCTTCGGGCCACCGGAGCGTTCAATCTGGTGGGGCGTATTAGTCCTTCCTTACCTGGTCGGCTGGGTGATGGGAATTGTGGGCGCCGATTCCCCCCGCTGGGTGCTGTGGCTTGGCATTGCAGTCGGATGTTGGTATGTGGCTATTCCCACGATTATGGAGCGACTGCTAAGCGAACCTCAGCCCGAGGCAGCCCCAGCCATTCAAATTGTGCATCTTGTTATTGGTTTGACCGGCCTCGCAACCATTGGTGGTTCCATCTATCGATTAAGAACTACCAGCGCTGCCGCGAGAAACTGAATAGTCGGCCTGAGTGGCGCTCAATGTCGTTGCCACCAGGATGACAAAACCGCGATGAGCTGCTTCACTTTCGGATGCCGGCTGGAATCGAGCAATTCTTGATCGCTATGGGCGCCACAAGAAATTTATAGATGAGGCCTGATACGCTCACCGATAAGCCGAATTGCATCAGCGGGATCATCGTGCACGCGCAATGCGATCTCTGTCAGTCCCGCCGCTGCAAACTCGCGTAAGGACTCGAGAGCCTGATCGATCGCGTCCAGACCGCCGACGAAGGAGATATTGCTTACCATCTTGCGGACCAACTCGTCAGGCACGTTGTTGATCTGAGCGCTGCCACGCTTCCAGGCATCGAGGAAATCGTCGAAGTGATCCAGCATTAGCTGCAGCTCGTCTGGCGCCAGAAAAGGCTCGAAATACTGCTTGCCAAGGTATCCACGCAGAATTAACTCGCGGCGTGCTTCCGCCCAGGAAGCATCCGCGTCTTCCTTGATGTGCCAGGCCCAGAAATTACTGATGCGAAAGCTGTCACGCGGGCGGCCGGCCGCATCAAGTTCAGCATAGATCTCGTCTATACGCCGGCGCATCAGCGGAATACAGAAATCACTGGTCATCAGGCCGTCGGCCAACTGGACGGCAAGGCGCATGGTTTGCGGCCAGTTCGACGCCACATAAATCTGCGGCTTTGGCTGAGTCGCCCACTTTAGCTTGTAACGCCAGGTGGTGTAGAACTCGCCTTTGTAATTCAGATTCTTTTCCGCATTGACCCGCGTCATGATTTCCAGGCACTCACGCAGGTGGCCTATCATGCGATCCCGCTCTTTACCCATGTGCTGGATGACGCCACCGCCGCCACCCACGCAAATCATTCCCCGACCGTTGGATAATTCGTTCAGCGAGTACAGCGCGTTGGTCATCTTGAGCGGATGCAATTCGTACGGGCTGATCGCCAGCGGCCCAAGGCGGATAGACTCCGTCCGGTCGGCCGCCAGGGCGAGCGAAACAAACGGATCCCAGCCATCCCCGTAACTGCTCGACCAGACGCCACGCAAGCCATAACTTTCGGCCAGCAGACTCAACTCCGCTGCCTCAGCAGGTGTCGCGAATTCATTTAGTATGATGTCTATTTCCATCGCTAGCTCCAAAAAGCTCCGGCATCAGAAACGCCGACAGCGGTCAGGCGGCAGCCGCGCACGCAAAACTCCTGTCGCTAGCGCGAACCATCATTGCCCCGCTGCCGACTCTTCCTCGATACCGAGTCGTGCCAGGTTTACGGTAGCCGCATCGTAGTTGGCCCGAGCAATCCGTTGATTAAGATCGGCCTGATAATGCTGAATGCGCGCGTTGGCCTCGGTTTCCTCGCGCACGTTCACCACGAAAAAATCGCTGGCACCGCTTTCAAAACGCCGTTGCTCGGCCTTCCTGACCTGCTCGGACTGATCGACCTCCTGTGCCGCAAGGGTCAGCAACTGCCGTGAAACGTTGAGGTCCAGCAGTATATTTTTCACCTCCACCATGATCTGGTCTTCCCTGAGGCGCTGTTCCTGCCGAATCGCTTCGACTTTAGCCTGCTCCTGCGCGATTCTGCCCTTCGCCTCACGGCGCTGAAACGGCACTGAAAACTCAAAGCCCACAATGGTATCCGTCGTATCGCGTGACGGGCCACCCTCCCCTTCGTCACCCAGGCCGGTCGCGACTTCCAGGTTGAGATCGAGGAGCGGTTGCTGAGAGTTTTCGGCCAGCTCGATGCGGTTACGAGCACGGTCGATTGCGGTTCGCAGGATTGCAAGTTCCGGACGACGGTCGAGCGCCGACGAGGTGCTCGATTCTATCGATGCCTTAAGGCTTGCCGCCGGTACGAGCGGATCAACAGGTGGCAACCGTTCACGCGACGGTTCGATCGGCGCACCGTTCTCGTCACGGTAATAATAAGAGAGCGCATTGGTTGCGATGGCAAAGTCACGCCGGGCAGCGGTCGCGAGACGTTGACGCCGAGTGATGTACTGCTGGTTTTCCACCAGGAATATCGCCGCGCGTGCTCCGCTGCGCACCTGCTCCTCGAGCCCGGATTCGCGGCCCAATGCAATGCGCAGCAGATCCTCATAGACTTCGAGCTGGCGACCGGCCGTCACCCAGCTCCAGTAGGCAATCAACGCCCGTTGCTGCACACCGACCTTGGTCAGCAGCACGTCCAGGTCGGCCTGCCGAATGGCAAGTTCCGCATCGGTCAGGCCGAACCGTTCGTCATCGATATCGCGGTTACGTAACAGGGAAAACAGGGCGCCGACTTTTAACTGCCCCCCTCGGCTGGTGAAAGCTTCATCCTCATAAATCGGGAAATCGCCGTCCGATAACTGATAGCCGCCATAAATGCTGGCCCCCAGCGGCCGCAGTCGCTGCGTAGCTTTACCTGCGATCACGCTGCCGTCATAGAAGCCTGACAAGCGGCTGAAACCGTCAGCTTCGAATACCAGATCGAAAGCACCCGCGGCCTCGAGGGCCTTACCGACTGCACCACGACGTTCCGCCAGGCTCTTAAGGATCGAAGGGAAATGGGTGCGCGAGGATTCGAGCACCGCCTCTGCCGTCAGCACATCCTGCGCCCGCGCAGACAATGCCAGCAGCAACAGCGCCAACATGGCTGTCAGCTTTGACATCAAAATGACGCCCCGTCCGCATGCATATGCGTCACCGGAAAGTACCAATGGCTGCCCCATCAGGTAGATCGGGCGGGAAATTATTGAGCTGCCGCCAGAGCTCATAGCCAACCGAAACCGTCTCAAGCAGCACCCAGCCGCGAGCATTGGAACCGAACCTCAAAAATCGATCATCAGGCCAAGGGTTCGGATCGCCGTAATCTTCGACTATCAGGATTCGAAACCGGCCGTTACCCGTGGAAGACGGGTCTACAGCCACCACTTCACCACCGAAAGTACCGATGGCCACCGACGGCCAGCCGCTGAACTGGACGACCGGCCAACCCTCAAACTGGAGCCGCACTTTGGCGCCGGGCCGGACCAGTGCCACGTCGCGGCCATCGACGTATAACTCGATCGCCAACTGAGAATTACTCGGAACGAAAGTGGCCACCACTGCGCCTGCGCTGACAAAGGTTGCCGCATCGCCGGCATTGACACGCAAAATCACGCCATCGCGGGGCGCTCGCACAATCTGCACCGACTGGCGCGACAAATTGACGTCAACGCGACTGAGTTCGGCCGCAGCCTCGGCGACCTTGCCGCGCAGTTCCTCGACGCGGATGCGGGCCTGCTCATACTCTCGACGGGAAGCCAGCCCCTGTCCGAACAGATCACGCATGCGATTCATGTCGATCACCGCCGTCTCCACGGCGTTCTCAGCCGAGCCCAGCTTGGCCTCCACCTGGGCACGCTCCGCGCGCAGCCGTTCCAGCAGGTTGGGATCGTTATCCACGATCTTGACGATGGGATCGCCGATTGACACGGGGCTCCCGTCCTGCACGTACCATTCGTCGATGCGGCCGGACACGAGCGCATTGATTTCCTGCAACCTGTCGTTGGGGTTCAGCGCGGTTACCGTGCCGGTTCCATAGGTTGTCTGCACCCACGGCGTAAATATCAGAAACGCAGCCACGCCGACAACACCGGTCAGCAGCATCCAGCCGACTGCGGCCATTACTCGCGGCACTCGTTGTGCGGCGAGCGTTGTGAAATGCGCTTTGTATTCGTCAATAGAATTCATGGTCAACACTCGTTCATCCGGACTCATGCACCGGACCGATGTCGCTCGGGTCTACCCCGTCATTGCACACTTTATTGCCTGTCTGCCGGCACAGCTCCTCGAACGAGTCATAGAGTTGTTGTTCCGACTTGCCAAGATAAAGATAGGTGTCGAAACCAATAATGCGCCGGCGACCAGTGAAGTAAATGACGGTGCAGTCGGTGTTCTGCTGCAGCAGATCGAGAGAATTGCGAAGGCTCTCGTCGCTCATGACATCAAACAGCTGATTAAGCACCAGCACACGCGGCTTGGCAATGATCGCGGATGCGAGTTTCAATTGCATGGTTTCGGCACTGGCATCCTTCGCGCTCAGCCGCAAATATTCGCGAATGGTCATTTCCATGACGTTGGGCCGATCGAGCACGATTATCTGCTGACGCAAAGCCTGCACGCCGAACTCGGTGATATCGATCCCCCCCAGCGCAACGTAGCCGCCGACCGGGCGGACGTGGAGCTTGATAAAGTTGGTGAGTTCCCGCTGCACACCATGGGTTTCGGCAACACCCATGACTCGGGCCTTGGCGGGGATGGAGACGTTGATGGTCGTGGTCATACCCCGCGCATCGCCGCGGGCCTCGACGAATTCCAGTCTCGAATCATCGCCAAAATGCTCGATGTGACCGCCGGGAGGTTCCTGATCTACGTCATAGAAAAGTGACAGCTCATCGATAGCCGCTGCGAGTTCGTAGAAGTACGTCAGGTAAACGCCCAGCTGAGACACGCCGAAGAGCGCTACCGACAATACAAGTTCTGCGGCGACTAGCTGACCCAGCGTCAGTTCGCCTTCGATAACCAGCCAGCCTCCGAGGCCTAGCAACATGGCGCTTGCCGCAGCAAAGAGCAGGAGGAAACTGATCGTCTGCGCAAAGTGGTTGCGGAAATGCTTCGCGTGCTTGTCGATATAGTCGCCCGTTACCTGGTCAGTGCGCTTTAGCGCCTCCGCAATGTGCCACTCCGATTTAAAAAACCCGTTAGACATGCCAAGGCTTTCCAGCCACGCCGCTGTCGCATGCTTTTTATGTGACATCTCCACGGCACTCCTGATGGCCCGAGGCCCCCAGATCTGCCAGATCAACCAGATGAAGGCTATAAGCACCAGATTGTAGGCAAGGAATAAGGGATGGTAGAGCGACACCAACACGAACCCGACCGCTGCATGCAGCACAATCGTGAATGCGCCGATCACGAGATCAGGAATCGCCTTCTGAACAATTACGATGTCGAAATAGCGATTGAACAGCGCACCCATTCGATAGTCTTGAAAAAACGGGTTGAGTGCAAAAAGTGAGCGCAACGCAATTTCCGACACCATGCGCGCATAAAAGCGACGCTGAAACAGATCCATGATGTAAACACGCAACGCGCGCAGCAGACCGGACAGCAGCAACAGGATGAATAGCACAATGGCGAGCACTATGAGGGGCGCAGTCAGCCCCGTGTTGGCAACTGTGTTGATCAGCATCTGCACGGAAACGGGGATCGCCAGTGAAAGCAGGCTGATACCGACCCCGTAGATAATCGCGAGATAAAAGAAGCCGGACTCCGGTGACAAAATGATGCCGAAGAAGGAAAAGAGCTCGCGTATTGTGACTTGCTTCGATAGCGTCTGTTCAGTCATAGGGGTTTTGTCCCGGATCGCAGGGCATTTCCGCCAACGCCGCCTGACGGCCGGCGAAGCGGGCCACATTCACTCGGCGCCCGCGGCGACTAAACCGACGGTCGACGAGCAGGATACCCTTTATGCGTGTTATTAAGGTTTTGATTCTAGCGCGCACCGGCCGGTTTCTCCGCAAAAATCGGGCACCAAAACGCGCGAAAACGGCACAATGTGGCGGCTTTTTGAGCGGCAAAAGCCGCGGCGGCCGCCCAGTAGTCGATCCTCACAAAATCTTTGCGGCATCTAGCAAAACAAAGGATCGTATATCCATTCTTTAAATTTAGACGGAAGTTCAGTCCACGCTTGGCTGCGTCTGCAGCAACCAGGACGGCAACGGAGAATCATGATGAAGACGGTATCCCTTCGCTCAGCAGCTGCTGCAATGATTATTGCGCTTCTGAGTTCGACGGCATTGGCCGGCGGCCACAACCAGGCGATGAAAGAAGCCATGCAAGACCCAAAGAAAATGGAAGCTTTCATGGAAGATCGCCTGGACCATAAGACCGGCCTCGAAGGCAAAGAGGCGGAGCTGGGTCAGGGCATCGTCGCTCTGGTTACGGAACTGGACGGCAAACTTGATCTGTCCAAATCGAGCGATGCAGAACTCGGCCACTATATTCTGACAGCGGTTAAGACCATGAATCACAACTCGTCATACCAACACGAGTTCAATGATGCGCTGGTTAAACTGCATCTAACCGCCGTCTCGTTTGCTAAAGATATAGATATGTATGACAAGCTGGTCGAAAACGACGTCAAAACCACCGAATACATGATGAAGCGGATTGGCAGCGCCATCAAAATGACCGGGCGGGAAGATTTCGCATTGATGGCCATTTTCGAGCAAACGACTTGTTTCTTTCAGCTGGTCGATGACCTGCAATGGAACAGCCCGACCAGCGTCACCTACACGACGCCGTTCGCCAGGGTGCTGGAAGCCAGCCAGAAGGTCGGTATCTTTGAAGGCCTGACGGACGAAGAAGTGCATAAAAATTACACGATTCCGCGCTACATGGCCTATGCCGATATCATGGGCGTCGAACTGGATGTTTCCCCGCTGGGGGCCAACGGGGAAATCACCGTTAGCCTCGTCAACTAGTCGCTGAACAGGCCTCGGTTATACCGCCTGCTGTTTTCGAGCCCCCAACAAAGTAAAAAGCCCAGTCACCGGACCGGTGACTGGGCTTTTTAAACAGTTGCCTGACAGGCTCCGCAGAACCCCAGCAGCAGCACGATCTGCATACCCCAACTCGGAGGTATCCGGCCCAGCGCGATTCTGCCGCACCGCCCCCGTTGAATTTCCTACCCTCCATCAGTACTTAGGTCGGCGCCTAACTTTTACTTTCTATTTCGACCGGTGACCGCATGATAACCTCCCGATGCGGATAGGGAATGTTGATCTCGTGTTCCTTAAATGTGTCCCACAAAGCCAGCAGCACCTTGCCACGCACATTGGTTAGTCCTCGCTGCGGATCACGAATCCAGAAGCGCAGCACGAAATCGAGGGACGAATCACCGAATCCCGTCATCCAGCAAACCGGCGGGTTCAGCACCGCGACCACGCGATCGACCTTCGCGGCCGCCTCGATAGCCAGCCGCGAAACCTCATGCGGATCGGAGTTATAAGACACGCCGAAGGGCACGTCCAGACGCACGTACTTGTCTGAAAATGACCAGTTGATGACCTCGGTAGTAATGAAGTCTTCATTCGGGATCAGAAATTCACGGCCGTCACGGGTTACCACCGAGACGAATCGCGCCCGCAGCTCTCGAATCCAGCCGAAGGTTTCGCCAAGGGAAATTGTGTCACCGGGCTTAATCGACTGATCCATCAGGATGATGATTCCTGATATAAAATTGGACACGACCTTCTGCAGACCGAAGCCGATACCAACGCCAACTGCGCCCGAAAACACCGTAAGCGCGGTCAGGTCTATACCAAGACTGGATATCGCCACCAGTATGGCGAAAATCAATAGAGTGATGCGCGTTACTTTGCCGATCAACACCCGCAGCGAAGGTGTCAGCTCGTCTATTTTTTGAATACGCCGGTCGAGGAAATCGCCGACGTTGATAGCAGCCCACATCAACAGCCCGAAAATGAGCGCACCCTGCAGCAGGGTGAGCGCCGACAAGCGATATGTGCCAATCGAAAAGCCGGCGGTATCCAGCAGCTCGCCAACTTCGGTTGAAATACCAAGAATTGCAGCAGCCACATAGCTCCAGGCGATGATAGTAAATGTCTTGCGCAACAAACGACCGCGTATGACATGCCCTACGACAGAAATTCCCCACCATGCAATTGCGAGCAGCATGGCGCTGTAGAGCAGGTATTTGTCTTTTGGCCACTCGGCTATTGACGTGAGCAGATACGTTACAGTCAAAAATAGGGCGTAGAAAAACCATTTGAGCCGGCGCAGGAATACAACGATTAGCCGCAATACCCCAGGCGAGTCCTTGATTTTACGAGCCTGCTGTTTAAGCAGCGGTTTGATCTTGCGCGCCAGCAGCCAGGCAGGCAGGAAAATGACCACGATCAGCCCGAGTTGCAGGACAGTCTCGGGGCTTAACAGCGCCTCGACCAGCTCTTGGTAGAACTCCGCAATGACTGGGGTCAGTTTCTCCAGGATTCTACTCCGCTCACCGTATAAAGATTTTAGCTTGTGTGTACGACTGTAACATCCACCCCGGACCTCGCAGTTTAGCGTTTATGTCTGGGGTCGGATAAGAATTCAATTGGCGCACCCTGTCTTAGCGCTATCTGCCACGCTTTTTTACAAAGACTGCAAATATATAATCGGATCTGTTCTCGCTGGGCCCAACGGGGAAATCAACGCGAGCCCTCTCGACCCGTTGACGGTCAGCGGCGATCGGGTCCGAATAGCAGCCAGAGAATCAGCCCAAACACGGGCAGCACGAGAATAACGAGAATCCACGCAGTCTTGGCCCCGGTCGAGGCGCCGCTTTCGATGGTTTTCAGGATGGCCCAAATATCGATAGCGAGGATTATCAGACCGAGAATTCCGCCAATTTCGATACCCATGATGTTGCTCCCGCGTGACTCTGATGGGTGCTAGCATAACGCGAGTCACGCAGGGTTCCCATTGCTTTTCGGTGATTGTGCAAATGATTATAAGGCCTCCTCAATGCGGACCTCGCCGGAGGGGCACCTGCGTGGCCCCATTCGGTGCGACCGACGCGTGACGGTGTCCGTTAATATAGTCATGCACATGCGTCCGTGGCGCGCTCTGAGACAGGGGCGAGTTACGCATAGCATCAATTTACAGTTCAACGTTTTGTGTTCAGCGGGAAATGAACAGAATGAAAAAAGCTCTGAAGATTTTCGGCATCGTCATTGCCGTACTCATTGTCGGAATGTATGCCTACTTAAGCATCACCACCGCCCGGAACAATGCGGCGCCGGCCGCCGAAGCGCTGGCGGCGATGGAGAGCGATGGGCGAGTCATCGTCAAATACGATGACTACCTGACCTTAACACCCGCTGCAGCCACGCCTAAAACCGGTATCGTGTTCTATCCGGGTGCCTACTGCGACGTGCGCGGCTACACCCCGGTATGGAAAGAGGTTGCTGCACAAGGCTATCTCGTTGTCACCCCGAAGATGCCGTTCGACTTTGCTATATTCTCACCGGACGCCGCTGACGAAGTGCGTGCTGCTCATCCGGAAATCGAGCAATGGATTATCGCCGGACATTCAATGGGCGGTGCAATGGCCGGTGTTTACGCCGACAACAACCGCGACAACCTTGCGGCCGTAATCGTGTTTGATTCCTACCCGCCGGGTTCGAACAGTCTGGCCGATGCCGACCTGCCGATCCTGCTCTTCGAGCGCGCCCGTGCCGACGGCTCACGCTCACAGAAGTTCATCGACAATGCCAACCTGTATCCGGAAAGTGCCGAGCTGAATCTGATTCCGGGCGCCCAGCACATGTACTACGGCTCGTTCGACGGAGGTTCCTATCAGGAAGAATGGAGCCCCGGTATCGAGCGGGATGCTATGCAGAAAATCGTGATCGACCGTGTGAATGCATGGCTAGCCGAAAACTTCCCGAGCTAATCGGGGGACTAATCGGGGGACAGTTTACTTAATCTATAGATAAGTAAACTGTCCC
>JARRLL010000062.1:0-6842 GCA_037387125.1 Gammaproteobacteria bacterium | reverse complement strand
CCCAGCCTCGAAGGGGCCGGGGATCACCGTCTTGCCGCCGGTGGACCAGCTAATCTCGAGCCGTTCCACCTGCGTGTACT
This sequence comes from Gammaproteobacteria bacterium, assembly GCA_037387125.1. Lineage (GTDB taxonomy): Bacteria > Pseudomonadota > Gammaproteobacteria > Steroidobacterales. Next base: position 6,762 of record JARRLL010000062.1, on the reverse strand, counting down.
CCCCCAGGCCGAAGTGTGCGAGTGGTTCATCGAAGGAAATATAACCGCCGCTGGCCTTCAGCTCTCGTAGCTGGTGGCGGCCTCCGTCGGGCCCGTAATGAATGGTGATTTTCGTTCCGATGCCGTAGTGATTACCGACCTCGTCGCGCAATTCGAAGGCGATGCTATGGCCCGTGCGAGAGTTGTTACGCAAAAGCCAGAGAGGCCCGTTGATCGAATTGGTGACGAAATCCAGGTCGCCATCCCGGTCAAAATCAACCACGGTGTAGGCGCTGACGATCATGAAATTCTGCAGGCCAAACGCTTTTGTCTGGTCGCTGAATGTTCGGCCAGCCTCGTTGTGAAAGAAGAAGTTTGCCGTGGTGCCGGATGGCGTTGCGCGAAACCACGATCCGGCGACAATAAAAATATCCTGCCATTCGTCGTTATCCACGTCCGCAAAACGCGCATTCCAGCTCCAGCCGGTGAACGCCACGCCGGCACGCTCGGTTTCGTCCGTGAAGCGGCCGGTGGTCGCGTCCCACGCCAGGAGAATATTTTCATTCATGCGTTGCGGGATCGCCTGTTCCAGCATTTCCGAATCGTGGGGAAAGATCTGTTCAAAGAAGCCGCGGCACAACGCATAGGTGCGGCGTTCGGACTCGGCGATGGCGTCGCATAACTCGGGCTTGCGAAGGCGCTGCGCCGTCATCATGACCTGCATGGCAACACACTGCTGCCGGTCTACCTCGTCGGGCACTCGCGAACAATTACGCACGTTGCTCGGTCGGTGATTGGCGCCGTATAGAAATCCTTCACGAGTTGCCATGTTGGCAATACAGCGTTCGCGAACTCGTTGTTCGCGTGGCGCGAGCCGTAATCTGGTCGATAAATACGTCCAGGTCGAGATCGTTGTCGAAGTCGCCGGTGTCCGCGCTCATCGTTGAATGCGTCGACTGGGGAATGATCCCGTCTCGCCGCTCGATGAGATCGAAACCGCCACTGCCGTCGCCCCGATAATAGAAGTCGGGTTCATCAAAATCGTTGCCGACGATGAGGTCGAGCCAGCCATCGCCGCTCCAGTCAGACAACAGTGTCGTGAGCGTCTCACCGGTGAGTTCGACAAGTGGCGACGTCTCGAAACGGTCACCCTCATTGATCCAGAGCTCGTTCTGCGAATGCGGTGGCGGGTGCTTCTTGCTCGCGCCCGCGAACCAGTTGCCGATGACCGCGTCGAGGTCGCCGTCACGATCCACGTCACCAAAGGATGCGGTCGAGCTCAACACGGCCCGCCCCCTCGGGGGCTGGCGCAGCCCGGCCGAGGTGAATTTCCCTTCCTGATTCAGCAGATAAAAATTGCCGTACAGGTACGTTGTCCCAAACAGGTCCAGCCAGCCATCGTTGTCGAGATCGACCAGGGCTACATTGAAGATCGAAACGTCATCGAGACCGGTTACGTCGAACTCGATTGCCTCGAAACGCTCGCCCTGCTGGTTCATGAAGATGACGACCAGGGAGCCGTTCGCAGACACGATGTCGGGCCAGCCATCGCGATCGATATCACCGGACGATATCCCGCCACCGTTGAAAAAAGGCGGGTAGAAATCCCGGGGAGTGAAGCGGTTCTCCTGGTGCAGGACGAACAGGCTACCGTCATAGCGCGTAAACGGCACATCGTCCGATCCTGCATTTGCTTGAAACGCCGTCGCGGTGATGCGGACCGGGTGTCCGTCTGCGTCGCTGGCGGACTCGGCACGCGAGGTCTCGGCGAACCCGGAGAGGCCGGCGGCTAGGAAGAGACAGGCCGGGAACAGGCGGCGGATGAGCCAGCGGTGCGTCTGTGTTGCCATCTACGAGGTTTGCTCCAGGTATTCCAGCATCTGCAGGATTTCATCCTGGTGAATTTGCTCGGCCACCATGCCGCCGGCTATGCCAATTGTCACGAGCACAACGGCAAGCACAATGGCCACGCGGCGAGAAATCGTGTTCCAGATAATGAAGAACGGATAGATGCTGAAAATCCCGAGAGTAAAAAGCAGGGTCATGGAATAGATCATCGGTGCGCCCGCCGATAGTAGCGCGGCAACCACGACGAGATCGAAAGCCACGGGGACCGGCAGGAAGATTCCGACAATACCGACCGCGGCCACCGAGAGTATGCCGGGCTCGTGATCAACGAGGGTCGGCAGCGGCACGAGGTGCACGACCACGGCGCCGAGCAGTCCCGCGAGCAGCATCAGCGGAACGGTTCGTATCACGATGTACAACAGGTTGCGCGCCAGCTGCTTCGAGGCTTCGCCCACGGCCGTCAACAGACTCTCGTCATGCGGGGTGATCGGTGCAGGATCAATCGCACAGACCGAATCGTCATAGGTCTGCAGGCGCTCTCGCGGAAAGACCCACCGCGACAGCAACGGCACGAGGACCAGGATAAAGAACAGGGTTTGCACCAGCTTGATCACGGTCAGATACAGCGGAAAGATCGAAAAGAGCATGGTCAACACGATGATATTGAGTGTCGGTGAGCTGAACATCGTCGCCAGCGTGGTCTCCAGCCGGGCACCGCCGTCGTGCATGCCCTTGGCCACCGGCGCCGAACAATTGACGCACACGCCCAGCGGCGCGCCAATGACGACGCCGAGCAGCGTATTTACGAAACCATTGTGATGCCCGCGGGCACGCACCATGCCGATCAGTGTGAGCAGGCAGGCCCCGATCGTCAGTCCGAACGCCATGCCTTCGAGGTTGGTTTCAACCCAGTTGATGGTCGTGTAAATGACGCGCTCAAAATAGCCGTCACTAGGCTGGATCTGTATCGATGCTTCGAAGGACAGCGGGTCCTCGAGCATTGCCGATCCACCCATCGACGCCTTTTCATCCAGTGACGGGTACCGGGAGCCACTCCAGAACGTCACGGCCGTAACCACGATCACGGCAACGACGAACAGGATGCGCTTGCCGGGAGACTTCATTATCGGGTTACGACATCTCTTGAATAGACTTCAGTCAGTGCCTGGTAAGTGGCTACCTTGAAGTCGAATCGCAGCGGCCAGGGTGACTGGAACAGCTGCACCATTGCGATACCTATTAATTCCTCTTCGGGGTCGATCCAGAACTGCGTCCCGGCAATGCCTCCCCAGGACAGCTCGCCTCGTGACGAGATGGCCGGCGTGATGTTGGGGTTCGTGATTACGCCGAATCCCAGTGCCATGCTCTGGCCGGGATAAAAGTCGGCGCTAGGGTATTGACCAACACCCACGGCGCGCAGTTCCGGCGTCAGCTGATCCGATCCCATCAGTTGCACGGTCTTTGGGCCGAGCAGGCGCCTGCCATTGAGGCTTCCGCCGTTTCTCACCATTTCACAGAAGCGCATGTAGTCGGTGATCGTCGAAACGAGACCGCCGCCACCCGCAAAAAAAGTGACGTTCGCGTAATTCCGCCGAACCTCGGGCGGAGTCAGTGCAATCTTGTTGTGCCGACTGTCCCAGGTATGGCTGCTGGCCAGACGGTGCATTTTTTCCGGCGGGACCTCGAAGAACGTGTCTTGCATACCCAGTGGCTGGAAGATCCTTTCCGCAAAAAACTCGTCGAGTGGCTGACCGCTGAGCCGCTCCACGACGGCCCCGAGGAGATCGGATGCAACACTGTAGTGATAACGCGTACCCGGTTCGAAGCGCAGCGGCAGCTTGGCGAGCTTTCGGGAAAACTGTTCGAGATCGACGCTCTCATACAGGCGAGCTTCGCTGTACAGATGATCGACCGTGTTGTCGAGCGTATAGCCGTAGGTTAGCCCTGCCGTGTGTGTAAACAGCTGCCGCATGGTCATCGGCGATGCCGGCGGCACCAGTTCGTCACCCCGTTGGAGCAGCTGGCCACGGAATTCCGGCAGGTGCTTGGACACAGGGTCCATCATCTGAAACTTGCCTTCCTCGTAGAGGATCAGCGCGGCGACTGCCGTCACGGGCTTGGTCATCGAGAAAATGCGGAACAGCGTATCCGCGGCGATAGGCGTGTTGTTGTCGAGTCCGTAACGGCCTTCGGCATTCAAGTGAATAACTTTGCCGCGCCGCGAAACCATCGTCACTATGCCCGCGAACTGACCGTTGTCGACGTATTTGCGAGCAAGCTCATTGACTGCCTTGAGACGCTCGCCGGATACGCCGACACGCTCCGGTTCGATGCTCGGCAGCTCGGAGGCGAGGCTGCCAGCACCCGGGATTATGCTTGCGGCAAGCAAGAAGAGCAGTTTAGGGAAGTCAGGTTTCATAATGTCATTGTCAGGGAAAGTGCAGGCACGATTACGCCGTCGCCCACTTTCAATAAACGCCTAAATGATGTCAACTGAATGCTAGAGTCGCGAGTCGACAATCATCGCACAGAGACCTGCAAAACCATGACGGATCTCCCGATAATCGACATCTCGCCCCTCCTGGGCGATGACCAGCAGGCCGCCGAACCCGTTATGCGCTCAATTGACCATGCCTGCAGTGAGATTGGTTTTATGGTTATTCGCGGGCACGGCATACCGGTGGCCACCATATCAAGGCTGCGGGAATTCGTCAGGCAGTTCTTTGCCCTTCCCGCCGAAGAAAAACATGCGCTCTCGATTACGCGCGATAATTACCGCGGCTATATTCCGCTCGGATTTTTTACGCCCAACGCGGCACGTGGCACAGCCGATCAATACGAGGGCTACAAGCTCCATGCGGAAACTGACGCCACGGATCCCATCTGTGACGATTGCGACTTGTACGGACCCAACAAATGGCCGGACCGGCCGGTTGGCCTGCGTGCAGCAGTGCTGGATTACTGGCAAGAATGTGATCGCGTTGCAAACGTCCTGCTCGGCGCCCTCGCCAGCGCCCTGGGTACTGATCCGGCTGTCTTCAGGAGCGCATTCGACAAGCCGCTGACAAATATGACGCTGCTGCACTATCCACCCCGGGACGCCGCCGCAGATTATTTCGGCATTCATCCGCACAAAGATACGGATGCGCTGACGATCCTCGCCCCGGATCCGGTCGGTGGACTCTATGTCCGGCGTCAAGGTCATAAGCAGTGGCTGTCGGCGGATGCCCCAGTTGACGCGCTGATCGTCAATATTGGTGACATGCTCGAGGTATGGTCCGGCGGTCATTTCGTTTCGACACCGCACAAGGTCGTTAACTCGACGGGACAGGCGCGCTACAGCTTTCCGTACTTTGCCGTGCCACGATTCGATGTGCGCGTCGCACCTTTGGTCGCAGCGCAACCTGGTTTTGAGCGCGCCGCGATACCGGTTGGCGATGCGTCCCGCAAGATCTGGGAGAGCAACTGGTCCGATGCCGCGGCTATCGATGAGTGTTACGATCCGGCCACCCCATAGCGCCAGGACCAAAATGCCGATGACGGACGAACGCGAGGAAACGACGACGCTGCAGCGCTACGTGCAACTCGCGGTGCGGGTTGTCGTCGGTGGTGCGATCTACCCGCTGGTCTACCTGCGGCAGAATTTCGAAATTACGATTCTCGATTCGTTCGGCATGACCGCGACACAACTCGGCCAATGCTACGCAATGCTTGGCGTGTTGTTCGTGGTTACCTATATCCCCAGCGGCTGGCTGGCAGATCGTGTCGCGCCGCGCTTATTGATGTCGTTCTCATTGGCGTTTGCAGGCGCGCTGGGCATCTGGTTTTCGACGATGCCAAACTTCGAGACCGTGCGGATCATTTTCGCGGGCTGGGGTATCGCGACAGGACTCACGTTCTGGTCCGCGCTGATCAAGGCGACAGCCGTGCTCGCCAAGCCCAGTGAGCAAGGCCGGTTCTTCGGCATTCTAGATGGCGGGCGCGGGCTGGTGGAAGCACTGCTCGCAACCATCGCTGTCGGCATGTTCGCGTACTGGCTGGATAGCCTCGGGCAGGATCCCGCCGTCGCGCTGCGCAAAGTCATCTGGTTCTACGCCGGCTTCATGCTCGTGATGTCACCGATTGTCCTGTTCATCGTCGAGGATAATCGCCGTAATCACGATGCTGGTGAGGCAGACAGCCCGGCGACTTCGAGTTTCCTGGCTGACCTGAAAATCATCGTCACGCGCCCGGAAATATGGCTTGCGGCTGTCTGTATTCTTACTGGCTACCAGCTGTTCTGGGCTACCTACTCTTTTTCGGCCTACATGCAAATTCATTATGAATTGACAGCTGTTGCCGTTGGCTCGATTACGGTCGCCAAATTGTGGATGCGGCCGATCGGCGCGGCAGCCGCCGGCTTTGCCGGCGACTTTCTCGACCGCGAGCGGGTGCTTGGCATCCTGCTGTTACTCGGCGCCATCGCGCTGGCTGGGCTGGTGGTACTGCCCGCCACCGCAGGTACCATCGTATTGCTCGCAATGGTCCTTATCATCGGGATTTTGACGTACGCAGTACGCGGTATCTACTGGGCAACGCTGGAGAGCTGCAAAGTTCCGAACAGGATCAAGGGGCTCGCGATCGGCGCAATTTCCCTGCTGGGTTATTCGCCGGATATCTACCTGCCATTGATCAACGGCGTACTTCTGGAGACATACCCGGGCAAGCTCGGCTACAGCATCTACTTTTCCGGCATCGCGATTGCGGGGGTGTTCGGCGCGTTCGCCGCGTGGCGACTGAAAGCCATCGTGGCCGCTCGCGACGCGTAGTCGTCTCCGTCAGTTCGCGGGCCCGAGTTTGCGAATCAGGGCATCGGCTGCAATTGCCGCTTCCGGCGTAACGAGCAAAGGATTGACATCAAGTTCGTGCAGGCTGTCCGCATGTTCGGCGGCAAAA
>JARRLL010000061.1:0-9304 GCA_037387125.1 Gammaproteobacteria bacterium | reverse complement strand
TTGTCATGCCTGGCAAAAGGATACGCGGTGTGCGACCGGTGGTTTTGTTCCGTGCCGACCGAAACGCTGCCGAACCGCGCCTTCGTACACATGGCCACCTGCCAAGGTAGATTGAACGACCACGACAAGATCTACACCGCCAAGACGATCTATAACCTGTTGGAGGAGGCTAAATTAGAGTGGGGGATTTAGGGTTGTGAGGGGCCACCCGTGCTGACACGACATTCCCTGCAGGCGCTGCCGGCTAATCCCCGGCGCGGCAGTTTTGGAAATTTCTTGGATTTTCAGAAGGCGCTGACACCGGCAATCTTCCGAACTGTACGTTTCTCGCGCCGGAGCGGGGCGCGAACGGCAATAGCCAGCACCCTAATTACGATGTTTCTAAAGGCGAACAGTATCTGCACGAAATCTACCGGACACTGAAGGCATCACCATTACGGGAGAAAACATTGCTGGTAGTCACCTATGATGAACATGGCGGGACCTATGATCACGTTGCGCCGCCACACAATGCGAAACAGCCGAAGGATTGTCTCGATAATGACGGCTTTGACTTTCAACGGTTTGGTGTGCGCGTGCCCACTGTTTTGGTGTCTCCGCTTATTGAGGAGGGAACGGTGTATCGAACTTCTACTTCACGTTCCGCAACATCTTTGGATCACACCTCGATTCTGGCCACGCCGGAAAAAAGATTAGGATTACCGAATCTAACCGCGCGTGATGCCGCAGCGCCGGATTTTGCCGGGGTGCTGACGTTGCAGACGCCACATAAGGATGATCCACTCGAAAGTATTACCCTTCCGAAAAGCGAAGCGCTGCCGAAACTGGAGAGCAACGGTTGCTTGGGTAAACCGGATCACCTGCAACTGACCGAAGCGAGTCTGGCGGCGCAGTTACCGATGAATGAGCAGTATCATTCTCGATATTTTGATCATGGTGATTTCAAAACTGAACACGAAGTTAAAAAATACACGTCAGAGCGTTACAACCGGTGTCACGCTCAAGTCGGGTCGTCCAGTTAACCTGGACAAAATTAGATTATTACCAGGGCTAAAGCCTGAGACAGAAAAAAAGATAACTAGACACGACAGGATTGACGGCGGTAATGTGTAATTTAATGCCGACCGGCACAAAACGGCGAGATTGCTGCTGTGCCGAGGCCAGTCTGCGGCTTCAATTTTTCTGAAACATTTACTTTAGGGGGGTAAGGTGACTACAATAATTACCTCCAAAACAGCAATCAGGGATTGACTCTATTCTTCATGGGATTGTGAACAAAGGCCATCCGGACCCCGGATCTGAAATCAAAAAAGAGACAACAATGTCAAATAAATTATCCACATATTTTTTACTAACAGTCCTCGCGTTTTTCGCGGGACCCGCTGTCGCTCAGGAGAAGCCCAATATTCTGATCATCTGGGGTGACGACATCGGCCAGTTCAACGTCAGCGCCTACAACATGGGCATGATGGGCTACAAAACGCCAAACATTGACCGCATCGCGAATGACGGCATCCTGTTTACGGACTCTTACGGCCAAAACAGTTGCACCGCCGGTCGCGCCGCGTTCATCACCGGCCAGAGCCCGTTCCGTACCGGTTTGCTGAAAGTAGGCCTGCCGGGTGCTAAGGAAGGTCTTAGCGAAAAAGACCCGACGCTGAGTGGCCTGCTAAAGGACGAAGGCTACATGACTGCGCAATTCGGCAAGAACCATCTGGGTGATCTTGACGAGCACCTTCCGACCAATCATGGCTTCGACGAATTCTTCGGTAACCTGTACCACCTTAACGCCGAGGAAGAGCCCGAGAACGAGGACTATCCTGGTGACATGGTGCTTGAGGACGGCCGAACCTTTGCGGAGACTTTTGGCCCGCGCGGCGTCATCTCGTCGACGGCTGATGGCCAGATTGAGGATACCGGTCCGCTGACGCGAAAGCGCATGGAAACGATCGACGACGAAGTCATGGATCGAACGCTGAATTTCATGGACAGGGCTACCGCGGCCGACAAGCCATTCTTTATTTGGTTCAACACCACGCGTATGCACGTCTTTACTCATCTCAAAGAAGAGTCCAAGGGTGTAACTGGTCAAGGTATTTACGCTGATGGCATGGCCGAGCATGACAAACACGTAGGCATGTTACTCGACAAACTCGATGATCTCGGGATTGCCGACAATACGATCGTGATGTACTCGACAGATAACGGCGCCGAGTTTTTCACTTGGCCCGACGGCGGCTCGACAATGTTCTATGGTGAGAAAAATACGACCTGGGAAGGCGGATTCCGCGTCCCTACCGCCGTGCGCTGGCCGGCCAAGATCAAGCCGGGTCAGATTTCCAACGAAATCATCTCTCACGAGGACTGGGTGCCGACGTTAATGGCCGCCGTCGGCAGACCTGACGTCAAGGAAGAGTTGCTTGAAGGCAGACCCGTCAATGGGCGTGATATAAAAGTGCACCTTGACGGCTACAATTTTCTGCCGCATTTCCTCGGCGAAGAGGAAAAAGGTCCACGCAAGGAGTTCTTCTATTTTACAGATGACGGATCGGTTTCCGCGCTCAGGTACAACGACTGGAAAGTCCAGTTTACGGAACAGCGCGCACACGGCGGTCAGGTCTGGTACGAACCCTATGTGGTACTTCGTACGCCACAGGTAACGAACCTGAGGCGAGATCCTTTTGAGCGTGCGCAGCACGAGGCGATGGGTTTCATGCAGTGGAAGTTCGAACGCCTGTATGTTCTGGTCCCCGCGCAGGCGATCGTTCGCAATTTCCTGCAAACGTTCCAGGAATTCCCGCCGCGGCAAAAACCGGGCAGCTTCTCTCTCGACCGTGTGCTGGAAGAATTGTCTGAAGGACAACCGAAGTAATGCCTAAATGATGAAGTCCGGCGTGCGGCTGTGCGTCGGGCTTCATTGTCTGAAAAACACAATATAATGCGCGCCAGAGACGCCATTCTCGATCTCCGCACCCGAATAGGCCGAGATATCATCGGCCAAGAGGAGATGGTGACGCGGCTCCTGATCGGCCTGCTCGCCAACGGCAACCTGCTGGTCGAGGGCCTGCCCGGACTCGCCAAGACCCGCGCGGTCAAGAGCCTTGCAAAACACCTGCGTGCGGATCTATCACGGATCCAGTTCACGCCGGATCTGCTGCCGTCGGACGTCACCGGTACCGAGGTCTATCACCAGGTCGATGGACACGGCGAGTTTCGTTTTGCCCAGGGGCCTATCTTCGCCAATATCGTGCTGGCCGACGAGATCAACCGGGCACCGGCTAAGGTGCAGGCTGCACTGCTCGAAGCCATGGAGGAACGGCAGGTCACCGTGGCCGGCACGACGCACAAGATGCCGCCGCTGTTCATGGTCATGGCGACGCAGAATCCGATCGAACAGGAGGGCACCTACCCGCTGCCTGAAGCACAGATGGACCGCTTCATGATGCACGTCATGATCGGGTATCCGGATGAGGAATCGGAAGCCCACATCATCCGCCTCGTGCGCGGTGAAACCGGGTCCGGTGCCAAGCCGGAATCCGAAGCGCCGATCTCGCAGGACATCATCTTCGCCGCGCGGGCCGAGATCGATAACGTGCACACCAGCGGGGCGATCGAGAAATATCTCGTCGATCTGGTGTTTGCCACGCGCTACCCGGAACGCTATTCGGATGAGCTGAGGAGCTGGATACGCATCGGCGCCAGCCCCCGGGGCGGACTCGCACTTGACAAGTGTTCGCGCGTTAACGCCTGGCTCGACGATCGTGATTATGTGACCCCCGACGACGTTCGCGCGATCGTACACAACTGCCTGCGCCACCGCCTGCAGCTGAGTTACGAGGCCCGTGCAGAGGGCCTGTCCAACGACGACGTCGTTTCCGAAGTCATCAAACAGGTCGCGGTGCCGTGAGGCAATGGGCGCAAGGGCCTACGTCACTCTCACCGATCTCCTGAAACTACGCTACAAGGCGCAGGGCTTCTCTTACCTGCCGCGCCAGCCAGTCCATAGCCTGCTGTCGGGAAGACACGCTTCCCGCCTGCGGGGCAGGGGCCTGAATTTCGAAGAAATTCGCGCCTATCTTCCCGGCGACGACACACGAAACATCGACTGGAAGGTCACCGCGCGTGTCGGCAAGCCGCATACGCGCGTCTATACGGAAGAGCGCGATCGCCCTGCGTTGATGCTGGTTGATCAGCGACTCAATATGTTTTTCGGCAGCCAGCTCAGCACCAAATCTGCGACCGCTGCAGAAGCCGCTGCAGTATCGGCCTGGCGTGTACTGGGTGTAGGAGACCGTCCGGGCGCGCTGGTATTCAATGACACGGATATAGAAACCGTGCGCCCGCATCGCAGTGAGACACGGGTGCTTGAGCTGCTCAACATCGTGCTAAAACAGAACCGGGCGCTGGGCGTCGACGCAGGTATCGAGCCTAACCCTGGCCAACTGAATAATGTGCTAAGCGTCGCCAATGCGGAGGTCACGCATGACTATCTGGTCTGTCTGATCAGCGATCTCGACGGCGCCGATGATGAAGCGGCGCGGCTGATCACCCGGCTGGCCGAGCACAACGACGTGTTGGTGCTGTTTATCTATGATCCCCTCGAAGCTGAGCTGCCGGAAACGGGCAAGTTCGTCATCAGTGACGGTGATCTGCAGTTACAGGTGGACGCTGGTGACGTCGAACTTCGACAGCACTTCAAGGAAGACTTCCAGAGTCGCCTGGATACCGCTCGCAGTCTGCTACAGAAGCGCCAGGTGCCGGTATTACCGATTTCTACGACACAACCCGTGATCGAGCAGGTGCGAGACCTGCTTGGACAGTCGCCCCAAGGCAGGGTGGCCTGAGATATGGAGAGTGCGCGCGACCGGTTCGGCGATGACTTCGGCGGCGAACAGATGTGGGGCCTGAAAGAGCTTGCCTACCCGGAGGCGATCCCGTTTTGGCCGCAGACGACAGGGTGGTTGGTCGTCGGCATCTTACTCCTGGTGCTGCTGGCCGGTTTAGCCTGGCGTGCCCGTCGGCGCTGGCTGCGAAACAGTTACCGACGCGAAGCGCTGACGAGCCTCGAAATGATGCGGAGCGATCCCGCGAGGGTCCGGCAGCTGCCTTTCCTGTTACGCCATGCGGCGCTAGCCGCCTACGATCGTTCCTCCCTCGCAAGCCTGCGCGGCGACGACTGGATCCGCTGGTTAAACCAGACTGCGGGTCGTGAGGTGTTCGAGCACGGGGCCGCGGAGACGCTCGACCGCCTTGCTTACAGCAAACAGGAGTTTGCGCCAGATGAGATCGAACCGTTGCTTGCCGCAAGCCGCGATTGGGTGAGGCTGCACCGTGCTTGAGTTCGATCTGCCGCTTGCCTTTCTTGCCTTGCCGCTGCCGCTGCTCATATTTCTACTGTCGCCGGAGTTCCGCGATCGTGGCGAAGCGATCAGGGCGCCATTTTTTCAGCGTCTGGTAACGCTTTCCGGCAAAATTCCCGAAAGTGGTGCCGTGGTGCTGCTCAAGCGCGGCCTGCAAAAAGTGTCCGTCATTCTAATCTGGCTGCTGGTGGTGACGGCACTGGCGCGACCCGTATGGGTAGGCGAACCGATCGTAAAAGAAGTATCGGCGCGGGACATGCTGCTGGTGGTGGATCTGTCGGGCTCGATGGAAGCGAAGGATTTTGCCGGCGCGGACGGTAAACAGGTGACCCGACTGGATGCGGTCCAGGATGTGCTGCGGGAATTCATCGAGCGACGCAGCGGTGACAGGCTCGGCCTCGCCGTGTTCGGCAATACCGCCTATCCACAGGCCCCGTTTACCGAAGACCACGAAGTCGTTCGCGCATTGCTTGCGGAGCTGCAACCACGAATGGCCGGCCCGCGCACAATGATTGGCGACGCGCTTGGACTCGCGATCCGGCTGTTTGAGGCAAGCGAGTCCGCGAACAAGGTGGTGATCCTGCTTACCGACGGCAACGACACCGGCAGCAAGATGCCGGTGAGCCGTGCGGCGCAGATCGCGGCGGACAATGGCATCACCGTGCACACCATCGCCATGGGCGATCCTGAGACTGTTGGCGAAGACGCTCTCGACGTTAAGGCGCTTGAGGAGATTTCGACGATCACGGCTGGCCGCTTCTTCCTGGCACTCGATAGAGAAGAATTGCAGGGCGTCTATGATGCGCTCGACCGGATCGAGCCGGCGCTGATCGAAACCGTGTCTTACCAGCCCAAGCGCAGCCTGTTTCATCTGCCTTTGGCGGCTGCAGTTGCGCTCATGTCATTACTGGCTTTGGTAATGCTGTTGCGGCGCGCTCAGGCGCGGTCTCAGACGGGAAACGCGCATGCCTGATGCTTCGCTCGACGCGTTTCATTTCCTCAGGCCCTGGTGGCTTTTGCTGATACCTGCAGCGATCTGGTTACACTTGGTCTTAAGGCGCGCGGTGAGTGCGGCTGATCAGTGGAGAGGCATCATTGCGCCGGAACTGCTCGAGCATCTTGTCGTGGGTGGCGGTAAATCGCGGCGACTGCGTCCCTACCAGTTGCAGACCGCGCTGATCATCATCGCATCGCTCGCGCTCGCGGGGCCAACCTGGGAGCGTGAGCTTACGCCATTCACGGAGGATCGGGCGCCGCTGGTCATTCGAGCGGCAGGGCGCACGTACCGCCGTTGTTGCCTATGCCAACAGCGCCCACGCCGTGCTGCCATTGACCGATGATTCTGATCTGGTAAAGCTTTATCTCGAATCACTCTCTCCCGGGATCATGCCGCGTTCCGGCGATCGGCCAGACCGTGCGCTCGAACTCGCCATGTCGATGCTGGCGGGGGAGAGCGCGCCGGGAACGATCCTGTTCATGAGCGACGGCATCGACCAGACATACGCCGACAACTTCGAAACTGCGTTTGCCGACAGCACCGACCAGTTGCTTGTGCTTGGCTTCGGCACCGATCTTGGTGGCCCAATCGGTGACAGTGGCGCCAAAGAGCTGGCGCCGCCGGTCGATCGCGCGGGCTTAAAAGCGGCTGTGGATGCCGGTCGAGGGCATTACCTCGATGCCAGCGTCGACGACAGCGACGTCAACAGCTTGAATCGACGCGTGCAGCGTCATCTGGTGAACGCGATCGAGAGCGATGAAAAGCTGCGATGGCGCGACGCCGGCTATTTCCTGGTGTGGCCGCTCGCGCTCATGACCTTGTTATGGTTTCGGCGCGGTTGGACAGTGCAATGGCAATGAACAAGAAACCGCAAACATGGCTCGGCCTCGCATTGACCTTGGCGTTGGTCACGAATGCCCATGCCGCGTTCATCGACTGGTGGCTGACGCCGGATCAACAGGCCAGGATATTATATGAGCGCGGTGAATACACCCTTGCCGCGCAGCGATTCGAGGACCGCTTGTGGAAAGGTCTTGCCTATTATGCAAGCGAGGACTTTGCCAGTGCCGCCAGCTGGTTTGCCCAAGTCGAGACGGCATACGGGCGCCTGTATCTGGGCAACGCTTATGCGCACCTGGATCGACTTGAGGAAGCACTTGCCGCATATGACGAGGCGCTGGCGATGGAGTCCGAATTCGCGGAGGCGCAATTCAACCGCAACTGGGTGCAGGGACTGTATGATCTGTCACAAAAAGAATATGAGGACTTTGGCGGCACCGGCGGCCAACTTGGCGCCGATGATTTCGTTATTAGTGACAGAGCAAAAAACGCTGAGCAGACCATGACAGAGGCGGAAGCCAGAACCCAGGGCCTGACCGACCAGCAGATCGAATCGATCTGGATGCGGCGGGTGCAGACCACACCGGCCGAATTTTTAAAGATCAAGTTTTCCTACCAGCTGCAGGATCGTGAGGGCGGCGGATGAAGCGTTTACTGTTGCTGCTGCTGGGAGTGATCAGCCTGTCTGCTAATGCAGAAGTACGGGTAGAGGCTTACGCGCAGCCCGAAGGCGACGTTTACCTCGGGCAGCGTGTGCGCCTGATGGTCGATGTACGCACGGATGCACGGTTCACGACGGCGCCAAGGTATCCTGAGCTAAAGCTCGCGGGTGTTGTGGCATTGCTCCCTGAGGCCTTGGGTGTCAGCTATACCGACCGCTCGGAGGATGCTACCTGGATTGGACATCGGCAACGCTACGTGCTGTTTCCGCAACGTGTTGGTGCGCTCACGATTCCCCCAATCGAATTGCCACTGGCGGTCGCAGTTGAAGGCCAGGAGAAGGGAGAGGCCAGAGTAGTGAAGACCCCAGCTGTGACCATCAACGTGGTGGCGCCGCCTGGTGCCGCCGATGTGTCCGCGTTTGTCACCACGCCCCTGCTCACTGTCAGCGACAACTGGGATCGAGATCTGGGAGAATTGAAGGTCGGAGACGCGATCACACGGACGATCACACAACGTGCGGAGGATGTTTTTGCGCTGGTGATGCCGTCTGTTGAGTTCGGCGACATCGAAGGCCTCGGTGTTTATCCCGCCACCCCCGATCTCGACGACCGTGCCCAACGCGGCCAATACTCGGCAACGAGAGTCGACCGGGTGACTTACGTCCTGCAATCGGAAGGAGAATTTACGATTCCGGCCGTCGAGGTCAGCTGGTTCAATCCGCAACGGCGGCGAATGATGACCGAGACGCTGGAAGCGGTAACCATAGAGGTGGCGCCAAATCCGGATGCGGTGATCGGGGATACCGATTCCTCGGACACGGAGTCGGTGTTCGAGATCGAAGCACTGGTGCGAGCGGCGCTGGACTGGCTGGCGAACAACATACACTGGTTGACTTTAGTGGCTGGCACATTATTTGCGTTGCACAGGCTGTGGCGCCGTTTTATGCCCGGATTGATCAGGGGGTTTCGCGAAGCGCGCGAGCGCTACCGGCATTCCGAATCCCGCTATTTCCGTGACACCCAACGCGCCCTCCGTTCCGGCAATGTAGATCGTTTCATCAGATCATTCTGGCGCTGGGCCGACAGACTGCCGGGCAGGCGACCACCTTTGTCGCTCAGCGTTCTGCGCGATGTGGCGAGCGAAACAGGTATGGCCGCCACGTGGACAGAAACCGAAGCCGCGCGCTATCGCGGCGGAAAAACGGGTACAACGACTCCATTCCGCCTGCGTGATCTGCGGCATTTGCGTCGCGCTTACCTGTGTGGGCAAACGGATGCCGGGCGGCCCGGGGCATCGTTACATAAACTCAATCCCTAGCACGCGTTTGTCGCAGCTGGGGTCGCGGAAATGATCGTTAACCGGATGATCCAGTCGATGTTGGGACCGGGTGATCCCAGAATTTTTTTGCAGGTTACTGGTTGGGGCACGCGGTGTAGCTTACAAT
>JARRLL010000060.1:0-6851 GCA_037387125.1 Gammaproteobacteria bacterium | reverse complement strand
GTCAGAACACGAACGGGGATGATGTAGGGTTTCTTGCCAACCAATTCCGCATACTGCTGCATGATTTCTTTATAGGTCAGGTCATCAGCGCCGCCAACATCGTAGATCTCGCCTGCAGTTTCATCGAGTAACGGCGCATCGGCCAGGTAGCAGAGCAGGTTGCTCAGCGCTATGGGCGTCGATCGTGAAAATACCCAGCGCGGCGTTACCATGACCGGCAGGTGATTGACGAGATCGCGTATCACCTCCCAGGCTGCTGAGCCGGGTCCAATAATCATACCGGCACGAATCTCAGTGACCGGAACACTGCCTGCTCGCAGAATATCGCCGGTCTCCTGCCGCGACCGAAGATGCGTCGATTTCGGCTTATCCGGCACCAGCCCGCCAAGGTACACAATGCGTTTGACGCCTTGTCGTTCCGCGGCGGCTGCAAAATTGCGTGCGGCCTTCGCATCCAGATCAGGGAAATTTTTTCCGGCGGCCATCGAGTGAACAAGGTAGTAGGCGATGTCGACGCCTTCGAGGACGCTATCAAGGGATCCCGCTTGCAGCGCGTCCGCCTCGGCGAGCTCTACATTCGACCACTCACGACTGGCGATGACATCGACATTTCGCGACGTTGCGCGCACCTCGATTCCCTGCGAAGCAAGGTATGGCGCAAGGTAGCTGCCGATATAGCCGCTCGCCCCAAATACGAGCCGCTTGCTCAACGAATGCTTCTTCGAGTCATCAGAATACGTAGGTAACTATTGCAAGGCCCTTGATGACGACATCATCGTCGACAATGGGGCTATCTACAACGCTGTCCTCCAGTCGCTCACCCGCCATGTTAACGATAATCCGCCAACTCTCGGTAAGCTCGATGAAAACGCCGAGGCCCGCCTCCACGCTCGTTGTGCTACCCAGCCCGTAGGCTGGTCTGTCAGGCGTCGCGGCGCTTTCGGGTACGCCGAAGTCATGATTACTCATGTCACTACCCAGCCAGTTAAAAGCAATCTGCGGCACAAATAAGGCTGTGCCCCACGGTATGCCACGCGACAGGCGCACATTAGCCATGCCACCACCAATACGGTCCAGCACATCGTGCTGGTACAGCAGTTCGAGCTCGAATCCTTCGGCGATCTCGTACTGCAGACCAATGCCCCCGAGCAGCGTGTTTTCTTGATCGCCAAGTCCGGACAGGAAGTCGCTGTCATCTTCTTCATAGACGCCGATGCGGTACTCCGCCGCCGCCGCGAGTCGGAGTTTGCCGCTTCCGTAAATTCCGTATCGCAACGCAGGCCCAAACCACTGCAGGCGTTCTCCAACGTAAGTCACCGCCGGGATTACCTGGGAGACGTTTCTCGACGAATCGCGGTACGGGTTGCTGCGGCCAATCGCGCCGAGGCCAAGCCCGACGCGGCCACGGTCACCGAGCACTTTGTACATCTCCATGCCAATCTGAAGAGGATCGCCCGACGGCATATTGAAGCTCGCCCGGGCAAAGCTGGGCGGCCCTTTTGGCTTGTAGGCATTGGATATAGCCAGCGGCTCACGCGGAATGCCGATGAAATTCTTATCGATGAGTCCGTTCTCATTCTCGTCATGGTAGACAAGCACGGCAATCTGACCATCGATGACGTTCTCGAGGGCGTATGTGCCATCACCGACCGCGGGTAGTGAAAACTCCTGGGCCGGATCGCGCAAATCGCCAAATGCATCAGCGGCATCATATATCTGGAAAACGAGAGTCCCGCTGTCGGGCGCATTGTCGAGAAGCAGATCGAGTTTCGCCGCGTCGGAGATAGACGGCACCAGGCAGATTGCGAATACCGCGATTACCCCGATTGGGGCTTGCTTCGATGTTGCGCTATTCGTGCTCATGAGTGGCTTTTCGGCGGCTACAGAATCCCGAGACGATGCGCTTGCGCGCCAGTCATCGATCATGACAGCAACCGATGGCGTGACGAAAAGTACCATGAATCCCGATACGACGATGCCGAATCCGAGACTGACCGCCATAGGAATCAGGAACTGGGCCTGTGGACTTTTCTCAAACAGAAGCGGCGCCAGGCCGAGGGCGGTCGTCAGTGTCGTAAGCAACACCGGCCTGAAGCGGCGAGCCGCAGAGTCGGCCGCGGCCTCGATGGGCGATTTGCCTTCAGCTCGATACTGATTATAGAGATCGACCAGAACAACCGAGGCGTTAACCGCAACACCCGCTAACGCAACAATTCCGAATATCGAAATGAACGACAACGCGAACCCAAGAACAAAATGGCCCAATACGGCACCGGCAACGCCGAGCGGAATCGCGACGAGTATTGCCAGGGGCTGAACGTACGAGCGTAGCTGGGTTGCGATCAAGGCAAAGATGATCAGCAGAACAACGATGAAAGCACTCCCTAACGACGCGAGATCCTCATTCTGCTCACGCGTTGTTCCCGCGCGCACCCAGCGAAGACCCGGGTACTTTTGCTGCAGCTCCGGCATCACTGATGCAAGTATTGCCTGGTTCACAATATTTGGCGTGGAGATCGCTTCATCGACGTCTGCACTCACCGTCACGACACGGCGCCCATCGATGCGTTCAATGGATGAATAGGCGCGGCTCTCTTCGACGCTCGCCACCGTTAGCAATGGTGCGCTGCCGCCACCCGGCAGCTGCACTCTGAAATTATCCAGCGCATCCAGACTGGTGCGCGTTGATTCCGGGTAACGAACATAGACACGAATCTCTTCGCGCCCCCGCTGTATGCGCTGTACTTCTTCGCCAAAAAACCCCCGGCGGACCTGGGTGGCGATGTCGGCCTCCCTGAGACCGGCCGCACGACCGGCCGGCGTCAGTTCGAAGACAAGCTGTCGTTTACCCAGGTCAAAGCTGTCCTCGATCTGATTGATGCCCTCGACCTGCGCCAGACTTCGCTTCAGGTCCTCAACCGACGCAACCAGCAGCGCCTCATCCTGATGCGCAAGCTCGAATTCAACATCAGACCCGAAACGCACAAAGCTCGAAGAAAAACTGACACGCTCAGCACCCTCTATGCTGCCGACGCGGCCGCGCCAACGCCGTTCTATTTCGGCGGCTGGCATAGCTCGCTGTCCGAACGGCGTGAGTTCGATGCGAACCTGGCCAATATTCTCTTCGCCGGAAAAACTGGACTGCCCGCCAGGGCCGTTGTTTCTGGACGCGTTTCCGCCACTCGTGGATGTAACGGAAACGTACAGGGTTTCGCCGCTTTCCCGTTCAATCTCCTCGGCCACATCGTAAGCAGCATTAGTCAATCTCTGAACAGCAGCATCGGTGCGTTCAAACGGCGTGCCGTCCGGCATAGTTAATGATGCTGACAGGCTGTTGCCCTCGACGGCCGGGAAAAAGATGAAGCGCACCTGCCCGCTCTGCAGCAGACCGATGCATAAAATAAAGAAAGCTGCAGCAACGCCAAGCGTCGCATACCGCCATTTTGCGGCGAACGTAACACCGGGCCTGACCAGCCGGTCTCGAACCCATTCAATGCCGTTGCCGATCTTTTCCTGCAGGCGCTTGATGGGTCCGCGTGACCAGGAACCGCCGTGACTCAGGTGCGCTGGCAAGATACAGAACGCCTCAAGCAATGACACGAGTAACACACTGATTACGACCAGGGGAATGGCGCGAGTGATATCTCCGAAGGTGCCGCCCGTAACCAGCAAGGGCGCAAATGCCGCCACCGTGGTAAGTACGCCAACCACAACCGGTGCCAGCATCCGATGGGCACCGCGGCTGGCTGCGGACTCGCCTGCACCGTCGCTGCGCTGTTCAGCATCGATGTTTTCGCCTATGACGATCGCATCGTCCACGACGAGGCCGAGCACAATTATCAAGCCAAACAGGGAAATCATCGTAATCGTTACGCCAAGTGCGCCGAAGAGCATGATCCCACCCATGAACGCCGTGGCTATTCCGGCGCTAACCCATACGGCAAGTCTGAGATCGAGCATCAAGACAAGGAACAGAAAAACCAGCGCAAAACCGAACGCGCCGTTCCTGAGCAACAGATTGACGCGCTCGCGCAATAGCTTCGTCTCGTCTCTTAGCTCGATCAGTTCAACTCCCGGTGGCGGGGAATAGCCTTCCAGGAATCCGTCAACGGCTTCCTTAACTTGCAGCACGTCTTCAGCTTCAGCGCGCGACACTTTTACAAATACGGCCGGTCGGCCGTTATAGACATTTCTCAGCTGCTTGCGCACGAAACCGTCATTGATATCAGCAATATCGGCGAGGGTGATTACCGAACCGTCAGGCTGGGTCCGAATAACGACTGAATCGAATGCCTCTCCGGTTTGCCGCTTCTGATTGGTGCGCAGAAGGATTTCGCCGGAATTGGTGGCGATTGAGCCTCCGGCAAGATCCAGGGATGACTGCCTTACAGCGCGTGCCACTTCCTCGAACGTAAGGTCGGAGCGCCGACGGGTCGCCTCGCTGACCTCGATCGAGATCTCCAGGTCGCGGTCTCCCTCGAGAGAGACAAGAGATACGCCTCGCTGCGTCAGAAGATCGCGCTCGATATCCTCGGCAGCGCGCCTCAGTGCCATCGCCCCCACATCGCCGATGACTGCCAGTGTTACGACACCGCCTGTAGGTTTGGGCGCAATAACAACCGGTTTTTCAGCGTTCTCCGGTGGGAAATCGCTGAGGCGGTCAACCGCCGATTCAATGTCGTCTTTGACAATCTGCAAATCGGCGAAGTCGCTGGTTTCAACAACCACCCTGCCAACATTCTCAGACGCCGTTGAGGTCACACGCTTGACGCCGTCGATACCGAGAACAGCCTCCTCAACCCGTCGTGTAACGCCTTCTTCAACTTCGGCCGGCGTGGCGCCCGGGAACGGTACGGTAACGACCACCGTTCCCGGCGAAATGGTCGGGAACACCTGGCGCTGCAGGTTAACGGCGGACAGCGCACCGCCGACAAGCAGCACAACCATCAACAGATTGGCGGCAACCGGGTTACGGATAAACCAGTCGATCAAACTACGGTTCTTGCTTCCCTGCGCAAGGTTCTGCGTGTCGTTATTTGGAAGCACCTGCAACTCCCCGGCTGGAGGCAAGCTCGGTCCGTATCACAGGCTCGACTTGCAGACCGGCACGCACTTCAGCGGGTGGGACGGCGACCACGCCATCTGCTGAATCGAATGCGGCGACGATCAACGTGTTGGACTCGCGGCCGAGTATCTCCACCCTGCGCTCGACAAGCTGACCATTGTCCACGACCCACAATTTATCGCGAGACGTCAGCGCTGCAGGTGGCAGGCTATAGGCGTTGTCTGTGGGGACGCCGTCTATCTCGATCGCCACGAACTCGCCGAGCGTCAGGTCGGCCGAATTCTCGCTGGCGATAAACAAAGTGCCCAGCCGGGTGCGTTCGTCTAACGATGCGGCCTTGCGCACCACCGTGCCCTCAATTGCCGGGCCGGTTGGGGAAGAAACAGACGCGCGACGGCCCTCTACCGGGCCAATTCGGCGCAACTCGTCTGCGGAGACCGGAACGGAAATCTCCAGGCTGTCCGTGGAAAACAATGAGCCGACGGCCGCATTCACGCTCACAACCTGTCCGACATCAAGCTGTGTTTCCAGGATGCGTGCATCAGACGGTGCACGGACGACAGTGCGTTCCAGGTCGAGCCTCGCAGCTGCACGGGCTGCCTCTCCACTGTGGATGCGTGCTTTGGCCGCTGCGATCTGAGGGATACGCGCAATAAGGTCAGGAATCGGGCGGTCCGGATAATTACTCCTCCAAACCTCGCGTTCAGCGGCGCCTTCCGCCTCTAAGCGGGCAAGTTCACTACGCGCAATCTCAATTTCAGCCAGTGTGCGATCCACTGCAAGTTCGTAGTCGGAGGGCTCGATCGCGAAGAGAACTTCGCCCGTCGACACGGTCGCTCCGGGACGAAAGGACGGCGAAACTCTGATAACGCGACCTGCCACCTGCGGAACCACGCTGGTTACGTTTCTGGCGCCAACAACCCCGTTGAGCTTTACGCGAGGCTCGAACGCGACTGGCACTGGTTCCACCACGGAGACCGGGACGCGACTGGCTGCCGCTTGCGGGCGCACTGGAGACGTATCAGGCTGCAATGAAGCAGACAACAGGATCGCAGATCCTACGACGGCAATGACAAAAACCAGCTGGAGAGCGCCCGTATGGCGACGGAAGAACGTTTTCATGGAATGACCCTTCTAATTCAGGGCCTTAGGATGACTGATTGACCGCCGCAAGTGTGTTTCGAGTTGTAACGATGCTGGTCCCGCCAGCAGGCGTTTCGGAGGCTCCGGATACCTTGCCGGGCTTCAAAAATCGACCCGTGATTTGTCATATGCAAAAAAACCGCCGGTGTCGTCCGGCCCGACAGAGTCAATCACCTGCAGCAGCTGGCCTGCCGAGTAAGCGGGCGAAAACAGCTTTTCCGGTTCGACGCGTCGGGTGAACGGCTGAGACAGGTTTGTGGCCACGGTGCCGGGATGCAACGCGACGACCACAGACTCCGGCCGAGTACGCGCATGCTCGATCGATGCTGTTTTCACCAGCATGTTGAGTGCGGCCTTGGACATTCGGTACGACGCCCAGCCGCCCAGCCTGTTATCACCAATACTGCCGACCCGCGCCGAAACTGCTGCAAATACGGTTTTGTGATTTTTGCTGAGTTTCGGCAGGAAATGCTTCGCGACCAGCGCCGGCCCGATCGTGTTTACCGCAAACACCTCTGCCATTGCCTGCGGATCAATCTCCCGCATGCTTTTCTCGGGCCTGATCTCGGAACCCCTGTGGAGAACTCCGCTGGCCACAATCACCAGGTCCAGCGGCCTTTCTGCTGCGGCGCTGTTGGCCGCC
>JARRLL010000059.1:0-7510 GCA_037387125.1 Gammaproteobacteria bacterium | reverse complement strand
GCAAGGTCATGTATATAGCATTCAGGATCAGCCACTATTGCAGTGAGCAGATTTTCGAAATGCCCCTGCATTCTTTCTATAGTCGATCGGGCAAACAGATCCGTGTTGTACTCGAAGCTGAAGTGCAGTCTGTCGGGCACATCATTGATCAGCAGCGTCAGATCAAACTTGGCGGTCTGGTAATCGTATTCAATGGGTTCGACGCTCATGCTGGGTAGCGCTTCAGAGCCTGCGGTCGGGTTGATCACGGTGAACAGGACCTGGAAGATGGGTGAATGACTCATATCCCTGACCGGCTGCAGCTCATCGACGAGTTTTTCAAAGGGAATATCCTGATGCGCATAGGCATCAAAGATATTGTCGCTATTGAGTTTCAGCAGCGACGTGAAGGACGGGTTGCCGCTCAGGTCGGTGCGTAACGCCAGCGTATTGAGAAACAGGCCGATCAGGCCTTCCAACTCCGAACGATTGCGCGCCGCGATAGGCGTGCCGATGACAATGTCATTCTGGCCGGCGTAACGCGATAGCAACAACGCGAATGCAGTTTCCAACAGCACAAACAGTGTCGTGGACTGGCGTTGCGCCAGTTCCCTGACCTTTTGCGTCAACTGTTCCGGTAAGGTGCGGCTGAGAATCGAACCGTTGTAGGTTTGGGCTGCCGGTCGTGGCCGATCCGTCGGGAGTTCCGTACGCGCAGGCGCATTGCGCAGGCGGCCTTTCCAGTACTGGAGTTGCCGGGCAAACTCATCGCTGTCGAGCATCTTGCGCTGCCAGATAGCGTAGTCGGCATACTGCACCGCCAGTTCCGGCAGGTCCGCTGCTTTCTGCTGCAACTCAGCTGTATAGAAGGCCATCAGTTCGCGATACAGGATGTCCATCGACCAGGCGTCGGAGATGATGTGATGAATCAGGATGACCAGAATGCTTTCGTCATCATCAAGCCTGAGGACTCTGCCGCCGAACAACGGGCCTCGGGAGAGATCGAACTCATGCGCTGAGAGACGCAGCAATTCCTTGTCTACCGTTTGCTGATCGGCCCCCTGAAAATCGCTAACCGGCAGCGGTACTTGCAGGCTGTCCGCAATTAGCTGAATGGCCTCGCCGTCTTGTGTGGGGAAAGTCGTGCGCAACGATTCGTGCCGCTCGGCCAGCCGGTTGAATGCCGATTCCATCTTGTCGTGATCCAGTTTTCCGCGCAGGCGCAAAGGCCAGACCATGTTGTAGGCCGTGCTACCGCCTTCGAGGGTGTCGAGGAACCAGAGACGTTGCTGGCCAAAGGACAGCACCGCGCCGTCGGCATGTGGCACGGCCGCAATAGGCGCCTGTATCGACGTTGATATCTCGCCATCCAGGCAGGCAGCAAACTCGGCGATCGTCGGATACTTAAACAGCATGCGCAGCTCGGGTTCGGCGGCAAGCCGGTCGCGAACGCGCGAGATAACCTGCGTGGCCAGCAATGAGTGGCCCCCGAGTGCGAAGAAATCGTCGTGTATGCCGACCCTTTCCGTTCGCAGTACATCTGCCCAGATATCCGCAAGCATCTCTTCGGTTTCAGTGCGCGGTGCGACGTATTCTTTCTGTGGCCGCCACTCCGGCGCCGGCAGTTTTTTGCGGTCTATCTTGCCGTTCGGTGTCAGCGGGAACTCTTCCATAATGATGAAAGCCGACGGCATCATGTATTCGGGGAGATCCGCTTTTATTTTTTCTCGGAGCAGTGGTTCAAGGCTGCGCGCGAGCCGGCCGCGAAGCGGGTCATTAGTATATTCGTGCCAGTCAGCGTCGCGTGCCGCCGTTAACAGCAGACCGTCGTAAGCAGCCGCTTTAGCCGAGGGCCGGCAGAGCGCATTGAATGTTCCGGTCTCGCCGGCAAGCAATTGCACGTCACCGCCGAGCTCCTGCATGAGTTCGTAGATACGCTCCGGCTCAACCGCCTGAAGCCGCGAGACTTTTATTTCTTCCCGCAATGACGCGACCGACATTTCGCCGGCCTCAGCAAAACGCTCCATCGCATAGGCATCAGGCGCGAGGCGTTTGTCAGGCATGCCCCTTATCAGCACGCCGTTATCGCTGTCGCTAATCCGCGTGCGGAGTTCCTCGAACGTCAGCCCGGCCCTGCGCCAGTCGAGGATTTCCGGCTCCGGCAATATCGCTCTGCTTCCACCGACCTGAATTGCTACGTCATAGCGGAACCGGGTCAGTTCGTTGACTGCGTAGCCCCGTTTTAACTGGAACCGCACGCCTGATAGGCGCGGTATTTGGTCTGCAAGTGCGGCAAACAAAGCCGGGTCTATCAGTAATTCTTCTTCCTGATCTATACGCTGGCGAATTCGGCTCGCGAGGTTGGCCACTGACAGTGAATCACTGGCTTTATATAGCTGAACCGAAGAATGGTATGCGTCCAGCAAAGGCAGGCTGCGCAAATCACCCAGGAACAAATGGCCGCCATCGGCAAGCATTTCAATGCAACGCGTGACGACGGCAATAAAGTAGTCGGCATCCGGAAAATACTGGGCTACCGAGTTGATGATGATCGCATCGAAGGAGTTGGGCGCTATGTCTGTAAGTTCGTCGGCACGGCTTTGGCGCAACTCCAAGCTGCCCAGATCTGTCCGGCTGTCTTTCAGCTCCTGCAGTGTTTCGATTACCGCCCCGGAAAAGTCGGTGGCCAGGTAACGCTCGCAATGCGGGGCGACCCGCGATGCGACGAGGCCCGTGCCGCTGCCGATTTCAAGTATGCGTGCCGCGCGGAGGCTGTTAATTCGGTCTGCCGTGGTATCGATCCACACCCGCATTTCATCTTCGGGGATCGCTTCTCCAGTGTAGCTGCTGATCCAGCCCGAAAAGTCGGAGCCGAGTTCGACATCCTTGTTGTCGGAATAGGTGTCCTGCCAGAGGTCTTCCCACTGAGAGACCTGCTCCTTTTCCCATTGCTCGATCTGTTCGCGATCGAGGTTTTCTGTTCCGGCCTGAAGGTATGCAACGAGGCGCTGGTCACCGGGGTTGTCTTCGCGGACCACGACCAGAGCTTTATCAACTGCTTCGTGTTCTTCGATCCGTGTTTCGATTTCGCCGAGTTCAATGCGAAAGCCTCGCAGCTTAACCTGGTGATCGAGTCTGCCGAGGAACTCTATGTTGCCGTCAGGGCGATAACGCGCGCGGTCACCGGTGCGATACAGTCGCGCCCCGGCATGTTTGCTGAAAGGATCCGGTACGTATTTTTCGGCTGTAAGTTCGGGTCGATGAAGATAGCCGCGCGATACGCCAGCGCCGCCGAGGTAGAGCTCGCCCGGCACGCCTACGGGCACCGGTTGACCGTCCGGGTCGAGCAGGTAAACCTGGGTGTTATGCACGGGCCGGCCGATAGTCGGCGGCGCACCTTTCTCGCGCCTTGTCCAGGTCGAGTATGTGGTGTCTTCCGAAGGTCCGTAGAGGTCATTTACATCGCGAACCGTGCCAAGGTCATAGATCGCGTCTGTCAGCGCCGTTGTGAGCGGCTCGCCGGCGAGATTGACCGTAATAACTGATGCGGGCACGCCGTTCATACGAACTAGTTCGGCGATTGCCGATGGCACTGTGTTTACAAGTGTAACGTTCGCGTCGGCCGGCAGGCTAGGTAATGCGAGTGCGTCGGCGACTAGCACGATGCGGCCGCCTATTCCGAGCGTGCAGAAGATTTCAAACACAGACAGGTCGAAGCACACGGATGTCGAAGCCAGTACACCTTCGAACTCGGCCGGATCGAATACATCGCTCGCCCACTGAATCAAGGCAACGGTGTTGCGGTGTTCAATCGCGACCCCCTTGGGAATACCCGTTGAACCCGAGGTATAGATGACGTACGCAAGATCATCCGCGCGTGCCCCAGCGGTTGGGTTTGGCAGACTTTGGTCAGAGGGACCCCAGTCGAAAGTGTCCAGACACACCACGGCCGCGGAGTGCGGGGGCAGGTCCTCAACCAGTGATTCCTGCGTCAAAAGCACCGGTGC
Source organism: Gammaproteobacteria bacterium (assembly GCA_037387125.1). Classification (GTDB taxonomy): domain Bacteria; phylum Pseudomonadota; class Gammaproteobacteria; order Steroidobacterales. The sequence continues at coordinate 3,524 of JARRLL010000059.1, read as the reverse complement.
GCCACTGTCTTTGAGCATGAAGGCGACCCGGTCGGGCGGGTACTTCGGGTCAAGCGGCACATAGGCAGCGCCGGCTTTAAGAATACCCAGCAGTCCGGCTATCAGATGCGGCGATCTGTCGATGCTGATGCCTGCAAGGCTGCCGCGTGTTACGCCGAGTGAGCGCAGGTGGGCCGCCAGTCGATTGGCGCGCCTGTTCAGTTCAGCGTAAGAAACGGTTGTGCCTTTGTGCCAAAGCGCGATCTTGTCCGGCTGTATTTCGGCCTGTGCCTCAAACATAGCATGCACGGTAAGGTCGCGCGGGTATTCAAAGCGCGTCTTATTCCAGTCGACCAGCAGCTTTTGCGTTTCCGCCGAGTCGAGCATCGGCAATCTGCGAATGCGGCAATCGGCGTCTGCAATGACGCCTTCCAGCAGCGTAAGGAAGTGGCGTGCGATTTGTGCAATGGTTTCGGCGGCATAGTACTGCTGGTCATAATCGAGCCGCAGGTGGAAGCAGTTGCTTACGCTAACCGCAGCCGTCAGTGGGTAATTGGTCCATTCGACAGGCTGCATGTCTTTGATGGCCAGCGTGTCATTACTTCGCGACCACAGTGAGCTGACCTCGGGGTAGTTTTCGAACACCAGCAATGTATTAAACAGCGGAATACCGCGTGGCACGTCTGACCAGCCCTGCACCTCCACCAGTGACGTATATTCATACTGCCGCGCTTCAAGTTGCTGCTCCTGCAGAGCGGCGAGCCATTCGCCGACTGATTGCTCGGCCGGAACCTTCGTGGCTATGGGCAGAGCGTTGATCAGCAGGCCGACCATGGATTCGATGTTCTTCAGTTCCGCGGGTCTGCCCGACGTCGTTGCGCCGAAGATGATTTGTTCGTCCGTGCTGTAGCGGCTCAGCAGGATGGACCAGATGCCTTGCACTACGGTGTTCAGGGTCAGCCGCTGATGGCGAGCAAACTCCTTCAGTTTGTTGGTCGTAGCTTCGCTCAGGGAGAAGCCTTCTTCAGCATAATCACCCTGACCCAGTGCCGGGTTGTAAGAGATTCGGGCTGCCGGTAGTTCAGTGGGGGCAGTCAGGCCGGCGAGGTTATCACGCCAAAACCTTTCAGCATTTTTGTATTCCTGCCGTGACAGCCATTTAATGTAATCGCCAAACGGACGAGCCGGTTCCAGGTTCGGCATGCGCCCTGAGGCGTAAGCCTGATAGGCGTCCATAAGTTCACCGATGACGACTGGGACCGACCAGCCATCGATGACGATGTGGTGATAGGTCCACACAAAGCGGTAATCGCGATCGGCAAATCGGAAGAGGTGTAAGCGGATCAGAGGAGGTTCTTTCAGGTTGAAGCGCTCCTGCCGGTCACGCTCCAGAAAATCTTGCAGTTGTTGTTCGCGCTGCTTCGCTGCTAAATCAGTCCAGTCTTCAAATTGCAGCGGCAGGTCGATGCGCTTATACGCGACCTGCAACGGTTCGCCGGTTTGCGTGGTTTCGATGCCCGTGCGCAGTGCCGCGTGTCGATCCGCAATTAGTTGCCATGCTTTGCCGAAAGCAGTGGTATCGATCGAACCTTCGAGGCTCCAGATAACCTGGCTTAGGTAGGCATCGCGATCGGCTTCATAGACACTGTGGAACAGCATACCGTGCTGCATCGCCGTGACCGGGTAAATGTCTTCTACCGCGTGGTCGCCTGCGCAAAGGCGGTCGACCAGGGTCTGGTCGAGCTTGCATAGCGGGAAATCGGAAGGCGTCTGGCCTTTGGAGCTCGGCAGCAAGCAATGGGCAATCAGTGCCTCGAGTTCCTGTTTATACCAGTCCGCAAATTGCTGGATAGTGTGCGGGTTGTGCAGCGCCTTGCTATATGTAATCCCGATACGCAATTTGCCCTGCAAAACGCTGCCATTTATATCGAGTAGATGTGAGCGCTGTCGTCTCTCGCTCTGGTCGAGTCCGCCCGAAATAGGCGCCAGCGTGAACAATTGGGATTCGGAAAAAGTCTGATCGAACTGGCCGAGATAATTGAACAGGATCTCTGCCTGCGGTGCCGACTGCAGCGCTTCGCAATCAGCCGAGTAGCGCAGGAGGCCGTAACCGATGCCGTTCGACGGAATCTGGCGCAATTGCTCCTTGATGGCCTTCAGATTCGAGCCCGGATTGCGGTCAGTTATGTCGCCGGTCTTACCGTAGTTCAGAAGCGATAGTCTTACCGGGTAAATCGATGTAAACCAGCCTAGCGTCCGTGATACATCGAGGTCATCGAAAAGTTCTTCACGGCCATGCCCTTCCAGATCGATAAGGCAGTCTACCTGTCCGGTCCACTCGCCAATCGCGCGGGCGAGTGCTGTCAGCAACACATCGTTAATGCGGGTGTTGTAGGCGCTTTGCACGTCTTTTAACAATTGTTGCGTCAGTTTTTCATCAAGCTCGACCTGGATGGTGCGCGCTGAGCTGGTGCTGTTGCGCCCGTCGGGTTTGTCGACAGGCAGCCGGGGCCCTGTTTTGGCCGCTGCTTCCCAGTAGGGGATTTGCTCATCAAGCTGGCCCGACTGGGCATAGTCATTGAGATGGGTTGCCCATGCTTTGAATGAACTTGTTTTTGGCGGCAGCGCCGGTGGCTCATTATTCAGCAGCCGGCTGCAGGTGCTCTCAAGGTCTTCCAGAAGTATGCGCCAGCCCATTCCATCGATAGCCAGGTGATGGATAACAAGCTGAAGCAAATTTGATTGCTGCGAATTGCGCCGGATATAGCGCGCTGCCAGCAGACAGCCGCTATGCAGATTGATGCTTCGCTGAGTTTCATTGGTGACTTCGGCGAGTCTTTCTGTCTGCGCCTCGCTGTTAAGTTCGCTGATATCAGACAGCGCCAGCAATGGAGGCGTGTTCGGCGCCGCAATCCGCTGCGAGAATTTTCCATTATCATCGAGTAACTGCAGACGTAACGCATCATGATGTCGGTAAATTTCGTGCAGTGCTTTTGTGATGGTTTCTTCGTCAAGACGTGTATTCAGTTCCAGCATGATTGACTGGTTGAAGTGGTGCCGCTCGGTCGAATCCGATTCGAGAAACCATTGTTCTATAGGCGTAAAGGGCACTTCGCCGGTGACAAAACCCTGTTCGGCAATGATCTGCGTTTCCGTCCCGACTGTTTCGGCCAGTTCGGCAATGGTCTGATGCCGAAAGACCTGCTTCGGCGTAAGTCGCAGTCCCATTTTGGCTGCACGCGCGATGATCTGAATGCTCAGGATCGAGTCGCCGCCGAGTTCGAAGAAATTGTCGTGTATACCCACATGGTCGATGCGCAAGAGCGCCGACCAGATATCAGCCAGTTGTTTTTCAATTTCTGTGCGTGGCGGCTCGTAGGCGTTGCCCAGCTCACGACGCCCTTCCGGTTCGGGCAGTGCTTTCCTGTCGACCTTGCCGTTGGGCAGGAGCGGGAAGGCGTCGAGGACGACGAACGCACTCGGCACCATGTACTCGGGCAGTTCGGCGGCCAGCGCCTTGCGCAGCGCGGGAACGTCGGGCGGAG
>JARRLL010000058.1:16065-27958 GCA_037387125.1 Gammaproteobacteria bacterium | reverse complement strand
GAGGAGAGTGGCAGCGCCGGTGCCACCTCTGCATTTACGCGTTCCCGCAATTCGGTGTCGCTGGTGTCCTCCTGCAGTGCTTCTGTCGCAAACCAGTCGCCGTCCGGATCGATATCTTCGGCAGGGGTGACTCGCAGGCGCGGCCCCTCGTCGCTGCTGATGCAGGTGGAACGCAAAACTTCGTGCCGCTGGATCAGCTGCAGCAGACTCTTGCGGAGCAGGCTGACATCGATCGGCCCACGTATGTGTTTGGCGAGCGCGACATTGTAGAAGGGGTTGTCGGGTTCCAGTTCGTCGAGGAACCAGATGCGTTGCTGGGCAAAGGACAGTGGCAACGCGCCGTCGCGCGCCACAGCGGCAATCGTGCCTGCATCACGCGGTTGCTGTTGCGTGCGCAGGTGGCTGAGAATTTCATTCTTCCGCTTGCGCAGTTCGCCGACGACGTCGTCGTTCATTACGCCTTTCGGCGCGCTGTAGCGCAGAAGCTCACCCTCAATCCAGATTTCGACGCCGCGTATTCGTAGCTGGTCGAGGAATTCAATCGTGGCCGCAGAGGCCCTCATATTTCGCCCTCGTCACGCCCGCCGTCGTCGTCCCCGGCGCTCGCAGCCGATGCGCTAATGGCTTCACCCGTCGGCAAACCGCCGCCGAGCAAACCGTGTAGTAACAAATGGCTCGCCTTGAGGTTCAGCAGCGTTGTGAAGTCGTCGGTTTCCAGACCGCCGATCTGGCACAGGCCGAGACAAAGGTCCGGCGCGCTCATCTCCAAAAGCTGGGTGATATGGCCTGCTTCCAGCGTCGAATAGTGGAGCGCACGTTCACGGTACATGGCGCCGATCGAAGCGAGTTCCGCTACCAGGTAAAGCGCAAACGCCGCGTTGTCAAAAATCGGCCGGTTGATCAGGGGGTCGTAAAGCTCGCGTACGTCTGCGCTCGCATCGCCGACACGGACGAGCCGATGCTGTTCGGGGTCGTGGTAATAGGCGCCGCCGCTGATGTTCGCGACTCGGCCTTCCTTTATATAGACGTAGGTCTGGACCGGATAGAGCCCGCCGGCCGACGCGTAGAGATATTTCGGGTTGTCCTTTAGCTGGATCGACCGCAGTTTTCCGAGGAGCTCGCTGAGCGCTTCTGGTGCGACCGCGTCAGCAGAAAACTCCCGGTAACTGCGGTGTTTCAGGTAGGCAGACTCATCGACGCTCATAGCAGGCAGGCTAATGCTTTCCGTGCCCGCTGGAAAGCGGCGCAAGCCAGGGCGACCCGCTTTGAACGCGTTGCGTTCCTCCGGATCCATGATTTTGTCGATGTCGGCGAGCAACCATGCGGGTGTGAGCAGGGGGTCACCGCCCGGCTGTATGGCAGTCGTCTCCGACTCCGGTTGCTGCTGCCGGTAGAGCGCGGTCAGGCCGTCGATGCTCGGATCACGGTAGAACTCGTCCATGCGCGGGCGAAATCCGAGGTGCTGATCGAGCGCATTCGCGATTCGGATCATCTCGATCGAGGTGGCGCCAAGCTGCAGCAGGTTGGCAGACGGATCGAGCGCGTCGGCCCCCAGCACGCCCGCCGTCAACCTGGCAATATCGGTGTCGGCTGAAACTTTAGCGGCCGCTTTGGTCACAGGCGTGCTTTTCCCTGCGTCGGCGGCAGGCGGTTCGGGCAGTTCGCGTCGATCGACCTTGCCGTTTGCCGTGAGCGGCAGCTTTTCGAGCATGACGAAAGCGCTCGGCACCATGTAGGCCGGCAACTTGTTGCCAAGCCAGTCGCGCATCTCGTCGGCGGAAGGCGCCGGTTCGTTCTCGGCAACGACGTAGGCGACCAGCCGTTTGCTGCCGCGATCAGGTCCGTGCGCCACAACCACGGTGTTGCGGATATCGGGGTGGGCTTCGAGCGCCGCCTCGATATCGCCGAGTTCGACACGGAAGCCCTGGATTTTCACCTGGAAGTCTTCCCGGCCCATGAACTCGATGTTGCCGTCGGGCAGGAAGCGACCGAGATCGCCGGTGCGATAGAGCCGTTCACCGGTTCGCGGATGGGTAATAAAACTGGCATTGGTTTTCGCCTCGTCATGCCAGTAGCCGAGCGCGACGCCGATACCGCCGATGTAGAGTTCACCCGGCACCCAGACAGGGCAGGGCGCGAGCGCGTCATTCAGCACGTGGAAGCTCTGGTTCACCATGGCCTTGCCATACGGAATGCTGGTCCAGTTTTTCGGCACATCGTGTATCGGGTAGATGATCGACCAGATAGATGCTTCGGTCGCGCCGCCCATGCTGATGACCTTGATGTCCTGCCCAACCGCCCGGATTCGGTCCGGCAGTTTCACCGGAATCCAGTCGCCGCTCATCATCACGACGCGGAGTGACTGCAGGACGGGTTCGACCTGTTGTTCCGCGTAATCGGTCAACAGGTCCATAAGCGCGGGCACCGTGTTCCACAGCGTGACCTGGTGGCGCGCGACCATGTCGGCCCAGTGTGCAGGGTCACGCATGCCCGCGGCATCGGGCATAACAAGTGCGCCGCCCGCGCCGAGCACGCCGAAGATGTCGTAAACCGACAGGTCGAAGCTTAGCGATGACAATGCGAGCACACGATCTTTGGCGCCGACGCTGAATCGTGTGTTGATATCGAGGCAGGTGTTGGCCGCGCCGCGATGGTCGATCACCACGCCCTTCGGCTGACCGGTCGAGCCGGACGTGAAGATGACGTAGGCGATATCCCCAAGTGCTGCAGGACTGATGACCTCGCTGTCAGACGCATCGCCGAGGCCGTCGTCGCTGACGATGATTCGGTGCGTGTCCGCCGGCCAGTCGATTGCCGCATCCTGACACGGTTGGGTCACGGCGATGCGGGCCTCGCCGAATTCGAGCAGGTAATGCAGCCGTTCGGTCGGCATCGACGCGTCGATCGGCAGGTAGGCTGCGCCCGATTTCAAAATACCGAGCACAGCAACGACCTGTTCCCAGCCTTTTTGCATGACCACGCCGACCAGTTCGTTGGTCTTTATCCCCTCGGCCAGCAGTTTGTTTGCGAGCCGGTTGCTTAGTCTGTCCAGCTCCGCATAGCTCAGGTTGCGGTCGTTTGCGATAACAGCCGGTGCGTCCGGTGTGCTCGCGGCCGACTCGAGGAAACTTTCATGCAGCAAGCCCGTCGGCAGAGGTCCGGCCGTCGCATTGGCCTCGTCACGAACAGTTTGCTGCGCTGGCGGCAAAACATTATCGAGCACTTCGACCCAGCCTTGCTGCCAGGCTGTCTCATTGCGCGCAAGATCACTCAGCCGTGCGCCGTAAGCGGCAAACAGATCGTCGATCATGCCGGGGGGGAACAGCGCATCGACGACATCCCACGTATACCAGAGCGCGCCGTCTCGTTCAGAGGCGACGTGATCGAGCCAGACCTGCGGCGTCTGACTGACGCTGAATACCTGTTCGCCGAGGTGATGCCATGACGAACTGTCCTGGCCGCCGGAACCGATGCCCAGCGTGCTCGTGAAAACAACCGGCATCATCGGCTGTACTTTCTCGCCCATCTGGGCGATTTCGCGAAGCACCCGTACGCCGCTGACAAAACGGTTGTCCACGCCCTGCCAGAGTTCTTTTTGCAGGCGTTGCGCACGCGCTTCGAAGTTACCTTCACTCAGTTCGTCAACGCCGACCAGCACGAGCGAGGTGAAATCGCCGACAACGTCATCGACATCGGGATGCAGCGGCATGCGGTTGAACAGCGTGAGATTGAGTGTCAGGCGAGGGGTACGTGACCAGGCGGCCAGCGTTTCGCCGAAACACTGGAGTAACGCTGCTGTCGGCGTGATGCCGGCTTTCGAAGCGCGGGCCTGAAAGTTCTCCCAGTCCTCTTTGGGGAGTTCCATGCCGCGCTGTGAAAACACATGTTCCTCGAGCGTCTCGGGCGCGCGGGCGAGAGGAAGCTGCGGCATGCCGGGCAGCGTCTTGATGCGCTCTTTCCAGTAGTCGAGTGCGCGCTTGTAAAAACCACTGTCACGCAGCGCATGTTCGGCGATCACATAGTCGCGGAACGACAGGCCGGGCAGTGGCAGCTCGGCTTGTTCATCATGGTAGAAGGTCAGCAGCTCGCCCGACATGATCTGGAAGCTGCGTGCATCCGTGATCAGGCAGTCGAGGCTGATATGCACCCGTGTCTTATTTGCCGGCATGAGTGAGGCCGACAGCTCGAACAGCGGCCAGCGATCGCTCGGTATCACCTGGTGTGACAGCCGGTCGCGCTCGCGCGGGCAGCACAATCGCCCGCAGCATTGGGTGTCGGTCGATGACTTTCTGCCAGGCGCGTTCCAGCCTGGGCAAGTCGAGATCCGTCGCGTCGACCTCTATGTACAAGTGCGTCGAGACATTGCCCATGGCGAAGTCGCCGCCCCGACCTACGAAGTAGGCTTGCTGGATGTCGGTCAGCGGAAAAGTGTCGAAGCGCTCTGCGTGGTGCGGGACGACCGCTGGCAAAGCTTCATCAGCCGCTACTGCGTTTGCGCCGATGTTGGCGGCGGCATTCGGGAACTCATCGCTTAGTCGTTCAGCGAGTTCCGCAACCGTGGGGGCGTCTATCAATGCAGAGATATAAACGTATTCACCCAGCAGCTGGCGTAACCTACTGGTGAGTTTAAGCGCAAGGATGGAATCGCCGCCGAGTTCGAAGAAATTGTCGTGAATGCCGACTTTTTCCAGTCCGAGCGCCTCGGCCCAGCTGCAGGCCAGTTCCTTCTGCAGCCTGGATTCAGGTGCCGCGTATGCTACTGCGAGTTCCGGCCGCGCATGTCCGGGCGCCGGGAGCGCCTTGCGGTCAAGTTTGCCGTTCGGGTTCAACGGCAGGTGCTCGAGGAATACGAACAGGGCAGGAGCCATGTATTCAGGCAGCGACTGTTGCACATGTTCACGCAGCGCGGTAACGGTGGGCGGTCTGCTGGCGTCGGTCGCCGCAATATAGGCCACGAGACGGGGTTCGCCGCTGCCGTCACCCCGCAGCATGACCGCGACCTCGCGAACGGCCGGGTTAGCGCCCAGACAATTTTCGATGTCGCCCAGCTCGATGCGGTGGCCGCGCACCTTTACTTGGTTATCTGTGCGACCCAGAAACTCGATTTCGCCGCTGTCGAGCCGCCGCGCCTGATCGCCGGTGCGATAGATGCGTTCCGGTTTGCCACCAAGTTCGAGCTCGATAAATTTCTCGGCCGTTAATTCCGGTTGGTTGATATAGCCGCGCGCAAGCCCTGGCCCACCGACACAGAGTTCACCTGCTGCGCCGGGTTTTACCGGCCGCAGATTCGCGTCGAGTATGTGCACGCGCGTATCTGCGAGGGGCAGGCCGATGTTTCGGGCGCGTGACTCGTCGATGTCGCCGTCTGCGTAGGAGCGAAACGCAACCTGACCGCCGGTCTCCGTGATCGCGTAAGTGTTCACCAGCAGCGGGCCGTTGTCGCCGTGCACGGCATACCAGTTTTCCAGGTCCTTGGTGACGACGGCTTCGCCGCTGAACACGATTTGTCTGAGCGAGAGTTCCGCGTTGCTGTTCGCAAAGCAGCGATCCAGCAGCAACTGCCGGAAAGCGGAGGGTGTCTGGCTGAAAACGGTTACCCGGTTCTCTTTAAGCAATCGGTAAAGCGCTTTCGGGTCCGCCCTGGCTTCGTCGGGCACTATGACCAGGTGCGCACCGTGCAGCAGCGCCCCGAATATTTCCCAGGCGGAATAGCCGAACGCATACGAATGGAACAGGGTCCATATGTCATCGTCGCGAAATTCGATCTGTTGGCTGATGGTGCTGAACAGGCGCGCGACATTACGGTGGGTGACCATGACGCCTTTGGGGGTGCCCGTCGAACCTGACGTAAAAATCAGGTAACACAAATGATCCGGGCTGACTGCGACATCCGGGTTTTCGTCGGCGGTGGATCCCGGTTTGTCGATATCGACGATCCGTGCGGTGCTGGCGGGCAGGGCGCCCTGCAGATCGCTGCGGCAGACGATAACCGCAGGCGCCGCCTGATCGAGGATGTGCGCCAGCCGATCCGGCGGATAGCCCGGGTCGAGCGGGACGTAGGCGCCGCCGGCCTTCAATATTCCGAGCAGGCCAACTATGAGATCCGCAGACCGCGCCATGCTGAGTCCGACGGGCGAGTCGGCGACCACTCCGGCGCCGATCAGCTCCGCAGCGAGCCGGTTCGCCTGCCGGTTGAGTTCCGCATAGCTTATCGTTACGTCACCGCAGCTTACCGCCGGGCTATCCGGATTGAGTGCGACCTGACGTTCGAAGAGCCGTTGCAGGCATAATCCCGCCGCCTTATCGGCAGCCGCTTTCTGGTCGGCGGGTTTCGCAGACCGGCTGCCCGTCATTAAGCGTCCTCGCCCTCGTAGAGGCAACCGCTGGTGCAGGTTTCGTTAATAAGTACTTTGGTGAGTTCCGGTAGTCTGGGTTTGAGCTGTTCCCATATCCATTTCGCCATCACTTCGCTGGTTGGGTTCTCCAGCCCGGGAATATCATTCAGATAGTGATGATCCAGCTTGTCCCAGATGGGCTCGAAAGCCTTTTTCATGTCGCCATAGTCAACGACCCAGCCGGTTTTTTCGCCGACGGGTCCGGCCACGAAAATCGTGCATTTAAATGAATGACCATGCAGGCGACCGCATTTATGCCCTTCTTCGACATTGGGCAGCTTATGGGCCGACTCAAACATGAATTCCTTGTAAATTTCCATCAATTTCTCCAGCGTTAACTTTTACTGCCCAAGCGAAGCCGCGCACCCGATCGGGTTCGCGACAATAATTTTGTTCTGTAGCTGAAAACTGTCACGGGCTGGTTAGCTTGCATGTTGATGGCCCGCAAAGGGCCGCAAGGAATTTTCCCGGGTTCTCGCTGTCGAACGGCCGTATATTTGCCAGCCTCAGTGCTTATTGTCTTTGGTTTTGCCTTAAAGCGTTTAATTTTAGCTATATAGCATTATTTGGCGCAGCAAACCGGTTCGCATTTTAATGCAGCTTTGGCCGGAGAACGTACCTGATTTAAGGATTCGCGCGTAGCCCGCTCGATTTTAGCCGTCGCTACGGAAAATGCCCGGCATAACAAGTGGTTATGTTAACAAGCGCGGTGCAGTGACGGCGTCCAATCCCGGGGGCAGGCTTTCTTGCTCGACTGTGCGCGCAAATCATCGCCGGTCGATACCGGGACGGACTACGCCGAGCGGCGAGCTGGGCTATAGTCGCAGCAACCCGCGAACTCACGCGCAAGTAATACATACAAGGAAAATAATGCCAACGAAAAGCAAAACAGGCGCTCTCCTATACGCAGGTTTACTTCTCCTGGGGCCTCTGGCGGCGTTCGCCGGTGATATTGAGGTCAGGATCGTTAGGGCCGTAACCGACTATTACGTCATGCCCGAAGACCAGCCGCGGCCCGGGACTGAAAGCGGTTATTTTGATGTAACGCTAACGCCCGGTGAGTATGAGCCGCTCAGTTTCGTTGTTTACGCTGCCGCGCAGGCTGACAACCTTCGCATTCAAACAGCGCCGGTTAGCGGGCCGGATGAGAAGCTGCTTGAAGGTGCCAGCGTGGATGTGCGGGTCGTCAAGCGCTGGTATCAGCAAAACCGGGGCGGCTATTCAGATACACGCAACCCTGAGCTCCGCTACCTGACGCCCGAATTGCTGTTGTATGACGACGAGCTGGTGCGTGCTGAGGATGGCGAGAACGCTTTGCGCATGGTCTCCGGTGAGTACAGAACGATCAGTAAGCCCGGTAAACGGAAAAAGTCAGTGATCTACCGGCCGGACGAGTTCCCCGTGCGTGATGCCGCGGACTTAAAGCCAGTAAGTATTGCAGCCGGAACGAACCGCCAATTTTGGGTGACGGTCTATATTCCGCCGGGCGCACCGGCTGGTCGCTATAAGTCGATGATATCCGTTTTTAAGGGTGATGCAGTGATAGCGTCTTTGCCGTTGGATATCGAAGTCTTGCCTTTCATGCTGGCTGAGTCACTGGTTACCTACAGCATGTATTACCGTGGCTACCTGGATAGTGACCGTCCGGATGGCTCCGTTTCGTCCGAAGTAAAAAGCAAGGCGCAAATGCTGGCGGATTTTCAAAATATGCGGACACATGGGGTCACTAACCCGAATATTTATCAGAAAATTGGTTCCCGGCAGCTGAGTGACGTGCTGGCCTTGCGGGATGAGGCGGGGCTGGACAACTCGGAAATTTACTACCTGGGCGTCACGATCGTGGCAAACAACAACGGTATCGTCGCGCAGCGCCTTGCCGATGAGGTCGCGACCTCGATTGAAACCGCGAAACAATTCGGGGTAGAGCCCGTTTATTTCTTTGCTCGCGACGAGGCACGTGGTGAAGAGCTCGAGTATCAGTTTCCTTTTTGGGATGTCGTTAAAGCACAGGGCGGTAAAATATTCGCAGCGGGTTGGCAGACCGATGCCAGGCGTCCGGGTAATTTTGACGTCACGGGCGGTAGAGAGGATCTGTTCGTGTCATTGGGGATGGTGCGCAAAGAAGAAGCAGCGCGCTGGCATGGCAAGGGTAAGCGCATTTTCTCTTACCAGAACCCGACGGGCGGAAGGGAGTTACCTGAAACCTGGCGGCGAAACTATGGCTTGCTGCTCTGGCAAAATGACTACGACGGCGCGATGCCCTATGCCTGGCAACATTCTTTCGGCGACGGCTGGAACGACTTTGATCATCGGCGACACCAGGATCTGAATTTCACCTACGCGTCTCTAGATGGCCCCATCGAGACGATTCAGTGGGAGGGTTTTCGTGAGGCGGTTGATGATATGCGTTACTTGAGTACATTGATCGAACTGCTCGACTCTGCTGATCCTGATGATCCCCGCGTGTCCGCGACGAGAAATTGGGTTGATAGCCTGAGAACGATAGCGTTGAGTCCGCGTGACCTTGACGAACTGCGAGGCGAGATGATTGCGCGCATCTTGTTGCTTAAAGGTTTCGAACCGAGCGCAGAGCCGAAAGGCGGCATTGCAGGTATGTCGCATTCACCGATCGACTCGGGAGGCCGCACCGAGGTTCGCTGGCAGACGGCGGAGCGCATGACCACTCGTCTAGAGTTCCTCGATGCTACGGCGCTAAACATCTCTGATTCGCCGGGTTTTCGGCGGCGGCATGTGGTCAGCGTCGACGGGCTGCAACCCGGCAAACGATACAGCTACAAAGCTGCATCCGCAGCTCTCAGCGGTGCCGGGGTAATCGATACTTCACCGGGCATCGATATCACGACGGTCAGCGAGCAGAATGCGGGGCAGTTAACGCTGGCGCTTAACGTCGACAGCAACTATCGGGCAAGCGTGGCGGTTGACTTAAACAACTCATTATTAGGGTGGTGGCGATTTCCCGCGGGCGACGTCGGCGAGGACTTATCCGGAAACAAGGCGGATGCGCAGCTAAAGGGTGACGCTGTTCCGGGTGCAGGCCGCTTTGGGGGCGGCGTAACGTTGGACGGCGACGGATCTTTCATCAACATGCCGGATATAGACATAGGCGAAAACGGTACCGCCACGGTCGAAGGCTGGTTTCGATTCAAATCCTTCGCCATGGACAACCTTAGCAACATGGGAATCTTCTCCGGCGTCTACCAGCATGCTTCGAACAATCATTTTTATTTTGCCCGGACGAACGAATCTTTCGAGGTCGCTGGAGCGCTGCAACGGGATACCTGGCATCATATCGCCCTCACTTGGGACGGCGACACGTCTGGCGCCGTGCTCTACGTTGACGGGCAGCCGGTGCGCGTCAATGTGCAGAAACAAATCGAACCGATACTGGCTGTCGACGGGTTGACTGTAGGCAGAAGCGGGGGTTATTTCGGCGGTTTGGTTGGTGCGGCGAGCAATACCTTCGATGGCGATGTCGATGAGATTCGGGCCTGGAATCGGGTTCTGAGCGCCGAGGAAATCATGGCTTCGTATGCAGCGAGCAAATCTCGATTGCAGTTCAGTTACCCTGTGCCCAAGGGCAGTAAGCCGCAATGGAAAGTGCTGGGAGCTAATGCGGCCGACGAGGTATTCGCGCGTTAAGGATCGGGCGGCGCTAATTCAGTCCTTGCGGGCGATGAGCCAGAGGAAGGTCGTTTCCTTGCCATCCTCGATTGCAGACTCCTTGGACTGTTCGATAACCGTAAGGCCTGCATCGGTCACAAGCTGCAGCGTTTTTTCCTCATCGAAACTGCTCCAGTACATGGTGGCGCCATGCCAGTCGTCGGTAACCAGGTTCGCGTGATCATACGGGTACATGGCCGCCATGAAGAGGCCGCCAGGCCGTAACCATCGACTGATGTTTTTCAGTAAAGGCTCGTAGCGATCGCGCGGTACGTGATGAAACGCGTAGTAGGCAACAACCGCATCGAAGCTTGCCGGGTCGAAGTTCAATGAGGTCATATCCGACAAGATGAACGTGGCGCTTGGGGCGTTGTTGCGCGCGAGGCTTAGGCAGCTTTCCGAAATGTCATTGGCCGTGACGCTGTAGTGTTGGGAGAGTGTCTTGGTGGTCGGATCGCCGGGGCCGCAGCCGAGTTCCAGCAGATCCGAACCGGAAGGCAGCAATTCGATGAGCCGTCTGGTGTATTTTTCACGGTCGGGCCGTTCGTGACTCAGCGTCCAGTTACCATAGTCGGAAGCCATCGCGTCGTAGCCGAGCGCCACGATTTTTTCCGGTTGATTACGATAGCGTATGGCTCTGATCGTGGTTGCCAGTTGGCGGGCCAGCCGTTTCCCATAGGCGCCCAGTTTTGTTGCTTGCATAAATAATCCGATCCGCGTGCCAGCAGCGCTCTTAAGGGCGCATAGTAATAAAGCGCGGAAGTCTAGCATATGGAAAACCGGCTGGAGTATTCACTCGACATAGTCCCTTGCAACTGCGTATCAGTGCCCGTCGGCATCGGTCGCAATTGCTATTGAGCTCCCGTAAGCCAATAATCACGCCGGAATTTCGCCCAGACCGATTCTTATGATGGCAAGAACCTTAAGCGTGATCATCCCCGTACGTAATCAGCCGGAGACGCTGGATGAGCTCCTGACCTGCCTGGATTCGCTGCCGCCTCCGCGGAACTGGCAGGTTGAGGTTATTTGCGTGGATAACAATTCCACTGACCATACCCCCGATGTAATCAAGCGGCATAACACCCGTTATTTGCTGGAAACCAAATTAGGACCGTCGGTGGCGCGCAACACTGGTGCGCGCGAGGCGCGGGGCGAACTACTCTGGTTTATGGATGCTGATGCGGTCCCGCTAGGCGCTGATTTTTTGCAAAAAATTGTGGATACGGCGGAGGAGTTAGGGGATTTTGGAGGCTTTGGCGGGCCCATTTTGTTGCCCGAAGCCCAGCGGAATAATCCGATTGCCTTTGCCGATCACATGGCATGCTGGTCAGCCTGGAACCCTTGGCGGCCGACCGAAGAGTCCGGTTTTCAGCCCACCAGTTTCATCGTGCGTCGTTCGGTCTTCGAAGAGGTCGGCGGTTACGATACGGAGATCCGTGTGCTTGAAGACTGGGATCTGCAGTTGCGGCTGGAGAAATCCAGGGAGCTCAAAGAGGGCGAGGGCGCGCCGGCGAGACCGGTGTGGTTCGTCAGTACGTTGCCTGTCGCGCACACGGCCCGGAGTTCGCTGACACGCACCCTCAAGCATAGCTGGTACTGGGGGTTGCCCAGCCGGGCAGGATGGCTGGAACGGTCGGGTTTTCGGGTTCGCAAGTACGAGCGGCCGTTTCGGCGTTGGCTCAGGTTGCCCGGCCTGTTCTGGTTGAGGGCCCGCCATCCTTTCAATGTTGCGTGGCGGACATCCCGAGTTCGTGCAATCGTCAGTGCGCCGTTCCTGGTGCTGACGCTACTCGTGTGGTCGGTGGCAGTCATCGTCG
>JARRLL010000058.1:14065-16046 GCA_037387125.1 Gammaproteobacteria bacterium | reverse complement strand
AACTAACTGATTTTTATAGACTAAGAACTGCGCCTAAGTATTCGTCTCCGCGGAGCGCTAAAGTCCGTCCATTGTGGGAAAGGACGAAGCTATTGGATCCTGTAATCATCTTAGTATCGTGTCTGTTCGTCGCCGCACTTGTTAGCTGGCGTCTTTTAATAGGCTCGTTTCATGAACAAAGACACGAGCGCAGCGCTTCGGCCAGTTCGACGCCGATGCTCGGCGGGCAGTCCGCCGCCGATGATGGCGCGGGCTATGAGGCGGTCAGCATCAGTATTTCCGTCGCACCATGTAACGCCGCACGCGCCATGCGCGGTCAGACCTTCCTCGTCGATGAAGCCCCCGCGCTGCCGCTGGAAAAGTGTGATCGCGCCTGTAACTGCAAGTTTAAATCGCATTCCGACAGGCGCGTGAGCAGCGACCGCCGCTACCCGGACGAGCACTACGTCAAAGTGGCCGCGCATGCGGCCCATACTGAGCGGCGCGCCGGTCGTGATCGCCGCCGCAAGGGGCGTTTTCAGTACAACGGCATCTACTAGCCTAACCCTGCGGATTTAATCCTGGCTCGTTTCGTCGATGTTCTTGCGGAAGGTTTTCAGGCCGGAAGTTAGCAAGCCCAGCAACTCTGCCTGAGTCCTGGCGCCGGTCTTGGCATAGATCTGCCTTAGGTGAGTGCGCACGGTGTTAATGCTGACATTGAGCGAATCGGCCGTTTCACTGACGGATTTGCCGCTGTAAAGTGCTCGCGAAATTCTGCATTGCGCTTTTGTCATGCCATAAAAGCTTTGCAGCTGGTTAATCGATGGAGCGGTTGTGTCGGCAGGGTCTTGCAGATAAGCGATAGCCACGCGATCAGATGCACGGCTTTCAATATTCCATTCGCGCAATTTAATCGAGCTGAGGATAAGCTGATAGTCAGGTCCGCCTCCACGTTTCCTGACCGCTATATTCGAGTCTATGTCGGGCAGGCCGTCGCTGGTCATGTTTGCCAGGCCCGCCAAGTGTTGATTGAGCATTTCAGCCGGGCGTCGGTCATCTATTGCCAGCTTGCCGTGAAGACGCCCGATACCGTTATTGCGGGCAAGAATTTCTTCCGCGCGTGAGTTTGCCATTTCGATCACGCCGTATTCGCTAAGCGCAATAATTCCGCGCGGCCAACTGTTCAGGATGTCGTTTGCAAGCCCGTTTATGTAGCGCTGCTGGTCAAGTTTTTTGTGAACCAGCGCCGACTCACGTAGGTGCGAACATAGATAGCGAATGTAATCGCGATCAGCGGTGGTCCAGGCCGGCCGCCCCTTGTCACGCAACATTAGGATGACTATGACGGCAGGCTCCCAGTCTAAAATTGCTTCGATCGTATGGGATGCCGCAAATGCAGGCTGATGGGCCGAAGGCTCCGCTGTTTGCTCGATAAAGTCCTCTATAAACCCCGCTTCGCGGCGTGAAGACGCCCTGACGACCAGGTCCGTGTGGCTTTTCCAGTCGGCAGGTTCATCGGTAAAATCTCCGAAGACTGAAGTCACATGGTAGAGGGAGTTGCCCCGGGTCCAGCGCGCACAGAGCGCTGCATCACAGTTAAGCACCCTGGTTAGTATTTCCAGCCAACCTTCGTTACTGAGCTTTCGCTGCTGTAACAGGAAGCAGCCGCCTAGCAGGTCGATAATATCTTGCGTGTTAGCGCCCAGAGTGCCGTGTTCCGCCGCCGGAGCCAGTTTGTGAACATTCGTAACTTCATCTTTCAGCATTGCTGTTCTCTTGCCTTGCGGCGGGGCGGTAACCAGAAAACCAGGTGTTTGTGGCCGCGGGATAGTTTAGCAAA
The DNA here is from genome assembly GCA_037387125.1 of Gammaproteobacteria bacterium. Classification (GTDB taxonomy): domain Bacteria; phylum Pseudomonadota; class Gammaproteobacteria; order Steroidobacterales. The sequence goes on along the minus strand of JARRLL010000058.1, from coordinate 14,227 downwards.
AGTATAGCGGCATGCTGCGGCAGGTGGCTACCATTTATCGAGCACCTCGTTCATCCGTTTGAGCGAAGTAAAAAGTCGGGCATCGATTTGCGCGACACAAAAAACTCTCACCCGTTTGAGCAAAGCAAAAAGTCGCTCACTCGTTGGAGCGAAGCAAAAAAC
>JARRLL010000058.1:0-13942 GCA_037387125.1 Gammaproteobacteria bacterium | reverse complement strand
GCCTGCGGGCCTTTCTGGCCTTCGGTGACAGTCATCGTGACCTTCTGGCCTTCGTACAGCGATTTGCGGCCTGAGCCATTAATTGCACTGTAATGTACGAAAACATCTTTACCGCCTTCGCGTTCAATAAAACCGAATCCTTTCTCGTCATTGAACCACTTGACTGTACCTTCTACTTGATCTGACATAGCTATCTCTCTACTTACCGGTATACCGGCTAACACACCGGTCTTACCGGCTTCTAAAATACCGCCCTGATGGACGTCTCCCTGTCGCGTGGCAAGAATGGTATGACCCGACTTGCAACGCTGCAGCGACCGTATCCTAACCTAAAGTAAAGCTTTTGTCTTTTTCCGTTTAGCGATCCGCTTGCGGCTCAGGAGGGTACCCACGGCGTATTAAACGACACCCTGTGCATAAGTCGGTGATTCCTGCCGAAGTCGAAGATACCTCGGTGCAGGGTAGAAAAGTTGTCCCACAGGGCCAGGGAACCGGGCTCCCAGCGGAACCGGCACTGGAATTCGGGCCGCGTCTGGTGCGCAAACAGGAAATCAAGCACGGCGCGGCTTTCGGCCCGTTTCATTCCCGTGATCTCGCGCGTCATCAGCTCGGATACGAACAGAAACCGGCGCCCTGTCTCCGGATGGTTACAAACCACGGGATGTTCATTGGGCGGCAAATACTGGCGCATTTTAGCGAACTGCTCGGCCGACATGGTTTCCAGCACGTGGAGCAGGTTTCGCTGCATGTTGTCGTGGATGGCTGTAAGCTGGCTGACAAAATTTTGCCAGGCCGGCGCGAGAGCCTCGTAGGCTGCGCATTGATCGGCCCAGACCGTGTCGCCGCCGACAGGCACGTCGAGCGCATACAGCAGTGAACCGCGCGTGGGGCAGGGGCGGAACGTGCTGTCGGCATGCCAGTCGATGTCGGCTACCAAACCATCGTACAAGGCCGGGTATTCCTGGACCCAGACGCCCTCATGGCCCTCAAGACTGGGCGCGTAGCCCAGTTTTTGTATCTCGCCGAATTTGGCACCCAGGGCCAGCTGCTCGTCAGGCCTCAAGGTCTGGTCGCGGAAAAATAAGACCTGGTAGTGGAGCCATGCCTGCCGCAGGTCGGCGAACAGCTGCTCGTCGCTAAGCGCCTCTGCGATTTGGATGCCGTTCACCAGCCCGCCGAACGACGCGGTGAGCGGCTCCACTTGGAAACCTGCGTATTCGCGTTGCGCACTTGCGCTCGTTTCGGTGGCCAGTTGTGATCTACTCATTGTTCAACCTCTAGCGTTTAACTTCCAGCGTTTAACCTCGCGACGCCTGTTCGGCAGCCTAAGCCATTTTTATTGTTTACGTATAACCGCGGTTCAAAGCGCGAGAGCTCCTCGTCGGTATGCGAGACCTGCCTGCTTCGATCAGTCCTGGGCGGCCTGCCACGCCGCTAGAATGTTGCCGGCACTTGCGGACCAGGTGGTTTCGTTCGCGCTAACGTATTGCAGCACTCGCTCGAGTTGCGCGATGCGATGCGGCTGGCCGAGCATCCACGGGTGGATTGACAGAGCCAGCAAACGGCCGCCTTGCTCGTCGGCTTCGGCGTCGAGAAAGTCGAACGCATCTTCAATCTGATCGGCGTACTCGTATTCAGAGTGGAGGTTCGCCTGCATGATGAACCGGTCTTCGAGTTCCAGCGACAGGGGCATTGCAGTGATCTCGCCCGCCTTGGTGCGAAACGGGTAGGGCATGTCATCGTTAATCCAGTCACACATATAACGGACGCCGTTTTTCACAAGCAATTCCGGCGTATTGGCGCTCTGCGAGCGCGACGGGCTTAACCAGCCGTTCACCGGCTGCCCGGTCGCCTTGCGCAGCGTATCCAGTGACCGGACGATGATTTCTGCTTCCTCGCCTCTGTCCATGCCGCCATAGTGAGGTGTGTCCATGTTCCAGCCATGGCCGATGATTTCATCTTCGCGCTCGACGATCTTCTTAACGAGGTAGGGGTAGCGTTCCGCTATTTGTGCGTTGATCGCAAAGGTCGGCTTGATCTCGTACCTGTCGAATGCCTGCAACAAGCGAAAGATGCCGACGCGGTTGCCGTATTCGCGCAACGTGTAATGGCGCAGATCCGGGTAGCTTGTGGTCATGCCGCCGGTAGGCGGAAAGGGCTGCCCTTTTTGGTTAAGCGGAAAATACTGCAAAGAGACGTTGACCCACAGCGCAACCCGCGCCTCGTTTGGCCATTCGACAGGCTTACGTGACACGAGCATCGACCAGTCGTAAAGGTCATGGTCCATGCCGTAGCTGCGGTGCGGATATTCCAGGTAGCTTGGATCTAGTGGCATTGTCTTGTTCCTGTTCTGCTTAGCCGGCCTTGCTGGCGATGTCGGCGGCCGCTGCGTCGTAATAGTTTTCCAGGTAGTACTCGGCGATTTCCCGGCCGGTCGTAACCCACACGTCGGAATGACCCGTGATGTATTCCAGGGCCTCCTCAAAGGCGGCGAGCCTGTGAGGGTGGCTGACCTGGTAAGCATGCAGCGGCACGCACATAACGACCCCGGATTCCTTGCCTTCCTCATACAACCTGTCGAAGTTAGCCTTGATCATTTCGCCGTAGCGGCGGGGCTCAATCTTGTTAACGGCATAGACGATCGTGTCGTTCATCTCCAGCGAATAGGGAACCGAGATAAACTTTTGTCCGCTGCGCACATGCACCGGGGTCGGCTGATCATCATGGAACAGGTCGCAGGTATAGATGCCGCCGGCCTCCGCGAACAGATCCATCGTGATATCGGTATGAGTCAGTGCCGGCGCAAGGTAGCCCGAGCACTTCTGGCCGGTATGCTTTTCGATAGCCTCCATGGCGTCTTCGATCATGGCGCGCTCCTGCGCTTCGTCCATGCCGTAGGTGTAGCGGGTGTTATAAATTCCGTGACTGAAGAATTCCCAGCCGCGTTCTTTACAAAGTTCGATGATCTCTGGATGGTGATCGCACAGTGCCGTCGAAAGTGAGATAGAGCCGCGCACCCCGTAGCGGTCGAGTACCCGCATCATGCGCATGTGGCCTACGCGGTTGCCGTAGTCACGTGTGCCGTAACCGCTGATATCGGGGACGGGGCGCGGCCAGGGCTTGCGATGCGGATTAACGGCAGGGTCGAGTTCGTAGAACTCAATATTGGGCGCCACCCAGAACGCGACCCGCGCGCCGTCCGGCCATTCGATTTTGGGGCGGTTGTCGTAAGGCCAGTAGTCGAAAAGACCCGGATCTTCCTTCATCGTGTTACTCCGGTTATGTTTCCAGATTAGTTAATCGTTAAAAGTTGCAGCCGCGTGCTTGGCGGATCGGCTGACAGCCGGGATGATTCATAAACCATTCTTTGACAGCGCTTACGGGTTCGACATCGGCGTATTTCAGCATGATGTCGCAAAGATTCGCGAAATGCGGAATCTCGTGCTTATCCGCAACGCATTCTTCGGGCACGATCGTACGGTATCCCGATGACAGAGACGCGACAACGCTCGCCCGAATGCACCCGGACGTGCTGCCGCCTGTCAGTATCACTGTGTCGACCTTGTGCCAGGTAAGCAGCGACGGTATCAGGGTCTCATGAAATACGCTGGCCATGCGCTTGTTAATGATCGCATCGCGGGCGTGGTCGATATCAAGCCGTGGATCCAGCTCGGCACGCTCGTCGCCGACCTTGATGTTCTGCAGAGAGTCCGGCGTGTTGGTTCGTGTGCCCCAAACGCCGGCATCATCCGCGTTGTCCATATACGCCACGTAGGTCCAGATGACCGGCATGTTTTTGGAGCGAGCCAGCGCCGAAAGCTCATTGATATATTTTAGTTGATTAGGATCTGTCTGATAGGCTGTCTTGAAATTATCGATGTCGGTGTAGGCGCGCTGACAATCGATATTGATAATCGCAGCTTTTTCGCCAAAGCCGAACTTCGCGCGATTGGGGTTGGCTTTAACTTCCTCCCAATACTGGCGCGGGGTAAGATCAGAGGTCTGCATGACGGGCATCAGTGAATCCTTGTGGCTTCCAGGTTTAACTTATAGGGTTGAACAGGGTACGGAATTCTAGCGAAGAACAGCGCCGCATGCGATAAGGGACTTCCGCGAGATGTGTGGCAGGCAAACTCGCCACGTTACCCGAAGAATGACAACTGAGGTGCAAGCAATGAATTACCCGCACGTTGGAAGAATGCACAGTTTAGTGGCCGCGCTGTTGCTGGGGGCGCTGACCGCGTGTAGTGTGGCCCCCGTGAAAGCGCCGCCGCAACCTGTTAGTCCGACTGTCCTCATTACGGGCGCAAATCGCGGCATCGGTTTCGAGCTGGCCCGTCAATATACTGAGCGGGGCTGGGGGGTTGTCGCGACGTGCCGGTCACCCGCGGAGGCCGAGGCCCTGCAGGGCCTGGCTCAAAGCTATCCGAACTTACTTATTGAACAGCTGGATGTGACCGATTTCGATGAGATGGATGCACTGGCGGAACGCTATGCCGGCGTGCCTATTGACGTGCTGATCAACAACGCGGGCATACTGGGCGGCAACGACAGACAGAAGTTTGGCAGTTTCGATTACGCTGCATTCAATGAAGTTATGACCGTCAACGTCGTCGGCCCGATTCGGATGGTGGAGCTGTTTGTCGACAATGTTGCCGTCAGTCAGCAGAAGAAAATCATGAATATTTCCAGCGCCGTAGGTTCGGTTTCGATGACTTTCGGCGGGCAGAATTTTTACCGCGCTAGTAAGGCAGCACTGAACATGAGCATGCGAACCATTGCCAAAGAATTGCGGCGTTCAGATATTCCCGGCCGCAACGAGATTATCGTTGGGCTGATTCACCCTGGCGTGGTCGCAACGGATTTCGCCAAAAATGTGCCGATACCGATGATCTCTCCCGAGGAGTCGGCGGCGGGCGTTATCGTAGTTATTGATGACTTTACAGACCGTCGCCAGTCGGGCGATTTTATGAGTTATACCGGCAAGGAGCTGCCCTGGTGACCCGCCAGTTCGGGCTCAGTTTTGCGTTAGGGAATTCGCCTGTTGCGTTGGTTTTTATAAAATCGACTATTTTTGTCACGATCGTCTCCGGTGGTCGGCCGCCCGAATTTTTGTCAGCCCGCGATTAGACCTTGTACTACGTCCGGCCCTTCCATGGCTGCAGTAGCATGTTGCCGATGCGTTGCACCTTCGCGTCCTGATACTCGGGCAAACCTATCTTCATCGCGCGATGCCCTAGTTTAGGTTGCGCCTGGTAAGTTCGAAATAGCCGGTCCCAGATCGATAAGTTGAAACCAAAGTTGCTGTCGGTTTCGCTGCGGTCGATGGAGTGATGCACGCGATGCATGTCAGGCGTCACGATCGCGAGGCGCAGCAGCCAGTCCAGCCGCTCGGGTAAACGCACATTGGCGTGATTGAACATCGCGCCTGCATTCAGCAAAACAGCAAATAGCATCACCCCAACGGCGGGCGCGCCAAGCATGGCTATCACCCCGAATTTTATAAATACAGACAGCAGTATTTCCACCGGGTGAAAGCGGGTGCCGCTCGTGACGTCCAGGTCCAGATCGGTATGGTGCATGCGATGGAAGCGCCATAGCCAGGAAACACGGTGGAACACGATGTGCTGAGCGTAAATGGCCAGATCCATCACCAGCATGGCCGCAATGACTGCGACCGGGAACGGCAAATCAATCCGATTCAGCAGTCCGACCTGCCGTTCTTCCATGAGCAGCGCAAAACCGACCACGGCAGTCGGAAAAGCTAATCGCACGGCGAGTGTGTTGATCAGCACGATTGCGAAATTGGCCGGCCAGCGCGCGAGGCGTTGCTCGCGGCGTTCACGGCGCGGGAATAGGCTTTCGAGGCCGCCCATAACAACGAGAGCACCGAAGAAGGTGCCAAGGCGGATCACTGGTTCGTATTCGAGCACGGCTACCTCTAGAGGCTGTTAAGCGAAACGATACAGCTGTGAAATCATCCGGGTGCTGCAATCATGCGGAATGTTATAGACATCGGTAGGACTCATCCGTTCGAAGTCCCTACGCTCATTTCCGTATCATTGTGCCAGATTCAACTATTGGAGCGTGAACTGAACTTGCCTATAACGTATATTGTCTTCGCATTACAGGCTCTGACAATCCCAGACAGATCGTCTGATCGTTTGGCAAAGGCGCACATGCAGCTTGGGAATATGCACACGACCATTAAATCAAATCTTTTTCTTGGGGCCTTGCCCGTTCTTATGCTTTTGCTGGCTCCATTGCCGTTGCCAGCGAACTCGTTGCCGACGGCTGTTACGGTTGACCCGCGCGAGCTCGTAAAAGATGCTATCGAACATTGGCGCGGGGTGTCGTCAGTCGGCGAAATGACGATGACAATCCATCGACCCGACTGGGAACGCACGATGTCGATGAGAGCCTGGACCCAGGGCAACAAGGAGTCGCTGGTTCGAGTCAATTCGCCGAAGGTGAATCGCGTTATTAAGGTTCCATCTTCGATGATGGGCCAGAGTTGGATGGGCTCGGATTTTTCCAATAAAGACGTCTCTCGCGCGGACGACATTGTCGATCAATACACTCATACCTTGCTTGAAACATCGGAGCACGAGGGTAAAACCGTTTACGTGATTCAGTCGGTACCGCTGGAAGAGGCTGCCGTTGTCTGGGGGCGCGAAGTCCTGACTATCCGTGAGGATCTGATTCTGCTCGAACAGAGCTACTACGACCAGGACAATCAACTGGTGAAGCGGCTCAAGGCGCTGGATATTGGCGAAATGGGTGGTCGAGTCATTGTGACACGCCAGCGTATGACCAAAATCGATGCGCCGCAGGAATGGACCGAAATGCAGGTGAACTCGATGAATTACGATGTAGAGGTCGACGGCAGCCTGTTTACACTCGCGAATCTTCGTAACCCGCGCAACTAACCGGAACGCCATGAATATCTCACTCCGGCTGGCATGGCGCAATTTATGGCGACAGCCGCGGCGCACCTGGCTCACCACGGGGGCGATGGTTTTCTCCAATATCATCCTGGCCTTCATGGTTACCCTGCAGTTCGGCATGTACGACATGATGGTCGACAACACGCTGGCTGTGTTCACCGGCCACGTGCAAGTGCAGGCACCGGGTTACAAGGATGACAAGAAGATGCGCCAGAGTATTCCGGCAGCCCAGTCACTGGCGCAGATCCTGCGCTCCGGCCTCGATGCCGGGGCGGTTGCCACGCGAGGGACGGCATTTACCCTGGCTTCAAGCGCAGAGCGGAGCTTCGGTGTGCAGGTTGTCGGCATTGAGCCCGAGTACGAGCCGCAGGTTTCGGTCCTGCCCGGATTAATCAAAGAGGGGTCGTATCTCGACGGCCTTGATTCCAGCGAAGCAATCATTGGGGCGGTGCTCGCGCGCAACCTGAAAGTGTCGCTGGGTGACGAGTTGACCTTGTTGGGCAGCGGGCGAGACGGATCATTCGCTGCTGCAATTGTCACCGTGCGCGGGATCTTCGATACTGGTATGCAGGATATCGACCGCAGTTATCTGCAAATTCCCCTCACCACATTTCGGGACACCTTCGCCATGGGCGATCAGGCCCATGAAATAGTCATCCGATCGCCTGATCTTTCGCGAGTCGCCGAGATCAAGGCGCAGACGCAATCACTCTTGCCACCCGATAGCGGTCTCGTCGTTTACGACTGGGATGAACTGCAACCCAGCCTGAAGCAGGCCATTCAGGCGGATATAGCCAGCGCATGGTTCATGTACGGGGTGCTGATTGTTCTGGTCGCTTTTAGCGTCCTGAATACCGTTTTGATGTCGGTGCTGGAGCGCACCCGGGAGTTCGGTATCGTCATGGCGCTAGGGCTAACGCCGGGCCGGCTCGGCCGGCTTGTGTTTCTCGAGACGGCGCTGATGGGTGCAATGGGTTTTTTACTCGGCGTTGCGCTCGGCGCTGCACTGATACTCTGGGTGGGTAAAACCGGTTTCAGCTATCCGGGCATGGACGAGATGGCGGACCGCTTCAACATGGCTTCACGTATCTACCCGCAACTTGATTTATTGCCGGTCATGCTCGGGCCGTTGTTCGTCCTTGCGGCAACCCTGCTTGCGTCCGTCTATCCGGCTTTGCGGCTGCGCTGGCTGGAGCCGGTGCAGGCAATGAGGGCTGCGTGATGCGTGCGGTTGGTATCATCTCGCGACTCGCGTGGCGTAACCTTTGGCGCAATCATCGTCGCACCCTGATCATGATAGCGGCGGTTTCTGTCGGTATCTGGGCGATGATGTTTATGACGGCGCTGATGCGCGGCATGGTCAACGACATGGTCCGCGACTCGGTTAAGAGTCTGCCTGGGCACGTGCAGGTGCATCACCCGGATTATCGCGATGATCCCAACGTTGCGAACTTCATCGCCGAGCCTTCCGGAAAATTGCTTGCTGCACTCAATGAGAAAGATGTGGTCGGGTGGGCCAGCCGCGTCCGGGTTCCGGCTGTCGTGTCCAGCGAAAGGGAATCGCGCAGCGTGACTTTCGTCGGCGTCGATCCGGCACGCGAACGGGCCATTTCATTCGTGGCCGCGGATATTGATGAGGGTCGCTTCCTCGAGGATCGTGCCGACAGCGGAATAATCATCGGGCGCAAGCTCGCGGATACACTGGACACCGGTCTCGGTAAACGCATCGTGATCATGAGCCAGGATCCGGATAACGAAATCGCCGACCGCGGGTTTCGGATAGTGGGCTTGTTCGATTCGAGTCTGCAGGCGCTGGAAGAAAGTTATGTATTTACCGGGATCGAGACAGCGCAGCAATTATTGAAGATCGGCGACCAAGTGCACGAGATTGCGGTTACGGGTACCGGCTTCCGTAACATTGATCCGCTTTATCAATCGGTCGCGGCCGCCGCCGGGCCGGATCTCAGCACTTTGCCCTGGTATGAACTGGATAGCTATCTTGGGACTATGCTCGGGGTGATGGATGGTTTCGTTCTGGTCTGGATAGTCGTTATTTTCCTGGCGTTGTCCTTTGGCCTGGTTAACACCCTGGTTATGGCAGTCTTCGAGCGTGTCAGGGAAATCGGTTTGATGCTGGCCCTGGGTATGAAACCCGTGATGATTCTGGGTCAGGTGATCGTCGAGTCAGTCATGCTGCTGCTGATAGGCTTGCTGATCGGGAACCTGCTGGCCTATGCAACAGTTGTGCCGTTGTCGGGGGGCATTGATCTGTCGGTCGTTGCCGAGGGTATGGAATTTTTCGGCGCGTCGGCCATTCTGTACCCGGCGCTCGAGATCAATGACGTCATCATGTCCAACGTGATTGTCATTGTGCTTGGTATCCTGGCGAGCCTTTCGCCGGCCTGGCGGGCCTCCCGTTATCAACCGATTGAAGCCATAACCAAGGTGTAACTATGTCCGCGGTGCGTTGTGTCAATGTGAGTCGAATATTCAGGCAGGGCGATCTTGAGGTTACCGGCCTGGATAATGTCAGTATTGAAATCGAACAGGGTGAGTTCGTCTGTCTCGTTGCCCCCTCAGGTGGCGGTAAGACAACCCTGTTGAACGCGATCGGCGGTTTGGACGAGCCAGACAGCGGCGAAGTCTGGGTGGGTGATCAGCGCATCGACAAGCTCGGTAAAGGCAAGCTGGCAGAGATGCGGCTAAAAAATATCGGATTTGTGTTCCAGGCCTACAACCTGATACCGGTATTGACCGCCCGCGAGAACGTGGAGTTTGTGATGCAGGTGCAGGGCGTGCCTGCCGCGGAGCGCCGGGCGAAATCCAGCGCAATTCTCGCGGAAGTGGGTTTGCAGGGGCTGGAAGACCGCCGGCCCGCCAAGATGTCGGGAGGCCAGCAGCAACGCGTCGCGGTGGCGAGGGCAATCGTGTCGGAGCCAACGCTGGTGTTGGCCGATGAACCGACGGCAAACCTGGATTCGCATAGCGCCGACCAGTTGATGGAGCTTTTTGTCCATCTCAACCAGGAGCACAAAACGACTTTCGTAATCGCGACTCATGACCAACGCGTAATGGCCTATGCGCGTCGCATCGTGCGTCTGCTAGACGGCCATATAGTCGAGGATATTCGACAGCAGGCGGCGTGAGCAGATTTTCGATTTCAGCAATTGTCGTTGCAGTGTCAATCCTGTTGGGATCGGCGCAGGCGGGTTTCGCAGCAGATGTGTCACGTCTGGACCTGGGCGGCGATCTGCGCGGCCGCGCCAGCTATCAGAGCTTCCCGGATGACAGTGTTATTCAGCCGCTGACCGGTTCGTCGGCCGAGGATTTCAACGCGATACTGCGCCTCAAGCTCGATGCCGCGAAACGCGGTTGGGATTTCAAAACCGACGGGCAGTTGCTTGCCGCTTACGGCGACAGTGTCGAATACACGCGCGAACTGGCGGCGGTGGCGCCCGGTTTTGAAGCCTTGTTCGGCAGGCTGATCAACGACGACCGGCGCTGGTGGAACCTGACCCATGCCATCGAAGATGAAGGCCGGCGCGCATTCGTCGTCCGCCTGGACCGGTTGTCGGTCGGCTATACGGGCGCGAAAGTGTCGCTGCGCTTCGGTCGGCAAGCATTGTCCTGGGGCAACGGTTTGATCTTTACGCCCATGGACATCGTTAATCCCTTCGATCCGACCGCGGTCGATACGGAATACAAAACCGGCGATGATCTGCTATACGGGCAATACCTGCAGGACAGCGGTAATGACACGCAAGCCGCGTATGTGGTGCGCCGCAATCCGCTCAGCGGCGACGTGGAATCGGACCAGGCTACGTTAGCTGCGAAGTACCACGGCTTTGCCGGCCCTGGGGAATACGATCTGCTGGTGGCGGAACATTACGGTGAAGCCTTGCTGGGTATCGGCGGGGCGATGGACGTGGGCGGGGCAGTATGGCGCAGCGACCTCGTGCTAAGTGATACCGAAACGGACGATGTTGTCGCGCAGTTCGTAATCAACACCAGTTATTCGTGGGTGTGGGCCGGCAAAAATGTGACCGGCAGTGCCGAATACTTTTATAACGGCTTTGGTCGGAGCGACGGCTGTTATACGCCGACCTGTCTCGCGGCAAGCCCCGAATTGGTGGAGCGCGTTGCGCGTCGGCAGGTGTTCACGCTCGGACGTCATTACCTTGGCGGCAGCATGCTGGTGGAGGTGACTCCGCTCTTTACGCTGACCCCGAACCTGTTCTGGAACGTCGGCGACGGCAGCGCATTGCTTCAATTGATCAGCAATAACAGTCTCGGCGATAACCTCACACTGCTGGGCGCGGTCGGTATACCGCTGGGGCCCAGCGGCACCGAATACGGTGGCATCGAAACCGATATACCTGGCGTGTATTTTTCCAGCAGCCTGAATGCCTTCCTGCAGCTCAACTGGTATTTCTGAAGCGGTGGAGCCGTTGGCCTGAACAGCTGAGTCAGCGGGCAGCTGTGCAGACTGCGGTATCAACTCAGCGAGCGGAATCTGCCAAGGCGCCGATCGCGTCCGCGAATGCATTCAGCTCACGCTCGGTGTGAGCGGTCGATAAAAAGCCGACCTCGAAGGGGCTCGGTGCAATATAAAAGCCGCGTTCCAGTAAGTGGCGGAACAGGGTGGGAAATAATTCTTTTTGCGCACCGGGAATCGTATCGGGTGAGCGGACGACCGAGCTGCCCGTCTCGGCATCGCGAAACGCAGGCCAGAACATCGAGCCGGCCGATACCAGTTGCAGGTGCGTCCCGCCTATGGGGGTGGGCGTATGGTTGATCTCGTTGGTCAACGATTGCAGGCGCGATTCGAGCAGCGCGTATGGCGGCTCACTCAGTAGCCTGCTCAGTGTCGCGTGGCCGGCCGCCATGGCCACCGGGTTCGCGCTGAGCGTGCCGGCCTGGTATACGGGGCCCTGCGGTGCAACCAGGTCCATCAGGTCGCCCCGACCGCCGTAGGCGCCGACCGGAAAACCGCCGCCGATAATCTTGCCGTAAGTCACCAGGTCGGGAGTAACACCGTATTTCTCAGCGCCGCCTCCGAACGCCAGCCGAAAACCGGTGATGACCTCGTCGAAAATCAGCAGCGCGCCGTTGCGATGAGCGATATCGGCGAGTGAGGCGAGGTAGCCTTCACGCTGAGGGAGCAGGCCGAAATTCGCCGGCAAGGGTTCGACAATAATGGCCGCGATGCAATTGGCGTGTTGCGCAAAGATCGCTTCGACGGCCGGCAGATCATCAAGCGGTGCGACAAGCGTGTCTGCCGCGGCAGCCGCGGGGACTCCGGCGCTGTCGGCGACGGCCTGACCCGCAAGGCCCGAGCCTGCACTTACGAGCATGCTGTCGGCGTGGCCGTGGTAGCAACCCGCGAATTTCAGGATTTTGTCGCGGCCGGTCGCCGCGCGCGCCACCCGCAAGGCACCCATCACCGCCTCGGTGCCGGAATTCACGAAGCGGACCTTGTCGACCCAGGGGATTTCGCCGGTGATCAATTCGGCCAGTCGCAGCGAGCCCGCTTCGGCGGTGCCGAAACTGCTGCCGCGGTCTATTGCGTGTTTGGCGGCAGTGGCAATATCGGCATCTGCATGGCCGAAGATCAGCGGACCCCAAGACATGCAGAAATCGATGTAGTGGTTGCCGTCCACGTCGAAGAGTGTTGAACCCGCGGCGCGTTCAGTAAATACGGGCGTGCCGCCGACATCGCGAAACGAGCGGACTGGCGAATGGACGCCACCGGGCGAGACCGCGAGCGCGCGCTCATACAAGCGCGCTGACTGTTTGAGGTCCGTCACGATTACGTCATCGCGCCGCTGAGCCAGCGTTTTGCGTGGCGCGCGCCGTAGGAGATGATGATCGACGCGCCTGCGCGCGCCAGGCTGGTCCAGGCCTCGGTATGCGCCCGGGCCCGGTCGGCCAGACCCTGTTCGGCAAGGAGTTCGATCGCGGCGTATTCTCCGCTGACTTCGTAGACGGCCCAGGGACAGGTTGGCAACTCATTTTTCAGTTGAGCGAGCACGTCGAGGTAGGGCAGGCCCGGTTTAACCATCAGGATGTCCGCGCCTTCTGCGGCGTCCCGTTGCGCGGCTGCCAGCGCATCGCCGGGCCTGGCCGGATCGATCTGGTAGGTGGCCCGATCGGCTAATTTCACGTTGCCACGCGGCGCCGAGTCAGCCGCTTCACGGAAAGGTCCGTAGAGGCCGGAGTGAAACTTCGCTGCGTAACTCATTATCAATGTCCGTTCGCAATGACCGGCATCGAGTGCGGCGCGAATAGCGGCGATGCGCCCGTCCATCATGTCGCTGGGCGCGACGCAGTCGGCGCCGGCCTCTGCAAAAGCGGTTGCCGCGCGCGCCAGTTGTGCAACGGTCGCGGTATTCAGAAGGTGGTCGCCCATGTCGTTGATAACGCCGCAATGGCCGTGCGTCGTGGCCGAGCACAGGCACACATCCGCACCAATCCAGACGGCGGCACCAAACTGTTTGCGAATCGCCGCAAGCTGGCCGGCGGTAAAGTCGAAGTCAAAATCGCTTTCGGCTTTTTTCGCCGGGACGCCGAACAGCAGTAGCTTGTTTACCCCCTGTTCGAGATCAGCCTCGACCTGGCGCATGAGCGAATCGCAGCTCTCACGAAAAACGTCGGTCATCCCGCTGACACCTTCGCGTTCCTTCAGCCCCTCGACCACGAAATGCGGCTGAATAAACTGCTGATGCGAGAGGCGGACTTCGCGCACCAGTTCTCTGGTGAGCGGGTTCAGGCGCAGTCTGCGCAAGCCGAGTTGTTCTTTCGGGAGATTCATTCAGTGAGCAGCCGATGGTGTCAGGTTTAAGTTATTAGTCCCGGGTTGCAGTCCCAGGTTTGTATTTCCGGCGTTTTAGTCGCCGGTGCTTTTGCGCCAGTGCGCAACGCTGGGGTATACGGTCAGACCGCGAATACTTCGTTGCTGTAGCCGTTCTCTCAAATGATTATATGTTTTACCGCTG
>JARRLL010000057.1:0-7792 GCA_037387125.1 Gammaproteobacteria bacterium | reverse complement strand
CAACCCTGTGCCCACATGTTGCCCAGCAGGTGCGCGGGAATCGGGCCGTCCTGCGGTACCTTGTCGTTGCCATAGAACTCTCCGAGCTTCGCGCGCACGTGGCAGTGCAGCTCGTCATAAAGCGGCTTGACCTGGTCCCAGAGCCTGGTGCTTTCCGCCCGGAATTCGGTCGGGCTCATGTCGTAGTTGGCGCGCCACATTTCGCCCAGATCGCTGTAACCGAGTTCGCCGGCGCCTTCGTTCGCCAGTTCGACGAAGCGCGCATACTTGTCGCGCATTGGCGGGGCAATTCTTCGCCAGCCTTCCCAGTACTCGAGGAGTTCGTCATAGTCGCGCGTGTCCGCCATGAGCTGTTCGAGCGCAGAACCCGAAATGCAGTCGTTGTCACTGCGACAGTATTCTCCTGCGCCGTACATGCCCTTCATCTCGGTCGTGATCGCCGAGAGCTCCTTGCGCCTGGCAGGATCATTCGGGGCCGGCGCCGACGTGCTGAGCTTCAGGAGCTCCAGCGCCCGCCGCGTTGCCGCGTCGAGTTCCTGGTCGTCAAAGGCCATGGACTGCTTGACCATTTTGCCGTGCCACCTGGCGTAACGCTCGCTGTTCGCGGCAGAGAGAATGGCTGTGTCGCCGGTAATGTAGGTTGATCGCACCCATTCGGCCGCGCCCTGCTCACGAGCCAGCTCCACCGCTTCTGCGTTGGCCCGCTCTACAAACTCTTCTGCCGTCTCTGCCGGCGCTTCGACAGCAGCGGGTTCTTCAGCGGCCCGCTCGGAGCACGCCGCCAGTGACGTTGCGAGCGCAACGCTCGCGAGAACCTTGGTGATATGTTTCACAACTATTCCACTAGCTAGTGAACGCCGTGCATCCAGCGCCGCAGGATCGGCGAAATTATGATCACGAGTGCGCCGGCACCAACACCAAACCACATCAGGAACTCAAATAATTGGGTATACGTGGCTAACGCAGTCGCTGGATCAGCAGACTCACCTGCCGAAATGTCGATCGCCGCCAGCTTGCCAATTCGTGTGGCAACAGTTTCCGACAACGCAGTTGCCAAGAACCAGGTGCCCATGCTGACACCGACGACGCTGCCGATCGACAGCTTGGTCACGGCCGACAGGCCGACCGGAGACAGGCACAGTTCGCCCGTTGTGTGCAGCAGGTAAGCGAGCACCAGCCAGATCATTCCCACCTGCCCGGCATCGTTTGGATGCTGGGCACCGTAGACCAGCGCGCCGAAACCGAGACCGGCCTGCAGGATACCCAGGCCGAACTTAATCGGCGTATTGGGCTCGAGATTCTTTTTCGCGAGCCAGGTCCACAGGGCCGCAAACGGAATTGCGAGCAACATGATGAAGCCGGCATTCAGCGAACCAAACTGGGCGGCCGTGAACGTTGTATTGCCGACCGTACGGTCCACGACACGATCAGCATACAGCGTCATCGAGCCGGCGGACTGTTCGAAGAGCGCCCAGAACACGATCGTTGACAGGATCAGGATCATGAGTACAACGGTGCGCCCGAACTCTTCAGAGTAATGCGTCAGGAAGCCGTAGATGACGAAGCCGAGAATCAGGATCATGGACAGGTACAGTGCCTGGTCAGCATAGGCTTCGATGCCGCCAACCGGATGCAGGTTGGCAACTACCGCACAGATGCCCGAGAGGATGGCGACGGCCGCAATCGTGTATGCCAGCGTGTTGTTGTGATCCTTTTTCGTATGCACCATCGAATAGAGGATCAGGCTGACGATCGCGACAATCAGGAAGACGTTCTGTGTAATCAACACCACCGGCTCGTGCTGTACGAGCAACCAGAAGATGCCAAGCACCGGGATGCTCAGCAAGTAGATCGACCACTCGACGTTGATCGGGCCGAAAACCTTCTTCTTGAGCTTTTCGGGCTCGGTGGGCTCTGCGTGGCCAAGCAGGTATTTCTGGCCCATCGTGAACGTGATCAGGCCAATGATCATGCCGATACCCGCTGCACCGAATCCGTAGCTCCAGCCAAAGGTTTCACCAAGCCAGCCGCACAACAGTGTCGCCGTGAACGACCCGATGTTGATGCCCATGTAAAAAATCGTGAAGCCCGAGTCGCGGCGGGGGTCATCCTCCGAGTAGAGCTTGCCGACGATCGTCGAAATATTGGGCTTCAGGTAACCGACGCCCATCACGATGAGCGCGAGAGCGAAGTAGAAAACATTGAGCGCCGCCGTGTCACGCATCGTAATGTCCTCGGCGAGCACGGTGCCGGCGGCGATGACGTCACCAGAGGCCAGGGTCAGGCTTTCAGTTAACGTGGTACCAGCCGCGTAAAACTTTGCCTGGTAGCCCTCGACCGCCATCAATATATGCCCTAGCGACAACGAGATGCCGCCAAACAGTACCGACTTGCGCATACCGAGGAAGCGGTCAGCGATTATGCCGCCGATCAGAGGCAATGCATAAACGAGTCCGGCATAGGAGCCGAGGACGTCGAACCCCATCTCGTCTGTGAACAGGTGGTACTTGGTGAGATACAGGAGCAACAGGTATTTCATTCCGTAGAATGAAAAGCGCTCCCAAAGCTCCGTCGTAAAGCAGACATAAAGGCCAACTGGATGGCCCAGAAACTCGCGGTCATGCGAGTAATCTTCCGCGGTAGCGGCTACGGAATCAGTCATGTTTCTCCCGGCAAGCTTGTGTTGTTTTGCTCTTCATTATGTAGGAGCGCGACCCGGCACGCGACTTTGCAAGTTTTATGGTGTGACTTCCGGCCCCTCTGCCGGTTCCTCTTCTTTCCGTGCGACCACCCGGGACATCAAAATGCCCAGCTCGTACAAAAGGTAGACAGGAACTGCGAGCATGGTCTGGCTGATGACGTCGGGCGGCGTCAGGAGCATGCCGATGACAAAGGCGCCGAGGAACACGTACGGGCGAGCCTTGCCCAGTTTTTGAGTGGTTGTAAGTCCGGTCATGACCAGCAGCACCGTGGCGATCGGTGTCTCGAAAGCGAGCCCGAAAACGAGCACAACCATCATCACGAAACTGACGTACTCGGTCATGTCCGGCTGGTAGTTGACGGTGTCGGGCGTAAATGTCGAAACAAATCCGAAGATCAGCGGAAACACGACATAGTAGGCAAAGGCCATGCCGACAAAAAACAGCATGATGCTTGTCGCGAGCAGCGGAAACGTAAAGCGTTTTTCTTGCCGGTAGAGACCCGGCGCCACAAATGCCCATATCTGATACAGGATGACGGGCATCGCCAGGAATAACGCTATATAAAACGTAAGCGCGATAGTTGCGGTTAACGGCGAGACGGGGCTCAACGCGAGAAGCTCACCTTCGGGCACGACGTTTACCAGCGGTTCCGCCACGTAGTTGAAGATGATTTTGGCAAACGGCAGCAACGCGATAAAGACGAGAAAGACTGCGCCGAAAATCTTGAACAGGCGGCTGCGCAATTCAACGAGGTGGGAAAGCAAAGTGCCCTCTGCCAGCTCTTCGTTTTGTTCCTCGGTCATTGCGCTTTCGTCTCGGACGTTTCTTCCGAAGGGGCTGCCGGCGCAGGGACATCGTTTTCCTCATCGTGCAGCGGCGAGTAGGTGTCATCCTCGCGGGGTGTCAAGAGGTTGCGGGGGTCAAGGTCTTTGGGGTCGATGCCAAAGTTCTTTTCTGTGTCGAGTTCCTCCTCGAGCTGCCGTTGCATCGCGCGCGTCATCTGTCGAGCCTTGCCCAGCCATCCACCGATTTGTCGAGCCACGCGCGGTAGCCTCTCGGGCCCCAGAATCAGGAGCCCGATCAGGCACAAGAGAATGAATTCAGAGCCGCCGATACCGGACATGGTCTGCCCCGCGGCTTAAGCGTCTTTTTCTTTGCTGGGCTCTTCGGCAGGTGTGCTGTCGAAGTCCGCATCTTTGTCCTTGGACTCGTCGCTGATCTGATCGGCAGTTTCTTCCGCCTCGCTCATGGCAGAACGGAACCCCTTGACGGCGCCGCCGAGGTCAGAGCCCAGCGTGCGGAGTTTCTTGGTTCCGAAAATGGCCAAAACGATGACCAGAATGATCAGCAATTGCCACGGACCAATATTGGCAAACATGTTTTACTCCTGGGGCAGCGCCCCGTTAATCAAGCCGCGAATTATGTTCATGATACCCCCGCCGGCGCAACAAAACCGTGATGAAATCGCTGCCAGTCACGGTGTCCGGTACCGTATTTACCGTATTTATCGGGTGTCGAGCCAAAAGGTGACCGGGCCGTCGTTAGTCAGGCTGACCTTCATGTTCGCGCCAAAAACGCCGGCTTCGACCTGGGAGTGTTCTTGGCGGCAGGCCGCGACCAGCTGGTCAAAATACGCGGAAGCTTTGTCAGGCGCCGCACCCTTGGTAAAGCTGGCGCGAGTACCCTTCTTCGTATCGGCAGTCAGCGTGAACTGTGGCACGAGTAGCAGACCACCGGAAATATCGCGAAGGCTACGGTTCATGCGGCCCTCATCATCCGCAAATACGCGGTAGCCCAGCAGCCGCTCCGCCAGGCGCGCGACGTCTTTTTCGGTGTCGTCCCGATGCACGGCCACCAGGACCATGAGCCCTCGCCCGATCTGGCCGATCGTCTTGCCGCTGACAGCCACCTCGGCGTGAGTGACGCGTTGTAAGAGCCCAATCATTTCTTGCTGGATTTCCCGAATATGGCGGCGCCGAGTCTTTTTTCGACGCAAGCCCGAGAATGATAAGCGAACATGACCCCGGCTGCGTGGGAGACTGTTCAGGCCGGCTGGTGGGAAAATTTGTCAATAAACAGTCCATCTTAGTTGCCAGGGAAGGCTGTGATGGACCAGTTCGACTGGTCGGACCATGGAAGGAGCGGCCCCGGTCCCGTGGATCGGGGCCGATTGGCAAATTATTTTCCCTAGAAAGTTATAAAATCACCCAAAATAAAATAAAAGTGGGAAAATTAAGACATCTTTTATTCCCACCAAGTTCGCGTGGCGTGGACTGGCATTCCGCCGGATCGTGGATACACTGGTGTCTCAACGCAAAACCCGGACACAAAAATGAAGAGAAGAGAATTCGTTGGCGGCCTTGCTGCTGCAGCCGGGCTTACAGCCTGCGCTCAGGAACACGGCGACTGCAGTACCGGCGCCGCAGCAAGCGGAGAGATGTTCGAGTGGTCGCTGGTTACTTCGTGGTCAAAGAAATTGCCGGGCATTGGCATGGCGCCAGAGAATCTGGCCACCAGGATTGAGGCCGCGTCCGGTGGCCGGCTCAAGATAAAGGTCTATGCGGGCGGAGAAATTGTTCCACCGCTCGAGGTGTTCGACGCGGTCAGTCGCGGCACCGTCGAAATGGGCCATACGGCCTCCTACTATCACAAGGGCAAAGTGGACGCTGCGCAGTTCTTTACGGCGATACCGTTTGGCCTGACCAATATGGAACTCAATGGCTGGCTCTATTATGGCGACGGCCTCAGGCTGTACCGGGAGCTTTATGCGCCATTCAATCTCATGCCATTCCCGACAGGTAATACCGGCGTGCAAATGGGCGGTTGGTTCAACAAGGAAATAAATTCGATCGATGACCTGAAAGGCCTCAAGATGCGCATCCCGGGTCTGGGCGGTGAGGTTCTGCGCCGGGCCGGCGGCACGCCGATCACGTTGCCGGGTGCCGAGGTTTTCACAGCCCTGCAAACAGGAGCCATCGATGCGACGGAATGGGTCGGCCCATACAACGACATGTCATACGGTCTGCACAAGGCTGCAAAGTATTACTACTACCCGGGTTGGCAGGAACCGGGTCCCGGGCTCGAAACGATCGTGCACCAGGACGCGTGGGACTCTCTGCCGGCCGATCTGCAGGAAATTGTGAACATCGCCTGCCAGGCAATTACGACCGACATGGCCGCCGAGTACACGCACGGCAACGCGATATCACTGGCGCAGCTGCAGCAGGATCCAAGCATTGGGATTCGGCCATTTCCGGACGATGTACTGGCTTTGTTGAAGTCGATTACCAACGAAATCGTTGCGGAACTCATGGCGGCCGACCCGGCATCGGCAAAGATTGGCAAAGCGTTCTTCGAATACATGGATAAGGTCGCCGCGAATTCTCGAATTTCTGAAGAGGCGTACCTCACTGCACGCGACCTGTGATTCTTCAGTAGACATAGCCGTTATCGGTGCCGGCATTGCCGGTATTGCGACGGCATATTATCTCTGCATGGCGCACGGCCAACGGAGCATCGTTTTGGTAGACCCGCGCCAGCCGATGAGCTACACGAGCGCGCAGTCGGGCGATAACTATCGTAACTGGTGGCCGCACCCGGTCATGACGGCGTTCACAAATGACAGCATCGACGAACTGGAGCGTCTCGCGCACGACACGGGCAACGTGTTCAACATGACGCGTGGTGGCTACGTGCTCGCCAGCCGCACCCACAGCGAAGCTGCCAACGCTATTCATGGAGCGGCAATTGCCGCTCGCTTTCCCTGGTTGAGTAAAGAAATTCAATCCGTCATTCATATTGAGCGCGGCGGCGACATCAGCGGACAGCAGCTTGGCGCCTGGATGCTCGAACGAATGCGCGAGCGCGGCGTGACTCTATTACGGGGCGCCGTAACGGCAATTGACAAAGACAAGCGATTCGCACTCGAGATCGACCAAACCCGTACGCTGAATGCCGAGCGTTTGGTCATAGCCGCCGGTCCCCAGGCAAACCGCATTGCCAACATGCTGGGCGAGGATCTGGCGGTAGACAATGTGTTTCAGCAGAAAGTCGCCTTTGAAGATCGGCTCGGTGCCATCCCGCGAGACATGCCCTTCTCGATTGACCTCGATCCGAAAACCTTGCCATGGTCCGAGGAGGACCGTGCACTGCTCGCCGCCGATCCCGAGATGAATTGGCTGACGAAAACGATCCCGGGCGGTACGCATTGCAGGCCGGAAGGTGGCCCCCATGGAAAGTGGGTCAAGCTCGGCTGGGCCTACAACACACTGAGCAGTGAGCCGCAGGATGACCTGGCGAACGAACCGGCCTACGACCCACAGTTTCCGGAAATCGTCATGCGCGGGGCGGCAGCATTCATCCCGGCGCTGCACGCGTATGTAGAGTCCCCGCCAACGCGCTACTCGCACTATGGCGGCTACTACACGATGACCGAAGAAAATTGGCCGTTAGTTGGGCCGATGCAGACTGACGGGGTGTTCATGGTCGCTGCGTTGTCGGGTTTCGGCAGTATGTCGGCCTGCGCGGCAGGAAAGTTGTGCGCCGCCTGGGTCTGTAATGGCGAGCTGCCAGACTATGCAGTGGCCCTTAGCACCCACCGGTACCAGGATGAAAACCTGATGGCCGAGCTCCGCAGTGCGACCAGCAAGGGACTCTTGTAAAAAAGGCCGGTCGCGAAACGACCGGCCTTCCCTGTCCCATCAAGTGACGAGGCATTGCTACCAGTTGTAGATACCTTTCAGGTACCAGGAACCACCTTCGTAGTTCGCAACTGTGCGACGCGGATACTGCAGGCCAACACTGAGCCGGTTGGCATTCGGCGGACCGATTTCGTCGATGTACTCATCGAAGATGTTGCTGCCGCCAAGAACGACGCGCCAGTTGTCGTTGACGTTCCAGCCGGCTTCGATATCAACGTAGTACGTCGAGTCGATCAGCGCACTTTCACCATCGCCAACACCAATTCTTCCGCGCTCATCGTAGTGCTCGCCGAAGAAGTTGATGCGACTCATGACGTTGAAGTTTTCACCGATCAGGAAATTACCCGTCAGCGTCCAGCGATGCTCAGGGTAGTTGTTCTCGATGTCCTC
>JARRLL010000056.1:0-7876 GCA_037387125.1 Gammaproteobacteria bacterium | reverse complement strand
GCGAAAAACGGCTGCACCCCTATACTCCGTCTAGTGACAATTTTCAGCCGCCAAGGATTACGGTTAAAGTGAACATCCAACACTGACCCATAGACTAGCGACTGCTACCCATACAAAAACGATGACTGATTTTTCCATTAACTGCCGCCGCTGCGAACGCCTCGCCACTTTTCTGGACGAGGTGCGAGCCAGGCACCCGGATTACCACGCGAAACCGGTGCCCTCGTTCGGCGATCCCGCGGCGCGACTGCTCGTGGTCGGACTCGCACCCGGTATGCACGGGGCGAATGCAACCGGCCGACCATTCACCGGTGATCACGCGGGCATTCTTTTGTATACCACATTGCACCGCCTTGGCTTTGCGAGCCAGGCGGAGGCGACTGCAATCGATGACGGGCTGGAACTGATTGACTGCCGGATTACCAATGCCGTGCGATGCCTGCCACCCCAGAACAAACCGGTCGGCGCTGAAGTCAACGAATGCAATGACTACCTGCGGCAGGAAATCGAGGGCCTGGCCGCCGGCAGCATCGTGCTGGCGCTCGGCGGTCTCGCCCACAAGGCCGTCATAAAAGCCCTCGGCCTAAGGCAGGCCGATCACAAATTTGACCATGGCAGTGATTTCGAATTGCCCGGTCGGCGCAGATTACTCAGTTCATATCATTGCAGCCGCTACAACACCCAGACCCGCCGACTGACGCCCGAGATGTTCGAGGCCGTTTTTGCGCGCGCGAAACAACACCTCGCAGCAATGGACGCCAATTCTCTCGTAGCCTGACGTGACCGCTGAAACCGCAGACAATTTCGACGCCAAGGCTTTCCTTGCCACGCTAACGCATCGCCCCGGCGTCTACCGAATGCTCGACGAGGAGGGCACGGTTATCTACGTCGGCAAGGCCCGCGACTTGAAAAAACGGGTCTCCAGCTATTTTGGCAGCAAGGCACACCACCCCAAGACGATGGCACTGATGGAGCGGGCGCGCCGCGTCGATGTGACGGTCACGGCCTCGGAGCGCGAGGCTTTGTTGCTCGAGCTGAACCTTATTAAACGGCACCAGCCGTACTTCAATGTGTTGCTCCGCGACAGCAAAGGCTATCCGTTTATCCACGTGAGCACCTCCGATCGCTACCCGAGTTTCAGCTTCCACCGCGGCGCCCGCAAAGGGAAGGGACGCTACCTCGGGCCTTTTCCGAACAGCGCGGCGGTGCGCCAGACCCTGGTGCATATTTCCAAGTTGTTCCAGGTTCGGCAATGCACGGATACCTTTTTTGCAAACCGCACGCGGCCTTGCCTGCAGCATCAGATCAAGCGCTGTTCGGCACCCTGCGTGCAGCTCATCAGCGAAGCCGATTACCGTCGGGACGTGAATAACGCGGTGCTGTTGCTCGAGGGAAAGGACAACAGTGTCGTTAAAGATCTCGCTGCCCGAATGGACAAAGCCGCAGCCAGACAAAACTACGAACTGGCGGCCAAACTGCGCGACCAGATCGCAGCGATCAAAGGTCTGCAGGCCAAACAGTCCATCACCGGCGAGCGCCAGATCGACACGGACGCCATCGCGGCCTTCGAGCAACGCGGTAACTGGGCCGTCGCCGCGGTTATGGTGCGCGGGGGGAGGGTGCTGGGCAGCCGGAATTTCTTTCCGCGGACTCGCGCGGAGCATACGGCCGCCGAGGTTATAGCTGCCTTCATCAGCCAGCATTATTTTGCCGGCGAGATTCCGCACGAAATACTCGTCAGTGAAATGCCGGATGATCGGGCCGTACTCGAAGAGTCTTTTGCCGACCGCACCGGCCATAAGGTGCAGATACGCAGCAACGTGCGCGGGACGCGCCGCGGCTGGCTGGAGATGGCGCTCGCCAATGCGCGCGAGGCACTTTTGATGAAGCTGGCAGGCGCGGCCTCCGTCGAGAAGCAACGGGTAGCGCTGGGCGAGCAGCTGGGCATGGAAATGCCGCCCGACCGAATCGAATGCTTCGATATCAGCCACACGGCTGGTGGCGAGACCGTGGCCTCGTGCGTCGTGTTCGGCCCCGACGGCCCGCTGAAGGCCGATTACCGTCGCTTCAACATCAAGGATGTGCTGCCCGGCGACGACTACGGCGCCATAGCGCAGGTTATTCGACGACGGTACACGCGCGTCAAACAGAACGATGCGCCGATGCCCGACCTGATACTGGTCGATGGCGGCAAGGGTCAGCTGAGCGTGGCGGCGAAGGAACTCGATGAGATCGAATTCGACGGGCCATTGCTGGTGGCGGTGGCCAAGGGGCCTTCGCGCAAGCCGGGCCGGGAAGAATTGCATATCCGCGGCCGATCCTCCGGCTTGCGACTGCCGGCGGACTCGACGGCGCTGCACCTGATCCAGCAGATTCGCGATGAAGCGCATCGGTTTGCGATTGCCGGGCATCGGCAACGGCGCGCCCGTAAGCGACAGGAATCGCCGCTGGAGGGCATCCCGGGCATCGGTCCCAAAAAGCGGCGGGAATTGCTGCGGCATTTCGGCGGCATTCAGGGCGTGCGGCAGGCGAGCGCCGGCGACCTGCAGAAAGTAAACGGCATCAGCGCAGCACTCGCGGAAATTATTTACGATCGCTTTCACGACGGTTCGCCGGTGGGCTGACAACGCCGCCATGAGAGTCTTGCAACAAAACGCACATTCGAATTCGGCCGCGCTACAATAGCGACTCACGGAAGGCGAGGATGATGCCCGTAAAATTCAACATAGCCCTGTTCCTGACCTGGATTCGAATTGCTGCAATCCCGATGGTCGTGATCGTGTTCATGCTGCCTTGGTATTGGGCAGAACCGACTGCGGCGGTCATATTCACGCTGGCAGGGCTCACCGACTGGCTGGACGGCTACCTGGCCCGCAAACTGGACCTGACGTCGCGGTTTGGTGCTTTTCTGGACCCGGTGGCCGACAAGCTCATGGTGACCACGGCGCTGGTGCTGATCATCTGGGCAGCCCCGCAGCACGTGGCGGGCATGTGGATACCGCACCATGACATGGTGCTGGCGGTGTGCGCGGCGATTATTATTGGCCGCGAAATAGTGATCTCCGCGTTGCGCGAATGGATGGCCGAGATGGGCGAACGCAGCAAAGTGGCCGTCAGTGGTATCGCCAAGATAAAAACGATTTTTCAGCTCGTAGGGGTCGGCGCCATGCTCTACACCTACCCCATATTCGGCATCCTGCCGGCTTACGGCATCGGCTTCATACTGGTTGTTGCCGCCGCGATTCTGACGATCTGGACGATGTACCTGTACCTGTTGGCTGCATGGCCCGCACTGATGGCAGCCGAAAATTAACGGCTTGCCTCCTTGACACCGGGCCTAACGGCCTTAACATAGGCGCCCCAATGCGGGTGTAGCTCAGCTGGTAGAGCGCAACCTTGCCAAGGTTGAGGTCGACGGTTCGAACCCGTTCACCCGCTCCAGAACAAAGGCCCGGCGGCCGCAAACTGCCGGGCTTTTTTGTTAGCGCTAGTCGCGGGAGAGACCGATGACAGCCAATGACTGGCCACCGCTGGTTATTGCAGTGTGCGGGTTGCTGTTCCTGGTCCTGGGCATAGCATTCCCATGGATAAGCGCCGTCCTTGGCGCGGAGGCACCGCGACCTGAACGCCGCCTGCTGAGCATCGTATTGGGTTGTGCATTGCTGGCTCTTTGGTCCATCTGGCTCAGTATCGATTAGCCTTACACGGTTTTAGCCGTGTGGAGAAGGGCGCAGTTATTAGCAATTTCTGCCAAAACGGGCTAAAGTCGCGCCCGTTCTGACACACACCACGGGCTAGGTGGCAGAGTGGTCATGCAGCGGACTGCAACTCCGCGTACGCCGGTTCGATTCCGACCCTAGCCTCCATTTTATTTTTATATCTGTGAAACGGTTCTTCTTACTCGGCTTGCTGCTTCTGACAGCAAGCTGTTCAGTATTCCGCCCGCCACCCGCCGCACCGGCATCAGCAGTTTCGCCCGAATGCGTAATTTTGCTGCACGGCCTGATGCGGACGCCTCGCTCGATGGCGGACATGGCCGACGCGCTGATCCGGTCCGGCTACCTGGTCGTTAACGACGGATACCCGTCGCGCGAAGCTCAGAAAGAGGAGCTTGCCCTGGCCGCGGTGCCGCCCGCCGTCGAAAAGTGTCGCGCGCAGGGCGCCGAACCGATCAACTTCGTCACGCATTCCATGGGCGGTATCCTGGTGCGTTCTTACCTTGCGGGCAATGAGATTCCGGAACTCGGCCGCGTGGTCATGCTGGGCCCGCCAAACCATGGCAGCGAACTGGTGGATCAACTGCGCAATATTCCCGGATTTAAGCTGGTCTATGGGCCTGCAGTAGAGCAACTCGGCACTGACGAAGCCAGCGTCCCGCTGCAGCTGGGGCCGGCGGATTACGAAGTAGGCGTCATCATCGGGCAAACGGCCGGCCCGCTATCAGGGATGCTGCCCGGCGAAGACGATGGCACGGTTACGGTCGAAAGCGCCAGGCTCGACGGGATGACCGACTTTATCGTGATGGACGCCGGCCATACCTTCGTGATGAACAACGATGACGTGATCAGCCAGACGCTGCTGTTTCTGAGCGAAGGGCGATTCGAACAGACCGCTGAGTAGGCGGCTGTTGCCACGCGAATGTCGTGCCCTGAGTCTCGTTCGCAGCCAAGCCGGTGCGCCCACCGGCAAGGCGGGTGATTGAGGTTAATTCAGATAGGGTTGGGCTCGTGCCATGCGGATGGTCACCGTCGCGACCGCGCCGCTTTCGCCGACCCTGAAGGCTCGATACCCTTCATCCGACCCGCCTACGTGACCCTCGCGACTTTCCTCACCGACCACCGCTTCTGCGCCCGCATCAAAATGCCAGGCCCCCCCGATAGCTCGCTCGAGCAGCTTTGCATCAGAAAAAAATACGATTACCTTGTATTTCTGCGCACCAAGCCCCCCGCCAATTTCGAAGCGGGACACCTTGGTGTAAGCGCGAGCCCCACTTCTTTCGTCACGCACGACGCCATAGCCGCCGCCACCGCCGAATACGGGGATTTTGGTGACTCGCATATCGATAACGGCGTAGCCGACACACTGCTCAAGATATTCGGCCGCCTCGGGGCGCATTTCGAGCAGCGTAACAATCGTAGTGTCGGCCATTGCATCCAACTCTGCTCGTCTCGCCTGTTGCTCATCGGCAGTCAGTTTCGTAGCGCAGCCACAGAGCATCGTCAGAGCCAGGATGACAGCCACGAGCTTCAAGCCTTCGTCTAAAAGCTTCTGCATCGACGCATACCCGCTGCCGTCCATAAGCGCTGCTATCAAAAACGCCATTCAATAATATTCCTTCAATAATATTCCTTGGGAACAGCCTGAAACAGGATGTCCTGCACACGCTGCCACCAGTTTCTTGCCGGCTGTGAAGATACTGTCTCCTCTGAATTACTCCAGCTTAATTTGCCGTTGCCGTCCAATTTGACCTGCCAGCTGTTCAAGGGTTGCGTGTCGCGTTCGATCAGCTGGGCAAGCTCCTCGCCCAGTCCATTGCTGCGAATAAACGCGCCCATTTCCGTGTTGTACAGCGCGGATCTGGGATCGAAATTCATGGAGCCTATATAGACGTACTCCCGGTCGATGACCATGGCCTTGGAGTGCAGGCCGATAAACTTTGCACGGGTCGGCGGCGTGTCGGATACGCTTGCCTGAATCTTTGCATCATGACGTAATTCATACAGACTGGCACCCGATTCAAGTATCGGTTTGCGCCAGCGCTTGTAGTGGCTGTTCACGGCCGGTACGTCATGCGACGCGAGCGAGTTTGTCAGTATCGACACCTCGACCTCCTGACTGGTCAGGTCATTCAAAATAGCGATTCCCGTGTCGGTCGGAATAATGTAAGCATTGACGATGCTGAGTTCCGATTGAGCTGCCCGCATCAACGAACGGAGTTCCTCGAGCATCACTTGCTCGATGCCGTCTGCCCCCGGCAGGTCGGACTCGACCCGGGAAGTGCCAAGGTGCAAGGAGGCGGGCAGCGCCTCAAGCGCGTCTGACCACGATTGCGGTTCCAGCGGAAAGTTTTCAAGGGATGGGTCAGCGGTGAGACTCGATTTCAGGGCCTCGGCGCCTGCGGCCAATTCATCGGCCGAAATTTCCATGCGGAGCGCCGACACCGGCATCACCCAGTTGCTGTTCCAGTATTGATCGAAGATCACGGATGTCTGTCGCGCCACGGGACCAACGCCGAGCACATCGATATCGTGGAAGTTAAATTCCGAACTAAGACCCATGTACTCGTCACCGACGTTGCGCCCGCCGAGGATCACGGCCCGGTTGTCCACGATCAGCGCCTTGTTATGCATGCGCTGATTCAGCTGCTCGAATTTCTTTGCGCCTTCGCTGACTCGCGCGGCGATATTACGGTTCGACCACGGGTTGAAAAGCCTCAGTTCCAGGTTGGGGTGCGAGTCAACCCAGGCCACAACCTTGTCACGATCGCCTATCGTGCTGGCATCACTGAGCAAGGTATTTAAGTCGTCAATAAGCAGGCGCACCCGGACACCACGATCGGCAGCATCGCGCAGCCGTTTTAACAGGATTCTGCCGGCCGCATCGCCGTACCAAAGGTAGTACTGCGCATCGATCGAATAGCTGGCGGAGTCGATGAGAGCGAGCCGCCAACGCAGGCCGTCTTCGTTGCGGTCGAGGAGCTGAAACCCGGACTCATCGGCATCTCCGGCTTCGTGCAAAGCAGATTCGATCGCTGCGAATGCGCCGCCGGACTGCGGGGGCAAAGCGTACTGCTCAGCGGGCGGATCGTAGGGTGCTACGGTCCGGGTCGCGCAAGCCGAAAGAATGCAACCAAGGACCAACGCAGAGCCAATACCGCGCAGCAGGGTCATGCCGACCCACGGCCGGTATTGCAGAAAACAAAGCATTTGCAAGGTTCTTCGCTCCGGTATTCAGGCCTGAGCCTTCTGAGGTCAGGCTCGCCAAATGCGGGTTTCCGCCGCAGATTCTCCGACTGGCATTCGCAGCTAAGAGTCTAACCAATCTGCACAAGCAAGGCTCGCTATCGCGCCCGGAATTTCCATTCGGGTCGCGCCGAAACCGCATCTTGGTAACGGATTGTAATGACCAAGGAGCATGCGTGTTGCATTAACAACCAGTTATCTAGACAATTCCTGCCCCTAACCGTCGGCCTCTCACAGGCCGTTAACTGCTCCCCTGGCCCGGGTGGCGGAATTTGGTAGACGCAGCGGACTTAAAATCCGCCGATAGAGATATCGTGCCGGTTCAAGTCCGGCCCCGGGCACCACCTCAAACCCTTACGTTGTCAGATATTTTTTGACGGTAGAGGAGTAATGAATAAAACCAGCAAGAGATTCAGCCGCAGACGGCGCAAGTTTTTTCGAGACATGATCATTTATACGCCGGTAGTAAGAATGACAGGAGTCTTGATTGGTCTTTGGATTCTATTTTCGGCTGGCCTGTATTTCTCGGAGCGGGGAGCCGACGGGACAAGTATCACGTCTTTTGGCCGCGCTCTATACTGGGGCATTGCGGCGTTCTCGACTGCTGGGATTGCAGATATGCCGGTAAACGGTCTGTCAGAGGCGATCGGGGGGCTGTGGATAATTGTGGGTTCGATATTGTTTTTTGGGGCTATCGTTGCGACGGTAACGACTTACTTTATGCGGCCCCTTCAGCGACCTTCAAAACAAATTATCGACATCATCGAATTCAACTTGGAGCGACTCGAAGACTTGACCGTCGAGGAACTTGAGGTGTTAAAACAAACGACGGATGCGCTGATTGACCATATGGTGCGGCTGAGGCTCAAGCAGACTGAGACTTGAACCAATTCGCGTCACTGTCCGCTATTGGC
>JARRLL010000055.1:0-7920 GCA_037387125.1 Gammaproteobacteria bacterium | reverse complement strand
GGTCGGCCGGCGCCGGATTCAGCTTTTGTTGCAGCAGCATGGCCGCGCCCATGATCAGCGGCAGGATGAAATAGGGGTCACGGGTCGACAGGTCGGTGACCGTAACGTCGAACTCTCCGTAGGTCAGCGGAAATGGCTCCGCCTCGCCACTAACGCGCGTAACCCACAGCTGGTGCCATTGTTGTCCGAGGTACGATGCGTAGGCGACCCGCTTGCCGTCAGGCGCGACGTCGGGCTGGGCTTTCCAACTTGTCTCCTCGCGTTGCACCATCGTTGCCGGTGTTCCACCTGCCATATCCTGCAACCACAAGGAACCGGTGCCGTAAGGAGTTTCCGGATTGGCGATCAGCACGAGGCCGTTGCCCTCGGGGAGCCACGCCGGGCTGAGTTCGTGGTCATATGAGCTGTAGTAGTAGCGATCGATATTGCTTTTGCGTTGCTCGCGCAAAGGCTTTGCAATGAACGCGCCTCTCTCGAAGCGTCCCGCAAACACGCGAAACCGGCCGTCGGCACGGGTTGACACGAATGCGATACTCTCGCCGTCTGGTGACCAGCGCGGGTCGACATTGACGTTGCCGTCGTTCGTTAGTGCGGTGACATTGCCCGTGACCAGATCGAGGACAAAGAGCTCGACACTTTGTCCATCGTAACGGCTGAATACGACGCGGCGCCCGTCCGGCGCTACGTCAGGCTGGGAGTCGTAGCCATCTCCATCCGTGATTTGTACGGCAGTTTCTGAATCGATCGACTGTCGCCAGATACTGCCCTGCATCGAGTATACGAGTTCGCGGCCACTCGGCATCCAGGCCGGGGAAGATGGGCCCGTCGTTACGCGCGGCAGGTACATTTCCCGGAAATAGTAATTATGAGGCGCCGTGATCTGCGACAGGACCGGCTCACGATCGGCTTCGGCGGCGCTGGCCAGAAGCAGCACAGGTATCATAAGGCTGAGCAGTATCACGCGGTCTGTATTCATAATCTCGGCTTCTTCTTAGCGTTGGCTTTTGTCTCGCCACCGCTGCTACGATCCCAAATCGTTATCGCTTAAGCAACGTGGTTTCAAATAGTGAATTTCAGGACGTGATCGAAGAGCAGCAGCCAAAAGGCGCAGAGCGTGCGACGTTTGTTCGCTGGCGTGTGCTGTCACTGTTGGTTTTCGCTGGTTTCGTTTCCTATGTGCTGAGATATAACGTATCGACGGCCGGGCCGTCGATGATGGCCGACCTCAATCTCACCGAACAGCAACTCGGCTACGTCCTGGCCGCATTTACAGCCGGCTACACAGTTTTCCAGTTCCCGGGCGGCCTCATGGGAGACGCGCTGGGACCGCGCAAAGCACTGACCATCTGCATGCTGTTGTGGGGAGCGCTGACGCTTGTCACGAGCGCTATACCCGGTGGCGCATCGACGAGTGTGACATTGACGCTGGTTCTGCTGATTGTAGTCCGCTTTTTCGTCGGAGCTGTTCACGCGCCGATATTTCCGCTGGCTGGCGGTGTGGTCGAGCGATGGTTTCCGGCCGGTAACTGGGCGCTGCCCAATGGCTTATCGAGCACTGGCCTGACGCTCGGCACGGCGGCAACAGCGCCGGTTCTGGCATGGATGCTCGGCGTTTACGGATGGCGCGTGTCGTTTGTCATGTTGACGCCGCTGGCATTTATTGGCGCCGCGCTCTGGTGGTGGTATGCGCGCGACGAAGTGGCCGAGCATCCGGCAACCAATGACGCCGAGGTCGCGCTTGTTCGCAGCAACCACCCATCATCGTCGCCAGCTGACGATTCTGTGCCCGGTTGGCTTCGGGTGCTGAAGAATCGCGACATCCTGTTACTGATGCTTGCCTACGCCTGCATGAACTTCGTGTTCTATCAGATGTTCAACTGGGTCTTCTATTACCTGGTAACGGTACGCGGCTTTGAGCCGCAGGACGCCGGCTTCCTGACGTCGGTCCAATGGATCGCGGCGGCAGTCGGGGCAACACTCGGTGGGCTGATCTGCGACTCGGCATGTCGTCGCCTCGGTATCCGCCGCGGCTGTGCCTGGCCCGCGATCGCGGGTGTCGTACTATCCGGAGCGTTGTTTTTCGCGGGTGCGGTCAGTGATAACACGACAGTGGTCGTAGCCTGTCTCGCCGCGTCGTTCTTTTTTAACCAGTTAACCGAGGGGGCCGTCTGGGCCGCTGGCATCAGCATCGGCGGTCGCCATGCGGCTGCGGCATGCGGCGTGATGAACACGGGTGGAAACGCGATGGGTATCGTCAATGCGCTGTTGGTTCCATTCACGGCGGCGTCCTTCGGCTGGACCGTGGCCATGGTGATGTCTACATTTTTTGCGTTCGCGAGCGCAGTATTGTGGATGTTCATTCGGGCCGACAGGACAATCAGGGGTTAGGTCAGAACCAGTGCCCGGGGTTCAGTGTTGAGCAGGACAGACGACAACATGCAAAGCAAGCTTTTCTACCAGGCGCATGGCAACAGACCACGAGTCGCGCATGCCAAGGGCGTGTATGTCTGGGACCAGAGCGGCAAGCGCTACATCGATGCCTCGAGCGGTCCGATGGTGTCGAATATCGGGCACTCCAATCCGCGTGTTCTCGGGGCGATGAAATCGCAGATGGACGCCGCGACGTTCGCTTATCGGCTGCATTTCGAGAACGATGCAGCAGAAGACCTGGCATCTCTTACAGCATCACTGATGCCGAAGGGACTGGATCGTATTTTCTTCACGTCGGGCGGTTCCGAGACCATCGAGACCTGCCTGAAGCTGGCCCGTCAGTTCGCCATCGCGCAAGGTGAACCGGAGCGCTACAAGGTTGTGTCCATGGCGCCGTCCTATCATGGTTCCACGCTGGGCTGCGTAGCCGTCACCGGAATGGAGCTGTTTGTGGACCCGTTTCGTCCGATGCTTCGATCGATGCCGAAGATTTCGGCTCCAACCTGTTATCTGGATCGTGACGATCTGTCAGATGAAGAGCGTGGCCTGCGCTATGCGGAGCAGCTGCGCACGACGATCGAGGAGGAAGGCCCGGAATCAGTACTCGCATTTCTGATGGAGCCTGTCGGTGGTGCGTCGACTGGTGCGCTTGTTGCTCCCGACAGCTGGCACATACGTATTCGTGAGATCTGCCGTGAATACGGTGTATTGCTGATCGCGGACGAGGTGATGACCGGTGCAGGCCGCACAGGCCGTTTCCTGGCTGTCGAGCACTGGGGCACCCGGCCGGACATTGTCGGAATGGCCAAGGGTTTTGCGGCAGGCTATGCGCCGCTCGGCGCCGTCGCGGCCCGCCGGGATATTGTCGAGGCGGTTCTTGCGAACGGCGGTTTTGCGCACGGCTACACTTATGCCGGTAATCCGCTGGCCTGTGCCGCCGGAAAGGCGGTACTCCGGGAAGTACTCGATCAGGACCTCATCGCCAATGCCCGGGACATGGGAACGGTCCTCGAGCAACGACTGCGCGGCCTGATGGATCGGTTTGAATTCATCGGCGATGTTCGTGGCAAGGGGCTGCTGTTGGCCTTCGAGCTCGTGGCCGATCGCGACACGATGGAGCCGCTCCCGGTTGATATCAATGCCCATGTTGAGCTCGTCGAGGAAGCGTATCGTCGCGGCCTGATCATTTATGCGCGGCGCACGCGGGGCGGCTTCAAGGGTGACCACTTCATGGTCTGCCCACCGCTCATAGTAAGTGAGGCGCAGATCGATGAGATTATGGATATTCTCTCTCCAAGCCTTGAGGCGTTTGCAGCAACATCAGGACTTGCTTGAATGAATAACAAAGTCATTATTACCTGTGCGGTAACAGGTTCGATTCACACCCCGACCATGAGTCCGCATCTGCCGGTCACGCCGGATGAGATCTTCGAGCAGAGCGTTGCGGCTGTCGAGGCCGGTGCCGCTATTTTGCATCTGCATGCGCGCAACCCGGAGACGGGCCAGCCCACCGCCGATCCCAATGTTTTTATGCAGTTTCTGCCACGCATCCGTGAACAGTGCGATGCCGTCATCAACATCACAACGGGTGGCAGCTCGTTAATGACGCTCGAGGAGCGCCTGGCTGCACCCAACCTGGCAGAACCCGAAATGGCCTCGCTGAACATGGGGTCGATGAATTTTGGATTGTTTCCGATGAAGCGACGCCACGACGAGTGGCGGTTCGACTGGGAACCGCGTTTACTCGATGCGACGCGAGAAACTGTCTTCCGCAATACGTTTGCCGATATCGAAGCGATTT
The DNA here is from genome assembly GCA_037387125.1 of Gammaproteobacteria bacterium. Lineage (GTDB taxonomy): Bacteria > Pseudomonadota > Gammaproteobacteria > Steroidobacterales. The sequence goes on along the minus strand of JARRLL010000055.1, from coordinate 3,689 downwards.
TCAGCCAGCTCGGCGAGCGCTGTGGCACGCGTTTCGAGTTCGAGTGCTACGACGTCGGCCATATTCAGACGCTGGCATTCTACTTGCGTGAAGGCCTGGTCAAGGCGCCGGTCTTTGTGCAGTTCGTCCTTGGTGTTCTGGGTGGCATCGATGCTTCGCCTGAGTCGTTGCTGCATATGAAAAACACGGCTGACCGCTTGCTCGGTGACAATTACCGGTTCTCGGTGCTATCGGCCGGGAGATTGCAAATACCGCTGGCCACGATTGGCGCCATTCTCGGCGGCAACGTTCGTGTCGGACTGGAAGACAGCTTGCTGATCGGGCGAGGTGAGCTGGCACCCGACAACGCTGCGCAGGTGTCAAAAATCCGACGGGTGCTCGACGAGCTGGGGTATGAAATCGCCACGCCCGCCGAGGCACGTGAAATGCTGGGCCTGAAAGGCGCAGACAAGGTCGCGTTTTGAGCGAGAGCAGGCCAGGATTGGAAATCGTTAACGCGGTGGCCGACGACGTGGTGGCCGTGCACGGTCTCATCGAAGAGTTGGCGCATACCACAGGTCTTGCCGGAAAATTCAGCGGCACCGTGGACGCTTATCTGAAATACGGTTTCGGCCCGAGCCCGCTGTTCGAGTCCCTGGTCGCGAAGATGGACGGCGAGATCATCGGCGTCGCATTGTATTTCTATACGTTTTCGTCGTGGCGCGGAGAACCCGGCGTTTACCTGCAGGATCTTGTTGTGACCGAGTCCGCGCGAGGGCTCAGTATCGGCGAACAATTGATGCGGCGGTTGGCCTCAACGGCAAAGGAACGCGGTGTGACGCACCTTAGGCTTGCGGTGGACCGTGACAACCTTGGCGCCGGCCGGTTCTACGAACGATGTGGCCTATCGAAGACCGAGGCTGACCATATTTACGAGATCGACGGCGAGCGTTTTGCTCGAATGGGCGGTGACGAATGAAACTTGTCTATTCCGACCGACAATTGGAACACGCGCCACCCGTTTTTGTCGTGTCGGGGGCTGAGCAGCCCAATCCCGAGGTTCCTGAGCGAGCCTTGCGCCTGCTTGATGCCGGCATCCGTTTCGGCCTCGAGCGGGTCGCTCCCGATGCCTGTGACGATGATGTCCTTGAGGCGGTTCACTCGAAGCGGTATCTCACGTTTCTCGAGAATATTCACCGCCGTTGGCAATACATCAGCGGGGCTTCGGCTGCCGTGATTCCGAATATTCATCCCGACGGTCGAGACGGCGGCTACCCCGCTTCCGCTGTTGGTCAGGCAGGATTCCACATCTACGACGGATCGTGTCCGGTGGTTGCCGAAACATGGGACAGTGCAAGGCACAGCGCCAGCAGCGCGATACACGCCGCACGTGATGTGCTCGCCGGCGCCGACGCATGTTATGCGTTGTGCCGTCCGCCCGGGCATCATGCAGGGCGGGACCTGGTGGGAGGATTCTGCTATCTCAATAATGCTGCTCTCGCAGCATCGATCTTGCGTGAACAGCATCAGCGGGTTGCGATACTCGATATCGACGTTCACCACGGCAATGGAACACAGGACATCTTTTTCGCGCGCAGTGATTTCCTGACGATTTCATTGCATGCGGATCCTGTACGGTTTTATCCCTTTTTCTGGGGATATGCGAACGAGCGCGGAGTCACGGAAGGTGAAGGGTTCAATCTCAACGTGCCCCTCGAACGCGGGCTCGGTGACGACGAATACCTGGTGGCACTGGATAGTGCGCTTGAACGCATCGTTGACTACGATCCCGGCGCGGTGGTGATTGCATTGGGGCTGGATGCACACGAGTCGGATCCATTCCAGGGTCTCTGCATAACGACCGACGGCTTCCGGCGAATCGCTGCTGCCATCGCGTCGCTCCGTCTGCCGACCGTACTTGTTCAGGAAGGCGGTTATCTGAGTGATTTCCTCGCGGGAAACCTCGAGGCCTTTCTTCAGGGGTTCACGGGCGACTGAATCTCAGGGTGTAACCGCAATGGTCATACCGTCCACGAATGCCGGGATGATCGCCAGCACATCATCGTGAGATATGTTGTCGAGTTGCGTCTCCAGTTCCGTAATCGACGGAACCCGCTCGTGCCACAGCCAGTGCCGGGCCAGCGATGCAGTCAACTCATCATTGCTCTGCGCAGCGCTGAGCGCGCGTCCGAGCAAATGCCTCTTGGCCTCCTCGACCTCGGCATCGGTCGGCGGGCTGGTTTCGAGGCGTGCGAGTTCGCCTGCGAGTAGTTTCTCCAGCGCCCCGATTTTGTCCGTATCCACGCCGATTGAGAGTGTGATCCAGCCAGCGCCGCCGGCCGAGCTATATTGCCCATCGATATAGTATGCAAGACCCCGATTCGAAATTGCCTCCTTGCCCAGGCGGCCTTCGTAGCCGTGAGCCAGCACGTAAAGCAGCAAGCGGCTTGCAAGGTAATCCGGGGCCGAAGGTGCAGGGGCCGCGACAATGTAACCGAGCTGCGATTGTGCAATTGGCAGGTCGAGCGAAACAGACTTGCGTCCAGTCGGAATTGCCGGGCGGGCGTAGGGCTGCACGGCGCCTCGTTCCAGTGCGCCGAAGGTGTCTTCGAGAATTGCGAATGTCTGTTCGGTATCGACGTCCCCCGAGATGACGACAACGGCCGGGGCAGTGGTCTCCTCTGGCGGCGCCGTCGGCATCGAAAGGGCGAGAAATTCTTCTGACATGCGAGTTTCCGGGTCCGTGGACCTTGTTGCTCCTGCCGGTGTCGCCGGGCCGGTTTTGTGTAATGCACTGGCTGCCCTTTCGATCAGGTCCACGAGTCGTGATGAGCGTTCACGTCCGTACCAGGTCGATGCTCCGGGGATAGGGGCGTGAGATACGAATCCGTCTGCGGATTGTCCGGCGAGCGGGATCACGACCCTGAGATCGACCGAGGGTGAAAGATCCGATGCCAGTACCAGCGCGGGTATGCCTCCCGACAGCCGCCTGACCTCAACGGGGCCGACCGGCGAAGTATCAATATTTCCAGCCGGCAGCGGGGCAACAGGAAGATCGCGGGCAACCTCCACCTCCCGTGCGGGCGCGGCCGGGGCGTCACCGGGACGATACCAGGCGATTGTTCGTTGCTCCGGCCTCAGGTAGATCTGCGCAACCGCCATGACATCGGCTGGTGATACGGACTCGATCCGTTGCGGCAGGGTTAGTAACTCGTCGAGTGCGCCCATGGCCGCAAAGCTGGCGAGCTGGTGTGCCGCGTCCTCCGTTGTCTGTATATCAAAGACCAGTTCATCGAGTACCGCACCGATCGCGGTCTCGACAGTTTCTTTCTTGATCGGCGTATCGCGCAGTGTCGCGATTCCCGTTTCGATTGCCTGCTCGGCCGACGACTCGCTGGCGCCATCCTCAATGCTGCCGCCAACAACAAACAGGTATTGCTGCTCGCTTGGCGGGTACCAGCTGCTGATGCCGGCGATTGACCCGTGCAGCAGACGTCCCGGCCTGGCTGGTGTCCCCCAGTCATTCTGCAGGAAATTGACGCCGGAACTGCCTGACAGGATTTCCTGCAGAACGAGAAATGCGGCGAAGTCCGTATCGCCGACAGCTGGTGCGTGGTATGCCATCAAAACTCGCTTGCCGGCGGCAGCGCCGCTTATGGATATTCGCCGTTCCCCCCGTTGCAGTGGCTCGTAGGTGTGCGGCAATGTGC
>JARRLL010000054.1:0-9478 GCA_037387125.1 Gammaproteobacteria bacterium | reverse complement strand
CCTCCCAGGCAATCGACAAGCGTTTGCCTGGGAGGAGACGATCTGGCCGGTGGTGCCATGAAATCCGAGGTTGTTGATCCGGCGCCTCATCCCCGCTGGGATAAACCTAACACCGGGGCCACCAATATCAGTGGTTTCTCGGGACTACCCGGTGGTCTCCGGCGCAGCAATGGTACTTTCCGGGAAATCGGCTCTTACGGAGCCTGGTGGAGTGCGACAGATGGCGGGAGTGACGATGCCTGGCATCGCAGTATTTTTTATTCCGATACACGCGTTTATCATTTCATATATGGCAAAGGCAGTGGAATGAGTATTCGCTGCGTCAGGGATTAACGATGAGAAGTTGATATGAAGACACGTACCAGGATCATCTATTTCAGTTTCATCGCCCTGATCATGCTTTCGGAGCTGGTCACCAGTAACCTATACAGCCTGTTCGGCAACCTCGAAAATACAGCCGACATCATGGGCGTGACGGTAGCTGAAGAGCGTATCCGGCTCTATATTCTGATCGTACTGGACATCGTTGCCGGCGGAGGTGCACTGCTCGCTGTGACCGGATACGTTCGAGCAGGTGCCGCGAATCTCGGGCGTATCGGCGTCACGATGGCCGCGGTCGGCATGGTTATCTACGGCTGTTACCAGTTCTGGGCAGGGACGTTTCAGCTCGGCACCGAGAGCATGCAGAACCTGACACGAACGGTCGGCATTATCTATCCACTGATCGGTATCGGTGCCTGGTTCGTCGGCCGTGACCTGCGCCGTGGAACCTTTGATAATGAGTGACGGCTCGAACGATTTAGCTAATCTGTCGTACCTTAGCAAGCCCAAAACAGCCCTAGTCAGATTAAATGTTGGTTGATCAAGCTATTGTTTTCTTTAGTTGAGTGGCGCTCCATACGGGAATCGAACCTTTGCTGGGTGCTGTCTTATCAATCGGTTAGCGGGGCAGGTTGCCAAATTCTTGCCTTAGGGTATGTGCCGTTTCTGACCTAAAGCTGTCATTCGCTGTGAGACTGATCTTTCCAACAAAGTTTAAACTGGTGTCTATGTTCAATCTGCTAGGCTCGACGCTGATTGCCGCAAAGCGGAAATTCAAGGATAAGGTCAATGGAATCTGAACATGTGGATAGTTGGATCGGCGCCTGGACCGTGCAAATGAGTGATGGATCAACTGAAACCTGGGAAATCACCCATAGCTGGGTAAGTAAGACCCGGAAAAGCCATATGGCCTATGGCATCAAAAACCCGGGAAACGTGGAATTCCAGATCTACTATGGAACCATGTTTAATAAGCACAGCTATATCGAGGCCAGCCATCAGACGGCGGTTACTGACCTGCCCCTGGATTTTTCGGAGTATACGGATCTCGTGCCTGCAGACGATTTTGCATTTTTCACAGCTAAGAGTGGTAAATACCCCATAGAGAAAGGCACCAGAGCGTCTGCTGATACTCAGCATTCACACGCTGTCACCGCTGTCGGCGTAACCGAAAGTACCGCCCAAACCGATGAACCGACTGACCAGCCTAACGATTCACAACAGCAGCAAGAAGATTCTGAACCCTTTACGGCAAAACGCAAACCAGCCAGACCGTTAAAACCAATTTGCACCCTTGGGGAAGTGCTGATCGACATCGAGAGTAATCAATACCAGACAATAAAGATCGGCGAGCAAATCTGGATGGCGGAGAACCTCAGAACCACGACCTACAGAGACGGTACAGCGATTGCCAGCCCGGGTGCGGATAATGATGCCTGGGAACGTAACCTCGAGGGCGCCTATTCATTGCACGATAACAGGCCGGAGAACAAGCTGACTTATGGCTTACTGTACAATTGGGCTGCGGTCATCAATCCCCGTTCACTTTCCCCGGAGGGCTGGCACATTCCCACTGACGAAGAATGGCAAACGCTTGTCGATTACGTAGGAGGAGACGACCTGGCCGGCGGGGCCCTGAAATCAGAGGCTGTTGAGCCGGCACCTCATCCGCGCTGGGATAAACCGAATACTGGGGCTACCAATATCAGCGGTTTCTCGGGACTGCCCGGAGGTCTCCGGCGCAGCAACGGCAGTTTCCGGGAAATCGGACCTTACGCAGCCTGGTGGAGTGCAACAGATGGCGGACCTGAGGATGCCTGGCATCGAAGTATCTTTTATTCCGATACTCAGGTTTATCACTTCATCTACGGCAAAGGCAGTGGCATGAGTGTTCGCTGCATCAGGGATTAACGAGAAGAGATTTACCTGCGTTTGCTGATGAGTGATGAGGCGTTCTATAAGCTCGGTCCCCGCTAAATCGCTCCCGGCAATTTGGTGAGCCTCCGGGTCTTTGCGACATGCGGGATGCATTTACTAGGGTTTTTAAGGTCATTAAGAAAATCATCCTGACGTTTGTTGCGCTGGCAGGAGCGGTCTATGTCGCGCTGGCTTTGTATGCTTACTGGCCCACTCCGGAAACTTACCCGGCCCGTGAATTGGCGGCTCCGGAGGATCAGTTTGTTCAGCTAAAGGGGCTGGATATCCGTTACAGGACCTTTGGCGAACGCGGTTCCGCCTACCCGGAAATCGTGCTGTTGCATGGATTTGCCAATAATCTCAATTCATTCTATGAACTCGCGGGGATGTTGGCCGAATGTTGTTTCGTGGTTGCTCTCGATTTTCCGGGATTCGGCCTTTCGGCTAAACCCACGGGATATGACTACGGCAATCGCAATCAGTCGGCTATCGTTGTTCAGCTTTCCAGGTCACTGGATTTAGAAGCGCCTGTCTACATTGGTCATTCAATGGGCGGGGCTATCGCTCTGCATGCCAGTTTGCAGGATGAATATACACGCGCACTGGTATTAATTGATCCGGCCATTTTGACCGTCGGGCAATCATCGAGCATGCAGCCACAGTTCTTTCCATTCCCCCGGCTGGGTGCACGAATATTTGGTGCCCGTTCGACCAGGCTAAGGTTTCTTAAAACTTCTTATGTGAATTCCTCAGTGATTAGCGAAAGAGATATTGACCAATTGATGTTGGCTTCCAGAACTGACGATTACTGGTCGGGAATGACAGATATGATGGCAAATACCAAGCCAATCTCCGAGGAACAATATTTGCCTGGTGTTGGTGTGCCCGTCTTAAGTATCTGGGGAGAGTTTGATCAGGTTTATCCGCCTGACGAGCCCTATCGGTTGCAAACCGCACTGCCGGGCAGTCAGCTGCATATCGTCAAGGGTGCCGGTCACTATGCGCATGAGGAGGCACCGGCTGAAGTGCATCAGGTGATAATGAACTGGTTGAATCAATACCGCCAATAACCGGATCAACCGGCGACCTGCGCTTCGATGGAGTCACGCATATTAAGAAATAATTAGAAGCCCGAGCCGGAAGCCGGTCCTTGTTACGGGTCCTCCCCCTGTGTGGACCTGCTCATACAAAAACACCCACACGAGGCGGGCATTTTTATATGAGTGGCGCTCCCTACGGGAATCGAACCTTTGCCAGGTTCCAGATTTTCAATAGGTTATGAGTGCAGGCTGCCGGAATCGTGCCATGAATATTAAAGGCTTAACGCTCGAATTGGGTGAGTTCAATCCCGAACCCCACCATCAGCTTCCCAAGGTTAAGTGAGACTATTTTTCCAGCCAGTAAAGCGGGCTGGAAAAATCTGAAGTCGAACTTATCTCTCGCGGTCGCGATTGAGCGACCGCGGAGGTCTTGAAAGCCTCGTGCGGTGGTGAAAGAAACTAAATTTCCTCAAGGATTCCAGTCTTTCTAACTGATTAAGTGTCTAAGAGCAGAGCAGTTTCTCTACCGCTAGTTAACAGAAGGATTATCTGTTCTACTTTGCTTGCACGGGGGGCTTTGTTAAATTGAGTATCAAATAATTATCGGGGGTGATTAATTATGAGAAGTTCTGTTCTAGTCATGTTGTTGATTCTTTCCGGCATGGCACAAGCATCTACACTGATAGATTTTGATTCTCAATCACTGGGACCAGTTGAGTCATTGGTTATTGATGGTTTCAAATTTACTCCCTCTTCCGGATTGGAAATTATTCAAGAGTCACCGGGTGACAATGCACTTTTTTACGAAGCATCCGGCTCTTTTGACTCCTTTGGCGCTGCAGGGCCACTATTTTTTGTCATGCAAACGGTGAGTGGTGATCCATTCGCCTTTTATGGTGCTGACATTGTTGGTACCAGCCTCGCTGCGTCATCATTTTTTGGGGCTACGGGCTACACAGTGGGTGGTGGGATAGCAGCAGGGTCTGTCGGGACGGGTGACTGGCTTAACCTTCAAAGCATCACGTTCGAAGTGTCAAGTTGCTGCGGAGACCCATATTACATAGAGACATTAAGCCTGACAGTCGACAATATAAACGCAAGCGTTGTACCCATCCCCGCAGCCGTCTGGCTGTTTGGTTCTGCGCTGGTAGGTTTAGGCTGGGTGAGGCGAATGCAATCCGATTAACCCGATAAACAAGCTGCTAAAAACCCGTCCAAGTGATGGGTTTTTAAATGGCGCTCCCTACGGGAATCGAACCCGTGTTTCAGCCTTGAGAGGGCCGCGTCCTAACCGCTAGACGAAGGGAGCATATTCGGGATGCGGCATTCTAATTCAAAAGCCTGCCGCAACATAGATGACGCGGCCGCCGCTTACCTCGTAGGGGCTCCGCCCTGACTTGGTACTTGCGCGCTCGCTGCGCTTCGTAACCGCTAACGAAGGGAGCATTTCTTAAGGTGGGGCGGGGTTCTAGTCGAAATCCGGGTCTCGGGTAAAACGGGACCTGTTGTTCGCCGCGGATATCTTTAATGGCCTAATCGCGCGCCATTGATTGGTTTCGCTGGTATGATACGGCGCTTTCCGATTGCCAACTACTCTGTGTCAGAAAAATCCAACAAGAATAAGGCGAAACAGGGTGTCATCCCGCGTTCCGAGCACAATATCAGTCGCGCCCACATCTCGAAGGCTGCGCTCAAGGTGCTCTATCGCCTGAAGGACGGCGGCTACCAGGCCTACCTGGTGGGCGGCAGTGTGCGCGACCTGCTGCTCGACGGATCGCCCAAGGATTTCGACGTCGCCACGGACGCGACGCCGGAAGAAGTCCGGGCACTCTTTAATAACAGCCGGGTCATCGGTCGGCGCTTTCGCCTGGTCCATGTGCGCTTCGGCCGCGAAATTATCGAGGTCGCGACCTTTCGCGCGCCGTCCAGTGGTGACGCTGACGACCATGAAATCGCGGAAGGCAGCGGGCGGGTCCTGCGGGACAACGTCTGGGGCACGTTTGAAGACGACGTGGTGCGCCGCGATTTCACGGCGAACGCGCTCTATTACGACATCCGTGATTACTCGATCCGCGACCTGGTGGGCGGCGTAGCAGACATTCGTAACCGGCAGTTGCGTCTGCTCGGTGACCCCGAACAGCGTTACCGCGAAGACCCGGTGCGCATGTTGCGCGCGGCGCGGTTCGCGGCAAAGCTGGGTTTCGAAATCGAAAAAGGCACCGCAGCGCCTATAAGGGACAACGTCCGGTTGCTCGAAAACATTCCGCCGGCCCGGTTGTTCGACGAGTTCGGCAAGTTATTCCAGGCGGGTTTCGCGCTGCCGAGCTGGCGGCAACTGGATCGCTTTGGCCTGACGCGCCAGCTGTTTCCGCACACGGTCGGCTGGCTGGAAAAGGCCACGGACGATACTCGCCGCACGTTTATCGAAACGGCACTCGACAACACGGATAAGCGCGTGGCGGATGATAAATCGGTCACGCCCATGTTCATGTTTGCCGTGCTGCTGTGGGGGCCGGTGCGTGAGCGGGCCAATGCTTTGATCGAGGCCGAAGGTTTCTCGAAAACGCAGGCGCTGATCGCCGCAGCGGCCGATCTGTCGCTCGAGCAAAACCAGCGCATAGCGGTGCCCAAGCGTTTTACCTTCCCGATGCGCGAAATCATGCAATTGCAGCCGCGCTTCGAAAAACGCACGGGCAAGCGTGCACGGGCGTTTCTCGAGAACCGTCGCTTTCGTGCGGCGTATGACCTGATGCTGCTGCGGGTTATTCTCGGCGAAGTCGATCAGGAAACCGCCGATTGGTGGACCGAGATCCAGACGTCTCCGGGCGCCGTGTCGGCCGAGCAGCCGCGAGCGCGCAAACGCCGGCCCAAACCGCGCACGCGCCGGCGAAAAAAACCGGCGGAGTAGGCGAGCCATGGTCACCAAGCCGCATTGGGTGCCCGCCTATATCGGCCTGGGCAGTAACCTGGAGAACCCCGCGCAGCAGGTGCGCGCGGCCATCGACAGCCTCGCCGAGTTGCCCGGCACGCGGCTGATTGCGAGATCGGCGTTGTATGCGAACCCGCCGATGGGGCCGCAGGACCAGCCCGACTACGTGAACGCGGCGGCGGGGCTTTTGACGCGACTGGCTCCGCTTGCGTTGCTGGGCGAATTGCAGGGGCTGGAGCAACGCCAGGGCCGAGTGCGCAAGGACGGAGACCGCTGGGGGCCTCGGGTTATTGACCTCGACCTGCTCGTCTACGGCACAGTCCGGGAATCTGTACCCGGTCTAGATTTACCGCATTCGGGCATAATGGAGCGAAATTTTGTATTGTTCCCCCTGCGTGATATCGCGCCGCAGCTGAACGTCCCGGGGCAGGGAATCGTGGCGGCCCTGGCAGCGAAGCTGGATGATGCAGATTTGCGGCGCGTAGACAAGACGTACAATAAATAACTAAGCCTTGGCCGGCGCTGCCGGTGCTCTAACAATAAAAAGAACGGGACTTATGGCGGAATCTCGCTACATTGCGATCGAAGGGCCGATAGGCGTGGGGAAAACCAGCCTGGCTCGCAGGCTGGCCGACGAACTGAGCGGAGAAGTGGTGCTGGAAGAAGCCGGCGCGAATCCGTTCCTCGAGCGTTTTTACCAGGACCCTCAAGGCGCGGCATTGCCTGCACAGTTGTTTTTCATGTTTCAGCGCGTCCGGCAGCTGGAGCAACTCAATCAGGCCGACATGTTCAGCAACATCCGTGTCTCGGATTTCCTGATGGCCAAAGACAGGCTGTTCGCCGAGGTCACGCTGGACCGCGACGAGTTGTCACTGTACCAGCAGATTTTCGACAAGCTCGAATTCACGCCGCCGGTGCCCGACCTTGTCGTCTATTTGCAGGCCCCTGTCGATACCTTGTTGTTCCGCATCGCACGCCGCGGCATCCGCTACGAGCAGGACATCAAGCGGCGCTTTCTCGAGCAGCTTGCCGACGTCTATGCCCGCTACTTTCATCAGTACGACGAGTCGCCGTTGCTGATCGTGAACGCGGCCATGATCGACCCGGTTAATAATGAAGATCACTTTCAGCTATTGCTGGAGGAGATTGATTCGGCCCGCAGCGGCCGGCAATTTTTCAACCCGCTGGTCTCGGCAATGGCCTGAGGCTGCGCGCGAGCACTTTATTAAGGTCAGCACAGAACAACCATGTACACCCAACTTCAGCAGCGCGGCATGGATCAGCCGCCGGTCAATGTCTCTACCTTGCGGCGCATGAAGGCCGAGAAAGAGCCTATCGCCTGCATTACAGCCTACGATGCGAGTTTTGCGGCGCTGGTCGACCGGGCCGGCGCGGATCTCGTACTGGTCGGCGACTCGCTCGGCATGGTGGCACCTCGGCCTCAAGCCACAGTCGGTCCACAAGATCGGGGGCTTCAAGGTACAGGGGCGTGATGCCGACCAGGCGCGGCAAATGGCGGATGATGCGCAGGCGTTGCAGGCCGCCGGCGCCGACATTGTCCTGCTCGAGTGCGTGCCGAACGAGATCGGCAAGGCCGTCACCGAAAGCCTCGACGTACCGGTGATTGGCATAGGCGCAGGTCCGGAAGTCGACGGGCAGATACTCGTGCTTTACGATTTGCTGGGCATTACGCAGGGCCGCATGCCGCGCTTCGTGAAAAATTTCATGGAAGGTGCGGGTGCGGTCGACCTGGCCTTGCAACACTACGTGCAGGCGGTCAAAGACCGTTCCTATCCCGCCCCCGAACATTGCTTTTCATGACGGCCAGAAAAGCCTTCGTCAGCACTTGTTAACGCAACCATTTCCTGTCTTCTCAATTCGAGGCCCGAGACCATCCCGTGAAGCAAATCCATAGCATCGATGAAGTGCGTGCCGCTATTAGCGCATGGCGTGAGGTCGGCGATACGGTCGCGCTGGTGCCGACGATGGGCAATTTGCACAAGGGGCACATCAGTCTTGCGAAGCTCGCCGCCGAGTATGCGGAGCATGTCGTGGTCAGCGTATTCGTGAACCCCACGCAGTTCGGACCGAACGAGGATTTCGATGCATATCCGCGCACGCTGGCGGCGGACGCACGGAAACTGTCGCATGCCGGCATGGACATCATGTTCGCGCCGTCGGTCAAGGAGATTTATCCGCGCGGGCTCGACAACGGCACGCAGGTCCTGGTGCCTGGTTTGTCCGACCAGCTGTGCGGTGCTGCGCGACCCGGCCATTTTGCGGGCGTCACTTCGGTCGTGTGCCGCTTGCTGAATATTTGTGCGCCGGATGTGGCGGTGTTTGGCCAGAAGGACTACCAGCAGTGGATCATCCTGCGCAAGATGGTGGCGGATCTGCACAGCCCGGTACGTCTCGTCGCGGGCCCCACCATGCGCGAAAAAAGCGGGCTCGCGATGAGTTCGCGTAACAGTCTCCTCGATGATGCACAGCGCGACAAGGCGGCGAGTATTTTCAGCGCGCTGATCGGGGTCGAGCAGCAGTTGCAGGCGGGACGTCGCGACTACGCGAAGCTCGAGGACGAAGCGGCCGGGCACATTCGTGATGCAGGTCTGGAGACGGAATACGTAGCGATTCGCCGATCACTCGACCTGGGTATGCCGGAAAAAGATACGCCGCGGCTGTCCGTGCTCGCAGCGGCGCGGCTCGACAAGGTGCGGCTGATCGACAATGTGCTCGTCGAGCTGAGTCAGTAATTTAATCTGCAGCGTGGCGGGCCAGTGCCCACGCCACGTGTTCGCGCACCAGTTCGGATTCGTCCTCCCTGCGTCGCTCCAGTGCGGCGATGACCGCCGCCGTTTTGTCGGCATTGCCCAGCGCGACGGCAATGTTGCGCAGCCATTGTTCGTAGCCGATTCGCCGGATTGCGCTGCCCGCCATTTTTTGCAGCCAGTCCTCGCGGGACCAGCTGAAAAGCTCCGTCAGCAAGGCCGTCGCGAGACCGTGGCGCGGTTCGAAATCCGTTTCGCTCGTCGGTTGCGCAAATTTATTCCACGGGCAAAACAGCTGGCAGTCATCGCAGCCGTAAACTCGGTTGCCGATCAACGGACGGAATTCGGCCGGAATAGACCCTTTAAGCTCGATGGTCAGGTAGGAAATACAGCGACGCGCGTCCAGCTGATAAGGCGCGACTATCGCGTCGGTCGGACACACATCGATACAACTGACGCAGCTCCCGCAGTGATCGGAAGCCGGCGCATCGACCGGTAGCGGT
>JARRLL010000053.1:0-7969 GCA_037387125.1 Gammaproteobacteria bacterium | reverse complement strand
GTGGGGGGTGAGGAAATCTACGTTATCTCCGGCGAGTTCATCGATGAACACGGTCGCTATCCGGCGGGCACCTGGATCCGCAGCCCCCACATGAGTACGCATAACCCGTGGGTGGAAGAGGAAACCCTGATCTGGGTAAAGACCGGCCATCTCTGACTTGGATTCCGGGGACAGTTTACTTATTTGTAGATAAGTAAACTGTCCCCGGAATTGCGGTTCGGAAAATTTTTTATTTCTTTCCCGCCGGACGCACCCGCCAGATGACATGAGCGGCATCGTCGCTGACCAGCAACGAACCGTCGTTGAGCAGCGCCAGCCCCACGGGCCGCCCGCGCACCGTGCCCTTTGCCGGGTCGGCGATGAACCCGGTCAGGAAGGGTTGTATTTCGCCGGTCGGCCGGCCGTCTTTAAACGGCAGAAACACCACGTCGTAGCCGTGCTGTTCCGTGCTGCCGACGCCGCCGCGCCGGGCAACAAAGGCGCCGTTGCGATAGGGTGCCGGAAAGGCTGTGCCCTTATAAAACAACAGCCCGAGCGGCACGCTGTGGCCGCCGAGTGCCAGGTCCGGCGCGCGCGCATGCTTGACGGCCTCCGCCACGCGCTCGGGCGCGCGCTTGAGTTGCGTGGGGTCGGGGTACACACCAAAGTACGCATACGGCCAGCCGTAAAACGCGCCGTCGACCACTTCGGTTACATAGACGGGCGGCACATCGTTGCCGAGCCCGTCACGTTCGTTGACGGTCGTCCACAAGGCGCCGGTGGTTGGCTCAAAATCCATCCCCGTTGGGTTGCGCAGACCGGTTGCAAACAGTCGGCGGTTGTTGCCGTCCGGATCCATCTTCCAGATTGCGGCGCGCTCCGGCGGTTCATTGCCGTCCGCATCGACATCCGTTGCAGACCCGACCGACACATAGAGTTTGCTTCCATCCGGGCTGACCACGACGTTGCGTGTCCAGTGGTTGTTCCAGTCCGCCGTGTTCTCGCCTGCGGGCAACTTTGCTATCAACTCCGCGGGCGCATCGATGCGCGTCTGACCGGGCCGGAAAGGGTAGCGCACCAGGCTGTCGGTGTTAGCAACGTACAGCCACTCGTTGAGTAGTGCCATGCCGAAGGGCTGACGCAAATTGTCGAGCAGCACGTGCCGGCTTACACCGTTAGCGCCAGGCCGCAGCAACACGATCGTATTCGGCGAAGGGCCGAGCAGCCCCTGCCGGGTCAGCTCTTCGAGCACCGCGGGCGGGAAGCCGCCCATCGTTTCCGTGCGCGCCTGCGCCACGAGCACATCGCCGTTGGGCAACACATACAGCCAGCGCGGATGGTCGAGCCCCGCGGCGAAGCGTTCGACTACAAACCCGGGTGGCGCTGTCGGCGTCGCGTCGCCCCAGTCGACCACGACAGGGCGACGAAACCCGCCGCCGCCCGGCGCCGGGAGCTCAGGCGCGACCGGTCCCGGCGAGCCGGCGTGGACGCTAGCCTGATAGGCCAGCAGGACAAACCAAACCGCGCAAATCCGGCCAGGCCAGACTCTGGTAGCACGGGCTGCCGAAATGCGGTAGCGATGCAGGCTTTTCATTGTCGGGTCACCGGGGTTTTGAATTCCGGGGACAGTTTACTTAATTTATAGATAAGTAAACTGTCCCCGGAGTTCGCGAGCGCAAACGATCCCGCGCCGGTGGCAATTATCCGCGCAGCTCTTGGCCTCTGGCTGTGAATAGCCGGGTTTAATTGCGGGATTCACGGCACGTGTCCGATACTGACGCCGGCGCATCGGCAGTGCGCCAACAGCTAGCGAGGTTTAACCATGATCATCAATCTGCTGGTTTTTATAGTAACCGGTGCTGTGGCGGGCTGGCTTGCGGCCACGCTGGTGAAGGGGCGCGGCTTCGGGCCTGCGGGCAATATCATACTCGGCGTTGTCGGCTCTTTATTGGGCGGCTTCCTGTTCGACTTTTTTGGCATTCAGCCCGGCGGGATTCCCGGCTATTTCATGGCTGCCGTCGTCGGCTCGGTGAGTTTGCTGGTTATCGTGGGGCTGCTAAAAAACAAACCTTAATTCCGGGGACAGTTTACTTATCTATAAATAAGTAAACTGTCCCCGGATTACTGGAACCGCCAGTGAACTTCCAGGGTGTAGGCATCGAAACGTGCCTCGAGGTCGTCGACGGTTTCGAAATCCAGGCCCAGTAATTTATCGTCGGTGCGGAAGGCCTGTGCTTCCAACCGCACGTGCACGTTTTCCCATGGTGTTATACCCGCACCAACACCCAGCAGAAAATCGGTGCCGCTTTCATCGATGACGCGGTCGATAGGCGGGCCCGAAGGTGGGGTGAGGGTCTGCGTACTGGTAGCGTCCCAATACGCAGCGCCGAGTTTCATGTAGATTTCCCAGATTTTCGCGAACGGGAACACCACTATGCCGCTTAGTTCGATGGCGTCGGTTTTCTGCGCGGCATTGATGCCGATGACGTTAAAGCCGTTGGTATCATTCAGGATCTCACCCCGGAAGGTAGATTCGCCGCCGTCGAGATAGCCCAGCTCGACGGCCAGGAAGCGATTCAGGCGATAGCCACCGTTGATAATGAAACCGGAGTCACTGCTGCCACGCTCGGAAGTGCCAAACGAGCTGTCTGCTTCGGTCCAGAAAACATTGCTTAGTGCGTAACCGCCCCCCAGATACCAGCCACGCATGTCGTTGCCCCAACCCGACATTGGATCTTCCGCACACCAACCCGTACCGGGGATGAGGAGCACCAGCAAAGCTAACAGGTATCGAGGCATGGCCACCTTTCCTGTCAAATGGCTTACCCATAACTTAAGTCTTTGTGCTGCTTAAAAATATGGGGTTTGTACGTAGTCAACTACTTGCTGCAATTTGCGGGCGCCTCGTGTTTATTCTGACTCCATCCGTGCGGGCGGGGCGTCGCTGGTTGGCTCAGTGACTGTGCCCTTGTAGCCATATTTTATGAAGTTTGCGCTGGCCTCGAACATCAGGCCGGCCTCGGTCATGCTGAATATCGCAACGTCGGGTAGATGCGCGGGTTCGGCGGATCCGCCCCATACAACTGCGACAGCACTTGCCCGGCCCTGAAATTCCAGCCGGCCGCGTTGAAACATTTCCATGGCCGCGGCATCTTTAAACAGCACAACTTGTTTATAAGTCTGGATGCCTAGCTGTGGCCCAAGCCCTGCACCGAACTGGTTGCAGTCGCCGACAACTTCGCCCTGTTCCACGGTGATGCCATAGCCGATAAAGCCGCCCCACATAGCGCCGACGCGCCACACTCGCGGGAACACCGCATAGCCCCAGGCCTCCTCAAACCAGGGCTGCAGCTCCGGTTTGGTTTCGAGCATCTTGTCGACTGTAGCGCGCGCGGCCACTTGCCGTGAATTTTGCGGATCCGGCTGCCAATCGGCATAAGTCGGTGTTGCCGCGAAACTAAGTATGAGTAAACAACAGAGAATTTTCATCGGACACACTCGTAAGACAACGTGGCCCAGTCGGAACCACCGGCGACAGAACCGATAATATCCGAGGTTGCAAAGATGCCCGAGCGATGCACGAGCGTGACGCCCAAGAAGCAATCCTTGGTCAGGCTGCTTTTAATCCAGCGATCCACCGGAAAGTCGACCATGAACTCAAGGTAGTTAAGCAGCCGATTGGTGTTTTCACCTTTTCTTGCTTGTTTGATTTTCTCTGCCAACGGAACTTCCTGCGCATAGGAGACGCCCAGCCCGAACCCATAACGAAACGCGAGCTTGTTGGACCAGGGCGAATACCCTTTTCCCATTGCGATGACATAGGCCGAAAAGCTCCAGAAGTCTTCCGTTTCCGGGTAATCAATATTGCCGTCTTTCTGGTCGGTCGGGCTTTCGAAATGGCGGAAAGCGGCCACCTTGCCCCAGAATTCGGCCCGGTCACCACCCTGCAGGAGTTTACCCAGCGTAAACCCGGCAATGCGCGTATCTACAATATTGCTGGCACCGATTGAACCGGCCATGGGTTCAGGAAAAATATTGCTGTTGCTCTGGTAGCCGTAGTTCACTCGCCAGGACCAGTCATTGATGCCGCCGCTGCCGGTGTTGTAGCGTTTGCCTTTGTCATCGTGGAACATGTAGCCCGCGCCGAGAAATGCAATGGCCACCGTTTCATTGCTGTTGTCAATGATCGGGCTGTTCACGATGTTTTCATCGAGGCCTCGAAACGCCACGTTGCCAAACAAAAATACGTGATCGGTCAGGTAGTACCATGCATTGAGGCCCCACTCGGAATTGAAGGCGGAGCCAACGTCCCAGGCGTTGATCGAGCCGCCCAGCTCGCCATTGGCTATGGCCTCGGCTTCGCTTACGCCAAAGTAGTAGTCGGCCACTTTGTCGTTCAGCCATATTCCGGAAACGTACGGCGATATCATCCAGTTGCCAACATCGAAGCGATAACGGTAGGTCAGGTTGGTTTCATAGCCACTATGCTTGTCATCCAGATCGGCAAACCAGCCCAGCCTGAGCTCGCCCCATCTGCCGGTGGCCCTCGCCGTTGCGCCGCCTTCCCAAGTCTGGTCACGGTCATTGATGCCCAGCAGGTCAGTATTCTCATCATCCACGTCGAGCTTGTTGAATCGGTATCGCACTTCCGCATTCAGCTCCAGCCAGTCGTTTCTGAATGCGTGCCAACCGAAGGATGTGCCGTTTGCAAACAGGTATTTACCTTCATAGAGGTACAGCGGCACCAGGTCGACGCGGGTATCCTGACCTATGTATGGGTTGGTGCCCGTACGGAACCCGGCACCCAATCCTGGCGTCTGTGGCGGCGCGTCGACAATCGGAATACGGGCGACTTCCTGGGCGGCGGCCTGGCAGCAAAACAGGTGCAGCAGCGCTATTGCGAACACGCGTGGCGCGCCCCACAGGGCAGTGTCCGCAACGCTGTCGAAGTAAGGCTTTAGTCGCACTTTGGTTAGCATTCCCTGGTGCCAGGACAAATCTTTAACAGCATGATTGCTGGGCTAGCGAAGGTTGCGGCACTTTTTGCCCGCGTATTGAAGGAATTCAGAAGCATTTCCGGTGAGCATTTTAGTGCAATCAGGGGGGCAGACTCCAGCCAGCAAATGGGGCGCGTAAAACAAAGCGGATAAGCATCGAGTGAACTACGGCGTGTGGCCGACGGCTGCAAAGCTGCATAGGTGAGCTTTGGTCTGTGTGTCGGCTGTGCCCGAGTTTATGTGCGTAGAATGGCAGCCATGCGAACCGCACTCCTGTTAATCCTGTTGAGTCAGTCTATGGGGCTGGCACACAGCGCCCAGATTCCCGGCATACCTGCGGCACTGCCGCCCGGGGTGGACCGTACTTTCGAGATACTGTTTGGCAATGATGCGTTTGGTGGCGCAGACACCGATGATGATTTTCGTACCCAGCAGTTCGGCGTGACGGCAGAGCTTTACGACCGTTGGACCGTCACCGCTGAGCAGAGCCTGCTGACGCTGGATGAACCACCGCCAGGAAAAAATCGTGAGCGTATCGATCAGTTGAGTCTGACGGTGGGTTATGAATTTATGCGCATCGAGCGGTCGCGCTCGCGGCATTGGCTGGGCGGGGGTGCCGGGGTGCGGCTTAATGGCCAGTATGCCGGTTCGCGGGTGCAAAATGGTTACCATCAGCTGTTTTCGATTGGCATAAAAGATATGCCTTACGCGGCGACGGATCGTACCGACCTGACGGGCTGGCTGCGTTACAACGGCTCAGGTGATCTGGGCCAGCCGTTTGCTTTGCCCTACCTCGGTGATGGCTGGCAGCTCGGTTACTGGGCACGCGGCACGGCGCTGCTCACCACGGATTCGCAGACCGATGCGAACCTGGGGTTGCTGGCAACCGCGTCGCGCCGCTGGTTCCAGATCTGGCTGGGCGTGCAGGATGACGTGCGCAACGGTTACAACCGCGATGACGTTTCCGCCGCGGTCGCCCGGTATGAAGAAGGGCTGGGGGTGGTTTTCGGCATGCGCTTCGGGCCCTTGCTCATCGAAACCGAGCGGCAGTTCAACGGCGACGGTGCAACCGGCCGTTTCAGCCTTATCTCCACCGGCGAATCACTGCGAAGCTGGGGCGACAACCTGGCGCGCTTTAGCGTGCAAACGGGTCTGACTATTCCGGATGTGTACCTGAACCTGCAGGGGCGCTGGCACAAACGCGGCCTGTTTCCGGCGAGTGCCGACCTGCAGCAGGCGCTGGTGCTTGGCGTCCTATACGGCACGCCACAATACGGCGATGATGTTGAACGCTTTGTTGAAACAACACAGATCAGTGCCGGTATGGAGTGGGAGCAGTCGCCGTTCTCTCGTGCTGACTACGCAAGCTGGTATGCGTCGCTGGGTTTGGGGTGGCGCTCCGAACGGCTTGTTGGTGAAGGCGATGCGCTGGGTGGTGCAAAGTCTTCGCGCGCCGATCGGGCGGGGCTGGCAGGCGGTATCGGCCTGCGCTTTAGCACTACCGCCATGCGCGATTCCATTGCATTGCTGCTGCAGATTGGCCTGATCGGCTGGTTGCCAAGCTCCGCTGCAGTGGTCGATCTTGCGGGTCAAAAAGAAACGCTGCAGCAAGCCGAACTCAACTTGTCGTCCGGTGTTTTCGTGCGCTTCTAAATGGGGTCAGAGTAAGAACTGCCGCCATTGCAGCTAAAAGTTGCGTCGCAGCCAGCGCAGTTTTTACGCGGATACCAGCCATCAATTCCCAAACCATTTTTCCCGTATCTGCTCGATGTAACGGGCCAGGTTGGCAGAGGCGCGTATTCGGTCGCGCACGGGATTGTCGAAGGGCCCGTCTTTAATGTTGCCGATCACCCCGAAGGCGCAGGCATCGAACGAGGTCGGCTCGTCACCAAACAGGTAGGGGCCGTTGCCCAGCATGCTTTCAAACGCGCTGACATCCTTATTGCCCATCGAGTAAACCTCATCGCGGCTATGGCGAGCAATGCCCTGGGCATGGAGTTTGTCGATAACTTTCTGGCGCACCATGGGTGGCACGTGTTCAAGTTGTTCGGCGGGCATGCCGGCAAACAGTTCGGCAGCATAGATTGCGAAGCCCGCATCTTCCACCCACTTGGAATAGGAGGAGACGTAATAGAGGTGCTCTTCCAGCATTCTCTGCACGGCATGGCCCTGAGCATATTGTTGCGGTGTCAGCCGGCCATCAAGCAGATCGCCGTGTTTGTCTTTCAGGTAATCAATGATGAGTGACGAGTCGCCTATTACGCGCCCGTCATCCTCGATCCACGGCACCTTGCCTTTGGGTGCTTGGCGCGGGTCGCCTTCGCGGACTTCATAGGGAGTCTCTGTCATGCGCAGATAGGTTTCCAGCTTCACGCAAAAGGCACTGGGGCAGGGCAAGCCAAAGGCTGGTTTAGGCTGGAACAGTTTCATCAGCGCAGTCTAGCAGCCCCGGAATCGCGTCTGGGGGCCCGAATTAGCACGCTGATCCGTTAAACCGCTTGTGTTTCAAAGCTATTTGGGTGACGATCGGTTGGCGATCTTCGTTTTGGTCTGCCTTTCAGCTACCCGCCCGGGTCCCCGGGCGCTCGTTTCAAGTCATCGACTGCACCCAGGTTGTTCGTTACCGCGCCCGATTTGCGCGCGGCATTTTGATATGGAGGCCAGTCATGGCTACAGGAACTGTTAAATTTTTTAATGCGGCTAAAGGCTTTGGATTTATCGCGCCCGAATCCGGCGACAAAGACGTTTTCGTGCACATCAGCGCGTTGCAGAACGCCGGCATGGATACACTGGCCGAAGGCCAGCGCGTCAGCTACGAGGTTGTCACCGAGCGTGGCAAACTGGCGGCCAGCAACTTGAAAGCTGCCTGACCGTCTGAGTACCTGCGGGTATTCAAGAAAACCCGGCCCTGCGCCGGGTTTTTTTCTATTCCGGGGACAGTTTACTTATTTATAGATAAGTAAACTGTCCCCGGAATTACGGGTTGGCGTGTT
>JARRLL010000052.1:9156-13389 GCA_037387125.1 Gammaproteobacteria bacterium | reverse complement strand
GGTAAATTTATGACCGACAGTTGAATAGGCTTGCAATTAATTCATTATGTAAAATAGAGTGAGTAAGTCCCATAACGCCTTGGGCTGCGGCGCGCCGCGAAGTGGCGCGTCGAGCGAACGATAGTGAGCGGTAGCCCCAACTGGTTAGGTGCCGTTTTCAAGGACGCGCTCATTTATGTAGTTGCACCATTCTTTTGATTCACGCGATGGTACTGAAGGGTCGCCTCGAACCCCTAGTTTAAACTCTACTGTGGACCGCCATTCTAGTGAACCAATGTCAGGACCATGCCCCTGAGCATCCCCGGTTGAAACGGTTTCTTCGACAAATGCAAACCATTCGGTCGTGCATGGCTCCATTGGGCTTGGTATATCGTCGTTTCCCACGCAACCAGAACTCAATACGACACCAATCAAAACCACCTCTAGTCGTAGCATGGGTTTAGGCACCTAACAGCTTGATTCTGCGGAAATGGCGCGAAAATATTTAATGCCCCTGTACATAGTTATTCTTTTAGCCCGAACTTCACCAAATGGCAACAAACGTCTCGAAAACTGCAGGCACGATGCTTGAATCCTTGCGGGGAAAGGGTGCGGAGGCGCGGTATTAAGGATATGCGTGTCTATCAATCTAACGTAATAACGGACTTTCGCGAGTAGGCGCGGTTATGTGGGTGTTCTACGCTTCAAAGCGCGTGGAGCATGATGCAACCGATAGACGACATTCCCATTCCGGTAAACCGCACGCCGGGTCGCTTTATTCAGCAGCTGCGGGTGCGCATGCGCGAGGAGAAACTGGCCTACGCTACGGAGAAGACCTACATACGCTGGATTCGGTTTTTCATTCGGTTCCACCGCTACCGGCACCCGCGCGACATGGGGGCAACAGAGGTCGATCAGTTTTTGTCCTGGCTGTCGGTTTATCGGCGCGTAGCGCCGGCCACTCAGTCGATCGCACTCAATGCACTGATCTTCCTTTACAAGCGTCACCTGCGCCGCGATCTGGGCCAGCTGGAGTATCGGCGCGCGCGGCCAAAGCCGCGCGTACCGGTGGTGTTAACCCACGATGAGGCCATGGCGATCATTGGCCGGCTGCCCGCCAGGGTAAAGCTGTTCGTCGAGGTGCTTTACGGCACCGGCTTGCGGCAGGCGGAGTGCTGCATGCTGCGGGTCAAGGACATCGACTTCGGCATGAATGAAATCGTTGTCCGGCACGGCAAGGGCGGAAAAGACCGGCGCACTTTGTTGCCGGCTCAACTGCGCGAGGCACTCGCGCGGCAGATCGGCTATGTGAAAAAACTGCATGAACTTGATTTGGCCGCGGGCTACGGTGAGGTCTACCTGCCTTATGCGCTCGCGCGCAAGTATCCGTCGGGCTGCAAAGAGGAGGCGTGGCAATTCGTGTTTCCCAACCGGGCGCCTGCGCCGGACCCTGTCACGGGGGTAATCCGCCGGCATCACGTGCACCCTTCGTGGATTCGCAAAAGCATCAAGAAAGCTCGGTTGTCGGCGGGCATCGTTAAACAGGTCACCTGTCATACCTTCCGCCACAGTTTCGCCACACGTTTGCTCGAACGTGGTTACGACCTGCGGACTATTCAGGAACTGTTGGGGCATGCGGATATCAGCACGACCGAGATCTACACACACGTGCTGAACAAGGGCGGCCGGGGTGTGCAGGGCCCGCTGGGTTAGCTTCGGCCGTTTCCTCGGGCAAAATAAATCCCCGCCGAGGGGCGGGGACTGCTCAGAAAAATCTAATTCTCAAGAAGAGTGATTATTCCATCGCCTTTTCGGCTTCGTCAGCCATGTCTTCAGCTGCATCAGACATATCGTCGGCCGCACCTTCAACAGCGTCGGCCGCATCTTCTGCAGCGTCCATCGTTGCGTCGGCCGCATCATCTACAGCATCCATGGTTGCATCAGCGGCTTCTTCCACGGCATCTACCGTAGCGTCGGCGGCCTCTTCAGCCATATCGACAGCTTGGTCGGCAGCGGACTTGGCGTCGTCCTGCGAACAGGCGAACAAACCCAGTGAAAGCACGCTTACCAGTAATACACGAAAATAGATATTCAACGTCAGATCCCCTCTGTTAGGTACTTAGACATCGCGACTATACGTTATTCGGGCGCCAATCGCCCACTATTAGAACCGGTCTGTACCATCCCCGCAAGAATCTGGCCCGCTTCGCTGCCTGCAGCGGCGCCGGCGGCTACCGTTATCGAAGGGCTACTCGACGGTGACTGATTTTGCGAGGTTCCGCGGCTGATCGACGTCCGTGCCCTTCAGCACGGCAACGTGATAACTGAGCAACTGCAGCGGAACGGTATAGAGAATCGGTGCCTGGAAATCCTCGATATGGGTGGGCATGTGCATGATGTGCACGCCGTCGCCTGCTTCGAAATGCACGTTCGGGTCGGCAAACACAAACAGCTGCCCGCCCCGGGCACGCACTTCCTGCAGGTTCGACTTCAGCTTTTCCAGCAGATCGTCGTTCGGCGCGACCGTAATAATCGGCATGTCCTCGTCCACCAGCGCGAGCGGCCCGTGCTTGAGCTCGCCGGCCGGATAGGCCTCGGCGTGGATGTAAGAGATTTCCTTCAGCTTCAGCGCGCCCTCCATGGCAACGGGATTCTGGGCGCCGCGCCCCAAAAACAGTGCATGGTGATGCTCTGCAAACTGGGCGGACAGTTCTTCGATCTGCGGGTCCAGCGTCAGCACTTGCTCGATCATGGCCGGAATTTCCAGCAGCTGATGCGTCAATTCTCGCTCTGTCTGCTCGTCGAGGTTATTGCGCCGAGCGAGTGCCAGGCTCAGCAACGCCAGCGCGGCCAGCTGGGTCGTGAACGCCTTGGTCGAGGCAACGCCGATCTCGGGGCCGGCCCGTGTCATCAGCGCCAGTTCGGACTCGCGCACGAGTGAGCTCTCGGGCACATTGCAAATGGTCATGGCCGCGACGTAACCGATTTTCTTCGCCTTGCGCAGAGCGGCCAGTGTGTCCGCGGTTTCGCCGCTCTGGGAAATGGTCAGGAACAGCGCGTCTGCCGGAACGACCACTTTTCGATATCGGTACTCGCTGGCGATCTCGACGCGGCACGGCAAGCCGCAATATTCTTCGATCCAGTAACGGGCAATCAGGCCCGCGTGATAGCTGGTGCCGCACGCGACGATCTGCACGGCCTTTACCCGGTCGAGTATTCCGGCGGCTGCGGGACCCATGGCGGCATCCAGGACTCGACCGTCGGCGATACGCTCCGCCAGGGTTTCGGCAACCGCCCGTGCCTGCTCGTAGATCTCTTTCAGCATGTAGTGGCGAAACTGGCCCCGCTCGACGGCATCTGCCGACAACTCGCTTTCCGTCTCGGTGCGCTCAACGGCGTTGCCATCCAGGTCGGTAATCGTCACGCCCTCGCGGGTAATGACACCGATATCGCCTTCTTCAAGAAACATGAAGCGGCGGGTCACCGGCAGCAGCGCCGCCACATCGGAAGCCACAAAGTTCTCGCCGATTCCCAGGCCGATTACAACCGGGCAGCCTTCACGGGCCAGGATCAGTTTGCCGGGTTCATCGCGGCTCATCACCACCAGTGCATAGGCGCCTTCGAGTTCGGCCACGGTCTTGCGCACGGCGGCCTCGAGATCTGCTGAGCTTTTCAGGTGATGGTGAATACGGTGCACGATCACTTCAGTATCGGTGTCGCTGTCGAAGGTGTAGCCCTGGCCGATCAGTTCATCGCGCAGTTCGTCGTGATTCTCGATAATCCCGTTGTGGACGATTGCGATGTCCGGACCTGAGATGTGAGGGTGGGCATTTTTTTCGCTCGGTACCCCGTGGGTTGCCCAACGAGTGTGTGCAATACCGATTGTGCCTTCCAGCGATTGCTGGTCAATCGCTTTTTGCAGTTCCGCTACTTTACCGAGCGCGCGACGTCGATCGACACCGCTATCGTTCCGCACGGCCAGACCGGCCGAATCGTAGCCACGGTACTCGAGCCGCCGCAGACCCTCCATCAGGATCGGGACGACGTTACGTTCTGCTGTTGCTCCAACGATGCCGCACATAGTTTTTCAGTTACCGTTCAATATATTCGTCTACGGACGCGAATTCTAACTTCGCCATTAATACTTCACTGCGACTAACGTCGCACTACGTGGTGACGTTGCCGCAGCAGCAGTTCTTCAGCAGCAGCGCTTTGCGCTGCCTGCTGCAAGGCGGGCTATTACAGCCTTACTGC
>JARRLL010000052.1:0-9132 GCA_037387125.1 Gammaproteobacteria bacterium | reverse complement strand
GCTGATCGTCGAACCGGCACCGATGGTCGCGCCGGCGCCTATTGTTACGGGCGCCACGAGTTCCACGCCCGAACCGATAAAGGCGTTGTCGCCGATCACCGTCTGGTGTTTGTTCGCACCGTCATAGTTGCAAGTGATCGTGCCGCAGCCGACGTTCACGTTATCACCGATCGTCGCATCGCCGAGGTAGGTCAGATGGTTCGCCTTGCTGCCCTTGCCGAGCACGGTCTTTTTCATTTCCACGAAATTGCCGACGCGTGAGCCTTCCTGCATCTCGGCGCCGGGCCGCAGCCGGCCGAACGGTCCGATATCGCAGTTCACTCCGACCACGGCATCTTCGAGTACGCAGTTGGCATTGACGGTCGTGCCGCTGCCCAGCGTCGAATTCTTGATCACGCAATTCGGGCCGATGCTGACGTTGTCGCCGAGCACCACATCGCCTTCGAAGACCGCATTCACATCGATCAACACATCACTGCCGCACTTCAAGGTGCCGCGCACATCGATACGGGCCGGGTCGACCAGCGTCGCGCCGGCCGTCATCAGTTCGTGTGCAGCACGCTCACGGTAGGCGGCTTCGGCCTGCGCGAGCTGCAGCTTGTCGTTGATGCCCATCACTTCGGTCGCGCTGTCGCCAATTACTGCGGTAACGCTCACGCCATCAGCCACGGCACTCGCTACGACGTCGGTTAAATAGTATTCGCCCTGTGCGTTATCGCTTTTTAATGCGTCCAGCCAGGGTCCCAGCAGTTTAACGGGGCAGGCCAGCAACCCGGTATTCACCTCGTCGATACGCAGCTGATCATCAGTGGCATCTTTATGCTCCACGATTGCACTTACCCGGCCATCGGGTTCGCGCACGATGCGCCCGTAACCCGTGGGGTCGTCTTCGATAACCGTGAGTATCGCCGGTCCGGCGGCGGCGGCGCGCGCCAGACTTTCGATGGTTTGGCCCTTAACCAGCGGCACATCGCCATACAAAATCACGACGGTTTCATCGTCGGCCAACATGGGCATCGCCTGCTGCACAGCATGGCCGGTCCCGAGCTGCGGCTCCTGCAATGCCCACTCGACGTTGCGCCCCGAAAAATGCTCCTGCACCTGCTCGGCGCCGTGGCCGTAAACCACGCAGATCTTTTTCGGGTTGAGGGATTCCGCCGTCGCTATCACGTGCTCCAGCAGCGGCCGCCCCGCCATCGGTTGCAACACCTTGGGCAGCTTGGAGCGCATCCGGGTGCCTTGCCCGGCGGCGAGTATGACGATGCTGATATTCACGCGTGACCTTTCCTCCTGAGACATCTGGGCCGGCCAAAGCTCACTACTATAACCCTGATTCCACCGGCACACAGCGCGAAACCTTTCCTGCGCGGTGGCCCGTATAAAGCACGCTATTTCCGCCGGGCTCTGTTTAGTAGCCTCGCAGCTGGCCTCAAGTGTTTCGCCTGAGTCTGGCAACTCTTCCGGCGCTTAGGCCTGCGTTATGCGCACCGGAAGAGTTGCCAGACTGAGGCGAAATCGGGCAGTGCTTGGTCACGGCTAGGCTTCTTTCTGCAACCTGCTAACGAAAAGGGGTTTGTAAACCATTCCGGGGCGCATGACGCAGGCCTAAGCCCCGGAATGGTTTACAAACCCCAATCTGTTATCGCCAAATCAACCCGTGCCTGGCCCCCTTTTGGGCCCGGCCTTACTGTCATCTAACCCTTGCGACCCTTCAGCTTCTGCACGGCACGATAACGCGCCGCGGCCTCGACCAACTGCAGACGCGCGTGTTCCAGGCTCTTCTGATCGGTCGCACCGGCGAGGCGCTGCTCGGCAGTTTCCTTCGCTATGCGTGCCGCTTCTTCGTCCAGGTCTTCGCCGTGCATCGCCGAATCGGCCAGCACGGTCACCATGTGCGGCTGAACCTCGAGCACACCGCCGGTGACGTAGAAAAATTTCTCTTCACCTTCGGGGGTTTCGACGCGTAGATCGCCAGGTCGCAGGTTAGTCAGCAACGGTGCGTGGCGAGGGGCGATACCAACATCACCCATCTTCGCGGGCGCAAAAACCATTGCGGCCTCGCCCGAGAAAATTTCGCCTTCGGCGCTAACGATGTTGACTTGCATGGTTGCCATAATTGTTCTCTCGGCCGGCGTTCAGTCAGCTGCTCTTCTTCCTAGTGCTTCTTCGCGTTCTCGGTCGCTTCTTCGATCGAACCGCACATATAGAATGCCTGCTCCGGAAGATCGTCGTACTCGCCGGCCACAATGCCCTTGAATCCGCGAATCGTGTCTTTCAGGCTGACATATTTACCAGGCGCACCGGTAAACACTTCGGCAACCGTAAACGGCTGTGAAAGGAAGCGCTGAATCTTACGAGCGCGCTGCACGACCAGCTTGTCTTCTTCCGACAGCTCGTCCATACCCAGAATGGCGATGATGTCCTGCAATTCCTTATAACGCTGCAACACACCCTGCACACCGCGAGCCACGTCATAGTGCTCCTGACCGATCACGTTCGGGTCGAGCAGCCGCGAGGTGGAATCGAGCGGATCCACCGCAGGATAAATACCGAGCTCTGCGATCTGGCGCGACAACACGAGCGTCGCGTCAAGGTGAGCAAAGGTCGTGGCAGGCGAGGGGTCGGTCAAATCATCGGCCGGGACGTACACGGCCTGGAAGGACGTGATCGAGCCGGTCTTAGTCGACGTGATGCGTTCCTGCAGCACACCCATTTCTTCCGCCAGCGTCGGCTGATAACCCACCGCCGAAGGCATACGACCAAGCAGCGCCGACACCTCGGTTCCGGCCAGCGTGTAACGGTAAATGTTGTCGATGAACATGAGCACGTCGCGGCCTTCGTCGCGGAAGTACTCGGCCATCGTCAGACCGGTCAGCGCCACACGGAGACGGTTACCCGGCGGTTCGTTCATCTGGCCGTAGACCAGCGCCACTTTATCGATAACGCCCGAGTCGGTCATCTCGTGGTAGAAGTCGTTACCCTCACGAGTACGCTCACCCACACCGGCGAACACGGAGAAACCGCCGTGCTCTTTCGCGATGTTGTTAATGAGTTCCATCAGTGTCACCGTCTTGCCCACGCCGGCGCCGCCGAACAGGCCGATCTTGCCGCCCTTGGAAATTGGCATGATCAGGTCGATAACCTTGATACCGGTTTCCAGCAGTTCGGTCGAGGTCGCCTGATCTTCGTAAGCCGGAGGCATACGGTGGATAGGCAGACGAGATTCCTCGCCGATAGGCCCGGCATGATCGATCGGCGTACCCAGCACGTCCATGATGCGTCCCAGGGTCTTCTGACCGACCGGCACCTGGATAGGCGCACCCGTGCTTGCAACTTTAAGCCCACGACTCAAGCCTTCCGAGGGGCCCATAGCAATCGCGCGAACGACGCCGTCGCCGAGCTGCTGCTGCACTTCCAGCGTGAGACCACGGTCTTCCATGAAGAGCGCGTCATAAACTTTCGGCAACTGATCCTGCGGGAACTCTACGTCCACAACCGCGCCGATGACCTGTACGATATTTCCGGAACTCATTTTCTGTTTCCTCTGTGACCGTTTAGTCGGTCGTTTTCTTTCTGGTGTCAGACACCAAGATAAATTTCAGTCCTACCTGCCAGATCACCCGTTGAACCGGTGTCTGACACCATTGTCTTTGCTAACCACCTCAAGAATTGCTTGCACAACTCCGACGGAGGTTCCGCCTTTCGACCTTCCCGTCGGCCTGCGCCGTCTGGAAGCCCGGCGTCATTTCATTCGGAAACGGCGGCGGCACCGCCCACGATTTCCGAAATTTCCTGCGTGATCGCTGCCTGACGAGCCTTGTTGTAATCCAGCTGCAGGTTGTCGATCATCTTGCCCGCGTTATCCGTCGCGCTCTTCATGGCGACCATCTTGGCGGCCATTTCACACGCCACGTTTTCAACCGCGCCGCGATAAACCTGCGACTCGATGTAACGCTCGAGCACGCCGGTCAGCAACTCTATCGCCTCCGGCTCATAGATATAGTCCCAGTGCTGCGGCAGATCATCCGCATCGGGTGCTTCGACGGGTATCAGGGTTTTCGCGGCAGGTTTCTGGCTCATCGTGTTCTCGAACACGTTGTGCAGCAAATACAGCCGATCGATACCGCCGGCATCACCGCCGGTTTCGTACGCGTCCAGCATCACCTTGATCGAACCGATAAGGTCGGACACTTTCGGGTTCTCGCCGATGTTCGAAACGGCTGCGACCACGTTAACTTTGAAGCTGCGGAAAAACTGCACGCCCTTGGAGCCAAGCAGCGCGAGGTCCACTTCGATACCTTTCTCTTCCCACTGCTGCATTTCACGAATAAGCAGACGGAACTCGTTGGTATTCAGGCCGCCGCACAAGCCCCGATCCGACGTGATGACGATATAGCCGACCCGCTTTATTTCCCGTTCGACCAGATACGGATGCCGGTACTCCGGGTTCGCCTGGTACAAGTGGCCGATCGCGGTGCGAATCTTGTCAGCATAAGGTCGCGTTGCTTCCATGCGCTGCTGGGTGCGGCGCATTTTCGATGCCGCAACCATTTCCATCGCCTTGGTGATCTTCTGCGTGTTCTTCACGCTGCCGATCTTGGTGCGAATTTCTTTCAGGTTAGCCATTCAGCAATTCCAGGTTTCAGTCAGCGCCGGGCACAACGGTTCACCCGCTGCGACCGGCGAACCACTCTTAATAAGCGCCGTTCTTCTTGAAGTCTTCGATGGCAGCTTTCATGGCTGCTTCGATGTCATCGTTGTAGTCGCCGCTTTCGTTGATCTGCGCAAGCAGATCGGCGTTCTTGTCGCGCACATGCGCGTGCAGAGCCGCCTCGAAATCAACGATCTTGTTGGCATCCACGTCATCGAGATAGCCTTCGTTAGCGGCTAGCAGCGAGATCGCCATTTCGGCCACCGACAGAGGTGAATACTGCTTCTGCTTCATGAGCTCGGTTACGCGCTGGCCGCGTTCCAGCTGCTTGCGGGTCGCCGCATCGAGATCCGATGCGAACTGCGCGAAAGCCGCCAGCTCACGGTACTGCGCGAGAGCCAGGCGAACACCGCCGCCGAGCTTCTTGATGATCTTGGTCTGCGCGGCACCACCCACACGAGACACCGACAGGCCGGCGTTGATAGCCGGGCGGATACCCGCGTTGAACAGGTCGGTCTCGAGGAAGATCTGGCCGTCGGTGATCGAGATCACGTTGGTCGGCACGAAGGCAGACACGTCGCCGGCCTGCGTTTCAATGATCGGCAAAGCGGTCAACGAACCGGTCTTGCCCTTGACGGCGCCGTTGGTCAGACGCTCGACTTCCTGCTCGTTGATGCGCGAGGCGCGCTCCAGCAAACGTGAATGCAGGTAGAACACGTCACCCGGATAAGCTTCACGACCCGGCGGACGACGCAGCAGCAACGAGACTTGGCGATAGGCCCAGGCCTGCTTGGTCAAATCGTCATAAATGATCAGCGCGTCTTCGCCCTTGTCACGGAAGTACTCACCCATCGAGCAACCCGCATACGGTGCGATGTACTGCATGGCGGCCGATTCGGCGGCAGCGGCAGCGACCACGATGGTGTGATCCATCGCGCCGTGCTCTTCGAGCTTGCGCACCACGTTGGCGATCGTCGAGTTTTTCTGGCCAACGGCGACGTAGATACATTTAACGCCGGTGCCTTTCTGATTGATGATCGTGTCGATCGCCACGGCCGACTTACCGGTCTGGCGGTCACCGATGATCAGCTCACGCTGGCCGCGACCGATCGGCACCATCGCGTCGATGGACTTGAGGCCGGTCTGCACAGGCTGCGAAACTGACTGACGTTCGATAACGCCGGGGGCAACTTTCTCGATCGGCGAGGATCCCTCGGCCTTGATCGGGCCTTTGCCGTCGATGGGCTCACCCAGCGAGTTAACGACGCGGCCCAGCAGGCCTTCGCCAACCGGAACCTCGAGGA
Source organism: Gammaproteobacteria bacterium (assembly GCA_037387125.1). GTDB lineage: Bacteria > Pseudomonadota > Gammaproteobacteria > Steroidobacterales. The sequence goes on along the minus strand of JARRLL010000052.1, from coordinate 3,177 downwards.
TACGCCCGGTGGTCTTGACCGTGTCGCCTTCAGAGATGTGCTTGTAGTCACCGAGGACAACGGCGCCGACTGAATCCTGCTCGAGGTTCAGCGCCAGGCCGAAAGTGTCACCGGGGAACTCGAGCATCTCGCCGTACTGGGCTGCACCCAGGCCGTGAATACGCGTGATACCGTCGGTCACAGCAATAACGGTACCTACATCGCGAGCTTCGGCAGCACTTTCAAAATTGCTGATGCGCTCTTTAATCAGTTCGCTGATTTCTGAAGCTTTAATAGCCATCTCTCTTATTCCTCTGTCGCCTTAAGGCGAAACTGTCTTTTTCGCCCAGTGGCGATGCATTCGTTAATTCGCCAGTACAGTGGCGAGTTTGTCCAGACCGGTGCTTACCGATCCGTCAATTACCAGGTCATCCGCTCGCAGGGTTGCGCCGCCAATCAGGTTTTCATCCAGCTCGACTTTAAGGCTTACTTCACGGCCGAAACGTTTTTTCAACGCTTCGATGATCTTCGCCTGCTGCGATTCATCCACCGAACTCGCTGTGGTCAGCATGACCTCGACGCGGTTTTCCACCTCAGCCTTGAGCGCGTCGTAGGCGTGTGCGATTTCGGGCAGCGCCTCCAGGCGGCCGTTTTCAGCCAGCAGCCGAACCAGGTTGCTGACCTTGGCGGCATCCGCATCGGCGGCCTTGCCGGCTATATCGGCGATCATTCCGACCAGCTTGTGCTTGTCCGTGGCGGGTGCGCCGATCAGCCTGCTCACCTGCGGGTCGCTGACCACGGCAGCGGCTGCATGCAGCACTTCCGACCACTGCCCCAGCTGGCCGGCCGCTTTGGCCAGTTCGAATACGGCCTGGGCATAGGGTCGTGCTATCGCAGCGTGATTGCCTGTGTTGGCCATCGTCGATTGCTCCTAGATCTCTGCTGCCAGTTTATCGAGCAGGTCTTTATGAGCATTCGCATCGATTTCCCGCCGCAGGATCTTCTCTGCGCCGGCAACCGCGATGGCGCTCACCTGACCACGCAGCTCTTCGCGCGCGCGGTTCGCTTCCTGCTCGACCTCTGCCTGGGCGGCAGCGAGGATGCGCTCTTTTTCGGCGCCCGCTTCCGCGCGTGCCTCTTCCACGATGCTGCTGCCGCGTGTGTTAGCCTGATCGATGATCTCCCGAGCCTGACCGCGTGCTTCTTCCAGAATGACGGCCTTTTCTTTCTCGGCCTCTTCCAGCGCACGGCTGCCTTTATCGGCGGCGGCCAGTCCTTCTGCAATCTGCGTCTGGCGCTCTTCGATCATGTCGATGATCAGTGGCCACACGAACTTCATGCAGAACCACACGAACACGATCATGGCGATCGTTTGCCCGATGATTGTTGCGTTGATATCCACTATTTCGACTCCTGCAAATCTTGCAACTCATTCAGCCGGATTGCGGCATTAACTCACCGCGGGCCGAACGAACCGACAGCAATTAACCCGCGAGAGCGGTCTGCAGCTGGCCGACGAACGGATTTGCGAAAGCGAAAAACAGTGCGATACCCACACCGATCATGGCGACGGCGTCGAGCAGCGCGACAACCAGAAACATTTTCGTCTGCAGCATCGGGGCCAGTTCAGGCTGACGTGCACAACCTTCGAGGAAGCGACCGCCCAGCAGGCCCATGCCGATACCAACGCCCAGGGCGCCAAAACCAATCAGGATTGCGACAGCGATCGCGGTTAAACCAATTACAGATTCCATCAGTTGCTCCTACAAAGCATTTTTCTTGCTTGAATAAAACGTAAAACCAAAAACTTAATGTGCCTCGTGCGCCTGGCTCAGGTACACGATGGTCAGCATCATGAAAATGTAAGCCTGGAGGGTAACCACCAGGATGTGGAACACGGCCCAGCCGAAGTGCAGCGGCAGCTGATACAGCCCAAGCAACGCAATCAGGATGAACATCAGCTCGCCGGCATACATGTTGCCGAACAGTCGCAGCGACAATGACAGGGGTTTAGCCAGCAGCGCGACAGTTTCGAGTATGAAGTTAAACGCCATGACCAGCGGCCAGGTAACTTTCGGCATGCCCAGATCTTTCGGGTTCAGCGGGTTCATCATCAGGTCGCCGACGACGAAGCCGCCCACACCTTTAATCTTGATGCTGTAAAACACGATCAGGATAAATACAGAGATCGACATGCCGAAGGTGATATTCACGTCGGTCGACGGCACGACCTTCAGGTACTCGATACCCAGCATATGCGCCACTTGTGGCAGCCAGTCGACGGGGATCAGGTCCATGAGGTTCATCAGGAAGACCCAGCAGACGATCGTGAGCGCTAATGGTGCGATCAGCGGGCTGTGGCCGTGGAAGGTGTCTTTGACGCTGGTGTTGACGAAGTCAACGACCATTTCCACGAAAGCCTGCATTTTGCCGGGCTTGCCGGTGGCCATGTTGACGGCGACGCGGCGGAATAAAAAGCAGAACAGGGCGCCGAGCAGCACCGTGAAGAACATCGAATCGAGATTGATCGCCCAGAAATTCCCCGCGCAAATCTTGGTCTCGTGAATGTTGGTGACCCACTGGCCGTCCACCTGGCACGCCTGCAGGTTCTGCAGATGGTGCTGGATATACTCGCTGCTGGTTTTTGCTGCGCCTTCGCTTGCCATGCTTTCGATGTCCGCTTCTAGCCTGTCTGTCTGATAAATCAGAACGCCGTAACAGAATTATTCTTAAAACCGATCGAGCCGCTATTCGGAACTGCTCTGGTTTGATTCCTGCTGTTTCGTATCCGGAGCCTGCGACTTGTCTGCAAAGTCATCGGGCCAGTTACGATCCCGGGCATTGTTGCTGACCGGAGCCTCAAACCAGGGGTATGACGTTCCGAGCGCCACCCAATAAATAATGTACGTCCCTGCGTAGCCAACTATCGTTGGTACCATCTGCACCCTGAACAAACGAATTGCGGCGATAAACAACGCAACCGTTAACACTATTTTCACCAGTTCGCTTACCCAGAGACCATGCATGAACGCTTCGGGATGCTTGCCCGCATCCACGCGTAACATGCGCTGTGCCTGGTAAAAACCAGCGAGCATTCCAATCGAACCGCCGGCTAAAACGGACATTGCCGCCTCAGCGCCGAACGCGAGCAACGCTATTAGCGTAAGCGCTACAGTCAGCGCGAGTTGCATTCCGATT
>JARRLL010000051.1:0-17967 GCA_037387125.1 Gammaproteobacteria bacterium | reverse complement strand
ACCGCGGGAAGCGGCCTGCGCGAAGTAGTCGGGAAGCGCTTGTCCCTGCCTGCCGAGGAGATCGTCCCAGCCGAACGAATCCGCCGCGAGGGAACTCGCTAACGAGACTTTTATTGTTGCGGACACACTGTGTTGAACTGTCTTGTCAGTGCAATGGACCCGCACCTAGCTCGCTAGAAGGCTTTTATTGTTGCGGGCACATCGTCAATCAACGCTGCTACTTTAACGGCAGCGAAAAAATCATTCTTTGATCTATGTCGCAATAATTTAGAGGGTAAATAGGGGTCAGAGTTCCCCCGGATATCCGCCTGTTAAACAACAGCCTTCCCTTGTTGGGCGGCGGTGCCGGCGTCCGTTCCATTCATACCGCAGTTGCTTTAGAGTCAGAGCTTAATTCTTCAGGCCGACTGGCGACGACATATGCTGCTCCCGCAACATAGCTATCATAAACCCGAGAGTCTCTCCGAATGCCTGGCGTTGCTGGCTGATCTGGATTCAGGCCGATCCGCGACCGAAGAGAGGCTGGCGAAAGTGCAGGTCGTTGCCGGCGGCACCGACGTTATTTTTAACATGCGGCTGGGTTTATTCAGGCCCGAGAACGTCGTCAGCATACGCGGTTTGCCGGAACTTCAGTTAATCGAAGAGCGCAACGACGGAAGTATTCGAATCGGGGCCGGCTGCCGCCTTGTTGATCTGGCTGACAACGATATTCTGGTGCGGCGTTTGCCGGTATTGAAACAGGCGATCGATGCCGTTGCCTCAGCGCACATACGCAATATCGGCACGCTCGGTGGCAACATCTGTCTGGAGACGCGTTGCTGGTATACCAATAATTCTGCCGACTGGCGAGCAGGGCGAGACGGCTGCTTTAAAACCGACTGCGAGCATTGCCATGTCATACCCAGCTCTCAGATATGTCACGCAATTAATAATGCCGATACGCCGCTGGCGCTGATAGTGCTGGACGCTGTGCTCACCATTCAGAGTGCTGCGGGCACTCGAGAAATCAGGGTCGCCGATTTTTACCGTCGCGACGGTATTGCGCACATGGATTTAAGGCCCGGGGAAATGCTGACGCATATTACGATACCACCGTGCGAAGACAGGGCTGAGTTTCTCAAGTTCACGCCACGGCGGGGTATGGATTTTTCCCTTGGTGCCGTTGCCGCTCGCTGCGACGGCGCCGGCGACCAGACGAGTCATGTGAGGCTGGTCGTTGGTTCAGTTTCGTCCGCACCGATTATCCTTGATCAACCCTGTCGCATACTGGAGAAGCGGGGGCTCGGTGATGAAGCGATTGAGACTGCTGTTCAATCTATTCGTAATGAGATGGGCGAGCTAACCAACCTCTATGCCCGGGCAACCTACAAGAAGCAACTGGCTAAAGTGCTCGTCAGGCGGGTGCTGGTGGCATTACGGGAGCAGGGTTAAGTCATGGCCAAACACATCATGACCTTGACGGTAAACGGTGACGCAAAAGAATTTGCCGTCGACGATACGGATACTCTTCTGGACGTCATTCGCAACCAGATTGGTCTTACGGGCACAAAACGTGGTTGCACGACGGGTTCATGCGGTGTCTGCACGATCAACAATGATCGGGGTGAATCGATTCGCGGCCTTCGTCGAATTTGGGGCTGTTCAGTGTGGGTTTTGCACGCCCGGGGTCATTATGTCGGCCAAGGCATTGCTGAACAAATACCCTGAGCCTACCGAGGAACAAATCAATGAAGGCATGGCCGGGGTGCTATGCCGGTGTACCGGGCATATCAAGGTAAAAGATGCGATTCGAAATGACTTCCGTTTGCGGCAGGAACTGATTAAGAAGGCGTTGCATGACGATGCCTGACCGAGTTCTGGTTGCTCGTGTTTTGGCCGCGCACGTTTTCAGGTGCGATTTATGCGAGATGCAAAAGAAATAGATCCTTCGGCAGTCGGTACTCGCCAGCCTCGTATTGACGGTCCGGTCAAAGTAAGCGGCCGCGCTATGTTTACCGACGATGTACGCCCGGCGGGCATGCTCCATGGCAGGATCCTGCGCAGTCGCTATAAGCATGCGCGAATTGTGCGTTTGGATACCAGTAAGGCTGAGGCATTACCGGGCGTTAAGGCCGTGATAACCGCGGAAGACGCCAAAGGTATCTATGCAACCCAAAATGAACCTGCGATCTGCGGTGGCGTCACGAGATACATAGGCGAAGAGCTGGCAGCAGTAGCTGCGATCGATGAAAAGACCGCGGCAAAGGCGCTGGATCTGATTGAAGTGGAATACGAAGTTCTGCCGTCAGTAACGACGATAAAGGACGCGTTGAAGGCGGATGCCCCGCAGGTCGACCCCGGAATCCCGGGCAATATCGTCTCCGAAAATGTCGATGATTACGGCGAGACGGATGCAGCATTTGCGGCTGCTGATCTGGTGGTGGAGGATAAATTCGTGACGCGGCCCACCCACAACCTCTTCGCCGAATACCACGTGTGTGTTGCAGATTTCACTCGGCCAGACAAGTTGGAAATCTGGACGCCGACACAAACCGCCTATCTTTTTCAGCATTCTTTTGCGCGGGCATTCAAGCTGTCACTCAACCAGGTGCGTATCGTTCATCTGCATACCGGCGGCGCATTCTCGGGGCGCGGTTCGGTGCGGCCCCATCATTACGTAGCGGCGTTGCTGTCTCGCAAGGCGCGGCGACCCGTGAAAGTATTTGCGAGCGGCGACGAAGAGTTTCTGATTTGCCGCACCCTCGGGGATAACCAGTACAGGCTGCGAACGGCGGTCGATCGTGATGGGCGGGTCAGAGCCATAGATGTGGAGGCAACGCTGGATGGCGGCGGCCAGGGGCATGCGTTGGGCTATTTTGGCTGGATGGTTGGCTTGTGCATGTCCTGGATCATGGATCTGGAAGGCATCCGGTTTCGGCGCAAGGTTGTACTTACCAATCAACGGCCGAACTACCTGGGTCACGGCGGCATGATGATCGGTACAAATGCAGGTCTGATGCAGCAGTTGCAGCGCACCGCGGACAAGCTGGGTATCGACCCGATCGATTTCCTGCTGAAAAACGCCATCGAAGCCGGGCATCACGGCATGACCGGTGAGCATTTCGCCAGCTGCGGCTTGAAAGAGTGCCTGGAGAAAGTTCGCGACGCGTCAGGCTGGCGCGAGCGCTATGGCAAATTACCGAAATGGCGCGGGCTGGGTGTTGGTATGGGCTCCATGGCGGCGGGAGCGCGCGGTGCTTTCAAGCACGACACCTCCGCCGCAATGGTGAAAGTAGGCGAAGACGGTCTTGTCACCGTTTATACGGGCATTCCGGATATGGGGCAGGGCACCCATACGACAATGGCTATGATCGCGGCTGAGGTATTGGGTATTCGTGCCAGTGATGTGCGCGTTATCGCCGGCGATACGGATACTACGCCCGTTGATGTCGGAGCTTTTGCCCAGCGAGGCACCATCATGACGGGTAATGCGGTCAAGAACGCCGCGACCGACGCGCGCGCTCAGCTGGCAAAAAATGCCGCCGAGTTTCTCGGCGTGCCCGAGTCAGAGCTTGAATTTGTTGGCGGCCATATACGCGTGCAGGGAACCAGCATCGCTGATGCGGGGGGTCCGGATGAGTCCATCGCGCCGGGCACACGCTCTGCCAAAGTTGCGGATACGGCGGCCAAGGATAGCGGCGAGAAACCGACCAGCGTGTCATTTGCGAAGATTGCCTACGGCTCCTTGCATAGCAAGGAAGGTCGGTTCGTTATGGGGCGAGGTTTCTACACGACTCCCGTTGATTTTGGTACGGCGGCCTGGTCCTTCGGTGCGCAGGTGGCCGAGGTCGAGGTGGATCCCGAAACCGGCCAGGTAGACGTTATCAAGGTCTGGGTGGCACACGATTGCGGGCGCGCCATTAATCCTTTGGCAATCGAGGGACAAATCGACGGCCAGGTTTATTCAGCGATGAGCCAGGTGCTTTACGAAGAATGCGAAACCGATGAGGGTCAGTATCTCAATCCATCGCGGCTGGAATACAAAATGCCCCGCACCTACGAAATGCCGGAAGTGGAATATTTCATAGTCGAGACGAACGACCCTTACGGGCCTTTCGGAGCGAAGGAGGTCGGGGAAGGCCCTATCGTGGTCGCGGGCGGGGCGATAGCGGCTGCGGTTTCCAATGCAATCGGGGCATTTTTACCCGAGATCCCCATGACTTCCTACAAAGTGTGGCGCGAGATCACCCGTAATAAAAAACGGCAGGCGAAGTCAGCTGCTTGATGGTTTTTGCTATTGTCGTGTAGCGGCTACTTAGACCGAACCGGCAAAAAGGGAGTTTTGATATGCGGACTATTAAGGATCTGCTAATAGCAATTCCGCTCTGTTTATTGTTGATCGTTCCGGGAACGCAACCCCTGGCAGCCGACGAAGCGTCGCGAGATGAGCCTGTAGATGCCGAGCAGTTGAAAAAGGACTGGTCAGTGGCGCTCGATTCTTTAATGCAGTATTCCTCTGAGCAGCGTGATGCAGCGGTCGAGGAGGCCGGGGAGACGCTTGCGCAAATGGATCAGCAAATTGAGCTGCTGGAGGAAAAAACGACGGCTGAATGGGAGGAGATGAGTGCCGAAGCCCGCGAGGCCCGCGTTGAGGCGATGCGTGAGTTGCAGCGGAAGCGCACTGAGCTTGCGGAATGGTACGGTGGCCTCAAGCACAGTTCGACGCAGGCGTGGGGAGAGGTTAAGGCAGGTTTTGTCGACGCTTATCGCAGCCTCGAAGAGGCGTGGCAGGACGCTGCGGATGAATTTGAATAACCGCTGCCTTTGGGCTGCCAGTGCGTTGCTTGTTGGCTGCGATGCTGTTGCAGCAACGCTTGGCGTGCCGGGCGATTTTGCGACGATTCAGGCCGCAATCAACGCAGCCGCGCCCGGGGATACCGTTGAGGTTTCGACCGGTACCTATCGGGAAAATCTCGTGCTTGCAGATAATGTGGACGTCAGGGGCGTGGAAGTTGCGCGTACCTTTCTGGAGGCTCGGGACACGGAGTTGCCCGTAGTAACGGGCACGGGTGTCGCGGATCTGTTGTTCGCCAATTTCACTATCAGGAGTTCAGCCGATGGTGTGCGGCTGATCGATAGCACCGGAATAACGCTCGCCAGCAACGTGTTTGATGCGCTCGATGGTATCGGGGTCTTCGTAGGCACGCTTTCAAGCGTTGAGATTGTCAACAATGTTTTTTACCGAAACAATGTTTCGATTGACCGGTTTACGACGGCTGCACCCGTCACTAATAACATTTTCTCGGAAAACAGCTTTACGGTCGCCAGCAGTTCGATTATTCCGATCAGCCCCGATTTCGATGTCTCCTACAATTGCTTTTATCGCAATAGTGATCTGCAGCAAAGTGGGGTTGATGCAGGTCTCGGCACCATTTTCCAGGTTGGTAATCCGCAGTTTGTTGATCCGGCGGCACAAGACTTTCATTTACGCGCCGCTTCGATTTGTATCGACGCCGGCACCGGTAACGATGTAATAGATGATTCGGTAGCCGATATTGGTGCATACGGGGGTGAATTTGCTGATGCGATGCCCTTCCCGGTTAATCAGCCGGTCGCATCGGATGCGAGTAGCTCCAACCCGATTGTTTACCGCATCGATGTCGAGTGGGACGCTAACCTCGATTACCGCGTCACTAATGATGCAATGCCTGGCGGCTATAAGCTCTGGTACGAATTAAACCAATCGGGGCCGCCCTATAATGGTGATGATGCCGGCGGCGGCACCGAGCCGTCGCCCGTGCCGGTGGGCAATGTCACGACTTACACGCTCGAAAATCTTGCGCCCGATGCTTCGGCGCCGAGTGTTCCGACTTTGGTGTCTGCCAGCCCGCAGAATAATTCTGTAAGGCTTGATTGGAATCGAGCGGCCGGCGCTGGTAGTTACCGAATTTATTACGGGGTCGCAGAAGTTACCGAAAATACGGTCAGCGTCGGAGATGTGACCAGCTCTCAGGTCACAGGCCTCGAGAACGGCACGGAGTATTCTTTCGCGGTCAGTGCGTTGGTTCAGCCCACTTACTATCTCTCCGTCACAGCGGTGGACAATACGACCAACCGAAACGAGAGCGATTTTTCTGCGGAAGAGTCGATCGCTGTTGGCAGTCCCGTCGAAGGTCTCTTGTCTAATGTTCTTAAGGCAACTCCGGACGAAGTGACGCCTTATCCCGACTTGCCCGACGAAGGGTGCTTTATTGCTACCGCGGCCTTCGGTGCCGAGTGGATGGCAGAAGTGCGCGTGTTGCGGCAGTTCCGTGATCGTTTCCTGCTCACCAATTTGCCCGGGCGCGCGTTTGTTGGCTGGTACTATCGTGCGGGCCCGCGAGCGGCGCATTTTCTGCAAACACACGCCTATATCAAACCAGGGGTTCGGGCGTCGCTATGGCCGCTCATTGTGTTCGCTGCATTTTTGCTGGGTGCCGGCCCTGTTGAAGTGTTTGGCGCCGGCCTGTGCAGTTTGATCCTGCTGTTGGTTTTGGTGCGTCGTCGCATCCGGTGGCCCGAGCTTTCCCGGAGCGAGTCATGAAAACACTCCGCAGCCAGGGAAAACTGTCGGCGTTGCAGACAATCCAACTTACTTTCGGACTGTTGATAATGGCCGCAGCAACTTCGTCTTTCGCGGCGGACGAGGTGTATCGGGCGCCGCGTTGGTCGCTGGAGCTGAAGGGAGGGCAGTTTGAGCCCGACCTGGAATTCTATGAGCAGTTTTACGGCGATGATCGAAGCACGTACTGGGCTGTCAACGGGGCCTATCGTTTCAATAACTGGGTCGAGCTGGGTGCCGAGCTGGGCTATAGCCGGGATAGCGGGCAAGGCACGCTGGGAGATGGCGGAAGCCTGGGCGGAAAGGTTAACTACACGCTGGTGCCGCTGTCGGTTTACGTGAATTTGCGCTATGACCGCTCATTTAATCAACTGTTCGTGCCCTATATCGGGGCGGGTATTGTCACGGCCTGGTATCGACAGGAAATTGATCGGCAACCGAATAGAGAGGGGCGGGCCGACTTTGGTGGCTCAGCTCGCGCCGGCCTGCAGTTGCTGCTCAACCGACTTGATCCGCGGGGGGCAGATGCAGTGAGAGCTGGTGAGCGCTTTAAGGCATTGGTCTTTGTCGAGGCGCAGACGTTTGCCACCGAGATCGACGGCATCGATCTCGGCGGACAGAATTATCTGCTCGGGTTGCGATTCGAGTTTGACTGAGTGCCGCCGGTGCGGCTGGACAGTACGTCGATTCGTGCGTGATAAGCTTCGCTCGCGTAGTTCGCAAGATGCTGCCTAGCGTATCGGGGCCCTGCTGTTCCGGTTGCCGTTACCATTCCGGCCGGGCAGGCCCAGGTCCAAGGCTTTTGCTTCGTCGAGAATGGTTTTTGCATCGTCGGGCAAAAGGAAGCCTTCGTTATACGATCGCCACACACTCCACCAGGTTTGCAGGTAAAGAAGCCGTTGGTTCTGGTAACGCTCCCTTAATTCAGTCTCGCTGTAAGCATCGAAGCCGCCGATAATGCCGTTACAAAAAATAGTCTGAGACGTTAATGGCCCTTCTAATGAATTTGAGCCGAAATAGCGGCCCAGCGGAACATCGATTCTTGGAGGTCTTACTCCGCCGACGACGTTGCCGTCACCGCGACCCTCATCGCCGTCTGTCGCATCGTTGTCCCCATCGTCACGAACCCAGTTCACAAGCGATCTGAAAGTGACCGGGTCCGTTAAATCAAACGACCCCTCCCAGATCATGTAATTACTGGGGGGTGGTAGCTCATCAAATTGGATCCAGCGTGCCAGTCGATGCTGAATCGCAGACAGCGGAATGCCTGTGCGCAATGGGTTATAGGGCAGATCGCACTGGCTTTCTATGGTGCCGGTTGCAGGAATACCAAACTGATACTCGGCTACTTTTTGCCCGACGATGCTCCCCCAGAAATCGACATGCGATGCGCCAGCAATTTCATAGGTGCGGAGCAAGGGCTGGTCTGCCATGGTTTGCCTGACGCGCGCCGCCTTGATGTCTGATTCCGTGGTAAAGCGGACGATTTTCGGTAGATCGTACGCATAGGGATCAGCAGCTTCGGGCTCGGTCTCGCCTTCTTTGCAGGGGGCTTCTCGATTCAAAGCATTTTCGCAGTTGCGAAGATCGCCAATCGGATTTGATCCGGCGCCATCGAGAAGCCTGGATGTCGGCCCGCCCGCAGCCACGATGTACCCATTGACAATGGGCTTGCAAAGATCGGCGTCGCCCAGTTCCGGCGTGCAGGGCTCCGCTTCCGAATAGGAGGGGTAAAACGAGTTAGCAAAAGTTGTCACGTAAGCGGCCGATTGCGAATAGCCCGTGGCGATAATGGTGTCTACTTCGAAGCCGCGCATCGGATTGTGCATGTCATCGTCAGCCTTCAGGAGCGCTGCTGCTTGATTAAGGATGTCCCAGGTATATGCTCGGCCAACTATATTCAGCGTCGCGTAGCGACTTCTATTCCGCGGCTGCGCCCCCTGGGGAGCTGGAAAATACATCGGCGCGCCGTCATAACGTGCGGTGGCGTTGAGAATCTCGAGGTAAACAACGCCGTTGAAATCCCTGGCGTTTTGCGGCCGCCTGATCAATACTCTCGTTGTATAGGGGCTGGTCGATCCGCTGGGTGTCACGGCCGGACTCTGGGCCGCTTCGTCAGCGTATGTGTAGGCGTTCGCTACGCCTGACATCAGGATCTCTTCTTCTATGTATCCGACTGCGGTCAGGTCTTCGTGCCACGCCAGAAAGGGAACGTTGCGGTCTTCCGGGCCCGTCCCGGGGTCTGTCTCAAGCAGTTGAGTAGTCGGCAGCGGCACTGCGGCGCCGGCGGATTGCCACGTTACTGCCGCCAAAAGCAGAGCGAGTCTTGATAGTTGCTTGCGAAGCACTGGAAGTGTAGAAGTTTTCATGCCCGGTTCCTGCTTTTGACTTGTTATTAGTTCGTCGAGGCTCTTTTTTCCGCTGGCGTGCGCAATGCAGCTAACTGCGTCAGACTGGACAAATGCCGTTTGTTATTAGTCCGGTCATCATAGCAAAGAGAGCTACTCGTGGAACATCTGGCTTCTGTCGCGAACGATCACGCTGACGGCTGCGAAAACCGCATACAACATAATCAGGTGGGCCACCACCAGTGTGAGCCATTTAAAGGCACTGGTGGCCGCCATCAGCCACGCCAGCAGCTCAATTTGCACCGGATATTTGGACATCAGAACTATCCCTAGCAGGTTTTCCAGTAAATCTGCGCCCATGGGGGCGAGCGCAACAAGATTGAGCCGCCTGCGTGGATTAGTTGCCGACAGCGCCCTGCGTAGGGCAACGCTCGTAATTGACACTATGAATGCCGTGTAAGTCAGTGCCCACAGTGGGTCGAGCCCCAGCCTGAAATTAATGTAATGCTGACGGCCGCCGTCTCCCCAGTTTTCGACCTCGGCATACAATTTTTCCGGTGAGTAAAAAAAGTGTCCGTCAGGCGCACCCCACTGACCGGCGAAACTTTGCATTTCTGCTGCATGCGGCGCCATCACCTGCGACAGGAAGAGGCCATAGGCTATCGTTGCTATACAGATGGCTGGCCAGGACGAGAGTTTATAAAGCCAGTCCGAAAGTCGGTGCATATATTTTCCCCTTCCAGGCCAAGCTAGCACATCTTCGATTTGGGTTGGAGAGAAAGCCGTGCGTTTGCGGCTGGACTGTTACGCGAGGGCCGATTCCCCTAGAGTACGCGCATGCTGAATCTAGTCTTGTTCATTGCCACGGTCATTATCTGGGGTTCAACCTGGTACGCGATCGTTTTCCAGATTGGCGTGGTTGATCCGGGAGTGTCGCTAAGCTATCGCTATGCGATAGCGGCTTTACTAGCATTTGCCTGGTGTATAGCACGCGGTAAGAACCTTCGGTTCGGCTGGAGCGAACATCGGTATTTTATTTTATTGGGTCTGCTGCTGTTCGGATTCAATTATCTGTCCGCTTATCACGCACAGATTTACATCAGCTCTGCTTTGAATGCGATTGGTTTTTCCGCAATGATCTGGATGAATATTATCAATGCGCGGCTCGTATTCGGGACGCGGGTCGCCTCCGCAACCTATTTTGGCGGTGCGCTGGGTATGGCGGGTATCGTGATTATTTTCTGGCCCGCAGTCGGTTCTTTGTCGCTTTCCGATAGTGTGCTGATAGGTGCGTTCTTCTCGCTGCTGGGCGCGCTGATCGCATCGTTTGGCAACATGGTGTCGCAGGCGGCTCAGCGGCGGCTCATACCGGTGATGCAGTCAAACGCCTGGGGTATGTTGTACGGGGCAATACTTAATGGTGGTCTCGCGCTCATGCAGGGGAAAGTTTTCAATTTTGACCCGCGGCCCGGCTACATTGCCTCGTTGCTGTTCCTCGCCGTATTTGGCTCGGTAGTCGCATTCGGATGTTATCTCACGCTGCTTGGTCGAGTCGGGCTGGAAAAAGCGGGTTACGCGGCGGTTATGGTGCCGGTTGTCGCCTTGATTCTCTCGGCCCTGTTTGAGGGCTTGCGACTCGAACCCCATATTCTGGTTGGCATGGCCCTCGCGCTGGCCGGCAATTTCTTTATTTTAGGCCGCACAGCCCGATGACGCCGTTGTCGGGCAAGCTATGCCTCGTGACGGGGGCAACCGATGGGATCGGCAAAGCGCTCGCGCGCCGATTGTTGCAGGCGGGTGCCGGCGTCATCCTGCATGGGCGCAACGCTGAAAAAATGGCGGCGACTGTCGCGGAGCTAGATCAGTACGGTGAGGTTTATCCATTGCGGGCGGATTTTTCGTCGCTGGATGAAGTGCGCAATCTGGCCGATATTATCGCTGCTCAGTTTGGGCAGCTGGATGTGCTGGTAAACAATGCTGGTTTGCTGACTGACAAGAGGCAACTCAGCCAGGACGGCTTCGAGCTGACATTTGCAGTCAATTACCTGGCTCCATGGGTGCTGACCAACCTGCTGTTAGGGCCGCTAGCTAATTCCAAGCACGCCAGAATAGTCAACGTTGCTTCGACGGCGCTGGGCGGCGGTCATATCGACCTCGATAATCTGCAGAGTGCGGCTGCATTTAGCGGCTGGCAGGCCTATGCCAATTCCAAGCTTGCCAACCTGCTCTTCAGTAATCTGCTTGCCGAAAAACTGTCTGGCACCGGCACTATAAGCAATGCTTTGTGCCCGGGACTGATCGATACCAATTTCTTTCATACGAATACAATCTTTGCGGATGGCGCATACGAACGCATGCGGCCAGGCATGCGCTCGCCTGATGAAGGTGCCGATATACCATTCTATGTTGCGGCCGCGCCTGAGATAGAGGGTTTGACAGGCCGGTTTTTTCTGCGGGGCCGGGGATACTATAAAGGCAGTGGTTTCCCCATGCTGGATATCCAATGGGACAGAGAATTGGCGGTGCTCTTATGGTTGGCCAGTGCGGATCTGGTTCAACCCTGGATCAATTCCGATAAAGCGTAACCCTTTACTCATCTGGTGCCGTGCACTAAGGACGTGAAAACGAATGCTTAAAAGACTAAGCCGAAATCTCACGGTATGGGTATTGATTGGCGCGGTGGCGGGCTACTTCGCGGCGCGCCTGTTGGGTGACCCCGCCTGGCCGTCAGCGGCCGGGCAGCCTGCCGTTTACGAATTTATCCTGCTATTGAAAATTAGCTTTCTGGCTTTGCTCAGGTTGCTTGTTGCCCCGGTTATTTTCTTTTCGCTTATTGGCGGGTTATTGCATATAGGCGACGCGGCTCGGCTCAAGAGTTTGGGCGGCATCACCATTCTGTATTACTTGTGCACCACTTTTATCGCCATCTGCATCGGTCTCGGCGCAGTTTTTTTCTGGCACCCGTGGGAGGGCACAGTTCAGCAGATAACCGTTGATGCGCTAAGCCAAAGCCCGGACTTTGTGGCGCCGGCGAGCTATATCGAACAGCAAAGCGGGTCACTCATTCAGATTCTTGCGGGAATATTTGCGACCGCATTTGTAAACCCTTTTGATGCATTGGCAAACCTTAATATTTTGGGTATCGCCACCAATGCTTTTCTTGCCGGCCTCGCGATGGTGCTGGCAGTGCCGGCCACTAGCCCTTTGGTTACGGCGGTGCACCACATCAATGATATGTTGCACAAAATATTGTCGTGGGTAATCCTGACGACGCCTTTTGGTATTTTCGCCATTATTTTTGATGTGACGCTGAAAAGCGGCGGCACCCTGGTTGACTCGCTGGCAGGCTTCGTCGCGGTAGTTGTGGTCGGCACGCTGGCCCACGGGCTGATCGTATTGCCGCTGATTGCCAGGGTGTTTACGGGTATCGGCCCTTTCGAGTTCTTCAGGAAAGCGGCTCAACCCCTGCTGGTCGCGTTTGCTACTTCATCTAGTTCAGCGACTTTGCCCGTCAGCATGCAGACTGCGGAAGATGAATTCGAAGTGTCCGATACTGTGACGAGTTTCGTGTTTCCGCTGGGCGCCACCATGAACATGGATGGGACCGCGCTTTATGAGGGCATCGCGGCCGTCTTTATGGCTTATTTGTTTGGTATAGATCTCAACACGGCGGGCATGGTCACCATTTTCTTTATGGCGATGGTGTCCTCGATCGGAGCGCCTGGAATGCCATCGGGATCTATGGCCGGTATGCAGATGGTGTTGATTGCTGCGGGAATTCCGCTTGAGGCAATCGGGCTCTTGCTCGTTGTGGAGCGGCCGCTCGACACTATACGCACTGCGGTGAACGTCGAAGGTGATTTAGTCGGCGCACTCGTTACTCAGCGCTTTTTTAAATAGCCCCTTCGCTGTTTTCATAACGAATGCCTGTAATAAGGTAGGAGTTGCGTCGCTCATCGGTCACAAGCATCACCTCGTCATCGACTTCTTTGCGCATGAGCGCTTTGGCGAGCGGCGAGTCCATGCTGATATTTTCTTGGGCGGCATCGGTTTCATCCGGGCCTACAATGCGATACTCAACGCATGTGCCATCCTCGCATTCCAGGGAGACCCAGGCGCCGAAAAAAACCTTAGTCTTGTTTGCCATCTGGTCGATGACCTTCAGCTTGGGGATTCGCCGCTGCAGATAACGAATGCGATAGTCGATGCCGCCAAGTTCCTTTTTGCGATATATGTACTCAGCGTTTTCGGAGCGGTCGCCTTCGGCTGCGGCTGCCGCCAGTGCTTTGACGACATCGCGGCGTCTCAACCACAGACCCTTTAACTCCTGATTGAGCCGTTCGAAACCGGCCCTGGTTATATAGGCGGACGATGCTGCTGCAGGCGGCCTCCATCTACCCATGCGTTGCCCTGCTAGCCACCGCGTTGTGCCGCTTTTCGGCTGATTTTTTGTCTTTGCCGTAGCTTTTGAATGGCCTCGACACTGCCCCCGATGTGCTCCTCACCCCGCTGTTCGGCAAGACGCACCTGCTTCTCGCGCTCGCGGTAGCGGGCGCGTTGCTCGGGTGTGGTGTGCTTGCAGCAATACGGGCAACTTTCACCCGCTACGTATTGCTCGCTCTGGAGATCTGCATCGCTAAGCGGCATGCGGCACGCGTGGCATTGGGTGTAATGGCCCGGCTGCAGGTCGTGGTCGACAGCTACGCGTTCATCGAAGACAAAACACTCGCCTTCCCACAATGATTCTTCCTTGGGGACCTCCTCGAGATATTTGAGAATTCCACCCTGCAGGTGATAAACCTCCTGGAAGCCCAGACTTTTCATATAGGCTGTCGATTTCTCACAGCGGATACCACCGGTGCAAAACATAGCAATTTTTTTGTGCTTGTCCGGGTTGAGCTCGCGCCGTGCATAATCCGGGAATTCTCGGAAAGTGGTCGTATTCGGGTTGACGGCGCCCTTGAAGGTGCCAATTTTCACTTCGTAGTCGTTACGCGTGTCGATGGTAAGTACGTCCGGGTCACTAATCAGCTTATTCCAGTCTTCAGGCGGGACATAGGTGCCGACGCTTTCATTAGGGTCGATGTCGGTCACGCCCATGGTGACAATTTCCTTCTTCAGTTTGACCTTGCACCTGGCAAAAGGCATTGCTGCGGAGAACGATTTTTTAACGTCGATGCCGGCGAGCCGACCTTGCCACAGGGAGTCTCTCTGCATCCACTCAAGCAGGCTTTCGACCGCCGCCGTAGTGCCTGCTATCGTTCCGTTGATGCCTTCGCGAGCCAGTAGCAGAGTGCCGCGAATGTCGTTTGTCTGCATCGTTCGCAGGAGTGGTTGTTGTAACTCCGAGTAGTCCTCGAGCCGGACGAATCGATACAGTGCTACGATCGTAAATTGTTGGCCGTTATCTTCCATGGGGCGGGAATTATAGAGCTGCAATGCGCCTTTTCACAGCTTGCGGCAGCCATTCCGGGCGGGCAGGAGTATCCGCAGGTTAGCAGGGTGGATTGTTGCTGCTTCTATTCAGCGGGCTGTCTGTCAGCGAACAGCTCCGGCCATTTCGCCATCACTCGCTTTACAGCATCCGGCGCTTCGCTTTCGAACACCGAGCGATTGAGTTGCTGATAGACCTCGGGGCCGCCTTCTTCGGGCCATTGCCGTGTGGCGTCAATAATGATTTTACTGGTGGTCTTCCGGTCCGGAGATGCCGGGTCGAGCGGGAACGCCCGCCGGTTCTCGATTATTTCGCTGCCGGTCGAAGGTTGCCAGCGTGAACCCATGGCAAAGCGCACGGCAGCCGAGTCGAGCACATCGATATCATCGTCGACTACGATAACGACACGAGCCAGCGGATTGTACATCGCACTCGGGCGCGCTACTTCAAATGCCTGTCTCGGTGCGTCTTTTTTGATGCTTATGTAGACGAGGCCGTGCGCGTCATTAGGTGCGTGGTAATCGACCACTTGCGGAAAACTTTTGCGAAGCCGGTAAATAATGTCGGCTCGTTGCGGTGCCGTGATGTATTCATGTACGACACCGGTAAAACTGTTAACGACCCATGGGTGCTGCCGATGCGAAACTGTGTCTACGGTCATGACGTAGTTGCGATCTTTCTTGTGTCCCAGGTAACCATACATTTCGTGGTAGGGGCCTTCCTCTTCCAGATTGCAGATATCGACGGTACCTTCAATGACGATTTCGGCGTGCGCGGGAACCAGAAACCGGCCGTCTTCGGTGCGCACCACGTCCATTGGCTTGCCGTGAAAGCCACCGGCGACAGCCAGTTCATCGATCGGTTCATCATGGCCGATACGATTGGGAATGCGGGAGCTGCTGATCATCCAGGTAATTGGGTCCTGCCCGATTACGAGAGTGACAGGAATTTTGCTCTCACCACGTTCTCGTGCGGCGTTTACCATTTTTATACCCGTTTGACCATGTTCGAAATTCACCATGATTTTTCGCGGACCCTTGATCTGGCAACGGTACGTGCCGAAGTTCACACCGAGCTCCGGGTCGCTGGTAAACACGGATGCAGTATTGATATAGGGGCCGCCGTCTCCGGGATTGCCGCGCATAAAGGGAAATTGCGTAACGTCGACGTTGTCGGCCGGGATTACTTTTTGTTTGCAGGGCGCTTCCGTCGCCGGGATTTCGCGCGGCGGAATTTCGGGCCAGCGTCCGTCGTTGCTTTCGAGCAGGGCAAGCATCGCATCGGTTGCCGCCCGGTAAATATCATTTAGGCTGCTCTTGTCATGCATCTCAACACCGAGCAGCAGCCCCTCACTCTGCATCGGGCCTTGTAAGTTGGCGAGGACCGGGCCCGAATAGTCAGCGCCGTTTACATGGAGTTTGTTGAGCATGACAGCGGGGGCGGCGCGTCGTCCATGCTTGTCTACCAGCCGGTACATAATGGCCGTAGCTTCGTAGGCGTCCTGATCGACATTGGAGAAGCGAGCCAGCAGCCCCTGTTCGTCCAGAGCCGCAACGTAATCCCGCAGGGAGTCAAAAGGTGGTGAATTCATTGGCTTATCCGCTTCGGCTCATTCTGCCTGAGAGTAAACAGTTGTTCCTGCTTAAGGCAACACCCGTCTAACGGGCCATGCCACTTAAGCGCAACTGAGGTTAAACTGACTGCTATAGCTTAACTTTCAACCGGGAGGGTCCGCGGTGCGTAAGACAGCGTTAATTTGCCTGGGCTGGGTAATCGTCGGCGTCGGCGGGTCATTTTTGGGCGCAGCCAACGCGGAAACTCTGCTGGTTGGCGGCGCAACCGGTCGACAGGGCAGTGCGGTCGTCGATGAACTGCTTGCCAGGGGCTACGAGGTGCGTGCCATGACCCGCTCTCCCGATAGTGAAAGCGCTCAGGCTCTTCGCGAGCGAGGCATCGAAGTGGTTTATGGCGACTACGCGGATCCCGATTCGCTGGTCGAGGCCACAGACGGGGTGACTCGAATGTTCTTCTACAGCGGATTTTCACGCAATGAAGTAGAGGAGGGCATGAACGTCATCGAGGCTGCAAAAGCGGCAGGCATAGAACAGCTTGTCTACAGTTCGGGGGCGGCCGCCGAACCCGGGGCAGGGCTGGCAGGTTCGGCAAAAGAACAAGTCGAACTGGCAATCCTTGCCAGCGGAATTCCTTATACCGTCTTGCGCCCGGTTGCATTTATGGAGAACTTTGACCGGCAGCAAAAGCGCACCGCAAATAGCGGCATCGTCGATTCACGTGCGCCCGACAGGCAACTGTGCTTCATAGCAGTTCGCGATATCGGCTTTTTCGTCGGCGAAGCCTTCGACAAAGCCGGTGAATGGCTGGGTAAGGCAGTAAACATTGCCGGTGACTGTATGACGGTTGAGGACTACGTGGCAACGTTCAGCAGGGTTATGGGCCGGCCCGTTTCTTATACGCGTTTGCCGCTTGAAGAGTATCTGCAGTCGATGCCAAAGCCCTTGCGGCCATTGTTTAAGTGGTACGACGAGGTGGGCTATACCGCAGACGTTGAGGGCTTCAGGGCGCGTTACCCGAACCTGCTTACACTGGAAGCCTACCTTCGCAATACCGGCTGGGAAAACTGGCAGGAATAGCGTGGACCCTGTCTGGTTAATCCTCGCGCTGCTATTTGGGCTAATTGCACAGAGATTGCGCCTTCCGCCCCTGGTTGGGTTCCTCGTTGCCGGTTTCGTGCTGCATGCACTTGGTGAAGAGGGAGGTGATTTTCTGGAGGATGCAGCGCATTTCGGTGTATTGCTGCTGCTTTTTACCATTGGCCTGAAGCTGCGGCTTAGCAGTTTTTTGGCGCCTGCGGTCTGGGCCGGCGCAACCTTGCACATGTTTATCAGTTGCCTGCTGGCCGGCGCGCTCATAAGCACGATAGCCGTAGCGTTGGCGACCACAGTGGACTGGAATACGGCGCTGTTGCTTGCCTTCGCGCTCAGTTTCAGTAGCACGGTGCTGGCAGTCAAAATATTCGAAGAACGCGGCGAGATGAGGGCGCGCCACGCGCTGATTGCCGTCGGCATACTTATTATTCAGGACCTTGCGGCTGTGGTGTTCCTTTTGGCCGCGAACAAAACCTGGCCCACAGTCGGGGCAATCTTGCTGCTGCTATTGCCCTTGCTAAGGCCGATACTGCTTCGGTTGCTTGCATTTGCGGGTCACGGTGAAATGCTGGTCCTGTACGGGTTGACGCTGGCAATCGGGGGCGCCGCACTGTTCGAACTGGTTGGTGTAAAAGATGATCTCGGGGCTCTCGTGCTTGGTGTGTTGCTCAGTAATCACCCGAAGTCAGTGGAGATGAGCAGGGTGTTGTCGGGGTTCAAGGATTTTTTTCTCATAGGCTTTTTCCTGACCATCGGGCTTGCCGGTTTTCCGGAGCTCGCTGACCTCGGTTATGTGGTTTTGCTCATGGCTCTGGTGTTGCCGCTCAAGATGGGGCTCTTTTTCCTGCTATTCACCTGGTTCAGGTTGCGTGCACGAACAGCCTTTGTAGCTGCATTAGGGCTGGCAACATTCAGCGAGTTCGGACTCATCGTTGCAAA
>JARRLL010000050.1:0-11315 GCA_037387125.1 Gammaproteobacteria bacterium | reverse complement strand
ACCCACGGGTTATGCGTACTCATGTGGGGGCTGCGGATCCAGGTGCCCGCCGGATAGCGACCGTGTTCATCGATGAACTCGCCGGAGATAACGTAGATTTCCTCACCCCCCACATGCGTATGGCGCTGGAACTTTTCGTTGGCCGGCCAGTGCACCAACGCGACATGCTCCCCGATGTGCGAATGCAACGGCATCACTTCCAAACCACCGTGTCCGGGAATTCCGGGGACAGTTTACTTATCTATAAATAAGTAAACTGTCCCCGGAATACGATTCGCTGTGGCAAAAACCGAAAACTCAGGGGTGACACTGATTATTGCAGACCGTCACCTCGTCAATCACGGTTTCGAGCCCGTCATCCGCCGTCAACCTTAACGTGTAACTGCCGGGCTCCGGAAATGTTGCTGTAGTAGCTGCTGAATTTTCGTCTGCAAATTCCACACCACATGCCCCACTTACCTGGCTCCATTTTACGGTTACCGCGCCCGGCACCGGGGGCAAACTGTCATCCTGTACGCTGCCATTCAGGGCGACCGCGGCCGAAGACCACGCTTTGACGATATCCGCACCAGCGTCGACCGTGGGCACTGAATTTACCGGCGTTTCGTAGGCACCGAGATCAGGGGCTAACCCGTTAAACGGAAACCCCGCGTCTACGCCGGCATCGATCGCCGGACTGCCAGGCATCGGGTGATAGTCTGCATTCAGCAATGGGGCGGCAAACACACTGGATTCCATATCCACGTTCGAAGCCACAATGTCAGTGCCGTTGTTCCAGAACAGATTCGACGACACGTTGGAATTACCGTCGGTATTTTTTACCGCGATGTCGGACTGGCCCATAAAAATATTATTCTTCGCGACCAGGTTATCGCCGCCGGTCAGGCCATGATCGTTGCCGATAATCGTGTTGTTGATAACGTAAATAGCCTCCAGGGCGCTGCCGCCCTCATAGTTTTCGTCTGTAACGCCGCCGCCCATAATGCCTATACCCGCCTGTTCGTTATTCAGTATCAGGTTGCCTTCTATATATATGGAGCGATCTGAATAGCCGTCGTAGTCGATTAACTGGATACCGTCATTACTGTTATTGATGATGACATTGTCGCGAAAGATAACGGTGAGAGGCGGACCCGTGTAAGGGTTCATGCGCATCTCTATACCGTCGCCGTTGTTATCACGAATCAGGTTTCTTTCGGCCAGCAGGCTGGTATCGCGGTTGAGGTCGATGCCATCATCATTATTGAGTTCCAGCAAATTGCCGCGTGCGATTCCACCAGTGTCATTCTTGTACTCCAGCGCATCAAAGGTTTCCGTTACCCGGTTGTACAAAACGTTGATCGGCGCGTTCATCAATATGCCGTCATTTCCATTGCGAACATGGAACCCGGTGATAGTGGTTTCCGGCCCCACTGAATAGTCGAACTGCACAATAACGTCGGCACCGCCACCGTCGATCTCGGTCGTGTTTATAAACGCGGGGTCGCCGGTCAGGTAATAATGCGAGGCGAGCGTAATGGTTTTGTCTGCGACGAAGACTGTCTCCTGGTAAACGCCGGGCGCCACAAGCACGATGTCGCCATCGGCAGCCAGGTCCACGCCACCCTGAATCGTCGCGGCGTCGCCGGGCACATGGATTTCGCGGCCTGCAGTAACGGTCATCTCGTCCAGCGCCGACAGTTCGCCGTCATCAACGGCCAGTTGCAATCGGTATACACCCGGCTGCGGAAAAACGGCTGTCGTTTCCGTTGAGTCCGGTGCCGCCAGGTCGGCGGCCGGGCTGCCCGGTTGTTGCCAGTTCACGTTAAGCTCCGGCGTCGTACCGTCGTCACTTGCGGAACCCTGCAGACAAATAGTGTCCACCGGCATCAGGCACGCACCCGTCGGGCCAGCAAGGACCAGCCGCCTGTCGGCGCCGGCATCCGCTGCGGGGGCCTGGTTACCGGGTGTCGCACCGTATTCGATATGCAAGATGGGGGCTGCGGCAGCGTCACCGTCAAAGGATTCGGCGACCCGTTTGGCTGCGCCGTCACCGCTAATGATCAGCACCAGCGCATTCCCGGCCGCCCAACCGGGCTGATTGACCAGTTCCTGAATCACCGCACTGATGTCCGTTGAGCGCTGATTAATCCCCGCCGCACCAATGTCGGGCCAGGGTTCTGGCGACCAGGTAACCGAAGCGCCCGTGCGACTCCGCGCAGAAATATTGTTTGCGACGGGGCTGAAAGCCGCGGCATTCGTCACCGCCTCGCCCTGTATGGTTAAGGTTGTCGCTCCGCTGCTCGCTTCATCTGTCTGAAATTGGAGATAGGCACGCGAGATGATTTCCGCATTCGGCACGTCAACATTCGTAAAACGCATCCCGATGGTCTGGCTAACACCGTGGTCAATCGTCAGTTCAAGATCACTGCTCCCTGCGTCGACTACACCGGCGGCTTCTTCGGCGTCATCTGCACTTGCACTCACCTGCACTTCGGTGGTCGTGACTGCCGCGGAAACCGGTTGTGCGGCGATAATCAATACAGCGAACACACGGGTGCTTCGCTGCAGAATGAAATTGGCCAGAGGCCTGCCATTACAGCACCGACTCCCAGGAAATTGGCCCAAAAACCGGTCGATGAAAAAAGCCATCGCGCACCCCCGCATAACGATGCTTGTTGTTATTTGAATTCTGCAACTCAGGATTAAAGCACGCCGGAGTAAACGTGGCAAAGAATCGCGACTGAATTCCGAATTCCGGGGACAGTTTACTTATCTATAAATAAGTAAACTGTCCCCGGAATTAAAATTGGTGATAAAGTTTCCGCAAGGGGCTGCCCCTGCACGGCGGCGATCGCCTCTCTATAACAAGAAAAAATGAGGCCTGCTCGATGACGTATCACCCCGGCAATCGAAATATTCCTGCCCAATGCCTGGTCCTTGTGTTGGCCATCGTAAGTATGGCCGCCGGCGCCCTGGCGAAGCCGGCGGACGCCCCCGTAATCTCCGTCGCAGCAACGACACAAGGCAACAGCCATGTTGTGCGGCCGACCCCGCTCTCGACAGAACTGATCGCCAGCGTAGCGCAGTCGATTGCGGCCAGCGGTGACCCGGCCGATCTGTACTACCCGAATCCGCCCAACCGCAACCCCGCAGCAACCAAGCGGTTTCCGCCAGTCATACTGCTGCAGGGCGCACTGGTCGACAAGCAGTACTACAGTCAGTACGCGCAGGAACTCGCACGATACGGTTTCGTGGTGATCGTGCCGAACCATGTCAGCAGTATTTTCGGCAGCGGCCTGTTTGCAGAAATGAACGTCATCACCGATTCTCTCGCGCATGTGTACGCCGAAACACAGGACCCGGAATCGCCGCTCTACGGAATTGTCGATACGACACGGGCAGGGCTCACGGGGCATTCGTTTGGCAGTGCCACCGCGCTGTTCGCGCTGGCAAACTTTTGCACCTTTCCGTTTTGCGCACCCGAGGAGGGCTTTCAGCTGCCAGCGGAAATCAAAGCGGCTGCACTGGTCGCCGGCAACGCCGGCAGCATTGTTCTCGACACTCAGGGAGTGCCGATCGCGTTGCTGATCGGCGATCTCGACACCGGCCTGGCAAACTCCAAAGCCACTTTCGAGAGGCTGCAACCCCCGAGTGCGTTCATCGAAGTGCACGGTGCTAATCACTACGGGCTGAATGACGTCGCGCAACCGCCGGATGCCGCCGTACGCGAGGGCGAGGCCAGTCAAACCATTCCGCAGGCGATCACCGCCGGCCGCCTGGCGCGATGGTCAGGACTGTTTCTGCGGGCCCATCTTTACAACGATCAGAACGCGTGGCGACAGATCTTCCGCTCCGATGGCGACGATTACGTAACCGTGACATCACGGTAAGCCTATTCCGGGGACAGTTTACTTATTTATTAATTAGGTAAACTGTCCCCAAAATACGAACTGGCGGAAAATGAAATTGATCAGCAGGCTGGCTCCCGCGCCCGTTGCCACGCGCTTGCCACGCGCATCCTCAACGTTAGAACTGCCCCTGCGTCCGCGCCATTTCATGGTGGCTTGATCGCCAAACAAAAGCTGCCGGGCACCGCGTAAACCACGCTTTTACGTGCCGGGTGGTTTTGATGACTTACACCACTACCTGGCATGAAACACGATTGCCTGCATCGGCGCCGTGATCCTCCCGGTGCCGAAACGTTCCTCCAGTGCCGCAGTAAATTTTTCCACGGCAACGTCCGTCAGGCCCCGCTCCTCCAGCTGGATCGCCAGCGGCGAGCCTTTGCCGAGGGCCAATGCTATTTCTCGAGCCGACGTGGCCGCACATTCCCGGGTGAGCACCGTCACATTCACGTCACTGTAGCCCGCGTTCTCGAGTTGCTCGACAATCCCATCCACGTCGTTATAAGACCAGGGCGTTTTAAGGAAGTCGGGCGGATTGTTTTCATCGAGACTCAGTGCCACTTCGTGCACCAGCTGCGGGATCTCGTTGGTGGTCAGCGTATCCCAGACGTTGAAGACAAACTCTCCGCCCTGCTTCACCACGCGGCGAGCCTCGCGGTAACCCTGGTCGATGTCCGGAAAGAACATCACGCCAAACTGGCAAACCAGCGCATCGAAGGCCTGATCGTCGAACGGCAGGTCTATGCCGTTGGCTTCCTGGAATGAAGCATTATCTGCTGGTGGCAGGTTTGCCTGAGCAACTTCCAGCATCGCCGGACTGACGTCGGTAATCACGAGACGCACATCACCCGACACCTGTCTAATCAGACGTTCAGATAACACGCCGGTACCCGCCGCTGTCTCGAGCACGCTGCCACCGGCAGCAACACTCAACCGAGCGGCCAGATCGTCAGCGTAGTCTGCGAAAATAAGTGGCACCAGGTAACGGTGATAGGTTTCCGGCACGGAACCTGAAAATTTGTTGTCTGCCATTGCCGATCTCCCCTTTTTTGTAACCGGTTTAAGTTAACGGCTTAAAATCCGGATCTGACCCGCTGTCGTTACGCGTGGCTGTTGCCCCGCTAGCTATCTTACAACAGGGGTCAGCCCCCGATCACCTAAGCCGCTATGCTGCGCAATTTCGGCTGATCGCTCAGCGCAATCTTCCCAGCGATTGCGCTTGCCAGCCGGCGCGATGCGGTTAGCGACGCCCAGGCCAGGATGCGCACGAAATGTTCTTCATCCTGACTATCGCCAAGAACTTCAGTAGCCAGTTCTTCGGTCACGCGATACGGCGCCTTGGCCAAAACAATCGCCAACTTCGCGATGGCCCGGTTAGTACCATGCAGCTCCTCGACATCGTTGTCGGCCCAGCTATAGTCAAGTGGCATTTGCTCACCGTTCCAGTTAGCAAGCGACCATTCCACAACCTCCTGCACCTCTGTGGGCACAGCGGGAGCCGCGGCGCGCTCGACGGTCGCCACATAACGCGCCATGGCATCGGCAACACGCGGGTTGCCCGCAGCCCACTGCATGTCTTGCGGCAATTCCGCCCGCGACAGTAACGGCAGTGCTCTACCAGGCTCAATATGCAGGCCGCGTGTTGACCGCAGTTCCATACTGAACATCTGCAGCGCCCAGTCTTTGACCCGGCGCAGACCGAAGGGCACCTTGACCGGCGAGCCATCCATCACGACATGGCTGTAGCGATTGATATCACTCATCGCCATAATCGTCCCGATGACTTCAGGCAATTGCTCTGCGTTGAACGGCGTTGCCGGGACTTCACTGTTACAGGAACCGACGATTGCTTTTACCCACTCGAGACGCTCGTGCAGCGTGTCGTCGACGTGCGCCAGGTTTTCCTCACGCAGAATATGTCGGGCTGCTTCATCCTCGCCCGCCGCATACACCAGGCTGATCAACATATCTCCGCAGTAGGGACAATCGTTGATCTGCGACAATACCGCACAGATGGCATCCTTGGTCGTGCGATCGACCTTGTCTGGCACGAGCATCGACTCGCGCCCCGCCGTCCAGATCGCCGCCATCAGCTCCGGCACCTTCGACCGGCTGGTCAGTGAGCCATTGCGGAAAAAATCTTCCGCGATCATTTCATACACCTCCCGCGTCAGACCGGTGGCCTTGCGCCGCGGCACCGCCGTGACGTATCGCATGGTCTGCAGGGAAAGAACATCGAATAACCAATATCTCAGGTTGGCTGGCAACATGACTGTTCTCCTTTAGTTGCAGCCCGGACCACCCGGGCGATGAGCAGATCCTATGCCCGGGACAGCCAATCGGCTAGTACAACTTTTGTACTTATACAACGCCTATAGTCTATTTTTTATTGGGTAAACCAGCTGATGTTCTTGTTAGGTCAGCCATAATGAGATACATTTTTTGTACTTATCAGGCCTGATGGTCGTCTATAGACTGGGACTCATGAAGCATTACGGACAGTTCTGCCCCATTGCGAAGGCTTCCGAGGTGCTCAGCGAGCGCTGGACGGTTCTGGTCATTCGCGAACTCGGCGCGGGCAGCGAAACGTTTAACGAATTACGCAAGGGTTTGCCGCTGATGTCGCCGTCGTTGTTGTCATCGCGACTGAAATCGCTCGAAGCCGCGGGCGTGGTCGAGCGTAATGAATCAGACCGAGGCGTTAGCTACACGCTTACCGACGCCGGACTCGAACTGAAACCGATCGTGCTGGCCATGGGTACCTGGGGGCATCGCTGGGCACGGAGCAAACTCGAACCCGACGACCTCGACCCTTCCTTATTAATGTGGGACATCCATCGGACGATGAACGGCGATTATTTTGGCGCCGGCCGCACGGTGTTGCTGTTCGAGTTCAGCGACTATGCCACCAAGTTTAAGTACTGGTGGCTGGTCATCGATGACGGTGACGTGGACGTCTGCATGAAAGACCCCGGTTACGATGTCGACCTGCAAGTCACCACGGATGTACGCACACTCACCGGCATCTGGATGGGCGATATCGGACTCGGCGACGCGTTGCGCGCAAAACAGTTACGCGTGGTCGGCCCGCAAAAGATGCGTCAGGATATTTCCAGGTGGCTCGGCACCAACTATTTCGCGGATGTAAAATCTGTGCGCTGAGTTGGTTTAGCGCTGGCCCTATTAATTAATTTGCGGCGACCTGCCCCCGGCCAAACGGCCAGCGCACGATGGCCAGAAGGTGTTCACCCTGCAGACCCTGCCCGCAGGAAACCTGACAGTCGATGCGACCTAATTTGCTCCTCGTGCATAACGGGGACGGCACTGCACCGATAGAGCAGTTAGGGGTTTGGAATCACTACAGCTGGCCCGGCCGTTCAAAGCAGGCGAACTGCGAGGCTCAATATGCCCTGCTTCACCGCTGAGCGATGCGGACTGGTCCAGCGACCATTCAACACCGCGTCACGGTTGTCGATGTACCAGTCATAACTTTCGATCAGCATTTCTTCGTTGGAATACTTCGGGTGACACCCGAGCTCCTCGGTAACCGCACTGATATCGAAATAGTTGGTCTTGCCATACGCCAGATTGTGATACGCGCCGAGCGGCGACAACCCAACGGCGCTGGCAAATTTGGAGGCCCAGACTGCCGGCGCCATCGGCACTCCGCGCACCTTTGAGCCGGTACCCGCATGCCGGCACAGCGCCTCCAGCGTCTCCCGCATCGTGCCAAAGCGATCGGTGCCCACATTGTAGACTGCCGGCCCTTCCCGCCCGGCCGCCCGGATGCAGGCTTCGGCAAGATCGTCTGCATGGACAAACTGGAAACGATTGTCACCACTGCCCAGCACCGGCACATTGTGTCCGTCGCGAATCCACTCGAACAACATCTGAAAGATGCCCAAGCGGCCATGCCCGAGGATGGTTCGTGGCCTGATCAGCGTAATGTCCAGTCCGCGCTCGTCAATGTACTCGCGGCAGACGTCTTCGCACGCCACTTTCGTGCGGCCATAGGGCTCGCCGGGCGACACGGGCGTCGTGCGCTTGATGGGTATCTCAAGTGGCACGCCAAAGACGGCGGTCGATGACGTGTAAATCACTTTCTTCACACCAGCATCGGCGCAGGCCTCCAGCAAGTTGCGGGTGCCCCCCAGGTTGACCCGTTTCATCAGCTCCGGGTCCTTGGAGATGGGTTGCTGCGCAACGTTGTGGTGCACGACCTCCATGCCTTCGCAGGCGGCACGGATGGCTTCGTAGTCGCAGATATCGCCCACCAGTTGCTGCACGTCGGGGCCCTGCTCATCGCTCGCGATCAGATCAAAGTTACTGACTTTGTCGCCACGGGCCACGAGCTTTTGGATCAACACATGACCGTAGAAACCCGTACCGCCTGTCACCAGAACTGTCATCGTCAATCGCCTGCTTTCGGTGTCCAAAGATCGAAATATTCGGTACTGCCGGTTTTCTCGAAGTGCGCGGTGAAATTCTCCCGCAACGCTTCGTCGAACAAAAACTCGGCGGACCCAAAGCGGGCCGTCCAGTTCGGCATGGTGAAGGGTTCCTGCCCCTTATTGATTAACCACAATGCATCGGGATCGCTGTTCATCGCTTCCAGCGTCGCGGCGGGAATCGACAGCGCGCTGAAGCGCATGTCGGTAATGGCCGCCGCATCCAGCAAATAGGGTTCGCCGGCAAACACCAGCTGGGTACGCGCAAAGCTTTTCACGTAGTTGCTGCCGTCGCCATACCCCATGTGGATGTTCTTGTCCGGGTACGCGGCGATGAGCTCTTGCACGTCGTCAATAATCCGTTGCGGCCGGTCAAAATTATTCAGCGAGACGGTATAGCCATAGTAGGCGCCGATCATGCCCTTCACGAGCGCCGCGCCAAGAAAGCCCGCGAACGGCACCCAGGACCATGCGGTGATGGCCGTCGGACTGTGTTCCAGGTTCTTCAGCACGGCCACCGACGCCACCGCAACGAGCGGCAGAAACGGCAACAAATGCCAGTTACCCGAACCCGGCTTGGCGCCCACCAGCGCGGCCAGGAAAACGCCCGCCAGTGTGGCAAGAATGACCAACCCATTCGCGCGCAGCCAGCCGGGGTAAGCGCCGGAACGCATGGCAAACCAACCCATGCACAACAATGGCAGCGCCATGAACACGCCAAACAGGCCATTGGCCAGGGCTATCAAGCCGCTGATGCCGTGCTTGCCCGCCGATTCCACCATCGCGAGGTAGTTGGTCAGGGAGACATTGCTGAACACCAGGTAAGGCAGCAAAAACACCAACAGTGAACTGCCACCAATAATGAGTACGGCACGCCAACCGTCAGCACGATAATGGATCGCCAGCAAGGGCAGAAAATATGCAAATGCATGCAGCTTGCCGTTGACGGTCAACCCGAGCGCCACACCGCACAGCAGTGCCGCCTGCACCGGGTTGCGCAGGAAACATGAGTAGACTCCCACCGCCGTCAGCGCCAGCATCATCGAATCCGACTTGGACCAGAAGGTGTAATTGCGAAACGACAGTGCCAGCACGGCAAAGATACCCAGACCCAGCACGATGTCGCTGGCGCGAGCATCCCGCAGTCGGGCGATCGACAGGCCGGTAAACAGATACGCCAACAACAGACTCACCACACCCGTGAGTTTGAAGGCCAGGTCGTTATAACCGAACAGCCGGTAGGAAAGCCCGTTAACCAGGTATTGGGTCGGCCCGTAAAGCATCGCGTAGCGGGGTGCGGCATCGATCTCGGGGTATACCGGCAGGCCCTGACTGAACAATGCCGACACGGCGGCAACATTCGGTTCGATGTGATCGAAGTAGAACGGCGACAACATGTAGACGAAGGCATACCCAAGGTGCAGCACGATGACAGCGCCCAGCAACGCAACGACTGCGGCGGGCGCGCGGCCGTTAAAGGGCATCGCAGGCAGGAGACCCGTGCGGGCAACCACGGCCAGCGCCAACGTCAGCACCAGGAATAGCAACACAGGCACTGCAATCAGGATTGAATAGATAGTTGAACTCATATCAGCAAGGGGACGAAGCGGGCCGGACTGATGGCTAGTGTGAAATAGCTGCTCTGGTTATACGGTATATAATCGCGGCGGTAGCTTAGCACACCGCCAACCTGCCAAGCAGCAGCGGCCGCGGCGTGTTTAGTTAAGCCGACGGCGCACACCGACCACCCAGCGCGGCTTAGCCAAGAGTCACGCCTGCAAATTTCATGGCATACTGCGCCGAGAATTCCGCGACGCGTTGCTTCAAAACTTATCTATGTTTAACAAAATTTATGCGGTAGTCATTGTGACCGCTATTGCCTTTCTGGCAATGATCTATGGCTCCTTCGCCACGAGGTTCGAGATTTTCCCCTACCCCTGGCTGAAGAATGCTCTGGTAGCCGCAGAAGCGGCCCTGGAACTCCAGGCAAAACGAGAGGAAAGCTCCTGGCAAATTGGTGCCCGGCCGCCTATTCCGGAAGATGCGGCGTCGCCGGCTGTCAGAGATGAGGAGCCGGGTCTGAGCCGTTTCGACCCGGAGCGCGCCTATCCGGGTTACACCATCTATACCGCGCTGCGCATCAAGTTCCCGTTGCGCCTGATCGATCTGGAAGGCAACAGTGTGCATGAGTGGCGCCTGCCTCTGGACGAGCTCCCGAAAGACCGTCTGGATGGCCAGGACCTGGACCCCGACAACATCAGCCTCGCGTATCCGCGGCTGTTACCGAATGGTGATGTACTCGCCGTATTGGGCATGGCTTTCGAAACGCCATGGGGCCTTGGCATCATGAAGATCGACAAGGACTCCAACCTGCTGTGGGCCTACACGCGCCAGACCCATCACAACCTGGACGTGGACGCGGACGGCAACATCTACGCCATGACCCATACCGTCATCAAGTCGCCATGGCCCGGGCTCGAGCAAATTCAAACGCCATTCCTCGACGATCAGATCGCGGTGCTCAATGCAGATGGCGAAGAGCAAAAGGTCGTATCCGTGCTGGAGGCAATCCAGGGCTCACCTTATGAGTCACTGCTGGTCTACGCGCGGGTCGACGTCGACCGGGGTGACCTGCTGCACCTCAATTCGGTGCAGTGGCTCGACGCGGAGAAAGCAGCGCTGTTCCCCAATGCCGAAGAAGGCGATGTGCTGATATCGCTGCGACAACTCGACGTTATCGCCGTGATGGATCTCGATGAGCCAACCATCAAATGGGCATTGCGCGGGCCGTGGCACCTGCAACATGATCCCGAAGTGCTGGCGAACGGCAACATGCTGCTGTTCGACAACCGCGGTGATCTGAAAAACGCCGGTGGCACACGGATCATGGAGTTTGACCCGCAGACGCTGGAAGTTAGCTGGGAATACCCGGACAACCCCGGCGAGCGGCTGTACTCATCTATCTATGGCTCGCAGCAGC
>JARRLL010000049.1:0-14369 GCA_037387125.1 Gammaproteobacteria bacterium | reverse complement strand
GCGTGCCGCTGCCCCTGATCAGTGCGGGCGGCACGTCGATGGTGACCCTGCTGGCAGGTTTCGGTATCCTGATGTCCATTCAAACGCACCGGAAGCTGTTGCCCAGATGAAAAGGAATTTCACTTTTGCGCAGACCGTCGTGCTGCGCATGCTGCTTACCGCGGCATTGTTGTCGCCGACGCATGCCTGGTCCATCGACCTCGATCGGGCGGACGTGCGCGAATTCATAAATGAATTAGCAGCGACCGACGGATTCGATCCCAAATACCTCGAAGAGGTGCTGGCTGATAGTGCCGTCCAGCAAAGCATCCTCGACGCGATGAGCCGCCCGGCCGAGAAAGTAAAACCGTGGCACGAATATCGCGCCATCTTCATAACGCCCGAGCGAATACAGGCGGGTGTCGAGTTCTACGCCACCCATCGGGAGTTCCTGCACAAACTCGAAGCCGACACCGGAGTACCGCCGGCGATGGTGCTCGGAATCGTGGGCGTCGAGAGCTATTACGGAAGGATAACTGGCAGGCACAGAGTCCTCGACGCACTTGCCACCCTCGGTTTTGATTACCCGCCGCGCAGTAAATTTTTCCGTTCGGAGCTCAACCAGGCGTTCCTGTTGGCCCGCGAAGAACAGCTCGACCTGCTTGAGATCAAGGGTTCCTATGCCGGTGCGATGGGGCCGCCGCAATTCATTCCGAGCAGTTACCGGAATTATGCGGTAGACGGCGACGGGGACGGACGGCGCGATCTGCTTAACAACTGGCAGGATGTACTGGCCAGCGTCGCCAATTATTTTGCAGTCCATCGCTGGGAAGCAGGTAAGCCTGTTGCCGAGCTCGGAACGCTTGGCGATGACGCCAAAGATCTGCCGCTCAACGACGGCCTGAAACCACAATCCACCGTCGGTAAATTAAGCGCTGCCGGCGTGTTTTTCCCGACCGAACTCGACAATGCGGCACCGGCAGGTCTTTGGCAGCTGGAAGGTGCCGACGGCGATGAGTACTGGGTGGGGTTCAATAACCTGTATGTCATTACGCGGTATAACCGCAGCGTTATGTACGCACTGGCCGCCTGGGAACTCGGTCAGTCGGTCGTGCGTGAGGCCGAGCAGTCATGACCCACAAAGTGCGTGCCCTGAGCCGCTGGGGGCGGCTGTGTCCCCTCATGTTGCTGGCGGGCTGCAGCTCTGCGACGCAGTGGAGCCAACCGCCGGCCGCGCAGTCGGTGCCGACGACAAACCAGACGGCCGCTGTTGATCTGCCCCGCAGCAAACGCGGCAATCCGCCGTTTTACGAAGTCTACGGGGTGCGCTACACCGTGTTGCAATCCAGCCGCGGCTACAAAGAGCGAGGGGTTGCATCGTGGTACGGCAAAAAATTTCACGGCCGCGACACCTCCAGCGGTGAGCGTTACAACATGCATTCGATGACCGCAGCTCACAAGACGCTGCCACTGCCTACCAACGTGCGTGTTACGAATCTGGAAAACGGCAAATCGGTGATCGTCCGGGTCAACGACCGGGGCCCCTTTGTAAAAAACAGGCTCATAGATTTGTCCTACGCCGCGGCGGTTCAACTGGATGTCGTCGCCAACGGCACTGCGATGGTCGAGGTTGTAGCGCTTAACAGCTCGACGAACTACCCGCCGACCAGCGCCCGCGCCGCACCAGTCGACTCGGGCGCCGCTGCCACGGGCGCCAGAGTAAGTGATGGCGTCATGTACCTGCAGGTCGGCGCATTCGGCGAGCGCAACAATGCGCTCCAACTGGCCAATCGCCTGACGGCGGGCGGCATCCGCAATGTCCAGGTCTATGAGGCCCGGGAACCGGCCGCCACGCTTTACAAAGTGCGTATCGGGCCACTCAAGAGCGTCGGTGAGTTCGACCAGGTCAGCCGCGAGGTCGAGAACCTGAGGATCGCGGAAGCTCACCTTGTCGTCGAAACCAGCGGTTAGAGCACATCCACTAGAATTATCAGTCGGGCTAGAATACAGCCCCTAAGTTGATCAACCAATCGGCACTATCAGGCTTTAGATTTATGACTTCACTCAGGAATTTATTTCGTAACCGCTTTTCGGCTCTCGCCTGCACAACCCTTGTTCTTGCTTGTGTCTTCTCGCCGGCATACGCACAAATATCGGCGCCCTCGGCTCCGGCACTAGGCGCCAAGGGCTACCTGCTGCTCGATTTCGACAGCGGCCAGGTGCTGGCCAGCAAGAACCCGGATGAACGGCTGGATCCGGCGAGCATTACCAAGTTAATGACAGCTTATGCCGTGTTCCGGGCGATCAAATCAGGGCAAATCGGCATAGATGACGAGGTGCTTGTTTATAGAGGTAGGCACTCGTGTGCCGGTTCGGGATTTGTTGCCGGGCATGATCGTGCAATCGGGCAATGACGCCAGTGTGGCGCTGGCAGAATACGTCGCGGGTACGGAAGATAGCTTCGCGCAGGTCATGAACCAGCTTGCCGCCGAGCTGGGCATGACCAATACCAGTTACCGAAACAGCACCGGTTTGCCCGCCGAAGGTCACTACACTTCCGCGAGCGACATCGCCAAACTGGCGACGGCGCTGATCAAGGAATTTCCCGACTACTATAAATGGTATTCACAAAGAGAATTCAGCTATAACGGCATCACCCAGGGCAACAGAAACTCTCTGCTGTGGCGCGATGACACGGTTGATGGCATAAAAACCGGCTACACGGAAAATGCCGGCTACTGCCTCGTCTCCTCCGCCAAGCGGGATGGCATGCGACTGATTTCTGTCGTGCTGGGCACGAAGAGTCCTTCTGCAAGGGCGAATGAATCGCAAGCTCTGCTGAATTACGGCTTTCGTTTTTTTGAAACCCAACTGCTCTGGGATCAGGGCGAAGTGATCGAAAGTGCACGCGTCTGGAAAGGCTCGGAAGAAAACACCGACCTGATCGTCAGGGATGCCGTTTATGTAACGGTGCCGCGTGGCTCTATAGAGCAGCTGGAAACCAGCGTGAAAATACCCGGCAAGCTTATCGCGCCGGTCTCAACCGGCGAACCGGTAGGCCGGGTTGTCGCGTTCGTCAACAACGAACAACTGACCGAAGCGGGAATATACAGCAGCAAAAGCATCCCGGCGGGCAGCTTCGTTCAAACAACGTGGGACGAGGTCCTGCTCTGGTTTGAATAGGCGATGACGCGCGAAACCCTGCTTGAGTTTCCTACACCTTTCCCGATAAAGGCGCTCGGGCGCGACGAACCGGGCTTCAGACAGCTGGTTACCGAGCTGATCGCCGTTCATGCTGTTTTTGACCCGAACGATGACGTCAAAGAGCAAGGCAGCAGCAAGGGCAATTTCATTTCGGTAACCGTGACGCTGCAGGCCGAAAGTCAGCAACAACTCGACACTATCTACCAGTGCCTGCACGATCATGAACAGATCCTGATGGTGTTCTGAAGCCGCTCGGTTCCCATGCCATTTGCAGCGAGAATTCGTGAACTCGGCACAGTCGAATACGCCGACACCTATCGCAGGATGCGTGAGTTTACCGACGCACGTGATCACTCCACTGCCGACGAAATCTGGTTGCTTGAGCACCCTGGCGTATACACGCTGGGAACCAACGCAGACGAAGATCATGTCATCGATGCCGGCGACACGGCTATCGTGCGCACCGACCGGGGCGGCCAGGTCACCTGGCACGGGCCTGGCCAACTCGTCGTTTATGTGCTCCTCGACCTTAAGCGATCCGGCCTGGGAATTCGTGAACTCGTTTGCCTGCTCGAGCAGGCCATCATCGAACTGCTGGAGCAATACGGCATAGCTGCCGGCGGCCGCGAAGGCGCCCCGGGCGTTTATTGCGACGGCGCCAAAATCGCAAGCGTCGGCCTGCGCATACGCCGAAATCGCAGTTACCACGGCATCGCGATCAATGTCAGTAATGAGCTGGCTCCATTCGCGGGCATCAATCCGTGCGGTTACGAAGGGCTGGACGTGACCCGGGTTTGCGATCAGGGTGGCCCCGCGGACATCGGCAGGGTCGCCACCGACCTTCTGCCACTCCTGCTCCGTCGCCTGGCTTTAGAGCCGCTCGAAGCAGACTGACGCTGCATCCTCTCCGCCGCGTGCGTTCCGAATAAAAATGGATTGAGGGTGAGCGCTGCGGCCGGCATTCCCTTCCGCCGGATGGCTCGCTTCGCTGCGCTTTATTCCGGCTCCAGGGAATGCCGGCCGCAGCGCTTTCAGTCATTGGGTATCCATTTACAAAGATCTGCTTGGACTCATCGGCGCCGTTTCCAGCAGCACTCAGCTAAAGCGCCCTACCTCGCGGCATTATCCGCCAAACGAATCGGACACGCCCCATGAGGGCGGCAGTAGCTGCTCTCAGCCGGGATTCAGCTGCTGGATATCGAGCGCCCGCAGCCGTTCCGGCGTGCCTACATCCGACCAGGTGTCAGTCAGCAACTCGCCGGTCAGCGCGCCATTATCCGCCGCCCGTCGCAACCAGGGTGCGAGTGGAAAAGCGCCGCCCGGTGACCCGGCCAACAGCTCGGGCCGCATCAGCGCGATACCGCTGTAGGTCAACAGCGACTCACCGGTGTTGTGAATTCTTCCGTCCAGCAACGCAAAGTCACCACCGGTGTTGTGTTCCGGGTTCGGGACCAGCACGAGGTGCGCGAGCGTTTCGGCCGACAGACCAGGATGATTAAAGTTGTACGCGGCATATACATCGCCGTTCACCACCCAGAACGGCTCGTGCCCGAGCAGTGGCAATGCCTTGGCGATGCCACCGCCGGTCTCCAGCGCGCTGTCACCCTCGTCGCTATAGACAAGCGAAACGCCGAAGCGGCTGCCATCGCCCAGGAATTCGATGATCTGATGCCGCAACCAGGCCACGTTGATAACGATATCGCTGATCCCTGCAGCCTTGAGCCTCAGCAGGTGATGCTCGACGAGTGTGCGGCCGCCTATTTTCAGTAGTGGTTTCGGCGTGGAGTCCGTCAGCGGGCGCATACGCTCGCCGCGCCCCGCCGCTAGAATCATCGCCTTCATTTCACACTCATCCGAGAGCCGTCCGTTTGCGGTTACTGGCCAGCGACGACTTTAGTCAGGTTGCATGCAGAACTGCAAGTGGCGAGCGTTCGCAAGGATTTGCGTATATTGCTCCGCCCGAAGGGACGTGGCCGGTCCTTGGTGGCATAATCGCTCACAACTCACGATTGCAAACATTGGCCAATGAACTTCAGCCAGTGACGCAAGGAGCATTCAGCAATCGTTATACGGGAACTATAAAGTGCGCGCCGCTGTAGTAGCCTCAGTCCTCATTGCTTTCGCCAGCCCGGTGGTTCTGGCCCAGTCAGCAGATGAACCTGCGTTGATCCGCGGCATCGGCTGCTGGCCTGAGGCCGTGTCCCCTTTCGAGCCGGATGGGCTGGAATTACAGCCCATCGAGCTGACGACCGGCGGTGCAGACATCGAAGATGACGGTAAGGCGGTGTTCAGCGGGCCGGTATCGATGCGCAGTGGCGACATGTCGCTGGAAGCAGCAAGCGCTAGCTACGATCGCAAGTCCGGCGTTTTCCTGGCCGAGGGCGGCATAGCATTCCGTAATGGCGCAAGCCGGGTAAGCGGC
This sequence comes from Gammaproteobacteria bacterium, assembly GCA_037387125.1. Classification (GTDB taxonomy): domain Bacteria; phylum Pseudomonadota; class Gammaproteobacteria; order Steroidobacterales. Next base: position 8,764 of record JARRLL010000049.1, on the reverse strand, counting down.
GAATCGGTGCGCTACGATGCGACTCAGGGGCTATTCACGTTTACAGACGGCGACTTTGAGCTGCCCTTCACGCCGGCCCGCGGCAGCGCCGCATCCATGGAACTATCCCGCACAGGCTACCTGCAACTGGAAAAGGTCGTTTACACGTCCTGTCCGGCCGGCAACAACGATTGGTTGCTCAAGGCGCGCAGCCTGAAAATCGATGCCGAATCGGGCAGGGGTACCGCGCGCGGCGCAAGCCTGCGTTTCAAGAATGTTCCGTTTCTTTACGTTCCTTACTTCACCTATCCGGTAACCGATGAGCGAAAATCGGGCTTGCTGTTCCCCAAGGTGGGCAGCAGCAACCAACGCGGCTTCGAGTTGGAAACTCCTGTCTACTGGAATATTCGTCCGAATATGGATGCGACGTTCATTCCCCATTACATGGGCAAGCGAGGCCTGCAACTGGGCACCGAATACCGGTTCCTGACACGCCGACACGACGGAATACTCTGGGGCGACTTGCTTCCCAATGATGACGAAACCGGCGAGGATCGCTGGCAATATGATGTGCGGACGCAATCGTTTCTGCCGTGGGCCTGGCGAAGCACGATCAAGGCAACCGGCGTTTCCGACGACAACTACTACGAGGACATGACTTCGAGCCGTCAGCTGAGCAGCCAGACAAATCTCGAACGGAAACTGGATCTCGAACAGTACACGCGCAACTGGTCGTTGTTCCTGAGGGTGCGCGATTTTCAGACCATCGACCCCGAAATTCTGCCCGAAGACGAACCCTACGCGCAGATGCCCCAACTGGTAGCCGACGGTTCCTGGCGAAACGGCCTGCTGGGGCTGGATTACAAGCTCGGAACCGAGGCCGTCTATTTTCACCGCAAGGACAACATCAACGAGACCAAGCCCAATGGCGCGCGATTGCATGTACAACCCGAGGTCGCGCTGCCCCTCGAATATAACGGCTTTTATCTGACCCCGGAAATCGCTCTGGACTACGCCGGCTACCAGCTCGACGGGCTGCCGGCGGGGCAAAATGATAGCCCCTCGCGCAGTGCGCCGATTGCCAATATCGATAGCGGCGCGATCTTTGACCGCCTCGCCGGCAAGAGCAACCAGCTGCTCATTACGCTCGAACCTCGCGTGCAATACACTTATATACCGTTTCGGGATCAGAGCGATATTCCGATCTTCGATACCATTGTTCCGGACTTCAACCTCGTTCAACTGTTTCGCAAGAATCGCTTTATCGGTTACGACAGGCTGGGCGATACCAATCAGCTGAGCGCAGGAATCACCAGCCGCGTACTGGATTCGAGTGGCGGCCGGCAACTGCTCGCGCTAACGATAGGCCAGACCCGCTATTTCGAAACCGGCCAGGTGACGCTGTCGGATGACGACCCTGAAACCTTCGATACCAGCAACTACATTGCCGAACTCAGCATTCGGGCCTGGCGTAACTGGACCGCAGGTGTCGAACTGCAATACGACGCAACTAACGACAGAACGGCGCGCACCTCGGCGCGAGTCCAATACAAACCGGACGACAGCAAGGCCATCAATCTCGGCTACCGTTACGTAAGGGAATCACTGGAACAGGTTGATGTCGCCGCTGCCTGGGCTATTTCAGAACAATGGAGCGCCATTGCCCGCTACAACTATTCGCTACTCGAAGACAAACCACTGGATCAGTTCGTCGGCCTGGAGTACGAATCATGTTGCTGGGCAATACGCGTACTGGGGCGTCGCAGCGTCGCTCGTTCGACCGGTCAATCCGATTCATCGATTTCCTTTCAGTTTGAATTAAAAGGCTTTTCCAACGTCGGCAGCAGCTCTATCACCGGCCTCGAGCGTGATATCCTAGACGACAGATCCCGCTAGCCGGAAAATAATCACCGCGCTGCGGATATCAGGCCGCACCAGCGGGTCATAACTACATCAATCCTGACCGGACATTATTCGCATGCGAATCTCGACATTTCTGTTTCAGCTGACGGCCATCATGTTGTTCATGAGCAACGTCGCGCAGAGTCAGAACCTGGAGCTCAGCGATTCAGGCATGCGCCTGGACGGCATCGCAGCACTGGTAAATGATGGCGTCGTGCTAGACAGTGAGCTCCAGGATCAGACCATGTTGATCGTGCAGCGACTGCGCGCCGAGGGGACTCCGCTCCCGCCACAGGACGTGCTGGTCCAGCAAGTGCTCGAGAATCTCGTCGTCAGCCAGATTCAACTGCAACGTGCGGAGCGAGAAGGCATTGTGGTGCCGGATGAAATCCTGAACCGGGCGTTGTCCGATATTGCACGCCGCAATGGCACGACGCTCACCGAGTTGCCGGCGCTGCTTGCTGCCGACGGCATGGACTACGGAGCCTACCGCAAGGAAATGCGGGAACAGCTGATAATGGAGCGCCTCAGGATGCGGGATGTCATATCGCGCATCGCCATTACCAACCGCGAACTGGAAGATTACCTGGCCCGCGAGGAAAACACGTCTTTTCGTAATAACCAGTACAACATCTCGCATATTCTGATTGCGCTGCCCGCAACCACATCTCCCGACGCACTTGAAACGGCACGAAAAAAAGCCTGGGATATTTACGAGCAGTTGCAGAACGGCGCCGACTTTGCCCAGCTCGCCGTTACCTACTCAAATGCTCAGACCGCACTGGACGGCGGCGCGATGGGTTGGCGGAGCGGTGAAGCCCTGCCCAGTTTGTTCGCCGATGTCGTTCCCGCGATGGAAGCCGGGGCGGTATCGGAGCCCATCCGCAGTTCGAGCGGCTTCAACCTGGTCAAACTGAATGACGTCAAAGGCAACGAGCCGATCATGGAAGACCAGGTGCATGCCCGGCACATACTGATGACGACCGACGAAATCATGGATGACGACATTGTGGAACAGAAGCTGATCGAAATTCGTGCGGGCATTCTGAACGGTGACGATTTTGCCGCTGTTGCCAAAGCCGTCTCGGATGACCCGGGCTCGGCCGTCGAGGGCGGCGACCTCGGCTGGGCAGGGCCGGGGATGTTTGTCGGGGTTTTTGAAGAGACACTAAACAGCTTGGAAATCGGAGAAATAAGTGAACCGTTTCAGTCGCAGTTCGGCTGGCATATCGTCGAGGTGCTGGAGCGCCGTGTGCACGATACCACCGACGACGTGTTGCGGCAGCGAGCCATGATGGCTATTCGGGACAGCAAGGTGGCGGAAGAAACCGAGCTGTGGCTGCGGCAGTTGCGCGACGAATCTTTCGTCGAATACCGGCTCTGACTGCAATCCGCCAAACGCAGCTCACTTAATTTTTCATTGCACTCCTCCATGAGCGAAACGATGCGCATCGCGGTGACTCCGGGAGAACCTGCGGGTATCGGCCCTGATCTGGTCATTCAGCTCGCCGCCGAGGCGCGCACGGCCGAACTCGTGGCTATCGCCGACCCGGAATTACTGCGCGAGCGCGCCCGAATACTCGGCACGGAGCTGCGCCTGCTGCCCTATGACAGATCGAGAGAGCCCGTGCCCGGCAAGCCGGGTGAATTGCTGGTCGATGCCATCTCACTCGCTGAACCCTGCACCGCGGGCATGCTGAATACCGCGAATGGCCCTTATGTGCTGAGTACGCTGGGGCGGGCGGCGCGGGGCTGCCTCGACGGAGAGTTCCGGGCGATGCTGACCGCCCCCGTGCAAAAAAGTGTTATTGCCGCCAGCGGCACACCCTTCAGCGGACACACAGAGTACCTGGCCAAATTGTGCGGCGTCGCGACGCCGGTCATGCTGCTCTGTGCGGATGAACTGCGCGTGGCGCTGCTCACCACACACCTGGCGCTGCGCGATGTGCCAGCGCAGATAACGGCCGAGCGCATCGATGCCGTGTGCAGGATTCTGCATGATGGTCTGCAACGGTTATTCGGTTTGCCCAACCCGCGCGTCGCCGTGCTTGGCCTTAATCCGCATGCCGGCGAGTCGGGTCAGCTGGGGCGCGAGGAGATCGAGGTCATCGAACCCGCTGTCCACCGCCTGCAGGCGGCCGGAATTGATGTCCGGGGGCCGCTGCCTGCCGACAGCGCGTTCACGCCCGCCAGCCTCGAACAATACGATGGCGTACTTGCCATGTTTCATGATCAGGGATTACCGGTGCTGAAATACCGCGGCTTTGGCGGCGCGGTGAACATTACGCTCGGGCTGCCGATCGTGCGCACATCAGTAGACCATGGCACAGCACTCGAACTGGCCGGCACAGGGAAAGCCGATGCAGGCAGCCTGCGGGTTGCCCTGCGCTATGCGGAAGAACTGGCGCAGCGGTCTGCGGCATGAGTCACGGATCACCGCGCAAACGGTTCGGCCAGAATTTCCTGCACGACGCCAATATCATCGACAAGATAATCCGGAGCATGGCACCCGAAGCCAATGATCACTTCGTCGAAATCGGCCCGGGTCGCGGCGCCATCACACGACCTTTGAGCAAGCTGGTCGGGCATCTCGATGCCATCGAGATAGACCGTGATCTGGCGGATGACCTGGAGCGCCAGCCCTGGGCGGGACGAATCACGATTCACCGCGCCGACGCCCTGCGCTTTGCTTTCGATGAACTAAGCACTCAGCCCGAGTCATTAAGACTGATAGGGAATCTGCCCTACAATATTTCGACGCCGTTGCTGTTTCATATCCTCCACTACTGTGAGCTGTTTCGGGATATTCACGTGATGCTGCAAAAAGAAGTCGTGCAGCGCATGGCGGCCAGCCCCGGCAGCAAGGAATACGGCCGCCTCAGCGTCGCGCTGGCGGCACATGTCGAGGTCAGCTCGCTGTTCACGATCAGCGCAGGCTCTTTTACGCCGGCCCCGAAAGTCCAGTCGGCCTTCGCTCGCTTAACACCCTTGCCACAGCCGCTGGTATCCGCTGCCGAACAGCCTGTTTTCGATGCGATTTTGCGTGCCGCGTTCGGCCAGCGCCGCAAGCAGCTGGGCAATGCGCTCGATGGGCAGGTCACGGCCGATGAAATTCGTGCGGCCGGCGTTGACCCTAAACAGCGCGCGGAAATGTTGTCCGTCGATGAGTTTGTCGCGCTTGCCCGCGCAGCGGGAACTCGCCCGATTCCGGGGACGAAGGGCGGCGCTTAGGCTAGAATCTAAACCCATGGCACCCAGCGAAACAGAGCTCGCCGACAGCATCCATGTCGAAGCGCATGTGGTCTATATGCCGCATCAATCGGATCCCGCCGAACGCCGGTTTGCATTTGCATACACCATCAGCATCCTCAACCGGGGCACAGAGCCTGCTCGTCTGCTTACTCGGCACTGGCTGATCACGGACGCCGAAGGTCATGTGCAGGAAGTCCACGGCGACGGCGTTGTCGGCGAACAGCCGGAAATACAGCCCGGACAATCGCATCAGTATTCGAGTGGCGCGGTGATAGAAACGCCGGTAGGCACCATGGAAGGCCGCTATGGAATGGTTGCCGCAAATGGCCGCAGCTTTAACGCCGCGATCCCGGTTTTCAGCCTGGCGGTACCCGGAGTATTGAATTAGCCCATGGCAACCTATGCTGTCGGCGACATTCAGGGTTGTTACGACGAACTGCGCATACTGCTAGACGCCATTCGCTTCGACCCGGCCGTTGACCGTATCTGGTTTGTCGGCGACCTGGTCAACCGCGGGCCGAAGTCACTCAAAACCCTGCGTCTCGTGAAAAGCATGGGCAATGCGGCGATCTGCGTGCTTGGCAACCATGATCTGCACCTGTTATCGCTGGCGCTGGTCGGCTCCGCGCCGGTCAACGCCGGCAATCTGGAGCGAATATTGCGCGCAAGCGACCGGGATGAACTGATTGACTGGCTCCGCCGTCGCCCGCTGGCGCACTACGACAAAAAGCTGAATACCCTCATGGTCCATGCCGGCGTCATTCCGCAGTGGACCGTAAAAGATGTGCTGGCGCGCGCACACGAAGTCGAACGCGTGCTGCGGAGCAAGCGGCCCCAAAAGTTCCTGAGCGAAATGTACGGCAAGAAACCCTACCTTTGGTCAGACGATCTGACCGGTAACGACCGGTTACGGTTTATTACCAACTGCCTGACACGGATGCGGTTTCGAAAGCGCAACGGCCGATTGGATTTCGATGAGAAGCTCGACCCGAAAAATGCGGCCAAGGGCCTGCAGCCATGGTTCAAGGCGCCCGACCGCAAAACCGCCGACACTCGTATCGTTTTCGGCCACTGGTCGACCCTCGGCCTGATCGACAAGCCGAATCTGCTTGCGCTCGATACAGGTTGCGTCTGGGGCGGCGCGCTCACGGCTGTGCAGCTGGAAGAAGACCGTGTTCTGGTCGAGGTCCCCAGCCGGCAGCCGAAAAAGTTCTAGTCAATGACCGGGCGTCTGAGTCAGGGTCAGCAGCGAGTGACTCGCCTGGAGCGCTATAGCATCGACCCTCGCCAGCCAGGCAGCGCCTGCCCCGGCTTGCTCTAGACAGCCACCGGCGCCGCAATATGCGGATGGAACTCATAGCCGACGATCTCGAAGTCTTCGAAACGGTAGTCGGTAATCGATTCCGGCTTGCGCTGAATAGACAGGGTCGGCAACGGCAGCGGCTCGCGCGCCAGCTGCTCTTCCACTTGTTCCAGGTGATTGAGATACAGGTGACAATCACCGCCGGTCCAGATGAAATCGCCCACCTTGAGGCCCGTCTGCTGCGCCACCATGTGGGTCAGCAGTGCGTAGGATGCGATATTGAACGGCACTCCGAGAAAAATATCGGCGCTGCGCTGATAGAGCTGACATGACAGCTTGCCGTCGGCGACATAAAACTGGAACAGCGCGTGGCAGGGCATCAGCGCCATCTTGTCGAGCTCAGCCACATTCCAGGCGCTGATAATAATTCGGCGCGAATCCGGGTTAGTCCGTAAGGTGTCGAGCACCTGCCCCAGCTGGTCGATATGCCCGCCGTCAGGCGTCGGCCAGGACCGCCATTGCGCACCATAAACCGGGCCGAGCTCGCCGTTCTCGTCGGCCCACTCGTTCCAGATCGAAACTTTGTTGTCGTTGAGGTACTTGATATTGGTGTCACCGTTCAGAAACCACAACAGCTCGTGAATGATCGAGCGTGTATGCAGCTTCTTCGTGGTCACCATCGGAAAACCGCGCGCCAGGTCAAAGCGCATTTGATAACCGAACACGCTCAGCGTGCCGGTACCGGTACGATCGTCTTTACGGGCACCCGTGTCGCGCACGTGGCGCATCAAATCCAGATATTGCTGCACTATCGTCCCCTGATGTCGCAGTTGTCAGGCTTTGGCCTGATTTCGATAAGCCAGATACAGTAATGCTACCCCGCCGATAATCATCGGGAAAGTCAAAAGCTGCCCGCGCGTGAGCCAGCCCCAGGCCATGTAACCGATATGCGCATCGGGGATGCGCACGAACTCGACCCCGAAACGGAACACCCCGTAGCCCAGCAGAAACAGCCCTGAGACAGCCATCCTGGGCCGGGGCTTTGACGCAAAGGTCCACAACAGGATGAATAACACCAAACCCTCCAGCGCCGCTTCATAAAGCTGCGAGGCGTGCCGCGGGGTGCCGTTGACCACCACTGCCCACGGCACGTCGGTCACCTTGCCCCAGAGCTCTCCGTTGATGAAGTTGCCGATGCGGCCGGCGCCGAGCCCTATGGTAACCAGGGGCGCAATAAAATCCGTGAGGGTCCAGAAACCCACCCCGATTTTTCGGCCGTATAACCACATGGCCAGCAATACGCCGAGGAAACCGCCGTGGAAGGACATCCCGCCTTCCCAGATGCGGAAGATCATCAGCGGGTCACTGATGAAATCGCTGAAATTATAAAACAGCACCGACCCGACACGGCCCCCGAGGATCACGCCGAGCGCAATCCAGGTCACCATGTCGTCGACCTGTATTTCGGTAATTTTCGACCAGGGGCGCCGGGCCTGCACGCGGCCGAGCCACCAGCCGCCGAGGATGCCGATGACGTACATGAGTCCGTACCAGCGCACTGCAAGGGGACCCAGCTGTATGGCAATGGGGTCGATTTCGGAATAGGTAAACATGGCCGCGAAGTCTACCATCGCCGGGACTAACTCGTGTCTTCTCAGCCGCCATCAGTGAAAGCATGCCCCTGGCTCGTTATAGCGGGGTGTTCACTAACGACTTCTTGCATCGGAACGTCTGGCAGCGGGCAGCACGAGGCCGACGCCCTTAATCTCGGCGCACATCCCAGTGCGCCTCGAATCGAGCGTCGCGCCTCCGGCATCCATGCCTCCCGGCGCTCCCCCCGACGCTTGCCGGCCTCGCGCGGCCCGCTGCCAGCTACCACCATCAGAGGTAATTCAGGCCGCAGGCGCCACCGCCGAGGGCTTTATGAGGCGAGCGATGCAGGGATAGCTTAGCGAGCCGATTATAGAGAGAGGGAGGCCATGGATGGCCGACCGAACGTCCCGAGGGGGCGGCGCCTGTGTCCTGAATTACCGGTCGCACTAGTTGCCGACGAGCCTGCTCACTATACGGTGGCTGCGAAGCTAGGGTTAAGCGCGGCGGCCTCGCGCTGCCCGCCGCTCCGATACAAGAATCGGTTATTGAACATCCCGCTCAGCGAGCCCGGCGATGGTAGACTTCGCGGCCATGTTTACCTATTCCGAAATCGACCCCATTGCGATACAGCTGGGCCCCCTTGCAGTGCGCTGGTACGGACTCATGTACGTCATCGGCATCCTCGGCGGCTGGTGGCTGGGCCGCGTGCAGGCCCGGCGCCCCTGGTCGAAAATT
>JARRLL010000048.1:0-19468 GCA_037387125.1 Gammaproteobacteria bacterium | reverse complement strand
AACGCTGGGTCGGTCGCACAACCAGTGAAGTAATCAATGAACTCGTCAGTAATCCGAAACTCGCCGCCGTGTTGTCGGCGCAGTGGGGTACTTATGGGGGCAAACCGAAACAAGCGAGTTTCGCCTTTCATGGCATGATAATGGGTCATTATCTTGAGGGCGCCGCCTACCCTGTCGGCGGTGCTGCCGCCATCGCGCGCGGACTAGTTCCTGTGATCGAAGCGGCTGGTGGCAGTGCTCTTGCTGGAACACCGGTTAGCGAGATAGTGCTTGAAGATGGTAAAACCGTGGGTGTGCGCACCCAATCCGGTGAAGAATTCAGTGCACCTACAATCGTCTCGGCGATTGGCGCCGGTGAAACCGTGAAGCACCTGTTACCAGCAGGCATTCGCCAACAACCTTGGGCCAGGGAGATAGCCTCTTTCAAACCATCGGTCTGTCACTTCGATCTTTATCTGGGTTTTGAGGGAGACATTGCCCAACATGGCGCAACGCGCGCGAACCACTGGTTTTTTGACAGCTGGGACAACTACGATACCACCTGGGCGGGGGAAGAGAGTGGACCATTTGCGATGGCGTTTGTGTCGTTTTCTTCTCTTAAGAATCCCAGTCATGATCCGGGTCCGACCAACAAGCACACTGCAGACGTGATGCTTTTGGCTGACTGGTCGTCAGTGGCAAAATTTGCGAATGGCGGTGCTGATGAACATCCCGACGAGTGGGCAGCGTTTAAGCAGAGTATCGAATCCAGGTTGCTGGACTTCTTCAAGGAGGAGTTTCCGGATCTTGCACCGCTTATCGCCTACCATGAACTCGGCACGCCGCTCGCAACGGCATTTTTCACGGGTCACGAGCAAGGCGGGTTTTATGGTGTCGAAACAAGTCCGCGACGAATGTTATCGGATGCACTCAACGCGCGTACGCCCGTTCCCGGTCTGTTCCTGACAGGCCAGGACGTGATGAGTCCGGGCATCGCCGGGGCGCTTGCCGGAGGTATGTTTAGCGCGGCCGCGATTGATCCACGTGTCTTCCAGAAACTCAAGTAGTGCCAGTGAGTGAGCCATGAAGCGCGCTTTGTCGACCACTGATGCGAGGCGCTACAGCGTGTAGTTCTGTAGCCCAGTGGACCGAATGTTTCCGGCCCGAGGGCGATGTTTTCGGCTTGGTCAAACCTTAACTTGGGTTGCGAGATCTAAACGGAATTTTCTTTACGAAACCGCTGCGGCGACACCCCAGTCCAGCTCTTGAATGCCCGCGAGAAAACGGCGGGATCCGGGTAGCCGACATCGGCCCCGATTGCGGCAATACTTTTCTGGCTGTGGCCCAGTTCGGCGCGGGCTTTTTCGCTGCGCAGTCCACTCAGCACTTTGCTGCAGGAAGTGCCCGCATTTTGCAGATGTTTTTGCAGCGTGCGTTTGTTCAGGCCGCACAGCTGTGCCGCTCGGGCCAGGCCCAGATTCTGTTCGGTAATATGCGGCAGCAGCGCCTGTTGCACGGATGACACGAAAGACTGGCCGGGCAGGGAGCTCGGTTTTGTCTGCGGTTTGTTTGTGTATTTTGCCGAAGTGAACGGTAAAAATAGCCAGCTGCTGGGGAAGCTGACGCTGGGCCCGTCGAGGCCACCGGCCGCGACGCGTATGCCGCGGTAATCGGCCGGGATAACTGCGGTGTCACACACTTGTGCCAGTACTTCACTAGGTCGCCAGTCTGAGCCGGAGACCCGCTTCAGGATGCCTGCAAGAATGCCAATCCAGAACGCGTCGACCTGCGCCGGCAGTGTGTGTGTCCCGGCAAGCCGCCGCACGTGAAAGCGCGTTCGCTCACCGGTGGTTTCCAGGTTAAGTGATGCGGAGCTCGCGTCCTTGCTGGCGTTAACTGCACACAGCAATAGCAGTTCTGCGGTATTGTCAGCCTGCGCGCTGGCCGCGACAAACGGCGACCACGAGCTGATATCCAACTGTTCGCCGAGTGTTATTCCCAGATACGAGTCATTGGCAGCAGCGGCAAAGGCTTCGACAAGTTCGTAGACTATCTGTGCCGGCACGAATATATCCGGGTTGCCCAGCGCCTCTTCGTTGAGGTTGAACGCTTGTAAGGTAGGGGTCGGGTCGACCCTGCGCTGACGCAGTGCGTCAACAAAAGGTGCGATGAGGTTCAGCCGCACTAGCGGAATGCCGGGTTCTGAGGTTTGCAATGCGCGCATGCTAGGAAACCGTTGCGATTGGCGGTAAGTTGCAAGAATAAACAGGTTAATACTCTCATGAGATTGCAATGCGCGCCAACAAATAATATGCCGTGCGTGAAATGTAATGTTTCAGCGGCTCGAACACGCTATGTTCGCAGTGCTAACCCCAAAGTTAGTGAATACGCGATCCGTGGCAGCATGCGTCGCCAGATACGTCAGTTTTTCCAATGAGGCTCAGGTCAATGAAGAAATTAATTATGGGGATTGCTTCCCTGTTTGCACTCCTGTCAATGGGCGCTCTTGCGGGCGGTCACGAAGGTGCACCGGCGCAGATATTGTTTACTAACGTCAAGGTTTTTGACGGCACCAGCAACGAGCTCAGCGGAGTTTCCAGCGTGCTGGTTGAGAACAACCTGATCAAACAGATTGTGGTCGGCACGATCGATGCGCCCGGCGCGCAGGTAATCGACGGCAACGGGCGGACGTTACTGCCGGGTTTCGTTGAAACCCACGCGCACCTGATGTTGATGGGACCAAACCTCCCGGCGATGGAGGCCGGAACGACCTGGGAAGATTTCGCTATCCATGGGGCCCGTATGGCGGAGATGTACCTGATGCAGGGTTTCACGACCGTGCGTGATGCGGGTGGAGCAAATGCCGGGCTGCGCCGGGCGATCGATGCCGGACAGATTGTCGGCCCGCGCTATTATCCATCGGGCGCGTTTCTCAGCACCCGCGGTGGACATGCGGATTTTGCGAACTTCACCTCGCCGGTCGGTGAGTCGACCAATTTCAGCCGCCTGAATATGGCTCAGGAGGTCGACAGTGTTGCCGACGTTCAGAAATATGGCCGTAACAATTTCCGTATGGGCGCCACGCAGCTGAAGTACATGATATCGGGCGGAGTCGTTTCGGCCTTCGATCCGTGGCAACTGCTCGCCGGATCGCAGGCAGAAATCGAGGCGGCAGTGCAGATAGCCAACGAGTACGGCAGCTATGTCATGACGCATGCCTATAGGAAAGAGGCCATCATGACTGCGCTGAACGCGGGTGTGCGGTCCATCGAACATGGATTTTCTTTCGACTGCGAAATCGCCAAAGTGATGAAGAAGAAGGGTGCGTACATTTCCACCAACCTGACGGCATTTGACCCGGGTCTGCTCGATATTCCTGCGGTTGCCGACGTGCCGTCGAGCCTGGCCAAGGCGAAATCGGCGTCGGCTACATTTGCCGATTACATCGAGAATATGAAGAAGTGCCCGGTCAAACGCGGCTTCCAGACCGACTGCGTTGGTACAGTAGAGGCCTGCAATATCCAGGTTGCCTATGAGAAACATCTGAATAACGAGTTTTTCGGGCCCCATACTTCGCTGGTGACGATGACGTCGGTGGGTGGCGAGATGGTTGCTTTGAGCGGTGACTTCATGAACCCGTATCCGGACGCCAAGCTAGGCGTGATTGAAGAAGGTGCTTACGCGGACATCCTGATTGTCGACGGTAATCCTTTGGAGGACTTTTCGGTCGTCGGCACAGGTGATCAATGGTTCGGCGCAGATCTGCGGCCCGAGAGTCCGGAAACCATCCGTATCATCATGAAGGATGGCAAGATTTATAAGAATACTCTTTGAGTGTTAGTTTATTTCTAGTGTGAATAGGACGGGCGCCTTGTAGGGCGCCCGTGCTCGTTTTGTTGCCATGAATGCCCTGTGGGTGGGTCTATGATTTCGTCATTAAGTGCATGCAGCTTTTTTCGATCGAAACTATTTTTGCTGCTCGCCGTTTGCTTTGTGGCCAGTCCCTTTCTCGCTGCGGACGCCTCGGCCGCAGAGCAACCACCCCGATTTGGCGGCCCCAACGCGGTGCCCAATCAGCTTGAATCGGACGTATTTAATGCACTGAAGGGCTGGGGCACGAGCACCGGCGAGCGCTGGGATGGCTGGAAGAAAGAACTGCAGCAGCAACACGGCTTTGGTTTTGGTATGGATTACACCGGGGTTTATTTCCAGGCTGACGATGCCAAAGGTCTGGGGTTGCCGGCAGGCACCCAGAGCGACAAGGCAGCGGCCGGTAACCTGCGGTTGTTTGGTAACTGGGATCTGCTTGGCCGCGACAGCGGTAATACGGGCTCGCTGGTCTGGAAGGTCGAGAGTCGTCACAACTACAGCAGTAGTCCGACGCCGGCACGCACCTGGGCGGCGCTCGATCTCGGCTACGTGGGGCTGGTCGGGCCGCCGTTTAACGATGATGGGTTTCGTATCCAGAACTTGTACTGGAAGCAACGTTTCGGTGATGGCCGTTACTCGCTGGTCGCCGGCACCATAGACGTGACAGATTTCCTGGATGTTTACGGCATGATCAGCCCATGGCTGCATTTCAGTAATTTTGCATTCAGTACGGGTAGTGCCGCGATCGATCTGCCGAACGACGGCGGTTTTGGCGCGGGCATCGGCGCTATGCTGACGGATAACATTTATTTTATCGGCAGTATTCAGGATGCCAACGGTGACCCTGAAGAACCCTGGGAAAGCGTCGGTAATTTCTTCAGCGATAATGAATATTTCACCTCTGCCGAAATCGGCTGGTCGAGCGGGCAGGGCTATATCTATCTCGACAACTATCACGTGACGCTGTGGCACAAGGATAAGCGCGAAGAGGCAGGCAAGCCGAGCGGTTGGGGGGCAAACTTTTCGTTCGCGCGTTTCGTGGATGAGACCTGGATGCCCTTCCTGCGGGGCGGCTGGTCGGATGGCGGCGACTCTTTGTTGCAGAAATCGCTGAGTGCCGGCGTTGGTTACCGGTTACGCAATAAACGCGATCTGCTCGGCTTTGGTCTTAACTGGGGTGAGCCAAATGAGAACCAGGGGGCTGGAACCGACTCGCAATATGCAGGCGAGTTGTTTTACCGCCTGCAGGTCGGTAAGCGGGTGCAACTGACGGCGGACTTGCAGTATGTAAAAGATCCTGCGGCATCAACCAGGAGTTCGATTTGGGTGGCCGGGGCTCGCGCCCGGTTAGCGTTCTGAGCGCAATGCATAGCAGAGATTTTTGCCGGACTGGAACCAGAAGCATAGCGTGGCTGGCGCTGCTGTTATCGATGCTGCCGACTCTGCTGTTTGCTCAGGATACGGTAACGCTTTATATAGAGCAGGTGACGTTAGTGTCACCGGATGCGGAAACAGACCCGGTTATTAACCTCGTGATTCGTGATCGCGAGCTCGATATCGTTACTAAAGACGATGTGCCCGTTGAAGAATTCACACTGACCTTCAACGCGCGTGGCAAATACTTGCTTGGGCAGCTCAGCCTGGGCGAGCCCCCTAGCTTTGTTATTCTGGATAAGGATCCGCGCATCGACTTCGATGTGCTGTTGGATTCCAAACGGCATTTGTTGCTGGCTATTAAAGAAGGCGAGGTGGTTGAAAACCGCTTGGCTGCTGTTGCGGAGATGCCGCAAACACAACCGCAGGAGCGTAAGGAGCCCCGGTGGCTTGCCTACACACCGCCACCACTGGCGATGCCAAGTGCTTACCTTGATGCGACCAAGTGGAACCGTTGGGATACTAAGGCGATCTCGGGGTTATTTTCAGCTGGACTGGTGCTGGATCGCACTCGTTGGGTCTCACAGAATGATGTGAGTGAGCTGCAAGTCGGTGATCTGGATGATTTTTCCGGCGGAGAAATCCGTGGTCTGCGGTTTGGTGTTGTCGGTACGCTGAATTTCGCCGACCCGTGGGTATACACAATCTTCGGCGCAACCAATGCATTTGATTCGGGCTTTGATCAGGAGCGCGACGACGATTTTGCATGGTTTGATGTTCGAGTAGACATACCCTTGTATAAGGGAACAACGTTAAGCATCGGCAAACAGAAAGAACCGATTTCTTTGGAGCGCCTTACGCCGTTGATCTATTTGCCCATGCAGGAACGCTCAGCTTTCATTGATGCGATGCTGCCTGCCCGTAATACCGGCATTGTTCTGTCCGGCAGCGCACTAAACAGACGCATGACCTGGGCAGGCGGCGTGTTTAATAACTTTATCGAAGGCGATGAGTCGATTGGTGATACGGCGACCCAGTTGGTCGGGCGGGTTACCGGCATTCCCTGGCAATCACCGGATAAAAGTAATCTGTTCCATCTGGGCGCCGGCTACCGCTATTCCAATGCGAAGCAGGGGACCTTGTACTTGTCCGAGCCCGAGACTAATAACTCCGCCCTGTTTGTGAACACGCAAAACATCGTGGATGCTGAAGACATGTATACCGTTGACCTGGAAGTGGCCTGGCGCAGTGGCCCATTTGTGCTGTCCGGCGAGTATATGCAGTCAGAGGTGAAGTCCGTCAGCGCCGGTGACCCCACTTTTAGTGGTTGGTATGTCAGCGGTATCTGGGCATTAACCGGCGAGATGCGCCAGTACAACCCCCAAGGCGGGGTATTCCAAAGGCCACCGGTGGCGAAGTCGGTTTATCAGAACGGTATGGGTGCCTGGGAACTGACCGCGCGCTATTCATGGACCGACCTGAGCGATGCCAACGTGAATGGCGGTGAGATGGATATCTGGTCTGCCGGCATCCGTTGGTGGTTAACCCCCTTTATGAACGTTGATATGAACTATCGCTATATCAGTCTTGACGGACCGGGTTTGTCGAATGACCCCAATTTATCGAACGGTAACAGCGGTGTTTTAAATGGCCGTTTAGTGTTGCTGCTCGAGTAGTTAAAACCGGAGCTCTCTGATGATGGGCTGGAAGGACTGCATTGATGAATTCGTGCGGCGCTATAAATATGCGACTATTCTTGCAGTCGGGGTAACTAACGAATGTTAACTGCGGGTAAAAGAAACACCATGCATATGACCAGAGCTGCTGTGGTAGTTGCACTTTTTTCGAGTATTGCATTGCCGTTGTTGGCAGCGCCGTCAGTCACTCAGCCTGATGCGTCGCAATCGGGTTACGACGGTGCGCAGTCATTCGGTGGTCCGGACGGTGTCTCTGAGCAACTTGAGGAGGCAGATCGAAGTCGTGCGCGCATTTATGAATGGGCCGCGCCCGGTCAGTGGTTGCAGCCTTGGTACGATTGGAAAGCCGATATCAAGAAAGATCACGGCGTTGCATTAGGCTTCTTCGTCAGTGTCTTGGGTCAGAAAGCCAGCGATAGTATCGAAGGTAAAGATGACGATGCACTGGGTGGAATCTACCGGTTTAACGGTAGTTGGACGCTACTTAATAATGGCGGCAAGAATCCGGGTCGAATCGAGTGGCGAGTTGAAGCTCGCAGCGACATCGGCAATTTTCAGGCACCGGGTAGCTTGGGAACGGCTACTGGAGCGGCAGCTCTAAATACGGGTTTCGCTTATTCAGACCGGTTTAAAACGGATTTGGCGGTGTTGAACTGGACGCAAGGTTTTCGTGATAGTACGGCCGGCATTGCGGTGGGTCGTCTGGCCTTTGATGTATATCTGGATGCGTTTGCTTTTCAAACCTTTGCGGGTGGGTTCATTAACCGTGCCTTTATTCTTAACCCGACGATACCGACGACGGGTATCGGTGCATTGGGTGCAGTTGCCAGAGGCATGGTTACCGATCAGTTTTGGGTGGGCGGCCAGATTTATGATGCCAATGCCGCCAGCGGTGAGTTTGATTGGGACACTATTCAGGAGAATGAATACCTGAAGGCGGTAGAGATCGGCTGGACCCCTACGTTTGATCGACGAAAACTAAGCAAAATTCAGTTTACCTATTGGGACAAAGATGCGCGCGATCGGGCGGGTGCCCCTGCGGGGCATGGCTGGGCAGTCAGTGCCAGTTGGCAGTTGGCTGAGAAGTGGCTGCCGTTTGTTCGCTTTGGTGATTCAAATGGCGGTGGCGGCGTGGCTGCTGAGTCTGCATTAAGCGCTGGTTTTCAGTACACCGTGCACAATGACCAGAAGTGGGTGTTAGGTGCTGGCTGGGCAAAACCTGCAGCGAAAACTAACGGCGCCAAGCTTGATGATGAGTATGTGATCGAGACTTCTTACAATTTTCAGCTGGCCAGGAATTTTGCTTTGTTGCCGGATTTTCAACTGCTCATTGATCCAGCGAATAACCCGACTGAAAGTACAGTCTGGATTTTGGGTCTGCGGGCTATTGGCACCTTCTAAAATTAATTGGCAACGTACACTTATCAGATTATCCGCTATCTAACGTTTAATACCGACGAGCGACCGTTTCCTTTTGATTCGGACTGACCAACGCAACGAGACACGTAAGCTCAGGGGCCTCGCTGGAAATGGGCTTAATCCAGCAGTTGTGTCCTGCCGGCAAGGTCAATAACTGCGCATAATGTATATTATGTTAAATAGAACGTATACTTCCTAAATCCTCCTGACGGCCCCTGCGAATCAGGCCATTGGCCCGTTAAGCCACTTCTGAGCTAAAACAACCCCGCACTGCATCTTAGCCAGTCGGTTTGCACTCAGGGCTTCTCGTTTTGCTCGCTTGCGGGCTTTGTTTCCCCGACATCGTTCCTTAATGACCAACGCGCTTGTTAGCAGCCTGGCCTGAAGATCAATTGACTTAACGATGACCCGAGTGGCTTTCAGTTCATCAGGTAGTTTTTCGCATCAGCCAAACTTGCACCGGCAGTCTTCCAGGTGCCGTCAATTGAGTTTCAGGAGCCTGTGGGAACCGGCATTCTTTCCACCTTGTGTGCATCGGCGTCTGCGGGCTACTGATTCTCGATTTTCTATAGTCGATTGGCGGCTCATGGCAGCTCACTCATCGATACCGGGATATGTGTCCGTCACCGTCAGTGACGTTCGCAATGGTGATTGCGGGTTTGCATCGCTGCGCATAACGGATTGCTTGTGCCTGACGGTCCGGTGCCGAACCCAACGGCCTTTAGGTCTGCTGGAAAGGCAATGGCGTTTACGGTGCGGGACGCTGCCGTGCCGTTCCTGCGGGCAGCCAAAATAGACCTAGTCTAATTGCGATTCGAGCTGCTGCTGACCCGCCGGCTATTCGGCGATCGAATCGATACGAATCATGACGTCAGCACCGCGTCCATCCATTTGGGGCGTCGCCTTGCCATAGAGATCGCCTGCCGATTCAATCGCGCTGCCGCTGGTTGTAAGCCGAGCGACGACCTCAAGTTGCCTTGCGCTCTCCAATGTGCGTCCTGCCACCATCGCATTGTCATTTGAAAGCGTCGTTTCTACCGGGAAGTTCTGCTCACGCATTCGCCGCACCGCGAGCGGCGGCCCGGCCTGCCCTGCATCCCGCGCAAACAAAAAGAGCGTCGCGCCGGGGGAAACGCGGTCAATAATGGCCGGGTCCAGTTCGACCCGGATGTTCAGCACCGGTCCGGTTCCGCCGCCCTCTTCCACCGCGGCTTTATCGGCAGTCGGAATCTCCGCAACGGACCCTCCCAGTTTCGCCATTTGTTCCTGCACTACCATGCGCATGTTGTCAGGCAGGGTTTCGTCCTGCAGCAGCTTCCCGTAGCGCTCGATCGCGAGATCATTCATGCCACGCGCTGCCGCACTCACCCCGCCGTACCAAAGTGCACGTGGGTCATCCGGTAATTCTTCGAGCGCGAACTCCAGCAGGTCTGCGGCGCTGGTTTTCAGCGTTCGTTGATCGGCCAGTATGAGCGCCTCGGCATAGCCCAGCGAAACCTGCGGCGATTTGCCTTCCGTGAGCTCCCAGGCGCGATGCCAGGCTTCGACTGCGTCGGGAAACCGCTGGAGCTGGATGTAGCTTCGCGCAAGCAAGATATAGCCTTCAACATCAGGTTGTTCTTTGAGCCGGGCGGCAAGCTCGGTGATCATTTCCTCTACCGGGGGTTGATCGCTGATTTGCTGCTGGCTGGTCGCGATCGACTCATCGCCCCACGGGTAGGTCGTAACGTTGTTGTAGACCGCTAACACCGTTAACGGGAATACCAGCACGACGGCGACGAGTGCCAGCCCGATCCCTCGTTCACTCCTGAAACGCAGCATTGGAAGGACGATCAGCGCGATCGCAAGCAGAGTCAGAACGGCTGCGGCCGTGTAAATCAATAGCGTCATGGCGCGTCCTCATCGATCGGCAGCTGCGTGCGCCGTCGTACGATATTTATCATTGCGACCGCGCCGATAATCAGGAATATGGCGGGCGCGACCCAGAGCAGCAGGTTCCAGGAACGGAAACGGGGTTTGTACAGGACGAAGTCGCCATAGCGTTCCACCAGAAAGTCCTTAATTTCCGCCTCGCTCTGCCCCTCGACGACCATGCGCTTTATTTCGCGCCGCAGGTCGGCTGCCAGGGGCGCGGTGGAATCGGCGATGGTCTGGTTCTGGCAAACGAGGCACCGCACTTCATTGGCGATCGACTCGAACATCGCCTGTTGTTCGGGGTCGGGCAGTTTCTCGCTGGGGTCGATAGCCCAGGCATTCGCGGCGAAAAAGAGCAGACAGCAAGCCAGCAAGCGGCTCATCCCTCACCTCCGTTGGCGAGTTCTTCGCGTGCGGTGGCGATGCGCGGAAGGAATTCTTGCTGCCAGATATCGGGTGTCATCGGTCCGATCAGCTTGTACTGGATTACGCCCTTGCTGTCGATCAGGAAGGTTTCCGGGGCGCCGTAAACGCCCCAGTCTATCCCGACGATGTTCTCACGGTCATAGGCGACGGCCTTGTAGGGGTTACCCATGCGCTGCAACCATTTCAGCGCCGCGGAGCGCTCGTCTTTCCAGTTGAGTCCGTAGACGGGGACACCGTGCTGAGCCGCCACCGCCGTCAGCAGCGCGTGTTCCTGCGCGCAACCAGGGCACCAGCTCGCCCACACGTTAAAGAGCGACACCTGGCCGGCGAAAGTCTCCTCGGTCACCATTTCTGCCGGGTTTTGCAGGGATGGCAGTTCGAACGCGGGAGCCTGTTTGCCGATAAACGGCGACGGCACCCTCGTAGGGTCTTCATAGAGACCATTGTAAAAAACGACGACCAGCGCGACGAAAGCCGCGATCGGCAACAAGAACTTCAGCCGCATGTTTTGCATATCAGGCAGCTCGCTTTCGATAACGTGGGTCACTCACCCCGATTAACCCGCCCAGCGCCATGACGAGGCAACCAAACCAGATAAACCGAATCAACGGCCTGTGCTGTATGCGCACACTCCAGGCGCCGGCACCCAGCGATTCGCCGAGCGCAACGAATAGATCCTTACCCCATCCTGCCTCGATCGCGGCTTCACTCATCGGGTTTGTCTGGACTCGGTAAATACGCTTCTCAGGTCGTAGTTCGGTATACGGCTGTTCGCCGCGGCTGACGGTAAATAAGCCCTGAATGGCCTCGTAGTTCGGGCCCTGCTTATCGCGGACCCCGTCGAAGCGGAATGTATAGCCGCTGATTTCACGCGTGTCGCCGGGTTTCATGCCTTCGTCGGTGATGACGCTGTAAGACGACGTGACGGTGATGCCCAGGACGGTCATACCCAGCCCGATGTGGGCCAGTTGCATCGCCACCATGCCGCGCGTCAGCCGCGGCGCCTTGCCGGTAATCTTGCGGGCCGGATCAAGCAGAGCGCTGCAGATGGTCCAGAGTGCAATAATGACCCCGAGCGTGGTTAATAAGGAGAAACTGCCAAATACCAGGTACGGCAGGATCACGCCCGCCGTCACGGCGATGATTGCCGGCCAGCGCAGCTGTTTCATGAGCTGCGCCGGTTCCATGCTGCGCCATGCGGTATGCATGCCTACCCCGACCAGCAGGACCAGCGGCAGCATGGGGATCAGGAAGGCAATTTCAAAGTACGGTTCCCCCACCGAGATGGTGCCGAAACCGAGCGCGGGGTAGATCAGCGGCGCCAGTGTGCCGCCCAGTATCACGAGCGCAGCGATCGACAGCAGAATGCTGTTGGCGAGTATGAAGGTTTCCCGCGAGCAGGGCTTAAAACCTACCGATGCTTCCAGTGAAGGCGCCCTCCAAGCATAGAGGCCAAGTGAAGAACCAATCACAACCCCTAGAAATGCAAGAATAAATATCCCTCTAGAAGGATCGGATGCGAAGGCATGCACGGACACCAGCACCCCGGAGCGAACCAGGAAGGTGCCAAGCAGGCTCAGCGAAAAGGCGCCGATAGCCAGCAGCAGGGTCGAACTCTTGAACAGGCCGCGCTTTTCCGTCACGGCCAGCGAATGGATAAGGGCCGTGCCGACCATCAGGAACATCCAGGCTGTCGTGTCCACGGGCGCGTCCAGCGGGCCCATTGCTGGTTGAGTTCGCCGGTCAGCATCGCCGCAACGGCGAAAGCAAAAGCGACCGAGAAACCGACGTAGCCCGTGTACAGCATCGGCGGGTGAATAATCAGCGCCGGATCCTGCAGCAACGGATTGAGGTCACCGCCCTCGAGCGGCACCGGGAATATGCGCTCAAAAGGGTTCGACGTAAACAGTATGAACAGCATGAAGCCGACCGCAATGAAGCCCATGACACCGAGGACCCGGGCCAGTAATGCATCGGGGAGCGATTTACTGAAAAACGCAACCGCGCTCGTCCACACTGCCATGATCAGCGCCCAGAGCAGCAACGAACCCTCGTGCGCGCCCCAGACCGCCGCAAATTTGTACATGGTGGGCAGGGCCGTGTTGGAATTGTTCGCGACATACAGCACCGAAAAATCGTTCTGCAGGAACGCGAGAGTCAGAAACACGAACGCGAGAATCAGGAACAGAAGCTGACCGTAGGCCGCGGGACGCGCCACGACCATGAGCGCCGGGATACCTTTCTGAGCGCCCGTAAGGGGCAGAATCGCCTGCGTAAAGGCGAGGCACAGGGCTATGACGAGACTAAGCTGTCCGAGTTCGGGATACATGTCAGCCCTCAGTTGCCGGCAACATTCTGGGTGGTTTGCTGATCGGGCTGATTCTGATGAGCGCCCTGCTCCTCCAGCATTTTCGCCACTTCGGGCGGCATGTAATTTTCGTCGTGCTTGGCGAGCACCTCGTCCGCGATAAACACGCCGTCACTGCCCAGCCTGCCTTTGGCAACGGTTGCCTGCCCTTCCTTGAACAAATCCGGCAGCACGCCGGTATAACTCACTTGCACCGTTTGCTGGTTGTCGGTCACGAGGAACGTTGAGGTGAGGCTGCCCTCGGCGCGCTGAAAGCTGCCGGCCACAACGTGCCCGCCGAGACGGAACGGACGTTCGGCCGGTGCTGCGCCGGCGACCACTTCGGAGGGGCTCAGAAACAGCATGATATTGCTGTCCAGTGCCCGCAGTATCAGCGCCAGGGCAATTGCAATGCCGGCGACGATCAATCCAACTGCCAGCATGCGTTGTCTGCGTGGTTTCATTATTGTTTACCTTCCATAGCTTGTATTCGGCGCAACACGCGCTGGCGAGTTGCCGCGAGATTTCGTTTGCTCAGCCAGACGGTCGCGACAATCAAGATCGCGCTGATACCAAATGCGCCCCAGACGTATTTGGCATAACCGTCCATCGCGAGGAATTCCATCATCCGACGCTTTCTCCTGTGACACCTTTAACCAGCAGGTCGTTCACCCAGCGCGCGTTCTTTTCGCGCTCAAGCACCTGTGCGCGGACGCCGGTCAGCAGAATCGCGAAGAACAGCAGCTGGTAGGCCCCAATCATTACCAGCAATGGCCATAACATGTCACCAGCGATGGACGGCGTATCCATTTTGGCGATGCTGGGCCCCTGGTGTATGGAGGTCCACCACTCCACGGAGTAATGAATAATCGGGATATTCACGACACCCACGATCGCCAGTATGGCGCTGGCGCGGTCGGCCTGGCTGCGGTCCCGCAGCGCCTCGCGGAGGAAGATATAGCCCAGAAACAGGAAAAACAGGATGAGCTCCGAGGTCAGGCGCGGATCCCACGCCCACCAAGTGCCCCACATCGGCTGTCCCCAGATAGCGCCCGTTGCCAGCGCCAGGAAGGTAAAGACGGCGCCAATCGGGGCGGTGGCTGCGGCCACGCAATAGGCCAGTTTCATGCGCCAGATCAGGCCGATGGCCGATGCGGCTGCCATGAGCACGTAGGCAAACATCGACAGGAAGGCGCTGGGCACATGGACATAAATAATGCGAAAGCCCTCGCCCTGCAGATAATCGGGCGGCGCAAGCACTAGCCCGCCGTAGGCACCCAGCAGCAGCAGCCCCAGGGCCGGCCAGAGCAGCCATGGCTCGAGCAGTGCTGCTATTCGGTAAAAATGCGGCGGCGATGCCAGTTTATGAAACCAGTTCCACATGACTCACAGGGAATATATTAAGCGGCAGCCCTACGCTGCGCGCGGCAATAGTACTACAACTGTCCGGCGAAATCGGCTCAATACCGGCCCGATGGATCCTGCTAATCAAGGCTGACACGCACTGCGGCTGCCGTTGCAAACGGCGTCAGTGTCAAGGCGAGCACGGTAATGCCGCCCAGCATCAGGAGCGGCCCCTCGATCGGGTTGCCCTCGGCGGCCAGCGCCGTGGCCCGGGCGCCGAAAATCAATACCGGGATGGTCAGCGGCAGCAGCAGCAAAGCCAGCAGACCGCTGGCGCTGCGCAGGCCCGCGGTCAGGGCGGCACCCACCGCGCCCAGCAAGCTAAGCGTGGGTGTCCCGACCAACAGGGTCAGCATCAAGGCGGTGATGCCGTCCGAGGGCATGCCGAAGCCGAGCGCCAGGACCGGGGCCGCGATGACAAGTGGCAGCTCGGTCACGACCCAGTGCGATGCTGTTTTTGCGAGCACCAGCAGGCTTAGCGGCTGTGCGCTTAGCGCCAGCTGTTCGAGGCTGCCGTCTTCGAAATCCTCGCGGAACAGTGCGTTCAGCGACAGCAGCGTCGCCAGGAGTGCTGCGACCCAGATGGCGCCGGGTCCGATCGCGGCAAGCACGCCGGAGTCTTGGCCGACCGCGAGCGGAAACAGGGTGCATACGATCACGAAAAAAACGATAGGCAGCGCGAGGTCCGACCAGCGCCGGAACGCCACGGTCAGTTCGCGGTTGAATACCAGTGTGAACGCCCGTATCAAGGCTGTGCCCCCGGCAGTTCATGCACGATTTCACGGCTTGCGTCGATCAGGCTGTCCTGATGCACGGCCATGAGCAGCAGCCCGCCCATGTTCAGATGGTCATTGAGCCGCCTGCCGAGCCAGGCGCAACCGGCTTTATCGAGATTGGTGTAAGGCTCGTCGAGCACCCAAAGCTCCGCTCCCGACCCCAGCGTCAGTGCCAGCGTCGCTCGGCGCCGCTGCCCTGCCGACAGGCTTCTGACCGGCAGGTCGGCGCAATGCTGCAGGCCAAGGCCCTGCAGAAGTTCGTTCTGATTCGGATGGCGGCCCCGCATACGCGCGGCAAAACGCAGGTTTTCCCGCGTGGTCAGATCTTGTTTGAGGCCGCTGATGTGCCCGCTGTAGGCGACATGCTGGTAATAGTCCGAGCGGCATTTGTGCAGTTCTGTCCCCTGCCAGAGGATTTCGCCGGATTCGGCCATGGTTAGGCCGCACAGGGCTCTCAGCAGAGTGGTCTTGCCGCAGCCATTCGGACCGCGCAATACGATGGCCTGCCCTGCTTCGACCGCGCCGTTGAGTCCGCTTTGCAGACACCGGTCACCCCGGCACAGCTCAAGCGCCCGCCATTCGAGTTTAAATTTACTGGTTTCCATACGGGCGAGTTGGTTCGATTATCCCCGGGGGTTGCGGGCCATTCTTTTTTTGGCCACTGAGTCTGCGCCGATGTGCTGACGCAGCGTAGCCGCTTAGTGCAAGCGGTTGCAAGCGCTGCGGACCTGATAGGTAGTTTAAAAAAGTTTTAGGAAATGCCTTTTATCTATTGTTTTTTCAAGAATATTTTCTTAGCTATTTCCAGGCCGCTGCGCAGTAGATGAACCAAGTATGCGCCGCGGGGTTCTTAAGGAGGCAAACTGGAATATGATTGGCGCCGAGGCTTCGGCCCAGGCTTTACGGAGTAACCATCATGATCAACCCCACCGTCTCCAAATCACTGACCCTTGCCGTGCTGTTCTTGGCGCCTTTCCTGCTGCAGCCACTTGCCCTGGCTCAAGATGGCACGGTGTCCGATGGTGTTGAAGAAACTCAGTGCCCGCATCACACGGACGGCCAATACGGCATGCACCATTATGGCACCGATGGATTTGCCGGTATCGAGGGCATGGGCGACTCGCTGGGGCTGACAGAAACGCAAAAGCAGGAGTTGGCCGCGCTGGTTCAGATTTATCAACCGCGCATCAAGGAACTGCTGGAGCGCACGGGCCAGAGTCGCGAACTGCTGAGCCTCGCACCGAACGATCCGAATTATTCGCTCGAGGCGGCAAAGATGAGTCAACTTGCCGGGGCGACCGCCTCAGAAATGGTCATCCTCTTGAGTGAATTGCAGTCGAATGCCTTCGCCCTGCTAAGCAATGAGCAGCAGGCGCGCTACATGGAACTGCGTGCCGAGCAGCGTGAGCGCATGGAACAGTGTCGCGCAGAAATGGAAGCGCGCCGCGAGTCCGGCGAAACGGGCTACAGCTGTGCAGCCTGCGAGTGGCTCAAGGCGGATGACGCGGCTCAGCAGAATACTGCCGAGTAGCTGCGGCAGTTGCTAGTCGCTATTCGGACGGCATTCATAGAGCGTCCAGCGATAGAGGTTGTTGACACACAGTTCGTCACGCAGAATTTTGTAGGCTGGAAAATCCTGAAACACTGCTTTTGATACGCTGATCGAGAACAAATAAAGAACCAGTATCCGGCGTGGTTTCGCCCGGGCAGATGCTTCGATGACTTCCAGCAGGCGGCGCAGAATATCGGGGCCGACCGGATGGTACATGTGCAGCACGAGGTCGCCGTCGGGCAGCGGATAATCCAGCGCATTGCCGCACCACAATTCCACGTCCGGGCAGTCGAAAGTGCCCGTGTAGCGCTGCAGATTGCTTTCCGCAGCCGTGTGCAGCTGCTCCGAGATTTCGACGCCCACGACGCGACGAAAGGGAAATTCTGCCGCGACCAGCACCGCCCTGCCCTTGCCCGAACCGTAATCCACGAAACTGTAGTCGGCGCAATTGATGCCGAGTGAGCGGATCAGGTGACGGGTCACTCGCGCGGGAGAACCCAGGTACAGATTCGACTGGTGGCGCGTGGCATCATCATCGATGTCGAGGTCGTCGGACGGAACCAGGCCCGCCGTATCGGTGTTGAAATGCCTGTCGAAGCTGCGGTCGCCTGAGGGTTTGTAGGACAGCCAGTAAATGATCAGGTAGCGTAACGTCATCCAGAAGCCAATCAGGCCCACTGATTCTTGTATTACCCTGCGCATGTCAGTCCAGGATGAACGGTTGCTCATTCACTGCCCTTTATATATGTTCTTGTGTATATGTTGTCGTGTTACGTCGTCGTGGTGATGACGGTTTGGCTTGGCACGCAGTGAGCCGCGACCGAGCGCAACCCGCTTGCCAAACAGCTAGTGTAATCGAGTTTGGAGCGTGGAGCCCCGGGTGCGACTTCTGCGCTCAGGTCTGGGCGCAGCTCAGAGCGTTCTTGAAGTCACGACAGGATCGGTGCCGCCGAGCAGCTTGAAGACAAACTGTTCGCGAACTTTTTTGCCGGATGATTTTTCATCGCCGGCTGTTGCGGTGCTGTAACGAAATCGTGACACCGCGTCGATAGAGTTATTGACGAAGACCTGGTTCGTCGCATCCACGACACGAATGTTCTCGACGACACCCCCCGCGTTGACTTCGAATTCTACCGTCACAATGCCTTCGATCAGGTTGGTCCAGGCTTCGCGCGGGTACGCCGGCATCACTTTGATTATCGCACCAATAGCGCCAGCCGCCTCGTCAACTTTGCCCGCGCCGCCAGGCGCGGCTTCCATATTTTTGCTTTTCATCGCACGGTTCGGGTCGCCGGCTTCGGCGCAGACACGGCAGTTTTCGACGACGATGCGCGGATTCCGCAACGGTTGCCCCGGCCAGCTGATAGCGGAGGAGCCGCCGACGACCAACGCGGCAAAAGGTTGCCCGTCGATCAGGTAGTCGACGCGCGAGCAGGACTCGCTGTCGCTCTCAATGTTTACGCGCATGTCGCTCATGCTTACCGTTGCAGAGCAGGTGTCAATGACCTGCGTGCAATCACATCGAGGTTCTGCCTTCGCGACTTCGGTGGCGAGCAGAAGCAAAAAAGACAACCCCCATAAAAGCGCCACAATGATGAGCGGCTTTTTAAGTTCCGTTAATGCTTCCATAACCCATTCAGGTTGCGGTTTCGGCAGTTTCATGTGCTCTTCTCAACCGTTAGTTTGCGCAAGTATCCTGACGATAACCTGACCAGATGGGCGCAGCAATTCAACATAAATACTGAACGGTTGAGGCTCGCAACGTTAACGATAGCAGGCATGTAACCGGCTCCAGTCTTCTCGGATTGATGGAGTTCTTGGCTTATGGCTAA
Organism: Gammaproteobacteria bacterium; assembly: GCA_037387125.1. Classification (GTDB taxonomy): domain Bacteria; phylum Pseudomonadota; class Gammaproteobacteria; order Steroidobacterales. Next base: position 878 of record JARRLL010000048.1, on the reverse strand, counting down.
ACGGATGCGTAACTCGGCAAAACCCCGGAGCCACGATCCAATCGCCTGAGTTCATCGCTGCGAAAAATAATACACACTTGTATGATTTTAATCCCTGCAGTACGCTTCTCGCGTGGTCGATCCAGTCATACAGCCGCGCACCGGCAAGATTATTCGCAGCCCCAAGGTGGTGAGCCGACGCAGCGAGGTCTGCGAGCGATTGCTCGAAACCGCGGCCCGAATGTTTGTCGATAAAGGCGTGAATAACGTCAGTGTTGAAGAACTGCTCGACGCGGTGAGTATATCGAGGGCAACTTTTTACGGCTTTTTTGCCAACAAGACGGAGCTGGCTGCGAATGTCATGCTGCCGGTTTTCAAATCGGGCGACGAACTCCTAAACGGTCGAAGACCGGCACACCTCGCGCCCGTGCAGAGCAGCTGGTGGATATGTACCTCGAGCTTTGGAGCAGGCACCGTCACGCCCTATTGCTGACCGGGATGGTCGATTCAACGCTATTCCCATACATTAAGAAGGCTCACGAAGAATTTGGTGCGCAAATCCTGCGACACCTGCAGGTCGTCGAGGAAGCGGGCTTGTTGCGAAATGGCAGCGCCACCCTCTCCTACCTGGTGCTCGCGAAAACGGGTATTCCCTTATTGCGCCTTTACCACAAGCAGCACAATTTCGAATTGATCTATCGCGAGTCAATGCTGGCTCTGCTGCTGCGCGAGGGCGATCCCTGACAGTATTGGCCTCGGTAAGTCCGTATCGCTTCTTTCAGTGAAATTTAAGCTGTTTCAAAAATCATGTTCTTAGTGAATTCACGCAATGAAAAAACTACTCGCTTGCCCGCTGCTTATGGCGCTAGTCCTGGCCGCCTGCGCCGATCCCTCGACAG
>JARRLL010000047.1:0-12560 GCA_037387125.1 Gammaproteobacteria bacterium | reverse complement strand
GGACCAGCTGGCGCGGGCTGTTTTGCTAGGCATCACGCTGGGCGCGGCACCGGCATTTCACACCGGCTTGTTTATCCTGCAGGCACCCGTGCTGGCAACGCTCTGGGTACTCTGGGTACGCGGCATGGCCCCCGGCCGGGATTCGATGCTGGCCCTGTCCACGTCACTGATCCTAACCAGCGTGGCCGTCCTGCTGCCATCCGAAGCATTCCGCGCAGGCTTTTTCCAGTTCGCGGTCTTGTCGTGGTTTCACCTGTATATAGCCGCGACATCCACACTGCTGATAGCGGGATTCGCCCGCTTTTCTTTTACGCCGCAGAATCTAGGCTGGCTGATGCTCATTGGAGTCCTGCTGTTAATACCGATATGGAACGACACCATCGGCGGAGCCGCGTTTCTGTCGGGCGAGATCACCCTCCTAGACAAGATTACCGAGGCTAAAAGTCCGCTCGCTATGGCCGAGGGGCCGGGAGGGATAGCAAGTGTTGTGAGTTACTACTCACTGCTCGGCTTGTTAGCGCCCCTGCTTATCCCCGTGTATCTGTGGAGCGGCTACAGGGCGCGTAATCCTGCGGATGTGTTCCTGGCTGTCATGGTCGTCTTCGGGGTCGCCCTGCTGCTGACCCAGTTCCGGTTACATTATTTCGGTAGTTTCGCACTGGTCCTTGGCTGGGTGCTCATCGCGAGCAAAAAACTGAATATCGCCGAAAATCGGCCTGTCGTTGCACTAACCGCGGGGCTGATATTGATTGTGGGCGCATCCTACAGCGGCATCACCAACAAAATGATGGTGCGCTATCCGCTTGGCCAGGATCCGGCTTATGAGGACACCTTTAGCCTCTTCGGCACCCTGGTTGATGCCTGCAACAAAAATCCTGGCATCGCGTTCGCCGATAATAATTTTGGTCACTACATTCGCTACCACGCAAACTGCAGTGTCATCGCCAATAATTTTCTGATGACGCCACTGCATGAAAGAAAAATCAGGGAGATGCAACAGCTGGCCAATCTGTCACCCGAGGAATTCCTCGAAGCCGCTCCGGCAGACATCAAATATATCTTCGCACGGCTCGTGAAGTTTTACGGTCGGCGTGACAACGGGGAATTCGCGCTCACCAGCACGGAATACCTTAAAGCCAACAACCCAAGATTGTTTTTTGAGCTGAACTCCCGCGACGACTTACCGGAACGATACCGGGTTCTCAACGAGTTACCGCTCGATGAGAACCGCGGCCTGGTGCGCGCCCGCGTCATAGAAATACTGCCCGCCGAATAGGGCAATGCAGATCTACTGCTGTTGCGGCAGCCTTAACTTTCCGGCATGACCGGCATTGGCAATAACTTCGTCGGCTATTTGCATCGCCTTGGTAATTTCGCCGGCCAATTGAGCAATTGCGGCATGCAGCCCCGGCTCAAGCGCTTGCGAAACCTGACCTTGCAGGTTGTCATGCGTTTCCGCGCTCACATCGGCGCGCAACCGCGCAAAAGCAGCCGACAACTGATAGTCGATGCGCCCCAGATCTGACAACGCGGCATCAAGGCGCTGATTTAGGAGGCAAAAAGACTGCTCCCTTTCGGTGGCGTGATTGGATGCTTCGATCGGTACCCAGTGTTCCTGACTTGTGCTTTTAGTGCTCATAGAACCAAAGAAACTCATTGCTTCCTTCTCCTGTTAGCCAATCGCAGGCGTTGATCACAGCCTAAGGTCAGGCTACGCGACTGTGTGGTCAGGGGGCGTCATGCTTCGGTTATTTGACGTCACCGGGGCGGCGACAGTGGCAATATCCATAGCGTTGGCGGACGTTTCATCGTTAACGGAATTGCGTGCCAGGGCTCCCGCCTCGAGTGCATGGGTGTCAGTCGCGGCGGGATTGCCGGCTTGCTCCGCAATACTGTGTCGCTGTGCGACCGATTCTGACGCGCCAGAATGCGCGCAAATTCCCCTGCGGGCTGCGCGACTGCGTCGCTCCGGCGCTCTCCCCGTCTGCCGTATCGCTCCGCGATCCGTCAGCCGGACCCGAGTCGAACGAAGGGTTCTCACCGGGCTCCCTTCACACTGGAAATAAAAAAGGGCTCCCTTTGGGAGCCCTTTTTTATTACTGGCGGAGAAGGAGGGATTCGAACCCTCGATGGACTTTTGATCCATACTCCCTTAGCAGGGGAGCGCTTTCGACCACTCAGCCACTTCTCCGAAACTGGATTGTCTGTTTACTGAAACTTTAGTCGATTCCTGGTACGGGACACCTTTGCGGGAATGCAGTGCGCGTTGTCACAGGCGTATTGCTTCACCAACGCAAATATCAACGCACGCCCCTCGGGTGAGGGGCGTACCATACAGCAATTCGACAGGATAAAAAATGGCCGAAAGGCCATTCTCTTAAGCGCCCTAACCCTAAACTCAGTCGTTAACCGCGGCCTGGTGGTCGTGCCCGTTTTGCCCATTGTGCCCGGGTCTGCGAGAGCTGCGGGCAGTGGCATTACCGCTCACACGATCATCGTGACTATGATCGCTTTCGTCTTTGATGCGTTTGTATATTTCTTCCCTATGAACGCTGACTTCACGGGGCGCCTTAACGCCAAGACGCACCTGATTCCCTTTTACTCCGAGAACCGTCACATCAACGTCATTGCCTATGACTACCGTTTCGCCAACTCGTCTGGTCAAGATCAGCATTGCTGCCTCCTCCCCCTGTCCTTGTTATTTTTATCGTCCTTGCCGGAAGGCATTAACCGGGCTATTTTCCGCTTTGTTTTCCTGAGCTTGTTCGACGCAGGGTTTGTCGAACGGAAATACGGTTACTTATTTATTGTTGCAGCTTAATGGTTTACGCATTCCGGTACACAACCATCTCACATAAAACGGTAAACGTCCAATATTAGCGGCCTGGCAGCGGCCGGCAGACGGGATCTCGACCCCCTCTCGGGGGATTTCGCGCGCGCCGCAAGCCTTCAGCCACGCTGATTCAGCCAATCCGCGCCTCGACCCAGGTGCCGACGGATGCGAGGGCCTTATCCAGGTTCCCGGGGTCAGAGCCCCCTGCCTGGGCGAAATCCGGGCGCCCGCCGCCCTTGCCGCCGACCTGAACGGCCACTTCACGGATCAGGTCACCGGCACGAATCCGGTCCGTCGCATTCTTCGTAACGCCGGCAGCCAATCGCACCTTGCCGTCAGCGGTTGCCGCCCCAAGGACCACTACCGCAGTACCCAGCTTGTCCTTCATGCGATCCACGGCCTCGCGCAACGACCCGGCATCGGTATCGTCGTCCATTCGGGCCGCCAGCACCTTAACGCCGCCGATTTCCCGCGCGCTCCCCGCCATGTCCTGGCCGGATGCACCGGCCAGTTTGCTGCGCAGCGATTTAAGGTCCTTCTCCAGCGCACGGTTTCTTGCCAGGGTTTGCTGCACTTTATCGGTGATCTCGGCTGGCGAAGATTTAAGCATGTCGCCCAGCGATTCCAGCAGTTGTTCATCAGCCAGAGTCTTCTGCACGGCCGCCTCGCCCGTCACTGCTTCTATCCGTCGCACACCCGAAGCAATTCCGCCTTCGGAAATAATTTTGAACAGGCCTATATCGCCGGCTCTTGTCACGTGGGTGCCGCCGCAAAGCTCCACCGAAAAATTACCCACGCGCAGCACTCTCACTTCGTCGCCGTATTTTTCGCCGAACAGGGCGACCGCTCCCGACTCGCAGGCGTCTTCGTAACTCATCAGGGCAGTTTCCGCCTTGTCGTTCGCGCGTATTTGCCGATTGACCAGTCGCTCTATTTTCCGCAATTCTTCGGGGCTCACGGCTTCATAGTGCGAGAAGTCAAAACGCAGCCGCTCCGGGTCGACGAGGGAACCTTTCTGGACCACATGGCTGCCCAAGACTTCGCGCAAGGCGGCGTGCAACAAATGCGTCGCTGTATGGTTAAGCATTGTCGCGTGCCGCCGGTCGCGATCGACGACAGCCGTAACCATGTCGTTCAGTGCCAGGGAACCGGATTCCAGCCGGCCCACGTGCAGATGTGCGGCACCACTTTTAACCGTATTTTCGACGACAAAGCGCGCATCACCGCAGTTCAGGACACCCGTATCGCCCACCTGTCCGCCGCTCTCTGCGTAGAACGGGGTGCGAGCCAGCACCACCGTGCCGCGCTCGCCGGCATTCAGGCTGTCTGCTGACTGCTCCCCAGCAAACAGCGCAACCACACGGCCGGCGTCTTCGAGCTTGTCGTAACCGGTGAATTTGGTGGTTTCATCGACCTGCAAGCTGCCGCTTGCGGCCTGAAAATTTGAGCCTTCCTGGGAGCGTCTGCGCTGCTCCTCCATGGCCTTGTCAAAACCAGCCGTATCGACTTCAAAACCCATCTCCCGGGCGGCAACGATGGTCAGATCCAGCGGAAAGCCGTACGTGTCGAATAACTTGAACGCAGTATCGCCCAGCACGACGCGATAGGGCTGCAGACTGTCGGTATCGTAAAAACGGCTCGAGACTTTTATATCGGATGCTTCCAGCAAGCCGACCAACTCTGAATCCGGTTGGTAATCGGACGGAAAGTCGATACCGACGAATACCAGCTCTTTATAATCGTTCTCACTGTCACGGGCCTCCTGAAAACTGCGCATGGTGGCAAGCAGCAACTCGCGGGATATGTCTTCGGGGCGAACTACAGCCACGGCAATCTTGCGGCCGGGAAAGTTCAGGGTGCCATCCAGTCCCACCCCGTCTGCCGACTGCCAGCCCAGGCCGGTTTCGCCGCCCAGCTCTTCCTGCAGCTTGCGCAACGCGGGCAAGGCCATCGACGCCTCGGCACCAAGCAGCCGCATACCGCCCGCTAACGTCGCAGAAAATTTTTCTTCTTCCGCCAGTAAAACTTTTTCAACATGCGCATGAGACTCGGCGAGTTCAGGATAGGCGGCGCCCATCTGCTCTATCAAGGGCTCTACGAGTTGAGAAAAAAACGGCTTGTCCATACCCAGCTTGTGGCCGTGCCGCAGCGCGCGGCGGATGATCCTGCGCAGGACGTAGCCGCGCCCCTCGTTACCCGGCAACACGCCATCGATAATGAGAAAGGCGCAGGCGCGAATATGATCGGCAATCACCTTGAGCGAGTTGTCACCCAGGTCGCTCGTGCCCGTAAGTTTTGCCGCTGCGCCGATGAGCGCACGGAACATTTCGATATCGTAGTTACTGTTTACGCCCTGCATGACCGCTGCCATGCGCTCCAGGCCCATGCCGGTGTCGACCGAAGGCTTCGGCAAGTCGGTCAAAGTACCGTCGGCGGCACGGTCGAACTGCATGAACACCAGGTTCCAGACCTCGACATAGCGATCACCGTCTTCGTCCGGCGACCCCGGCGGACCGCCCGGAATTTCGGCCCCGTGATCGTAAAAGATTTCGCTGCAGGGTCCGCAGGGACCTGTGTCCCCCATCGACCAGAAATTGTCCTTCTCGCCAAGGCGCGAAAACCGAGCGGGATCGACGCCTATCTTGTTCAGCCATATAGCGGCCGCATCTTCGTCATCCTTATAGACGGTGACCCAGAGTTTCTCTGCGGGGAGACCCAGCTCTTTGGTCAGAAACTCCCAGGCGTATTCGATGGCTTCTTCCTTAAAGTAGTCACCAAAGCTGAAATTACCCAGCATTTCGAAAAAGGTGTGGTGCCGGCTGGTATAGCCTACATTTTCCAGGTCGTTGTGCTTACCGCCCGCGCGCACGCAGCGCTGCGAGCTCGCGGCACGCGTGTAGCTGCGCTTCTCGGTGCCCAGAAATACGTCTTTGAACTGAACCATGCCTGCATTGGTAAACAGCAGGGTACGGTCGTTGCCCGGCACCAGCGGCGAGCTGGCAACGACTTTGTGGCCCTTGCCGGCAAAGTAATCGAGAAAACTTTTTCTTAACTGCGTTGAATTCATAGCCAACTAATCAAAATCGTCGCCGACTGCCGAGCGAATCTGGTCGCCGGTGAACCCGCGGTATTCCAGAAAACGCATCTGCCGCGCTTTCTCCTTGTAATCAGCGGGCATCATAGCCCCAAATTTCTTGCGGCGAACGTCGGCCGCAATGTTTCTCCAGTCTATGCCAGCCTCATCCAGCTGCATACGTATCAGCTCATCGCCGACGCCCCGACGCTTGAGCTCCATGCGGATTCGCACAGGTCCCTGACCCTTGCGGGTCCGGACGGCGGTAAACGCTTCGGCAAAACGCTCGTCGCTCACGAGGCCGTCGGCCACCAATGAGGCGACGGCCGCGTTTATTTCTGCAGGAGAAAATTCACGTTCGGCAAGTTTCGCACAAAGCTCAGCCTGGGAATGCTCGCGGCGTGCGAGCCAGTTCATCGCCATATTGCGGGGTGAGGCGGCCTGCTTTTTTCGGGGCCGCCCTGCCTCTTCAGCCGGATCGCCCGTCACATCAGGATTCGCCTACAGCTGCGTCCTGTTCAACCCCTTCGGCTTCGCTTTCGGTGCCACGTGGTTTCGGCAACAGCATGTCACGGAGTTTGCGATCGATATCGTTCGCTATTTCCGGATTGTCGAGCAGGAATTGCTTGGCATTTTCCTTGCCCTGGCCGATGCGATCACCGTTGTAGCTGTACCACGAACCCGATTTGTCGACGAGGTTATTGGCGACGCCCATATCAACCAACTCGCCTTCGCGGGAAATGCCGTGACCGTAAAGAATTTCGAATTCAGCCAGCTTGAACGGCGGTGATACCTTGTTTTTAACGACTTTGACGCGGGTCTGGTTGCCCACCACTTCGTCGCCCTTCTTTATGGCGCCGATGCGCCGAATATCGAGGCGAACGGAGGCATAGAATTTCAACGCGTTACCGCCGGTAGTGGTCTCGGGGCTGCCGAACATGACCCCGATCTTCATACGAATCTGGTTAATGAAGATCACCATGCAGTTCGAACGTTTGATGTTGCCGGTCAGCTTGCGCAACGCCTGTGACATCAGGCGAGCCTGCAGGCCCACGTGCGTGTCGCCCATTTCACCTTCGATTTCCGCTTTCGGCGTAAGCGCAGCAACCGAGTCGACGACGATCAGGTCGACCGCACCCGAGCGCACCAGCATGTCGGTGATTTCAAGTGCCTGCTCACCGGTGTCCGGCTGGGAAATAAGCAGGTCTTCCAGCTTCACGCCGACTTTCTCGGCATAGATAGGGTCGAGCGCGTGCTCGGCATCCACAAAGGCTGCCGTGCCGCCATTCTTCTGGCACTCCGCCACCACCTGCAGCGTCAGGGTGGTTTTACCGGATGATTCAGGGCCGTAGATCTCGACCACCCTGCCCTTGGGCAAACCGCCGATGCCCAGCGCGATGTCGAGCCCAAGGCTGCCCGTGGAAATCGCCTCGATATCCCGTGACGGACCGGCATCGCCGAGCCGCATGACGGAGCCTTTACCAAACTGTTTTTCTATTTGGCCGAGGGCCGCCGCGAGCGCTTTTTTCCTGTTGTCATCCATAATTTTTAGGCTTTGAGTTGATCCAGAGTTGAAGAAGGTGTGGCGCTCGATTATTCCACAGATCAGCCCGGGTAACAGCACCGGAAAACGGCCGAAAGGCAAAGATTCACAAGTTCTTCAGCCTGACTTTAAGCGTCGATTGGCGACTTTATGGAAGCAGGTCAAGCGCCTGCAGGAAAGTGTTCCAGCACAGTGTAAATGGGGTGCTTTTTACCGGGACGCGACTCAACCAATACAAATGACGACGCGCGCCAGGTTACCGGGTGCGCCTGCGCGTTATTCGGCGCTGCGCCGGCATGGCGACTCAGCGTCACATGCGGCCGATACTGGCGGGCATCGTGCTCAAAACCCATCGCCGCCAGTTTATTCCAGAGATTGTCGACGAGGTCGGGCAGCTGCAGCGGCAGACTGGACGGCGCCAGCCATTCAACCTGCGACCGCGGCCAGTAACCGAGCCGATCCAGCTGCAGCGTGAAGGGCAAAAACCGCACGCCGCGGGCCACCTGGACGATGTCTGCCAGACTGGCCGCAGAAACCGCACCCAGAAACGCGAGCGTGATGTGGTAGTTGGCGGCCGGCACCGCCTTTTGTCCGGCATGCTGGATGACTGTAGCGGCCGTAGCAGCGATGGCCGCCCGAATGTCTTCGTCCGGCCAGAGCGCGAAAAACAGCCGCTTCTTGCCTGATCCGGGAGTCCCTGAGTTGCGCTCGCCTGCCATGCGCCCTGACCTCAGACGCCTGATTTCGCGAGGTATTCGAGCATGCCGCTCAATGCGGTGCTCACGCTGATCCGGCGGATCGTGTCGCGGTCACCGTCAAAATGATGACAAACGCTATTCACCGCCTGACCATTGTCCGTATTCTTAAGCCCGGATGCGAAGGCAAACCAGACCGTGCCGACCGGTTTTTCGGGGCTGCCGCCGTCGGGTCCGGCGATGCCCGTCACGCTCAGGCCGAAATCCGCACCGGAGGCCTCGATCGCGCCCGTAGCCATCGCCTCGGCCACTGCCCGGCTGACGGCGCCATGCGCTGCGATCAGGTCGGCAGGAATATGCAGCATGTCCGTCTTGGCGTTGTTGCCGTAACTGACGTAGCCGTATTCGAACCAGCCGGAACTGCCCTGCAGGTCCGTCAGTGTTTTCGCAATCCACCCGCCCGTGCACGACTCCGCCGTAACAATATGCGCGTTTCGCTGCAATAGTTCTTTAGCCAGTCTTTCGACCAGAAGCTGGTTGGCGTTCATGATGGAGTGCTTCGACTGTTCAGCAGTTCTTCGTAGACGGCCAGATTACCCGATACCATGCTGTCCACGGAATAATTTTCAGCGACGTACCGCCGGCCCGCCGCGGCAAACGACGCCCTGCGCTCGGCGTCGCCAAGCAAAGCGGCCACCGATGCCGCGAGAGCCCCTGGGTCCCGAGGCGGCACGAGCAAGCCGGCGATGCCGTCCGCCACTGCCTCGGGTATACCGCCCACTCGGCTGGCCACGACCGGGACACCGAGAGCCTGCGCCTCCAGCAAACAGATCCCGAGCCCTTCGCGGAGCGCCGGATGGACCAGCAGATCAGCGTGGGGAAGAAAATCGTGCAGATCGGCACGAAACCCGGCAAAGCTGACCGAAGCGCTGCACCCCAAGCTCTCGACCCGGGCCCGCAAGCCCGCTTCTTCTTTGCCCTTACCGAACAGAATCAGCCGCGCCTGCGGACACTGCCGGCGAATTTCCGGCCAGGCATCGAGCAACACGGCATGGCCTTTGCGGGCAATCAGCTGCGCGACGCAGACTACCGCCAATGCGTCCGGCTCGAGAGCGAACGCGTCCTGAAACTGGTCTTTTGACCAGCGCGGCTGATCCGGAGCGACTCCAATCGCGCTGTGCACCACGCGCAGCTTCTCCGCGCCGACGCCGGCCTCAGTGAGCTGCCCGGCGATAGCCGTCGAGATCGCGATGACTCGCTCGTACATCCCGTACTTAATCGCACCGAGCAGCGGTATCTCCGGGCTGTCGACCCTGCGGCTGACCACCGCCGGGATACCGGCCCGTTTGGCGGCGAGCCCGCCCCAGATGTCGGCGCCGCGCCGGCTATGGACATGCAATAAGTCGGGCTCGCGGTCTGCCAACCACCGGCCGAAACGCAGGCCGAAACCGCCATCGAGGTCACCGGCCATCGGCAGGGTCTCTACGGTGACGCCGGCGCTGCCCGCCGCTGTGCCGATTGCACTGCCGGGCGGGCAAATTAGCGTGGAACCAATCCCTCTCTGCGCCAGACCGTTCAACAGGTACAGGACTTGCTGTGGCCCGCCATAGAGGTTGCGGCCGGTTTCGAGGTGCACTAGATGCATGCGCCTAGATTAGCCCAACGATGAACCGTTCGTTTGGGAAATCGTCATTTAGTTCGAGCAATATTCAAGAGGCAACCACGTCACAGGACAACGCCCCGCGAATTTAAGGCCGCTGCCACCGCTAAGCGAGGTTTAAGTTATGCGTCGAGCAGATTTGCAACCAGCAGCGAAACAGCGAAAACCGCAAGCGCGATTAACAGTACACGAAAAATAAAACGTGGCTGCTGCTCCGTATCACGCTGAACCGCCTCACTCGCATGGCGTTCGAGTGCGAGGTCACCGTTCCAGATATCCGTTAGCCGGTTTATCAGCACCTCCGCCTGATTCGCGCTGATTTGCGTCACGTCAAAATCAAGTCGGTCACCGATCGCAATCCTGGCGATCAGTTCGTTTGCCTCTGCCAGTTGCTCCGGCTCAATATCAGGCTCACCCGCCAACCGTTCGGGCAGCTTTATCTTATAACGCTCCATAACCCCATCTCCCTGTTTAGCCTTATGGATACACCCCTGTGTAAACTACGCTAGCAAATCGCTCTCGGGCGCGCAATTTGTATTGACCGCGCATTGGAGCATTACTTTGCGACACGGAATTCGGGATGCCGAGCGCTCGACCTGTAAAGTTTGCCGGCTAGCCGTAATTTCCCGCTCCATCAATTTTTTGCCGCAAGAAAGTTAATCGGACAGCTCCAATGAAAGCCGAGCAGGACTCGACAGCAGGCGACAACAAAGACGAGTCCCATACGCTGGTTCTTGCTGCGATCGTTGCCCTTGGCATCGGCGTGACCATCGCCGTTGCGAGTATCGCCTGGGTTTCCGAAGACAGTTTCATTACTTTCCGTTACATCGCCAACACGCTGAACGGCTACGGCGCGGTTTTCAACTTGGGCGAATACGTTCTCGGCTACACCCATCCGCTCTGGTTTCTCCTGCTGCTGCCCGGCACATTGCTGGCAGGCGACCCGATACTCGTCGCCGTTGCCTATGGCCTCCTCCTGACACTGGCGACGCTCATCGCGCTCGGGCTGGCAGTTAACCGTGCCGCGGCAGGCACGACTGCCGGACTATGGGTCTTCGCGACGGGGGCGGTCGTGTTACTGGCCTCCGATGCCTGGTTGTCGTTTCAGACCGGGGGCCTCGAGAATCCGTTGTCGCATTTTCTGATGGTGCTGATCGTCGTTGAAGCAGTGTGCCATGCCACCAGCCGGCCCGGTCGCCTGACGCTGCTACTGACACTGCTGTGTCTTTGTCGACCGGATTTTGTGTTTTTTGGTCTGCCGCTCGGGTTGTTAGTATTGAGTGGCATTAATGGTCCGCGCGATCTTGCCAAATTAGCGTTGGCCGCATCACCGGGAATTGTCTGGCTGCTGTTTGGGTGGGTTTACTACGGCCAGCCACTGCCGAACACGGGCACCGCCAAGCTCGGCATTTTCGGCACCTGGCAGGCTGCGACCGCTCAAGGGCTGACCTATCTATATGACTGGTTCATCTATGAGCCGATCACGGTCACCGGCGCCGCCGCGCTGCTGGCCTGCGCAGTCTGGTTGCGCCGCGATCGCATCGCAGCCGCGCTTGCGGCCGGTATCGTTTTGCAGACCTTGTGGGCGGTCTGGGCGGGCGGTGATTTCATGCGTGGCCGGTTTTTCATGGGCGTGCTGACGGCGGCCGTTGCGCTAGGCACTTTAACGCTGGCGGAATACGCGGGACGCAAGCGCGCTTCCGCACAGAAACCCGCAGCTAGATCCTTAGAAAATTCCTTTCGGAATTCCTCAGAAAACGTCTCAGAAAATTTCTCAGGTAACTCCGCGGCAAATGCAGTGGCGATGTCAGCGGAGCATTCGGTGCAGGCGTCGCTGGCGAACCTGTTGGCAGGACCGCTGGGCGTGGTCTTCGCCGCCCTGCTGCTCGGCGGCATTTTAACGATTGTGCCGGGGCCGGGTCTGCGTTCCGCGCTGCCGCCTGCTGCCAGCGGCATCGTCAGCGAGCGGGATTTTTATCGCGACTATTCGCTTGAGTATTACCTTACGAACGGCAAGGTGAAGCACCCGGTATTCGATCTGAACATCGCCGACGAGCTGCGCAATTACGCCGACGACTGCGACCGCGTTGCGATCCACGTGACCAACCCCGGTACGCTGGGCTACCTTGCCGGCCCGCAGGTCACCCTGATCGACACGCTGGGCCTGACGGACCGCTTCATCGCCGAGTTACCGAAGGCGCTGCTGGTCAGCAAGACACCACGGCCGGGCCACCCGGAAAAATACATCCCGGTTGGCTACCTCGCCGATCGCGGCGACGTAGCCATCTTCGACAACTGGATCGAACGTGTCGCGAACCGCGACTGCACGCTGAAAGACGAGGTCAGCCCGTACGCAAAGCCAGACTATTTCTTAACCCCGGATGCGCGCTTCGTGAAGATCGAATTTGTGGGGTCGGAGTAAAAACCGCCAAAAGGCTGCCTCGGTTTTCTCCGACGGCATTTACCAACCGCAAAGCGCCCCGCTGCTACCATCTGGCGCGATTTATCACTATGCTCACCACACAAACCTTCTAATAAGAACGACCAAAACTCAGTAACCCCGAAGCTATGGCGAAAGCGGCAGGCGCAGTCTCCTCATCTCATACTCCCATGATGCAGCAGTACCTGCGCATCAAGGCCGAGCATCCCGACATGCTGGTGTTTTACCGCATGGGCGATTTCTATGAGCTGTTCTACGACGATGCGCGCCGCGCGGCCGAACTCATCGATATCACGCTGACCAGCCGCGGCAAGTC
>JARRLL010000046.1:0-37064 GCA_037387125.1 Gammaproteobacteria bacterium | reverse complement strand
CGGGCTGGTTGCTATCTGGCAGGAGGCACTGGGTATCGAGCCTATCGGCGTGCACGATGACTTTTTCGCCCTGCGCGGTCATTCCCTGCTGGCGACCCGAATGATCGCGCGTATTTGCGATGCGTTTAGCGTCGAGCTGCCGCTGCAATGCCTGTTCGATAAACCCACGATCGCCGGGGTTGCCGAAAGTATCGAGGCCTTGCGCTGGGCACAGACTGCGCCCCAGCCTGGCGATGACGACGCAGGCGAGCGCGAGGTGTTGCGGTTGTGACTGCGCTGGAGCTTATCGCCCGCCTGCGGGAACGCGGGATCAGGATCGCAGCACGTGACGGCGAGCTGGAACTCGACGCGCCCCGGGGGGCGCTCGATGAGGAGCTCCGCGCCGAGCTGGTCGCGCGCAAGCCCGAATTATTGCGGCTGTTATCGTGGTCGCGACGTTCTGGCCGCGAGCTGCCGCTGGTGCCGGTCACGCGCGACAGTCAGTTGCCGCTTTCCTGGGCCCAGCAGCGACTTTGGTTCCTCGATCAGCTCGAGCCGAACAGCTCCGCTTACAATATATCCTGGACGGTGCGCCTCAAGGGCGAATTACGCGTCGACCTGCTGCAAGCCGCGGTCACTCAATTGGTCCAACGGCACGAGTCCTTGCGAACCGTGTTCCCCGACAGTAATGGCGAGCCGCAGCAACTCGTCCTGCCTGCGCTCGATATCAATCTGCGTCAGGAAAAACTGCCGGGCGTAACCAATGAACAGCTCAGGGTGCGGCTCTCTAAAATTGCGGCGGTCAGTTTCGATCTGGCGCGCGGCCCGTTATTGAATCTGACGCTGATCCAGGTAGACGAACACGAGCACATCCTGCTGGTCGTCATTCACCACATCGTGGCCGACGGGGCATCGATGCGCGTGCTCTTTCGAGAGCTTGCCGCCTTCTACGAATCGGCGCTCGAAGGGCGTGCGGCCGAGTTGCCCGACTTGCCGGTGCAGTACGCCGACTATGCCGTCTGGCAGCGCAAGTGGCTGGACGGAGAGGAAATGCAACGCCAGACCGATTACTGGCTGAATGTCCTGCAGGGCCTGCCGCCGCTGCTCGAGTTGCCCTGGGACCGGCCCCGTTCCGCGGCCATGCGCTATCGCGGCGCATCGGTGCTGCGCGTATTGCCGGCCGGTCTCGCCGAAGAACTCAGGGCGCTCGGGCGGCAACAGGGTTGCACGCTCTTTATGATGATGCTGGCGGCCTTTTATGTGTTGCTCAAACGCTATGCGGGGCGCGATGACCTCGCCGTCGGCACACCCATGGGCGGGCGGCCGCGCACAGACCTCGAAGGGCTGATCGGATTTTTTATCAATACGGTGGTCCTGCGAGCCGACCTGGAGGGTGACCCGACTTTCGATGAATTGTTGCACCAGGTGCGCGAGATTGCGCTGGGCGCGCACGCGAACCAGGAGTTGCCGTTCGAGAAACTGGTCGAAGAGCTGCACCCGCAGCGTGAACTCAGTTATTCCCCCGTATTCCAGGTGATGTTCGACCTGCAGGAAGAACCGCGCTGGCGGCTGCCAGTCAATAACCTCGAAGGCATGCCGGAGGTCGTGTTCAGTAGCCGTACTTCCAGTTTCGATCTGACCCTGTCGGTGCGCCAGGCCGAGAGTGGTCTCGATGCGATGTTCGAATACGATACCGATCTGTTTGACGAAAGCAGCATCGAGCAGCTTGCGACCCATTACCAGAATCTGCTGGAAGATATTGTCACGAACTCCGCCCGGCCGGTTTCCCGATTGTCACTCATCAGTGCCGTGGAGCGCGAGCGCATCGTCAATGCATGGAGTTCGCCGGTCGAGGTTGACTTGCATGCGCCATCTCTGCAGGCCAGGTTTGCCGCGCGGGTTATGGCCCGGCCCGGCGCGGTCGCGCTGGTTGCCGGCGCCGATCAATATACGTATGCCGAACTGGATGACGGCGCGAATAAGCTGGCGCAACGGCTGCTCGATGCGGGAGTAAGGTCAGGCCAGGTCGTCGCACTGCTGGCCGAACGCTCGCCGCAGAGTATCGTTGGGATGCTGGGCATACTGAAGGCGGGTGGCTGCGTGATGCCGCTGGACCCTGACTATCCGGACAGCCGGGTTGACTTCATGCTGCGCGACTCGCAAGCGCGAGTGCTGCTGGTTTCGACCGCGCAGGCCAGGCGAGCCGAGTCCATAGCGGCGGACGCCGAACGGCTGCTGCTCGACGGGGATTTCTCGGCGGCAGGTCAGTCGGACTCCGAGTCGCCGCTTACCGCAGGAGCACCCGACGATATTGCTTTCCTTTTGTATATGCAGTTCGCTTCTCTGAGTTTTGATATTTCCATCGAGGAAATTTTCGCGGCTTTATTGAACGGTGCGACGCTGGTCTTGCGCGATCAGGACATGAACCTGTCTGCCGACCAGTTCCTGGCCGGCTGCCGCAGGTTTGCGATCAGCTGGGCCAGTGTGCCGACGGCCTGGTGGCATGAACTGGCCGCCTCGATGGCACTCAACCGCATTGCCTTGCCGGAGGCGCTTCGCGTACTTGTCATTGGCGGCGAGAAGGCGCGCATCGAGGCGTTCCGCCAATGGCAAAAACACGCGGGTACCACGCGACTCTTTAATACCTACGGGCCGACAGAGACTTCGATTGCGGCGACCTGGTGCGAACTGACTCACCTCGATGCAGAGCAGGGCGGCGAGTTGCCCATCGGCAGTCCGGTGCCGAACGTGTCCGTCTGGGTCGTGGACGAGCACATGCAGCCGTTGCCCGCAGGCGTGCCGGGTGAGCTTTGCATCGGCGGGGTGGGGGTCGCCGGCGGCTACTGGAATCGCCCGGATTTGAGTGCGGGGCGATTCGTTGCGGATCCCTTCAGTCGTGACGAGGAGGCTCGTCTCTACCGCACCGGTGACAGGGCTCGCTACCGGGCAGACGGTCGCCTCGAGTTCCTGGGTCGCATGGATGCACAAATAAAGATACGCGGCCATCGCATCGAACCGGGGGAAATCGAGAGCGCCGTGGCCGCGGTGGCAGGAGTCGAACAGGCGGTTGTGCTGCCGCGAAAAGCCGGCGAAGAGCCGGCGACGGAACTGCGTTTAGTGGCGTATTTTACCGGCAGTGCAGACACCGCCGAGGTGCAACGATCGCTTCGGGCCGACCTGCCGGAGTACATGGTGCCGGCTGCCTTTTTGCGGATGGACAGTCTGCCGTTAACCGTTAACGGCAAGCTCGATCAACAGCGATTGCCGGCGCCCGAATGGTCGCGAGACAAAACTCAGGCCTTCGTAGCGCCGCGCACAGCGAACGAAGCAATCGTAGCCCGAATATGGGCGGAGGTGCTCGGACTCGATCGAATCGGTGTGCACGATGATTTTTTCCTCTCTGGCGGACATTCGCTGCTCGCGACCCGCGTCGTCGCGCGCTTGCGCGATGCCTTCGGCGCCGCGATCCCGTTGCGCGATCTGTTTGAGGCGCCTACGGTCGCGGGGCTGGCAGAAACACTCGCATCCGCCGATGCCGGCAGCGATTCCGCTCCGTTGACGCAGGCGCACAGGCCAAGCGATGGCTTGCTGCCGCTGTCATGGGCGCAACAGCGGCTCTGGATGCTCGCTCAGCTGGATTCGGACAGCTCGGCCTATAACCTGCCGTGGGCGGCGCGACTCAGTGGCGCTGTCGATACGATGGCCTTGCAGCGGGCGGTCGACGAACTCGTTCGGCGGCATGAGTCCCTGCGCACGGCTTTTCGAACTCACGACGGCGAACCGGTGCAACTGGTTGCTAACGATGTCCGTGTGCCGGTGCAGTTCGACGAGCTGTCGGGGGCCGACGCTGCCGCCGTGCGTGAGCGAGTGCAGCAGCTGGCTGCGCAGCGCTTCGAGTTACATTCGTCGCCGCTGATCAGGGTGCATTTGCTGACAACCGGCGAGCAGGAGGCGGTGCTCCTGATCGTGATGCACCATATCGTTGCCGACGGCTGGTCGCTCGGCGTGTTGTTTCGTGAACTGGCACATTTCTATAACACCGCACCCGCACCCGCAGATGCGGGGCGCGAGCCACCGTTAGCAGACCTGCCCTTGCAGTACCCTGACTATGCCATCTGGCAGCGGTCCCAACTGACGGGCGCCGAGCTTGCGCGTTTGCAGACATACTGGGCTGCGCGGCTGGCCGATTTGCCGCCGCTGCTCGAGTTGCCGCTAGACCGGCCGCGTCCCCCGGCCCAGACTTACCGTGGCGCGTGGGTCACGAAACTGATTGCACCGTCCTTGCTGGAGCGATTGAATGCGTTGGCCGCAGAACAAGGCGCGACCTTGTTTATGCTGCTGTTAACTGTGTTCAAGGCGGTGCTCGCGATCAACTGTGGTCGCGATGATGTCGTGGTTGGTACGCCCGTTGCAGGCCGTAATCGAACCCAGCTCGAGGGATTGATCGGGTGCTTTCTGAACACGCTGGTGTTGCGGACGGATCTGTCGGGGAACCCGGATTTTCTGGAGCTGTTGCGCCGAGTCAGGGAAACGACACTCGGTGCCTACGATCACCAGGATCTGCCGTTCGAACAGTTGCTGGAGTTGCTGCAGCCGCCGCGCAGTGTCGCTTATTCGCCCGTCGTTCAAGTCCTGTTCAATCTGCAAAACACGGATAATCCGGCGCTACGACTGGACGGACTCGATACAGAAACGTTCGCATTCGATAACGACACGGCCAAGTTTGATTTGTCGGCATCGCTGCAGGAAACGCGCGCGGGACTGCGAGTCGGCTTTGTGTACAACACCGATTTGTTTTGTCGCGCAACGGTCGCCGATATGCTGGCGCAGTTTGAAACCATGCTCGAACGGGTGGCGACGACCCCGGCCATCGAGCTTGCGGATTTGGTGCGCACTCGCGTCCCGCCGCAAATACCGGCGCTGCCTCGATTTACCGAATTTCCAGCCGCTGCGCTCAATGATTCTATTCCGGGCCGGTTCGCCGAGACGGTCGCGCGCTTCGAGGAGCGAATCGCGGTGCGCGATTCAGGACAGGCCTGGACCTACGCGGAGCTTGATCGGCGTTCGAATGTCATCGCCAACACAATCCTCGTTGCCCTCGGCGGCAAATACGGTAGCGGCCTGGCCAAAAAGTCCGTCAATGTCGGTCTCGTGGCCGGTCACGATGCGCCGATGGTGGCGGCTTTGCTTGGGGTGCTGAAGGCGGGTTGTGCCTATGTGCCGCTCGATCCGCGTGCGCCGGCGGCGCGGCTGGAAGCGATTGTCGAGCAGGCGGATATCGAGCTCGTGGTGGCGAGTTACGACGTCGAGAAGGCGCGGCAACTGGCACAGCGTTGCGCCATCGAACTGATTACTGAATCGCAAGCGAACGATGAGACGCCGCCGACAGCGAAACCGCGACCCGATGAGCTGGCGTATATCCTGTTCACCAGCGGTTCGACGGGTGTACCGAAGGGCGTCATGCAGACGCACAGAAACGTATTGCATCACGTTCGTGTCTACAGCAATTCGCTGCATATCGGTGAGCGCGATTGCCTCTCGCTCGTGTCGGCTTATGGTTTCGACGCGGCCGTGATGGATATTTTTGGCGCCTTGCTGAACGGTGCGCAGTTGCTACTCCTGGATATCCTGGGTGCTGCGCATCCCGCCGAGTTGGTTGGTCAGGTTGCTGAGCATGTGTCGATCTTTCATGCCACGCCGACCGTGTTGCGCTACCTGTTCGATGACGCCGCGGTCGTGAGCGCGAATTTGCATGGAGTGCGTGCCGTTGTTCTGGGTGGTGAGCTCGCCACACCCCATGATTTCGATTTATTTCGTAACAATTTCAGTGATGCTGCGGTATTTGTAAATGGCCTCGGGCCATCGGAGTCGACCACGGCGTTGCAGTTTTTTGCACACGGCGGCAGTCAGTTGCCGGGCACGTCCGTTCCCGTCGGCCTGCCGGTGGCCGACACGGTTATCAAGGTGCTCGACGGGACCGGCAAAGTTTCCGGTATCAGCGGCGAACTCTGCATTAGCAGCGCGTTTGTCAGTACGGGGTACTGGCGGCAGCCGGAGCTCACCGCGCAGCGCTTCGAGCCGGACGTTTCGGGGCCGGGTCGAACCCTCTATCGATCCGGCGATTGCGTGCGATACCTGCCGGACGGTCAACTGGTCTACGCCGGCAGAATGGATCGGCAACTGAAGATTCGCGGTTACCGTGTTGAAGCGGCAGAAATAGAAAGCGTGATTACGAGCGTGGCGGGTGTAGAACGCTGCGCCGTGCTCGTATGGCGCGGACAAAGTGAGCCGGCCCCTGGCGTCGAGCGGCTGGTGGCCTATGCACAGGGGGCGGCGGATGAACAGTCCGTTCGCAATACCGTGGCGCAAGCATTGCCGGACTATATGCGCCCGGCGGCTTACGTCTGGCTCGACACACTGCCCTTGCTGGCCAACGGCAAACTCGATCAGGCCGCCTTGCCGGAGCCGGTCTGGGACGGCACTGCTCGTGGCGACTTGCGCTTGCCCGGTTCTGCAACCGAACAAAGCTTGCATGGACTGTGGGCGGAGCTGCTCGGTTTGCCCGCGATCAGTGTCGATGCTGATTTTTTTGCAGTGGGCGGGCATTCGCTGCTTGCGACGCGCTTGCTGGCGCGGATTCGGGATGCGTTTTCGGTTGATCTAGGTCTGCGCGAATTGTTCGCCCATTCGAGCATTGCGGCGCTTGCGCGACGCATCGACGAGCAGGCGAAAACTGCCTCGAGTGTCCCGCAGCTCGTCGCCCGCATCTCCGATGAGCTGCCGCCCCTCTCCTGGGCGCAACAGCGGCTCTGGTTTCTTGATCAGCTCGAACCCGATAGCGCAGCCTACAACCTGCACTGGGCCGCGCGCGTGGCCGGGCATGTCGACGTGCAGGCGTTGCAGGCAGCCGTTAATGCCCTGCTAAAACGTCACGCAGCTCTGCGCACACGTTTTGCGGGCAGCGACGGTAATCCCGTGCAATTGGTCTGTGCTGATATGCCGGTGACCGTCCAGGCCGAAACCATGTTAGGTGCCAGCGAAGACAGGCAGCATGCGCGCCTGCTCGAATTGATACGCCGGCCTTTCGATTTGCAGTCTGGCCCCTTGTTGCGCGTTAATTTGCTGCAACTGGCCGAGACCGAGTACCTGCTGCTGCTGACTATGCATCACATCGTGTCGGATGGCTGGTCGATGGGTATCCTCTGTAGAGAACTCGCCACGCTTTATAACAATGCGTTGACGGACACATCCGACGCCGCCGCAGCATCTGCCTTGCCGGAGCTACCGGTGCAGTACACCGACTACGCGATCTGGCAGCGGGCCTGGTTGTCCGGCGGCGAGCTTGAACGGCAGGAAAATTATTGGCGTGAGCGATTGCGCGACGCGCCTCCGTTGCTCGATTTGCCGCTCGATCACGCGCGACCGCCGGTGCAGCGCTATCGCGGCGCGTGGGTCAGCGAGACTTTCGATGTGCAACTGCTCCAGGGGCTCCGCAGACTGGCCGCGGAGCAAGGGGCAACCCTGTTCATGGTGTTGCTCGCAGCATTCAAGGTGCTGCTGATGCGCCATACGGGCAGGGAGGATATTCTGGTCGGCACTCCGATCGCCGGCCGCCGCCGAGTTGAACTCGAAGGCCTGATCGGGTTTTTCCTGAATACCCTGGTGTTGCGTTCGGATATCAGCGGCAACCCCTCGTTCAATGAAGTGCTGTGGCGAGTGAAGCAGACGACGCTCGGTGCTTACGACCACCAGGAGTTGCCGTTCGAGAAGTTGCTTGAGTTGTTGCAGCCTGCGCGCAGCACCGCTTATACACCGATTGTGCAGGTGATGTTCAACCTGCACAACGAACCGGGCGGCAGGCTTGCGCTGGACGGTGCCAAAGTTTGGCCGTTTCCTGTCGACCGGGGTACCGCGAAGTTTGATTTGTCGGTTGCGGCAGTCGAGGGTAGCGACGGTTTGCAGATTGGCTTCGAATACAACACGGATTTGTTTGAACGCGAGACGGTCGCGGAGCTGCTGAACCATTTCCGTGAGTTGCTCGAAGCCGTCGCGGTGGATCCGTCCAGGCTGGTTGCGGCACTGGAACTCAGTGCGACACATTCGCAGCCACAGCCGCAGCAGCACTTCGAGCCTTTCCTTGCGAGTCCGACAGAAACACTCGTCAGTCGCTTCGAGCACATGGTGCAGCGTTATCCGCAACGACCGGCCGTCGTGTGTGCCACCGAGTCCTGCAGCTACCAGGAGCTAAACCAGCGGGCCGGTGCCGTGGCGGCGCAGCTCGCCGCGCTGGTGCCGGCGGGGTCGCGCGTCGGTCTGATGCTGGGGCATGACGCGCGGATGATCGCCGGCTTGCTCGGCGTGCTCAAGGCGGGCTGCGCTTATGTGCCGCTCGACCCGGATGCGCCGCCCGCTCGCGTCAAGACCATCGTCGAGGAGGCCGGGCTTGGCGCGGTGGTGACCGACGCGGCGCATCGGGACAACCTGCATGCGGCAGTGAACGGTGCGCTGGCCATTGTGGATGTTTCGGCATCCGGTGTTTTCGAGTCGAATGCGCCGGCGCGAACAGTCAACCCTAATGACACGGCCTATATCCTGTTTACCTCGGGTTCAACGGGCACCCCGAAAGGCGTTGTGCAGTCCCACCGCAATGTCGTCCACCACGTCAGCACCTATACCAATGCGTTGCACATCGCCTGCGAGGACCGGCTCACGCTGTTCCCCCGCTACGGTTTCGATGCGTCGGTCATGGATATATTCGGCGCACTGCTGAACGGTGCGTGCCTCTATCCGCTGGACCTCGCCAGTGTCGATCACCCCGGTAAACTGCTCGATTCGATGAGCGATCAGATTACGGTATTCCATTCGACGCCTACCGTGTTTCGCTTTTTGATGCGCAATAAAGTGTGCCGCCATGACCTGAGCAAAGTGCGTCTCGTGGTCCTCGGTGGCGAAGAGGCTTTGACGTCGGATTTCGCCTTATTCAAACGGCATTTCGTGCCGCCTGCATTATTCGTAAACGGCCTCGGTCCTTCAGAATCGACGCTCGCCCTGCAGTTTTTTGCCGATCATCGCACGCGCTTGCCCGGCAAGGTCGTCCCGGTGGGTAACCCCGTGCACGCAACGCAGGCGCTGCTGCTGGAGCCGAATGGCGCGCCCGCCGGCATCAGCGGCGAGCTGGTTATCCGCAGCCCGTTTGTCAGCATGGGCTACTGGAACCAGCCGGAACTGACCGCCGAACGCTTTATTGCCGATCCGGCCGAAGACCAGCCCGATCACAGGCTTTACCGAACCGGTGACAGAGTCCGGCGGCTGCCGGATGGCAGCTTTGCCTACCTGGGGCGCATCGACGGGCAACTCAAGGTGCGCGGACACCGTATCGAGCCGGGCGAGATAGAGGCGCAGCTTGCCGTTTTGCCGGGGGTCGAGCGGGTCGTGGTCGCGCTGCGACTGGATGCAGCAGGCCCGCAGAGCGCAGAGCCCAGGCTGGTAGCCTACCTGGTGAGAGACGACGAGCCGGAGTCCCAGCGCGTTGAGGCCGCCGGGCTGCGCCGGCAGCTGCAGGCGGTGCTGCCTGAATACATGATTCCACAGGCGTTCGTCTTCATGGAGGAGTTGCCGTTGCTGGCCAACGGTAAGGTCAATCGAGCCGCGTTGCCTGCCCCGGACTGGACCCTGGACCAGTCACAAAACTTTATCGAGCCGCGCACAGAAACGGAGCGGCAGCTGGCCGGCATCTGGATCGAGGTGCTCGGCGTCAAGCGGGTTGGTGTGCACGATGATTTCTTCGAACTGGGCGGGCATTCGCTGATGGCGGCGCAACTCGTGGCGCGCGTCACCGAGTCCTTGCAGGTCGGCCTGCCGCTGCGGCGGTTGTTCGACACACCGACCATTGCCGGCCTTGCGGAGCATGTGGATACGCTGCAGTGGGCGTTGCGTGGACCGACAGATTAAAGGGCGCACGCCAGAATTTGGTGCAGCAAAAAAATGCCGGCATTGCCGGCATTTTTTCAAGGTGACTTCAAGACTTTCTAGAAACGCCAGGTAAAGTCCGCGCCGATCCTGCGCAGCGTGCCAGGGTGGGCAAACGAACCGCCAAACTCGGGAGCCGGGATATTCTCTTCCAGGTACTCCTCATCCGTCAGGTTCGTGACCCAGAGGGCTGCCGTCCAGTACTCGTTCTCGAAGCCGAGCCGCAAGTTGGCCAGCGCATAGGCATCGCGTCGCGCAACGCTATACTCACCCGGGGCGATTGGCGCTCCTAAAACAAGTTCGAAACCTATCGGTCGTGTCTGGTCCTGCACGACATGGAACCAGGTTTTGCCTATCGCCGAGACATCGAGGTTGGTGAAGAAGCTGAGGTTGTCACCAACCGGGAAGCTGAGGTAGGCACCGAGGTTGGCCGTGTAGTCCGGCGTGTAGGGCGAGTCATTGCCGACCGTATCGGGTCGTGCCGTGTTCTTCTTGATCTCGGTGTCATTCCAGTTGGCTCCGACGTAGAGGTCGAGCCATTCGGCTGCGTCCCAGGTGACGCTGCCCTCGATGCCGAATATTTCAACTTCATCAATATTCTCTACCACGCGAAGCAAACCGAAGGGTCCGACGATGAACTCGAAGAACTGCATGTCGTCGACCTGGTTGTAATAAGCGGCACCTTCGACTCGAAACGCATTGTCGGCAAAATTCGATTTGAAACCGAGTTCAAATGCAGAACTGGTTTCTTTGTCGTAGTCATCCTTAATGCCGACTCTTGAGCGCCCCGACTCGACACAGCCATCGGTCGCCGGGTCGCACAATCCCTGCAGCGGTATGCTTGGATCATTAGAATCAAAGTCGCCATTGTACAAAGGTTTAAAGGTCTTTTCCCGTTCGGGCAGCGGTACACCGGGGTTAGCGCACAGGCCCGGGTTGATCGGGTCGCCGCCGACGCCGCCATCGAGGCAGGTGTCGATGTATTGAGTAACAGCACCGATAGGCACCTTGCTTTTAGCCTTGCGTTCTTCGCGGTCGTAGCGGAGCGCCAGATCCATCGTGAATGTGTCGGTAAAGTCATAGGCAAGTTGACCGAATACCGATGCTACCTGGGTGTCGAACTGATCCCAGATGAGTTGCTCTGTCGGGTTCCGCGGGTTGTTGGTGAAGGGTTTCTGAATGGGGCTGCCGCCGAAGTAGCCGGCGCCGGCATTGAGGCGATCGATGCCCGTGTTGACTGCAACCTCGCGATCGATATCGAGGAAATACAAGCCGCCCATCCATTGCAGGGCACTGTCGTTATTGGAAGCCAGACGCAACTCAAAACTGATGTCATCCTGATCGCGCTTCTGATATTGCGTGCCATCGCACGCAGTCGGCGTGTAGGCGCCCAGAACCGAGTCTGGAAAGTTCGGGGTCGCGCCTATGTACTGGGGTGGGTTTACCGGCTGAGGATTGGCCGGATCGAAGGGCGGAAACTGCGAACTTATTGCCGTGACTGTGTCGATGCACGGCTGGTCAGCATTGAAAAAACCGAAGGCTGCGCTGGTTCCGTCGGCACCTAGCTGGTTCTCGATGCTGCTGTACAGGCCCCATGCGGTAAGGGTCATGCTGTCAAAGTCAGTGGTCCATTTGGCAGAGAATTCGGTGGCTTCCTGATCGTTCGTGTGCACGACATTGTTATAGAAGTTGAACGGGTGGTCATTCACATCCTCATAGAAGGCGTCCCCGAAACCCTGTTCGGCAAAGAACGGGATATGAAAAATCGAATTAAAGGTAATCGACGAAGCATCGACTTCACCGTAGCGCAATTTCGTGTCCAGCTCGGAATTTGAACCGATGTCGAATATCAACCGCCCGGTCAGTGCCCAGTTTTCGCGATTGTCGGTAATGTCGTCCTTGTTCAGAAAATCATTCTTGTAATAGCCGTCGCTCGTGAAATATTCGCCCATGACGCTGCCGCGGATGGAGTCGGTAATCGGCCCTGCGATGTCGCCGACCAGTGAGTAGGTCGTGTCCTCGCCGCCCGATGCCTTGAGCTGGCCGCGCAGTTCGTCTTCCGGAACCTGGGTCGTGATAATGAACGCACCGGCCGAGGCGTTGCGGCCGTAAATAGCGCCCTGTGGGCCTTTCAAGACCTCGATCTGCTGTAGATTGGAGTATTCGCGGTTTAGCGCCGCCGGATTAGTGTAGGTCACGCCGTCGATGACCAGCGCGTAGCTGTTCTCGGCGTCGCGGGCGCCATTCATGCCGCGGATGTTGACCTGGGTGTCGCCGACTTCAGCCGCGTCGACGAGCGAGACGCCGGGTGTCAGGAGGGCGATGTCGCCGGCGCGAGTGATGTTGGAGCGCTCGATATCGTTCTCGGTAAATACCGTAACGGTAGCCGGCACGTCCTGCAGCGTTTCCGTTCGCTTTCGGGCAGTAACGGTGATTTCGTCCGGCATACTGTCCTGCGCACCGGCAACCGGCGCATAGCCAGTAAAAAACGTCATGGTTGCGAATAAAAATGCGCTGCTGACTGGCTTGACGAAGTTTGTTGCAGAGTTGGAGTGCGGCATTTTCTCCCCCCGGATAATAGTGACCGTCTGAACGAATATCCTGCGTAATCCCCGATGGCGGGTAACAGAAAGCACTATCGGGGCGCAAGCGTTGTCAGACATCATCCTCCTGACTTCGGCGCGCTGTCAAGCGCATGCGGGGAGGGCGATTACAGACCTTCTTTGAGAATTTTCAGCAGGTATTCGCCATAGCCACTCTTGGCAAGCGGTGCAGCCAGTTTCCGCAGTTGTTCACCGTCGATGAACCCCATGCGCCAGGCGACTTCCTCGGGCGAGGCGATCTTGAAACCCTGGCGCTGTTCGATCGTTTGCACGAATTCGGCGGCCTGCAGCAGTGACTCGTGGGTGCCGGTGTCGAGCCAGGCATAGCCGCGAGCGAGTTTTTCCACCTGCAACTGGCCCCGTTCCAAATAGTGCGTATTGATGTCGGTGATTTCCAGTTCGCCCCGGGCCGATGGCCTTAATCCGGCGGCAATATCGCAGACCTGGTTGTCGTAGAAATACATCCCGGTTACGGCCCAGTTGGATTTCGGCTCCTTCGGCTTCTCTTCGATGTGCAATGCTTTGCCGGCGGCATCGAAATGAACGACGCCGAATTCGGCGGGGTTCGCTACATGATAGGCGAGCACCGCGGCCCCAGTGTCGAGTTGCGCGAGTTTTTGCAGCCGGTCGCTGAAACTCGGGCCATAGAAGATATTGTCGCCGAGTATCAGGCAGCATGGTTCGCCATCGATGAAATTCTTGCCGATGATAAAAGCCTGCGCCAACCCGCCGGGCTCGGGTTGTACGGCGTACTGAATGTCCATGCCCCATTCACTGCCATCCTGCAAAAGCTTCTGAAACATTGGCGCATCGGCAGGTGTCGTAATGATCAGCACGGAGCGTATGCCGGCCAGCATCAGCGTCGACAGAGGATAGTAAATCATCGGTTTGTCATGGACCGGCAAAAGCTGTTTGCTCATTGCCCGTGTCACCGGGTAAAGCCGGGTTCCGGAGCCACCCGCAAGTATGATGCCTTTATCCATTAATACACTTCGTCGCTATCTGCTTGTTTTACCGCCACGATATACGAGTCTCGCGGGCGCTGTATAGTCATGCGTCACGTCCGGCCCCGAGCCTTTCCAGTTGGTAACTGCCATCCAGCACGGCCTGCCACCATTGTGAGTTGGCAATGTACCACTCGACCGTTTTGGCAATTCCGGTTGCAAAGGTCTCAGCTGGTTGCCAGGCCAGCTCATGGTTGATACGAGTGATGTCCATCGCGTAGCGATAGTCGTGACCCGGGCGATCGGTTACGAATTCAATCAGATCGCTGTGCGGCGCTTTGTCCGGTTGATGCTTGTCGAGGATCGCGCAAATTGCGCGTACGACTTCCAGGTTGGTCAGTTCGCACTGGCCGCCGATGTTATAGGTCTGACCTGGGGTGCCTTTGCTCAGCACACATTTCAGCGCATCCACGTGGTCTTCGACGAACAGCCAGTCACGGATATTTTCACCTCTGCCATACACCGGAAGTGGTTCACCGGCCAGTCCTTTGAGTGTGACGAGTGGAATCAGCTTTTCCGGGAACTGGTAAGGCCCGTAATTGTTAGAGCAGTTGGTAACCAGAACGGGCAGTCCATAGGTGTGCTGCCATGCCCGTGCGAGATGATCCGAGCCGGCTTTTGATGCTGAATAGGGCGAGCTCGGCTGGTACGGTGTGGTTTCGGTGAAGGCGCCCGAGTCGCCCAAGGAGCCGAACACCTCATCTGTCGAAACATGCAGAAAGCGAAAGCTATCGCGTTCGTTCGTGGGTAATTTTTCCCAGTAGTTCCGTGCAGCCTGCAGGAGCGTGTAAGTCCCGACCAGATTCGTATGGATGAAATCGCCCGGTCCGTCGATGGACCTGTCGACGTGTGACTCTGCGGCCAGATGCATCACGGCATTCGGTTTGAACCGTGCAAAGGCGTGCTGCATTGCTTCCGCGTCCGCTATGTCGGCACGCAAAAGACGATAATTTTCGTTGTCCGCAACTGAGCGAACCGATGCCGGGTTGCCCGCGTAGGTGCATTTGTCGACATTCAGCACCGTGTTGCCGGAATCTGCTGCCAGGTCGCGCACCACTGCGGAGCCTATAAATCCCAAGCCTCCTGTAATCAGTAGCTTCATCAGTTCTCGCCCTGATATTCAAACGGCGAATCATAGTCGCTCAGCTCTGGAGCGTTCCTGTCCTTGTCAGAGATTACGACCTGCCCGTCATTTGCCGGCCAGTTGACGCCGAGAGCCGGGTCGTTCCAGTGTATGCAATGCTCGTGCGCCGGTGCGTATGGCGCGGTTACTTTATATATAACCGCTGTATTCGGTTCTAGAGTGCAAAGACCGTGAGCGAATCCGGCGGGGATATAGATCTGCCGCCAGTTCTCGGCGCTGATTTCCGCGGTAACTGACTTGCCAAACCACGGTGACCCGCGTCGCAGGTCGACAGCCACATCGAGCACAGCCCCCCTGACGACCTGCACCAGTTTGGCCTGTGCCGCGGGCGGAACCTGAAAATGCAGGCCGCGCACGGTGTATTGATGTGCCGACAGAGAATAGTTCTCCTGCACAAATTCCAGGCTGATACCCCGTTCATCTAGCGCCTTTTTGCTATAGATTTCAGAAAAGAAGCCGCGATGATCGCCGTGCCGCTCTGGAGTAAGAATTTTTATGGCCGGAATTTCCAGCGATTGAATCCGCATTTAATTGATCGTTTATTGGTCGGCCGGGAATTTGCCGGACTTGTCAAGGTCTGACGTAATGTTTGGACGTAATGACCCGCAGGCCTTACCATCTGGCCTGGGGACGGGTGATGCGCTGCACATGTGTAACGGCACTAAAGGCTTAAAGTATATTTGAAAGTAATGAATACCCATAGTAGAACATCGGAACTAGTGTTGCTGATTATAGTCGGCATCGCGCTGGCTATATTGGGGTACCTCTATTTAAGCTCACATAACGAACTCTACCGGCGTTATGAGGTGCAGCTCGAGGAGCTCGAGATTCCGACGGGTCAGGCGGCCGTTGCAGAGGGCGAGCGGCTGGCGCGGATTCGGGGTTGTTTCTGGTGCCACGGCGCTGATCTGGAAGGGCAGCAGTATTTTGCTGAAGCGGATCGCGGCATTATTGTTGTGGCGCCGAACCTTACTGCCAAGATACGCGAATACACACCCGCAGAATTTGCACGTGCATTTCGCCACGGTGTGAAGCGGGATGGCACCAGCGTGCAGCCTGCGATGCCGGCATTCGCCTACTACAACATGAGCGATGCAGACACGGCCAAACTCATCGCTTATGTAAGCAGTCTTCCGGAGAAGGAAGGTTTTGAGGGTGAATTCCGCCTGATGCCGCTGGGCTGGTATCGCTGGTGGGCGGGAAGATTGCCGCCCAATGCCGCGGAATTGATAGATCACGATGCGCCCCGACCTGATCCGGCGGTCGGCGCCGACCCAGTTGCTCGTGGCCGTTACCTCGCGGAAAGCATCTGTACGGAGTGTCATGGCGACAATGGCCGGTTAAGGGTCCCTAACACACCGGATCTGGTCGTCGCGGCAGCCTACAATCGCGATGATTTTTTCCGTCTAATGCGAACCGGTGTTCCTGTGGGTGAGCGGAAAATTGACTATCACATGGTCGATGTTTCGAAATACCGGTACACCGCGATGACAGACGAAGAGATCGATGCCCTCCATAGCTATTTCAGGTCCTTAGCCGGAATAACCGACTTGCAGCCAGCGGTTGGCGAAAGTCGTCCAAACTGAACCGTGCGATTTGGCTGATGGCCGTAAGTTTTTACGACTATTCCTTCTTCAGCAATGCTGAGCGCCATGCTGAGCAAGTGTGCCGTGATAGGGGCGCCTGTAGCCCCGCGATATTTGACAATAACAATCGCAGCGCTATTTTAGCCGCGGCTTAGACCTGACGTTGCCCTTACGGCTGGACAAGAAAGCGTACTGATGTCACTCTGCGTCCCCATCGTAGAGCCAAATCAGGAGCCAGGCGGCGAGACATGGAACAACACTGGAAAGCAATAATCGAGGCAGTGGGCGAAGACCCTAACCGGGAAGGCCTTTTAAAGACTCCGGAACGCGCCGCCAAGGCATTTGAGTTTCTTACGCGCGGATACCGGCAGGATGTCGATGAAATCGTCAACAAGGCGATTTTCACATCCGATACCGACGAGATGGTGATCGTCCGAAATATCGAACTTTATTCGATGTGCGAGCATCACATGTTGCCGTTCATCGGCAAGGCACACGTTGCCTACTTGCCGCAAGGTAAGGTGATTGGGTTGTCGAAAATAGCCAGAATCGTCGACCTCTTCGCGCGTCGCCTGCAGATTCAGGAAGTTCTCACCAAGCAGATCGCCGATTGCGTAAACACGGCTATCAACGCCAAGGGTGTAGGCGTTGTGATCGAAGCCAAGCACATGTGCATGATGATGCGCGGTGTAGAAAAACAAAATTCGATCATGACTACTTCATGCATGTTGGGTAATTTCCGCGAGCAGGCTCAGACTCGTGAAGAGTTTTTGCGGCTGCTTCGTGATTGATGGGTCAGATAAAAACGTATAGATAAAAAAAGCCCGGCAGCGCCGGGCTTTTTTTGGTTACTTTCCTAAGCTGATCGACTTTTTCGTTACGTGTCGGTCGTTGCTTTGATCCCATTAATCAGCAGATTCGGTAGGGCCGAGTCATCCCAGTCCATGGCAATTGCGCCGGTACGCACGATTACCATGCTCGCCGAAGGAATGACGTAGACCCGTTGTCCGCCCATGCCATCAAAATATATAACATCCGGGGCGGCGAACGGTTCAGAGTGCGGCACGCTCGTTCCGGTTTTGCGGTTGTAATAGCGTTGCTCGGACCATTCGCTACCGAGCCAGGTCAGAAAGCCGTAGTTGGGTTGAATCTCGCCTGGAGTTTGAATGCGCTTCATCCAGTCTGCCGGCACGACCTGCCTGCCCGCAAAACTGCCGTTCTGCAAATGCAGCAGACCAAGGTGCAGCCATGACCGGGCAGTCGCCTGCAGGCAGCAGAATGTTCTGGCCATGTGATGTTTTTCGGAGTCGAGTGTTACGGCCGCGTCCGGTGCGCCTATATGCCGCCAGAGCGCTGCTGAGAGGTAATCCGCATAGTCAGAACCGGTCGCTCGCTCGATAATGATGCCCAGAGCTTCCGGGTTAACGCTGTTGTAGTCGAACTCCGTGTCGGGTGGGAACAGCACGCCGTTGTTCAGCGTGACCGGGCGAATATCATCCCCCAGCATAAGCTGAAAAAAACCGTTGCTGATATCTGCGCTGAAGCTGTCAAAATCGATGCCGCTGACTTGCTGGAGCATTTGCCGAATAGTAATGAGCCGGCGCTCATCGTTAGCCCATTCGGGCAGGTAAGTCGCCGCCGGTTCGTCTACGCTGTCTATGTAGCCGTCCCTGATAGCGATTCCGACGAGCATAGCCAGTACTGACTTATGCATGGATTGCGTCGGCGTTATGCTGCTGTCGTCGTGGCCCGGATAGTAATACTCGAGCTCGAGGCCGCCGTTCCTGTAAACGAGCAGGGCGTGAGAGTCGGTCTGAGTTCCGTAGTCGATCGCAGCGGCGAGTGCGCTTTCGCTGATGCTGCGTTCACTGCTCTCTATTATCGGCACGTAAAAACTTTGTCCGCCTTTGACGGTTTGTTCCGGCCCCTGATCCATGGTCAGTAAGCGCTTCGTTACCACCGGATCCTTGATGTACAGGAACCCCAGCAACCCCGTGATGATCAAGACGAGGCCGATGATCAGCCACTTGGCGATGCGTTTAAGCATAGATTCGCTGTTCCATTGCGGGAAAGGGGAGGTCTTCTTCGTGTTCCCGGGCGACAAGTTCACAGGCATTTCGTGCGCGAATAATTTGCAGCGACCTGACGGAGGACTGCTGTTTGCGCAAATCAAAGATGCTATCCAGGTCAAAATACCGCGCGGATCCCGACCACGCAGACCATATGCCCGGTTCGCCCCTGCGCCTGCCGAGATGCACGACGTCCCTGTGACCAGCTGCCAGCGTGAACCAGAGCTCGTCGTTAGCATCATCGGCGGGCGACGTGATGATTATGCGGGTAGCCCAGTGTGCTGCCCGCGAAGCCTCGGCTGCAGCAAAGAGTTTCGTTTCCGAAGTCAGCTTGCGCGGCTGTTTGTGGTTCCAGGCCGCCAGCTCGCACGCGCCAAAAAACGTCGTCATCGAACGAGCCAGTTTGCCTGTGCCGACGAACAGTATGCGATCGTCGCTTGCGGTCACCAGCAATTTGCGCACGAGCGACCCGTACGAATTTCCGCCAATACCGTGCAGGTAATCGCGGCGAATTCTTTTACAGTCGGCAAACAGGCTGTGCATGATGGACTGCAAAGGGTAAACGCTGCGCGCTGACGTCCGCTGCCGCCATTCGTTCCACGCAAAACGGAACTGCCCGAGTATGTTCGTTTCTCCCGGGACGTTGCTGTTCAGTCCCGTGGCAGTCTGCAATAAAAAGCTGTAGGCACTTTGGCCACGATGCCATTCAAGCAGCGGGTCCGCATAAAGTTGCGGGCTCAGTGAGTCGCCGTCGGGCACGATAACGAGTTC
Organism: Gammaproteobacteria bacterium; assembly: GCA_037387125.1. GTDB lineage: Bacteria > Pseudomonadota > Gammaproteobacteria > Steroidobacterales. Next base: position 17,939 of record JARRLL010000046.1, on the reverse strand, counting down.
GCGTAAGCAGGTATCCAGGTAAAAGCCGTGTTCACGGAACCTCAGGGACTGCGCTTCACTCATTCCATGACCTGCAGAATCGCGCAGCCTGTGCGCTACCAGCAAGCGGTTAATATTTTGCTTGTCGCTAGTCATTTTTGCGCGCTTCCTGCTGGCGCTGCCGCAGACCAGATGTCCGGACTTGAATCCTGCTGCTCGACGCCTTGCTCCTCATTGCCCGCGCTGAACCATTCCTGGCTGCCTGCTTCTCCGATAATGAGGAGTGCCGGGCTGCCAATGCGCGTTTCCGCGGCTCTGGCCGGCAGGGTCGCGAGTGTACCGCGAATTACGCGCTGTTGCGGTGTGCTGCCATTCTCGATTATCACCGCCGCGCAATGGGTCGGTGCTCCGGCAGCGATCATGCGCTCGCAAATCGTGTCCAGCATGCGCACCGCCATATAGAAAACGACGGTTTGGCCCGCGCGGCTAAGCGTTACCCAGTCGGGTTCGTAATCGTCTGCGGCCTGCGCCGTGGTAAGCACAAGACTGCGCGCGACGCTGCGGTGGGTCAGCGGCAGGCCGGTCGCCGCTGCGCTGCCGGCTGCAGCGGTGATGCCCGGCACGACTTCCCATGCGAGGCCTGCTGCGTGCAGCGCGGCTATTTCCTCACCGCCCCGTCCGAATATAAACGGATCGCCGCCCTTGAGCCTGCAAACGCGTTTACCGGCTTGCACCAGTTCGACGAGTAGCTTGTTGATTTCGGTCTGGCTGATGGATTTTTTGCCGCCCGTTTTCCCCACCGAAACAAAATCGGCGTCGCGGCGCGCCATATTGAGCACCGGCTGGGAAACGAGCCGGTCGTGCAGGATCACGTCGGCACTGCGAAGTATCCGTGCCGCTTTTAAGGTGAGTAATTCGGGGTCACCGGGGCCGGCGCCGACGATCCAGCCTATGCCGGCGCGTGCTTCAGTCTGGTCGTCCGCTTCAAGCGCGGCATGAATAGCGCCCTCCGCACCCGCAAGATCGCCAACACTGATTTTTTCCAATAGTTCGTCTTCCAGCAGACCCTGCCAGAAATATCGGCGTTGATCGGGGTCTGCAATTTCATCCTGTATCCTGGTGCGCCACTTGCCGGCCATGCTGGCAAGGCCTGCAAATGCCGGCGGGTAGGTTGCTTCCAGTTGCTGGCGGATCATGGTGGCAAGTACAGGCGAAGTTCCGGCGGTCGACACGGCGATCAGCAGGGGCGATCGGTCGACGACCGCCGGCATGATGGCGGTGGACAGTTCGCGGTCGTCCACCACGTTGCAGAAACGCATGGCTTTGGCGGCCGCGGCTGCTATCAGCCGATTGACCTCGGCGTCGCCGGTGGCGGCAACAATAAACTGGTAATCGGCGATGCTATCGGGTGCGAAAGTCGCATTGACGAGAGTGATTTGTTCTTGCGCCCCGAGCTCCCGGAGACCACTGATTATTTCCGGTGCCATCACCGTGAGCCGCGCGCCGGCCCGCAATAGCAGCCGGGTTTTGCGCAGGGCGACGGCGCCACCGCCGACGATCAGGCAATCGATCCCGGTCAGGCGGGTGAACAGCGGCAGGTAATCCATGGTCAGGGGCTCGGTTTCAGAGGCGCACAGGTTCGCACAATGCAAATGGTTAAAAAATAATATCTTTTTCTGCGCTTATGCCGTCGGGCTATATTAGGCTTATGCTGCCAAGCGCAGTTTGACAGCCCTATGTGACAAATGGTTATATAGCCGAATCTTGCGCCTCGTGCAGCTTTTTTCGCGTTAAATCATGACTCTACAGCAACTTCGCTACCTCCTGGGCATCGCGGACAGCGGCCTCAATATCACGGCTGCCGCCGAGCGCCTATATACGAGCCAGCCCGGCATCAGCAAGCAGCTCAAACTGCTTGAGCAGGAGCTGGGGATTCAGTTATTTACGCGCAAAGGTAAAAGTCTTTCCGCGATTACTCCTGCCGGGCACGAGGTGATTGCCCGGGCGCGACGGATACTGCGCGAAGTGGAAAATATCCGCAGCCTCGCCAGCGACATGTCCGAGGAGCAGGAAGGCACGCTGTCGATCGCGACGACCCATACGCAGGCGCGTTACGTTCTACCTGAAGTTATTCAGGCGTTTCGTACCCGCTACCCGAAAGTCAAACTTGAACTGCATCAGGGTACCTCGGAGCAGATTGCCGAACTGGTCTCTTCGAACCGCGTCGATTTCGCGATAGCGACCGGTGCTTATGAATTGTTTCCCGACCTGGTGATGCTGCCGTGTTACGAATGGGATCGTATCGTGCTGGTGCCTCAGACTCACGAACTGGCGAAAGACAGGCACAACCTGACCCTGGAAAAACTTGCGCAGTATCCATTGGTCACTTATGTATTCAGCCTGACGGGTGAATCGTCGTTCAAGAAGGCCTTCGCTCGAATGGGTCTCGAACCCAACGTAGTCTTTACCGCCAGGGATGCCGATATCATCAAGACCTATGTGCGCATGGGCATGGGCGTGGGTATCGTGGCCGCAATGGCGTGGGAATGCCAGGACAAGAAAGATCTGGTTGCCTTGGATGCGGCTGGGCTGTTTCCCCGCGTTACCACCTGGATCGGTTTTCGACGTGATACGGTATTGCGCGGTTATATGGTTGATTTTGCGGCGCTGTTCGCACCTCATTTGTCGCCCGAATTGATTCAGCGAGCGGCCAACGACGAAAACCAGGCGGAGGTTGATGCGTTGCTCAAAGGCATCAGCCTGCCGTTCCGAGGCGGGTGCGACGATGAGTTTGGCGCGGCGAGCTGACTGAGTTTGCAGCGCGGAAAAACGGCCCGGCGATTCAGGGCAGGAATACGTCGCCCATGTCGATATCGTGCATGCCGCATTCCCGCGTCAGGCCGAAAAAGCGGGTTTCTTCCGCAGACTCCACATCATTCAGAGACTTGGTGGTGTGCATGTCGCCGATGGAGACATAGCCTTTGTCCCACAATGGGTGATACGGCAGATTGTGCTTGTTCAGGTACTTGAAAACGTCACGGTCAGTCCAGTCCGCAATGGCATGGACCTTCCAGCGGTCGCCGTTCGACCATGTCAGGAACGGCGCCTCGGCCCTCGACTGCGATTGTTTGCGTCGTAAACCTGCGAACCAGGTGCTCACGCCGAGTTCGCGTAGGGCGCGCTCCATTGGCTCGACTTTATTCTCGCGGTTATAGGCTTCGATACCATCAACACCCTGTGTCCACCGCTTCCCGTAGCGGGCTTCCTGCCAGGCAGGACTTTTTTCACTGCGGTATACGTGCAGGTTTAGTTGCAAACGCTCGGTTAACTCATCAACAAAGCGGTAGGTTTCCGGAAACAAGTAGCCCGTGTCGATGAAGATGACCGGTATATCAGGCCGCTGGCTGCTCACCATATGCAGCGAAACGGCGGCCTGTGCGCCGAAACTTGAACTCAATACCTGCTGATCGGGCAAATGCTGCAAAGACCAGGCCACCCGTTCTTCGGCACTGAGCTTTTTGAATAATTGGTTGCAATGCTCGATTGCGGCTTCCCTGGATTGCCGCTCATCAAGTGTCTGCGCGGACAAAGGCTCGGCAGCTTTAGTGCTGATCTTGTCCTGCGTTTGAGCCACACCGTGTAGACGACGCCGTCGCATACGGGAATGCGCTTGCGGGACGCTAAAGGTATAGACACGGGGGAGAGCTGTGAACGTAGTTGTTGTTATCGGGGTATAACCTTAGATTATATTCTGCCGGATATCGATAACCTTATGATAATCATAGTTTATTTGTCGAATGAAAGCTGGGGTTCTGGCCGTTGGACGATGCCGGGGGTTGGGTAGCCCCGGTCGAAGAATGCGCAGCGGCCCGAGCCAGCGCTGCGCCGCGCCATGCCTTTTTCCTGCAGAGACTGCCGAGGAATTCCGTTATAATCGTGCCCACCTTAACGGGCTGAGCTTCCAGGCGCCCGATAATCCTGCATCAAATGGGCGCAGACCCGCTAACTGAAATTATGGCTGAAACTATAAAACTTGTTTACTCGGCGGCGAAGGTCCGGCTGGGTTTTCTCATAATGTTGTGCGCGCTTGCCGGCTTTGCTGTCACGCCGAGCGATGGTGTTAATAACCTGACTGCCTGGCAGGTCCTGGTGCTCGGTATTACCGTGTTGCTGTGTTCGGCCAGTGCGGGTGCATTTAATCAGTGGTACGAGCGCGATATAGATTCCACTATGCGGCGCACCAAAACGCGCCCGTTTGTAACGGGTCGTTTCGAAGCAAGCTTGTACTGGCCAGGTGCAATCGTCCTTATTTCACTGCTGGCGATAACGGCACTGGCATTCACGACCAATTTCATGGCCGCGTTTTACCTCTTTCTCGGCGCGTTCTGTTACGGCGTCGTCTACACGGTGTGGCTCAAACGCAGGACATGGTGGAATGTTGTCATTGGTGGACTGGCGGGCAGTTTCGCCGTCCTCGCGGGTGCAGCAGCCGTCGACATCAATGTCGGGCCGGCAGGCTGGATCGTTGCGACTGTTTTGTTTCTTTGGACACCGCCACATTTTTGGGCTCTGGCCTACGCGTGCAAAAGTGATTATCGAAAAGCCGGTGTCCCGATGTTGCCCGTGCTCGTCGATGACCGGACGGCCACCTGGGTCATTCTCGGCCATGTCATCGCCCTCGTCGCCCTTTCAATCGTGCCGGTCTTCTATGGCCTCAGCTGGATATACCTCGCAGGCGTGAGCATCGGTGGCTTCTTCTATGTGCGCGAAACACTCAAGCTGCATCTTAAGCCGGGTATCCCGCAGGCGTGGCGAAGTTTTGCCGCATCGATCGCGCAACTCGGGTTGATGTTGGTTACGGCCATCCTCGACAGAATTATTCTGGGCTGATGCATTGAGTCTCCCTGCCTACTGGCGTCAGTCAGCCGCCGCGTTGGCACTTTTGTGTGGACTGCTCGGCGCTTGTACAACGACCGAGGTGGAGACCTACGAGCGTGTAATCGGGGGCCGCGCTGAATATGCTTACGTGAAGCCCGGGACTGATTTTTCGCGCTATCGGCGCCTCTATCCCTATCCGCTGGAAATTTATTACCAGGAGGGCGAAGGTGCCCCCACACCTGAAAACCTGGCACGTATGCGCGCTATCTTTCGCGAGGCTTTTCTTGCCGCCATTGGCGACGACTACGAAGTGGTCGCCACTCCTGCGCCCGATGCGCTGGGTGTCCGCGCCTCTCTGGTAGATTTACAGGAATCCCCGGTAGCTGACGACTTGCCGCTTGCGGGCCGTTTACGCACGGTGGTGGCGAGCGGCAGGCTTACCTTCCTGATGGAACTCAGCGACTCGGTGAGCGGCACTGTATTGGCGCGGGCCGCGGACGCCGATCGTTCACAAGCCGCTGCTGCTAAGAATGATGGGGGTGACCCCAATAATTGGGCCCAGGCTGAAGCCGCAGCCGAACGCTGGGCTTCGTTATTCAGAGCGTTCCTCGACGACAACCTTCGGCAATAAGTTTCGTTCTAAGTATTGCCTCTCGCGCTACTCGCTTTCGCAGATCAGGATTTTCTTGTCCGTGATCGAGCCAATCAGCAATTTGTTGCCGTATGAGACTGCGCCGCTGCCCGCCGAAATTTCTGTGCCGCGATTCAGGTAGATTTCTTCAATGATAGCCGGATCTTCGTTCGGCTCGACTCGCAGCACCTGGGTCGGCGCGTCGCTGCCGGCAATGAAATGCATGACCAGTGCGATCAGATTCGAGTGAGCGCCGACGATCAGTGCGCCGTCTGCGGCTACATTGATGTTATCCGGGGAACTGTCGAGTTCGATGCGCTTTAGTTGGGTTATTGAGCCATCGTCCGAATTAAGCGCTGCGACGCGAATGGCTTTGGCGTTGGTCTCAGCGATATACAGCGTCGTATTGTCGGCAGATACGTTGATACCGCCGCCGGATTCGATGTCGTTGGCTACGACGCTAAAGTCCTCGCCGTCGAAATAAACCAGATCGGTTACGGTCTGACCTGTGCCCTGGCCGGTATCCTGTGCGACGTAGAACTGACGCGGGCCAACCGCCACCAGGTCATTGGCGCGCGTAATCAGAGGGCTCTGCAGTCCTTCTGTATATCGGTATTGGCCCGGCGAGACTTCGACAAAACGTTCTATAGTCTCCTGACCGTTTTCGCGATCCTCCGGATGGTTGATCATGATCAGGCTGCGCTGCCCATCGGCGTCTATGAACATGCTGATGCCATGTGGATGCATGTGTTCCGGCCGGCTGACCAGCGCGCTGCGAACGGCGGGCGGATTCGAGTTGAGATCCACTACCATGATGTCACCCGGTCCGGGAGTCTCGCCGCTCGCAACGGCCTTTCGGTCGAATACGGAGAGGAATGCCAGTCCGCGATCACGGTCCAGCTGGATGTCTTCGCCACTGCCTTCCAGCGGCAAGTCGGTGCATACGCCTGCGAAATGTTCATCGATATCTTTGTTGATTGCGCTGTAGACGTACAAGGCACCGGCGACGCCGATGAGCGTGATTCCGGCGAGGGTGCCAAGGAAAATTTTCTTGAGCATGCTGTTGTCCCTGAGTTTTATGCAGACTACTGGATTAGCTCTTATTCTAAGTCATGTGCCGGCCCAAACCGTAGCTTTTCGCCCCGGCATTCCGCGCGAGCGGCACTGTTCCGTCGTCGGGGGGCTAACGTGGCAGTTTAAGTTCCGCTGCACGGTCGACAGGCCTGCAGTCGTGGACTGATGCCGTCCACACGGGGAATATGCCTGCTCGGGCAAATCAAGTCATAGCCCGGCGTGTTGACAGACTTAAGGAACAAAATGGCCAACCAATATGCGGGCACTGAGGAATATGGCCTCAGATTGGGTCCGATAAAGATTCTCAAAGGCGTAAGCGGCCTGAATGTGTTCACGCTGTTTTTTGCGTCATTTTTCGGCATCGCGGTCATGAGTTACATGAACTCCGGCCAGCCGCTGATCTTCGGCGAAATTCTCGGCGTTCCGGAAAGTGATTTTGGACGGCTTGCGGGTACGCTGACTTTCTATCACGAAATTGTCGTCATGATTTGCATTGCGCCGATCGGCGCGTTATCCGACAGGATCGGCAGGCGGCCGCTCTACATGTTTGCCTTCTTGTTCATCGGGCTCGGACATTTTCTTTATCCGCTGGCGGCAAACGAAGAAGAATTGTTGATCTACCGGCTGATATTTGCAGTCGGTACCGCCGGCGCATCCGCGATGCTGGCCGCCGTTGCCAATGATTACCCGGTAGAGAGTTCGCGGGCCAAGATGATTGCGGCCACGATGCTGTTTAATGCCATTGGTATGGTCGCTCTGACCAGCGTGTTCAAGAACCTGCCGGAGTGGTACCAGAATGCGGGATATGACCCGGCGACCGCCGTCAAATACACCCGCTGGACTGTTGCCGGCGCCTGTCTGATCGTGTCGTTGAGTGTGATCAAGGGGTTAAAGAAGGGTGCGCCGGAGCAGGTATCGCAGCGCGAGCCTTTTCTCTCGACGCTGCGGGTCGGCATTGCCGCTGCCCGCAAGCCGCGCATAGCGCTGGCGTATGCCGCAGCTGTCGTTTCACGTGGCGACATGGCGGTGCTGAGCACCTTTTTTACGACCTGGCTGTTTCTCGAAGGCCGCGATCAGGGTATGACTGCTACGGAGGCAATGTCCGGAGGCTTTACCTTTTATATCCTCGTGCAGGCTGCCGCGCTGGTGGCAGCGCCGATCATTGGCATTATGCTGGATCGCATTGATCGGGTCATCGGACTGATTGGCGCCATGGTCGTAGCCGGCGGCGGCTATACGGCATTAGCTCTGGTCGCAAATCCGCTGGGCACGGAAATGTATTTCGCGGCCGTGCTGATCGGTTTTGGCGAAATTGCCGCTAATCTTTCGTCGCTCTCGCTGGTGGGTAAAGAAGCGCCGGCAAAAGGGCGGGGGGCAGTTATCGGTATGTTCAGCCTGTTCGGCGCGCTGGGCATACTGCTGGTCGCAAAAATAGGCGGCATCTTGTTCGACGAGGTTAGCCGCGTCGGGCCCTTCGTGCTTATCGGTATTGCCAACCTGGTTGTTTTCGTGCTCGCGTTGGTCGTACTCAAATTCGACCCGGATAGCCGGAATGCAGCGACCACGTAATCGCCGCTGGTTGGACGCAGACGCCAGTTTTCGCCGCGGTGAGGCTTCCGGCCTATTATCGTTGCGGCACTCATTAATGCTCGGCAGCAACTGCCAGCCGTGCGACAGACCGGATTTCAGGGAGTAGGGGTATGACTACCCAATTTGGCGATCGCCCGATGTACATAGGGGGCGAATTTACAGAGAGTGACAGCGGCAAGTGGATGGATTCCGTCAATCCTGCCACGGGTGAGGTCCATGGCCGTGTGCCCGCAGGTACCGTAACTGATGTCGATCGTGCGGTGCAGGCGGCCGCCAAAGCCCAGCTTGAATGGGGCGCCCGGTCGGTTTGGGAGCGCGGTGCCTTGTTGCGCAAGTTGGCGGACGCAATCGGAGAGCGGGCAGCCGACGTGTTGCCGATGGAAGCGGCCGATACCGGCAACACCATCGCGAGCCTGGATAACGATATTTTTTTGGTGCAGGGCTACATCAACTTCGTCGCCGGACTCGGCATAGAGATCAAGGGCGAGAGCGTACCCGCGACGGCCGAGAATATACATTTTACGATGCGGCAGCCTTACGGCGTAGTCGGTCGAATAGTGCCGTTCAATCATCCCTTCCTGTTCGCGGGCGCGCACCTCGGGGCGCCGCTGATTGCGGGCAATACCGTCGTGCTGAAATCGCCGGATCAGAGCCCCTTGTCGGCCACGCTGATGGCAGAGATTTGCCATGACGTGCTGCCGCCAGGAGTCGTTAATATTGTTTCCGGCGAAGGCATCGTGGTTGGTGACGCCATCGTCAGACATCCGCGCGTGCCCCGCATAGGCTTTACCGGCTCAGTGCCTACCGGGCTGGCCATCCAAAGATCGGCAGCCGAGGTGGGAGTGAAGCACATCACCCTGGAGCTTGGCGGCAAGAATCCCTTTATCGCATTTCCGGATGCGGATCCCGATGCCGTTGCAAAAGCTGCGGTAGCAGGCATGAACTTCAACTGGTCTGGACAATCGTGCGGCTCGACCAGCCGGTTGATGCTGCACGAGTCGATTCATGACCAGGTGCTGGAACAAATTGAGAATACTGTCGGCGCGATCAAAGTCGGGGATCCGCTCGACAAGAACTCGGGGATGGGGCCGGTTAATTCTGAAAAGCACTACGCGCATGTGATGGGCTTGATCGCAGCGGGTCGGGAAGACGGCGCGCGCCTGGTGACGGGCGGAGCTCGGCCGGAAGGCCCGGAATTCGAGCGCGGATACTGGGTGCGCCCCACCGTATTTGCGGATGTGACGATGGATATGCGGATTGCCCGCGAAGAGGTGTTCGGCCCTGTGCTGGCGGTGTTGAAATGGCGCACTGTCGATGAAGCCATTGAGATGGCCAATTGTCTGGACATGGGCCTGACGGCAGCGGTTTGGACCAACGACCTCAAGCAGGCCATGGATGCGGCGCGCCGAATAGAGTCAGGCCTGATCTGGATCAATGGCACCGGGCGTCATTTCATGGGCACTGGCTTTGCGGGTTGGAAAAATAGCGGCCTCGGACGCGAAGAGTGCCTTGAAGAAGTCATCAGCTACACGCAGTCCAAGTCGATACATATCATGATGGGGTAGTGGCCTGAGCGCCAAAAAACCATTAAGGTCAGCTGGTTATTAAATTTTGCTCAAGGACTAAATCATGACAGATGCCAATGCCGTCAATCAGGCTCAGGCTCGCGGCATCCGCGTGGGATTTATAGAGCTGGCGCCCGGCATCACTCGCTTAAACCTGTTTATCTTTTTCTATAGCGCCTTCGCAACCATCGGGTTGCTCACTTTCGTTTCTACAGGCACCGGCCTCGTCCTCAACGCCAACTTCGGCCTGGATGTGAGCGAGCAGGGCACGGTCTCCGGCGACCTCGTGATTATTACCGAGATCGTGCAGATTCTGATATTCGGCGCGGTTGGTGTGTTGGCGGACCGCATCGGACGCAGGGAAGTCGCAGCCGCAGGCATGCTGATCATGGGGGTCAGTTACCTGCTTTATCCCTTCGCAGAAACGGTGTCCGAATTGTTCGTTTATCGCGCGCTGTATGCATTTGGTCTCGGTGCGTCGACCGGCATGTTGCAGACGATGCTGGCTGATTACCCGGCTGATACCTCTCGCGGCAAGCTCGTGGCCGTCGCCGGCGTATTTAACGGCCTTGGCGTTATTCTCGTTACGGTGCTGTTTGCCGCACGTGTGCCCCCCATGCTGAACGAAGCGGGTGTCAGCAGCCTCGGCGTCAGTCGTATTACGCATGCCATCGTTGGCAGCGTTTGTATCGTGTCGAGTGTTATTTACTGGCTCGGCCTGAAAAAAGGTGTCCCGGCAGGTCACGGTGAAAAGCCGCCCATCAAGGAGCTGATCATCGGTGGCTTGATGGCAGCCAAAAACCCACGGGTCGCGCTGAGTTATGCTTGTGCTTTTATTGCTCGAAGCGACCAGGTGGTGCTGGGGACCTTCACGGTGATGTGGGGCACCGTCGTGGCGATTTCGGCAGGCGTCGACCCGGGTCTTGCGGCAAGCAAGGGTGCTGTGCTGTTCGCAATATCCTCGACGGCGGCGCTTATCTGGCTGGCGTTGCTGGGTGCTTTTATGGATCGCCTGAACCGAGTGACGGGCGTTGCGGTTTGTATGACGATTAGCACCATCGGTTTCTGTTCAATGATCCTGGTTGACAGTTCACGTATTGTGCCTTTGCAGGGAGATACAGCCGCCTTATTTGCCTTGCTTGGTATCGGTCAGATCAGCGCTTTCTTCGGTGCCACGACACTCATAAGCCAGGAGGCGCCGCGCCGCGAGCGCGGCACGGTGATGGGTATGTTCAATACCTCCGGGGCGATAGGTATATTTTTCGCCGCGGGTGTCGGCGGCCGCTTGTTCGACTCTATCGGGCCGCATGCGCCGTTCGTGCTGATCGGCGGACTGAGCTTTGTCGTGATGTTGCTGGCCGTAATCGTGCGCAGGCTCTCGCCCGGCAAGATGCCGGCGGAATTGCGTATGGAAGCGGTCGAGGCTGCAAAGAACCGGGTTTAGGCCGCGACGTCGAAGCCCGCGTCTTCGATTGCAGCGCGTATAGCGCTTTCCTGTATTTTTGCCGGGTCGAAAGACACGCTTACGGTCGCATTGTCCAGATCGGCTTTCGTTTCCTTGATTCCGTCCCTGGTCTGCAGTGCATTCGTGATGCTTTTGACGCATCCACCGCAAGTCATCCCGCTAACCTTCAGAGTTACTTGTTCCATCGTTATCTCCGTTTTTCTTGCCGCTACGTATACTGATCAGGAATCCGGGCGCCATTTTTTCAACAGTAAGGAATTCGTCACAACACTAACGCTACTCATCGCCATTGCCGCACCGGCTACAGCGGGGCTGAGCAGCCCCATTGCCGCGAGCGGTATACCGATAATATTGTAGATAAACGCCCAGAAAAGATTCTGTTTGATTTTGCGCCAGGTTGCGCGACTGATGCTAATGGAGCCGGCTACCAGGCGAGGGTCAGGGCGCATCAGTGTGACGCCTGCCGTTTCCATCGCTATGTCGGTGCCGGTGCCCATCGCAATGCCGACGTCGGCCGCTGCGAGCGCAGGCGCATCATTAATGCCGTCCCCGGTCATCGCAACCGTAAGGCCTTCGCGGCCGAGTCGCTCGACCCAGTTCGCCTTTTCATCCGGCAGCACGGCTCCGTGAGCCTCATCAACACCTGCCTGTTTGCCTATTTCATTTGCAACGACTTGAGCGTCACCCGATATCAGCAGTGTTCTTATGCCCATTGCGCGAAGCAGGGCAATTGCCGCAGGTGATTCCGGGCGCAGTTGATCGGCAATCGCCATGATGCCTGCCAGTTCGCCATAGACTGCAACCCAGATCACCGATTTGCCGGTCTTTTCCCATGCATCGGCCGTGGAAGATCCGGCCGATGTATCCGTACCCTGACTTTCTATGTATCGCCGATTGCCGATCCGTACTTCGGCGCCGTTGACGACCCCTGTCACGCCGCTGCCGGTCTGACTTGCGAAACTTTCCGGTTGCAGGGCTCGAATGCCGCGGCTTTCAGCAAGTTGAAGTACAGCTTTGGCCAACGGGTGTTCGCTGCCGGTTTGCACCGCTGCCGCGAATTCGATCAGTTCATTTTCGCTGACGTTTATTGCCTTTACCTCGGTCACGCTCGGTTTGCCGACGGTGAGCGTGCCCGTTTTGTCGAAGATGACTGCGCTGACGTTGTGTGCCCGCTCCAGCGATTCGATGTCTTTGACGAGGATCCCGTGTCTGGCGGCGGCCCCGGTCCCAGTCATAATCGCGGTCGGGGTTGCCAGGCCAAGTGCGCAGGGGCAGGCGATAACGAGCACCGAAACCGCCGCCATCAGGCTTGAGCCGCCATCGCCGCTAATCAGCATCGAGACAATAAATGTTGCGAGCGCGATTGCGATAACCGTGGGCACGAATATTGCGCTGATCTTGTCGACCAGTCTTTGCACGGGGGCCTTGCCAGCCTGCGCATTTTCCACGAGTTGAATTATTTTTGACAGGGTAGTGTCTCCGCCTACCTTGGTCGTTTCGATAATCAGCAGGCCCGTTCCGTTTATGGCTCCGCCCGTGACCTGGTCGCCGCGGACCTTTAGCACGGGGATGCTTTCTCCGGTTAACAGGGATTCGTCCACGTCGCTTGAGCCTTCGGAGACTATCCCGTCGATCGGCAATTTTTCTCCGGGACGTACAACAACGATGTCGCCCGGGCGAACCTGGTCGACGGCTACTTCCACTTCCTCGTTACCGCGCCTCACCCTCGCCACATCGGGGCGCAAGTCCATGAGTTGCCGTATAGCGGCGGTTGTGCTCCGCTTGGCGCGGGATTCCAGGAATTTACCGAGCAGCACCAGCGTGATGATTATGGCCGACGATTCGAAATACAGCTGGCCGGCCGCCTCCTTGCCGAGACTGACCATCAAATAGACGCTGTAGGCCCAGGCCGCTGTGGTGCCGATGGCGACCAGCAGGTCCATGTTGCCGGAGCGAGCCTTCAGCGCGCCCCAGGCCGCGAGGTAAAAACGCGCGCCGACAATAAACTGAACGGGCGTTGCCAGCAGTAGCTCGACTCCCGGCCTTAGAGAAAACGTAAAGTCATAAGCCATGCCGAAGGCCCCATCGATCGCCATTGCGACCATCTGAAGCACCAGGGGCGCGCTGAGCAGGGCTGAAGCAATTAGGGTCCTCAGCTCGTTCCGCAATTTTTTCCGGTCGGCTTGCTCAGCAGCCTGCCGAGTCGAGTCGGCGGACCGCTCGTTGTCAAAGAATGCTTCGTAGCCGGCATCCGTTACTGCCTTGCCCAGTGCCGTTTCAGAGATGGCTTTGCCAATCGCGTAAACATCAGCGCGATCTGTCGCGAGGTTAACGTGGACTTCCAGCACACCCGGCAACTTGTTGACGATCTTCTCAATACGATTGGCACAGGCGCTGCAAGTCATTCCCCTGATCGCAAACGAATAGTGATGAGGCGTAACTCCGAAACCGGCACCCGCGACCACCTTCGCCACGTCCTTGCCCGCCAGTGCATTCGAGTCCCATTCGACATCGGCCTGTTCGGTCGCGAAATTCACATTGGCTTTCATGATGCCGGGAACCCGGTTGAACGCTTTTTCCAGGCGGGCTGCACAGGCGCCACAGGTCATGCCCGTGATCGGGAAGACCATTCGGTCGGCAGTCAAATTTGTTGTCTTAGTTGAGGGCATGATCATTAAGTCGGCATGGACGAAATTGCTTCGATAATCGGGCAGCCATCGACATTGCCTTTGCCTGAGCAGGACGCGGATAAATCCTGCAATACTGACCGGATGCGTTTTAGGTCCGATATCTTGGCATTGATTTCGTCGAGTTTGTGTTGCGTCAGAGACCGAACCTCGGCCTTTTTGCCGCCGTGATCCTGCAGACGCAAAAGCGTGGCTATTTCGTCCAGTGTAAAGCCGAGCCGTTTGGCGCGGCGAATAAAGAGTATTCGTGCGGCGGTATCGTCGCCATAAACGCGGTAACCTGCCATGGTGCGCTCGGGTTCCGGCAGTAGGCCGCGCCTCTCGTAAAAGCGCACGGTATCGATGCCGACGCCTGCCTGTTTGGCGAGACGGCCGATGGTGAGTCGAGCTGAGGTCTTGGATTGATTGTTATTAGCCATGTGGGGAGTCTAAACCCCGGAGTCTAGGCGAAGGTCAACCCTTTGATTGATCGCTGCTGTAACTGATTGATAAGAATACTAAAAAAATTCTAATAACAGCATTCCCGCGGGCCTAGCGCGACGGTAGCGCGACTCGGCGGACGCGCGAGCTGAACAATCTGATGTATTCGCCGAACAGCCGGTTTCCCAGCTGGGTGCTGTGATCAATGTATTGCCGCGTATCGCGCCGAATATTTTCGGCACTGATTTGGCCTTCCATCGCGTCCAGCTCGCGGATGTGCACCGGCGTCTTCAGCCAGCGTTCGATCAGGGCTTCGTCGACTTCGAGGTGAAACTGCAGCCCGTAGGTGCGGTCGCCAAAACGAAACGCCTGGTTGGCACAAGCAGGCGATGAGGCGAGATGGACCGCTTCGTGGGGTATATCGAAAGTGTCGCCGTGCCACTGAAATATTTTCTCGGTACCGCTGAAAGTGCTGAACAAAGGGTCCCGCCTTCCTTCCGGCGTTGGTGTTACGTCATACCAGCCGATTTCCTTTACCCGGTTTTTGTGCACCTTCGCCCCCAGCGCTGTGGCGATAAGCTGGGCGCCCAGGCAAATACCAAGTACCGGCATATGCAGCTCCATCGCGGTTCGAATAGCATCGATTTCCGTGAGCAGGTGAGGGTGGCTGTCGATCTGGTCGACGCACATCGGACCTCCAAGAATGATCAGGCCGTCATATTTTTCTACGTTCGGCACGGCATCAGGCGTTCGGCCGAAGTTGTAATAGCGAATGCGAAAGCCCGCCGCCTTTAGCAAAGGGTTGAATGTCCCCAGAATTTCGTGCGGAACATGCTGGAATACGAGTAAGCGCTTCATCTTGGCGTTGGCCGGCTTTTTTTCTGCTGGATAAACAAGATGGTATATGAGACTGAATCTGTCAATCGAGTACCGCTATAATCCAGCTCTTTATCACGAGTCCGCTAACAGAAAGGAACTCAATCATGGATTTCACCCCCAATTTTGATGCCATTAATCTGCTGACCGTTTTTGCGGCAACCGTCGCCGCAAATGTGCTCGGCGGCATCTGGTATGCACCGTTTTTTCTGGGTAGACCCTGGCGTGCGGCTCTGAAAATGGGGCCGGCCTCGGGCGAAATGAGTAATTCGGTGGGCACTTTCGTCTCCGGTTTTGTGCTGCACCTCATCGCGGCTTCGATGCTAGCGGCATTGCTGGGGCCGAGCGCCGGCGGACTTGTGGGTGTGCAGTTGGGCAGCCTGATCGGCTTTGCATTTGTTTTCACCGCGATGGGCGCGACCAATCTTTTCGAGCATCGCCCGATAAGACTGATACTAATTAACTCCGGTTACCATGTGGCATCCCTTGCGTTGATGGGTTTTATTATCGGTACATGGGGGTAAGCGCTGATATCGATGCGCAGCAAAAAGGTCGGCGCTTGATATTTAGCTTCGCCCCGGCTCGGGGTCGACAGTGAAACTGTCGGCATCCTTCCAGGCAGGGAACTTCTCGCGGTAGCGGTTGAGTTTTTCCAGGCTTAGGGTTGCAGATATCGTTTCTTTTTCGTCGCTGCCGGTAGCGAGTGCATTCCCAAAATAATCGGCGATCAGGCTGGCTCCCGAATAGGTTGCATTGTTATCGTCTTTGCCTACGCAATTGACGCCGGCTACATAGCATTGATTCTCGACGGCCCGTGCCGGAAGCAGGGTTGTCCATGCAGACTCGCGCGCGGCGGGCCAGTTTGCCACGTAGATGAGCAGGTCAAATTCATTCGCGCCCCGGCTCCAGACGGGGAAACGCAAGTCATAGCAGATCAGCGGGCAAATCCGCCAGCCCTGTAATTCCACAACCAGCCGACTGCGGCCGGCGCGGAAATGATGGTGTTCCTGCGCCATACGAAATAAGTGCCGCTTGTCGTAAAACTGCATCGAGCCATCGGAACCAGCCCAAAGTAGCCTGTTGTAGAAGTAATCACCGTCATGAATGATGACGCTGCCGCAGATAGCCATGTCATGCTCGACAGCCAAACTTTGGAGCCAATTGGCCGTCTGTCCATCGAGCGGTTCGCCATTTGATTGCACGTCCATGGTAAAACCGGTAGTGAACATCTCCGGCAAGACGACCAGATCCGCACTGCTGACCTCCTGCGCTATCATGCCGGCTAGTGTTTGCCGGTTTGCCTGCGGGTTTCCCCAATGAAGTTCGGCCTGCAGCAGGGCAATATTCAGGTCTCGCATCTTTTATAGCTACTCCGGTATGCAAGTTGCCGTTTTTAATACCGTTAGAGCTGGTCTTTAGCCGGTATTATGTCGGCTCAAAATGTGACAGGCTATGGAGCCATCTACATGGCTATCGGCTAGGATCATGCGTTAATATGTATTAGATTACGTAATAATCCAGTCCAAAATACTCTAGGCGCAGTTCAGTTGGTTAGTTGAACAAGTTAACAAGAAAACGATGGCTCAATTCAAGAACTTAATGCCAATCAGAACCAAGGGTGATGCGCCGCCTTTGTTTTGTGTGCATGGGGAGCCGTTGCAAATTGCGTTCCGGATTCGCAATGACAGGCCCCTGTACGGTGTGAGCCTGCTGTATCACCCTAATCTCGGTTACCTGGGTGACGAACTGCCCGTCACTATAGAGGAGTACGCGCGGGTTTATTTGGAGGATGTCAGACGAGTCCAGCCCAAGGGGCCGTATTATCTTTGCGGTTATTCTGCGGGCGGTATGATTGCTTTTGAAATGGCTCGCCAGTTACTTGATCAGGGTGAGGAGATCGGTGATTTAACGCTGGTGGAGCCGACTGTCTATGCTGAAGATTTTGCCGGCGCGTCAAATGGGCCGGGCAAAGTATCAAGTGCATTGCAGTATATCCGCTCCGAAAAAAATAAGTTTAAGGCGATTAGGTTCGTGATAGCCAGGTTGTTCCGAGCAATAACGAATATCATTAACAAAAAGCTTGTTGAAGCCACGACAAGTTTTTATCTTTGGGCTCACCTGACTCTTCCCCAGAAATTGCGTTGGGCAGCACTGATCAGGGATATGCGCCCGGCAATGCGCCGTTACGGGTATAAGCCTTTCAGCTGCAAGGTCAAGATCGTCTACTGTGTTATGGACAAAAAGCACTTCGAATGGTGGGACGCATTCTGGCAGGAAAAAATGATCGGGCAGGCCGAACTAATCACCCTTCCGGACGCATGGACTCATCGTCAATTGATGGAGGATCCGGGGCTCAGCCAAACCGTTGATATTATCGATGAGTCCGTGGCCTCGGCAACCAGCCCTTATACTCACGACAAATCCACAGCGCCCGCCTGAGACAGAGTAGGTGCGGCTATGCGCTTTGCTGCAATCGCCTGATTACGGGCGGGTAAACCAGAGTGTAAATTTATCCATAATGACCTGAAGTGCACTCCGATGAATATCGGCCGGTGCTTTCCAGTCGGTGGCTTCGAATAGCGTCGCTAACTCGCCGATCGTCGGGTTTTCGAATACGTCCGCAATTGTCAGGCGCTCTCCTGTTGCCTTTTCGATTTCCTGAATAAGCTTGATTGTCAGTAGCGAGTGTCCACCCAGGTCAAAAAAGTTGTCGTCTAGATAAACGGACTCCACGGCCAATAATTTTTTCCATATCCCGGCCAGCGCCACCTCTG
>JARRLL010000045.1:0-14678 GCA_037387125.1 Gammaproteobacteria bacterium | reverse complement strand
CGCAGAAGAACTATCCTGCGATGCGAGAGATCACCGGCATGTACTACATGCGGGAAATCACCCTGAAGTAACGCGGCCGTAACCATGTTCTCTGGCTGTAATACGGGCCCCGCCGCGGCGGGGTCTTTTTTTGCGTCCGGACCATGCTGGAATCGTCGGTGCGTGAGGGGTGGCGCATGCGTGCGGTAGTCATCGGGGCGGGATTGATTGGCCTGACGACGGCGTTGTTTTTGCGCCGCCATGGCGCTGAAGTTGTCGTTGTCGACAGGGCAGATGGCCCCGGTGCCGAGACCAGCTTTGCCAACGGTGGATTATTGACGCCGAGCATGGCCGACCCGTGGAACGCGCCCGGCATACTCGGCAAGATGTTGCGCTGGATAGGCCGCGAATCCGCTCCCGTACTGTTGCGGCCGCACGCATTGCCTGCGTTGGGAGCCTGGGGTATTGCTTTTCTGCGCCAGTCGCGGCCGCAATGCTTCCGCGAAAACCTGTTGCGCAATGTCCGGCTGGCAAATTACTCCCTGTCTGTAATGGCCGGATTGCGCGATGAATACGAATTCGCCTATGACGGTGCATGTTCAGGCTCGCTGAAACTGCTGCGCGATACGGCTGCGCTGGAACAGGCGACTGCCATGGCGGAGTCGCTTGTGCCGCATGGCGTCGCGTTTCAAACGCTGGATCGTGCCGCGACCGTAGCGCTTGAACCGGCTCTTGCGCCTGTCGCGGATGAGGTTGCGGGCAGCCTGTTTTTTCCTGATGACGAAAGCGGTGATGCCCACAGGTTTTGTTGTGCCGTGGCTGAAGTGCTGCGACGCTTGGGCGTAACTCTGCGTTTTGGCCTGGAGGTCGAGTCGCTGCGCAAGCAGGGCGGTCGGATGACCGGCGTGGTAACGGCGCAGGGCGTGCTCGAGGCCGATGTTTATGTCCTGGCTGCCGGAAGTTACAGCACACAGTTGTTGCGGCCATTGGGGCTTCGGCTTCCGGTGAGGCCGGCAAAGGGATATTCGATTACGCTACCCGTGGAAGGTTTGCAGCAGCGTCCGCGTCTGCCGGTTGTTGACGATGCGTTGCACGCGGTGGTGGTGCCGCTGGGACACCGGCTGCGGGTGGCGGGTACTGCGGAATTTGCCGGTTTCGACCGGACACTCCGTCCACAGCGTATCGATAACCTGCGCTATCTGTTGCGGCAAACCTATCCGGAAATCGCGGCATCGCTCGATGCAGCGCCGGTACAGGCGTGGACAGGGCTGCGCCCGATGTCCGCCGACGGTGTGCCGTTGATCGGGGCAACGTCAATCGGGAGTCTGTTTCTAAATACCGGCCACGGACCGCTTGGCTGGACCCTCGCGGCCGGGTCGGCGAAGGCGCTTGCGGACAAGATCATGGGTCAACCGCGCGGGTTCGATATCGGTGAGTATTCGCCAGCACGGTTTGCGCATTTCCGAATGTAATCGTGCGCTGACGGTGTCATGTGCCGGCATGCCGGCAAGTCGGTTTTGCAACCGTTGGCAAGCGCGGGGTGGTTGCAAATTGAATTTGTGCCCGCGATCTGAACGGGATTTATCCGATTTTCGTACTGAGTGTTGGCTATACTCTGGACGGTGCGCGCCAGATGGCCGCGAACTGCGAGGCCCGGTTTGAAAATATTCCTGTCCTACGCCTCTGACCACAGGCCGACCGCTGAAGACCTTTGCTGTCGACTGCAGGCGCTTGGGCATGAAGTGTTTTTCGACAGGGAGGACCTGCCGGCCGGGCGCAGCTTCGACGATTACATTCGTAACGCGATCGAAGAGTCCGATCTCTTTGTTTTCCTGATCTCGCCGGAATCCGTCGCCGACGGGCGTTATTCGCGTACCGAGCTGAAACTCGCGAGCCGGAAGTGGCCAACGCCTGGATGGCATGTGCTGCCGGTGGAACTCGTCAGCACGCCCATCGAAGACGTGCCGGCTTACCTGCGTTCGCTGACCGTGATGCAGGCCGAGGGAAACCTGGTCGCCGAGGTCGTTATAGAAGTAGAGGACCGGGCCCGAGCGCAAGGCCAGCCAGCTGCGTCAGCGCCGGTCGATTTAGCGCCAGCAGAGTCCAGCGGTGTCCGGTATCGCTCGGTGCAGTTGCGGTTCGGTGGGGGCGGTGCAGGTGGGTATTCGATATCCGTGCCTGAGTCGCCGGCGGGAGCGGGTGGCTCGGATGCCTGGTCGCTCGACGCCCCGGGCCTGGAAAACGCGCTGTGGGCAAACGCGCGGCGGATCGA
Organism: Gammaproteobacteria bacterium; assembly: GCA_037387125.1. Taxonomy (GTDB): domain Bacteria; phylum Pseudomonadota; class Gammaproteobacteria; order Steroidobacterales. The sequence goes on along the minus strand of JARRLL010000045.1, from coordinate 12,427 downwards.
AGGGTCGGCGCGGCGCGCAACCGGTGGTGTTGATGTCGATGCGTTGTTGCCGCGACCCGAGGACGCACGCGAGGCCGGCAAGGCATTGTATGCGGCATTGTTCGACTCGGCGCTCGGAGGGCGACTGGCCGACAGCCTGCGCACCATCGATCCGCAACGCGGCGAGGGCGTACGGTTCGTGATAAATACCACCGACGCGCCTGAGCTCGCACGGCTTCCGTGGGAGTTCTTGTATAGCCCGGCCAAGGACGACTTCCTGTTTTCCGACCGGATGAAACCGGTGGTCCGGTGGCTCGACGTGGACGAACCGTTGCCGAGCCTGGCTGCCGAGCGGCCATTGCGGTTGCTGATCGCGGTAGCGGCACCCGGCGACCGGCCCGGGCTGGAGGTAGGGGAAGAAATTGCTCATCTGGACAGGGCGCTTGACGAACTCACTGGCAGCGGTGCGGTTCGTATTGAACGGTTGCAACACGCAACGCTCGAAAGCCTCGACAATGCGCTACTGAAAAACCGGCCGCACGCTCTGCACTTCATCGGCCATGGCGATTTCTCCGGCGATGAGGGCGTGCTGATACTGGAGTCGGATACGTCCCCGGGCACGTCCGATGTAATTGCCGGGCGCCAGCTTGCAATGTTGCTGCGAAATCACCTGACCTCGTTGCGGCTGGTGTTCCTGAACAGTTGCATGGGTGCGACCGCATCGCGCAGCGACCCGTTCGGCGGAGTCGCTCAGAGTCTGATACGGCGCGGCATTCCGGCAGTAGTGGCGATGCAGTTTCCGATACCTGACAAGGCGGCAGTCGCGCTGTCGCGGCATTTCTATCGCTATCTCGCATCAGGTCAGCCGGTGGACGCCGCGCTGAACTCGGCGCGCGCATTTCTGTATGCGCGCGGTTACGAGGTGGAGTGGGGCGCGCCGGCGCTGCACATGCGCACACCGGACGGGCGCCTGTTCGATATGGCGCCAGCGACGGTGGAGGATGGCGAGACTGGGCCGCAGCGCGCTGAGGTGGCTGAGAAGCCGCAACCGCCTGCGGCGGGGACTGCCGCCGAGCCGGAGGCGCCAGTAGCGGTCTCCGCCACCCCGCCGCCGCCTGGCAACACCGTCTCCGGCGTGGCGACCGCTGCGAAGAGATCCGGCCGACCTGGCGTATGGATAGGTGTGGCGGTAGCTGTTCTCGTTGCGATTGCGGTCGGTCTCACGCAATTTTTGGGCGGGGCGCGGGACGCGGGCGAGGTACCCGTCACCGTGAGCCCCGTTCCGGACATTGAGCCCGAAGCCGAGGCGCCCGTCATTGTGGTCCCCGGTCCGGAGAAGGAGCTCGATGAAGATGCGCAGGCACCTGTTGGGGTCATAGATCAAGGGCAATTGCCCACTCCGGTTGCGCCGGTGGCGCCAACAGACGTCATCGATGCCGCAATCGCCGGATTGCAGCGGGGCGAAACGGAAATGGTCATACCCGAGCTGTACGAACTCGTTGAGACCAATCCGGCCGCGTTGTCAGCGGAGAGCCTGGGCGGGCGGCACAACGACCTGGCAGAAGCGCTGGCACTGGCCGCCGAGGTGAAGTTTAACGGTGGCGACTACGAAACCGGCATGGAGCTGCTCGGTATGTTGAACGCGATGGGGCCGTTCGATCCGGATATTGATGCGTTAATAATCGACCGACTGGGCCCGTATCTCGAGACCGGCGCTCCGGCTGCTGCGGGTCCGGGCGAACCGGCATTGATGTATACCGTCCGCCAGGGCGATACGCTATGGGGCATCTCGCAACGCCTGACCGGCGACCCGGAAAACTGGCCGGTGTTGCTGGAGCGGAATAATGCCGCCTACGAGATCGGCGTGGGCGAGACCTTTATCGAAAACCCGGACCGTATTTACCCGGGTCAGAGAATTTTTGCACCCGTCAGCGATGGAGCCGGCCGATCCGTCCTGGAGTACCACGTGTTGCGTGGCGAGTCTCTGTGGCGAATCGCCGAGCGGATTTACGGCGACCCGCTGCTATGGCGCCAGATCTACGCGGATAATCGCGCGACCATCACCGACCCTGACCTTATTTATCCGGGGCAGGTTTTGCTGCTGCGTCCTCGCGCCGATCGCCGATAGGAGTTGGCGAAGACCGCAGCATATCGAAGTGTGCTGTTGTCTGGTGACAGCCGCAGGCAGCAACCCTGCCAGGGTTAGATTATTGGCCTGCGGCCGGTCGCCGGACGCGGACGTAAAGCCGTCAGATATCCATGGCCAGCAACACCCAGTTCTGTCCTGCGTTCTCCCAGTTTTCCTTGACCATCGGCTTGGTGGCAATTTCGCTGAATCCATACCGCTCATACAACCGGCGCGCGCCCGTGTTGCTGTCCGAGACTATCAGGCTGAGTCCGGATCTGCCGGTCGTGCGGGCTTTGTCCGTGGCGATGTCCAGCAGGGTCTGGCCGTATCCCTTGCCGCGGTGTTCCGGGTAGGTGGCGAGCACGTTTACATACCAGGTGCCGGGGACGAGTTCCTCGAGTTGCTGCAGTGGCACGAACATGGAAGGCATGCTGACGTAGTCGACCGGTTCGGGATCGCGTGGCAACGGGTATCCGATCAGGGCGGCGACAACGCGGCCATCCTCTTCGCGGACGGTCGCATTGAGATAAAAGCCTTTTTCCTTGTTACTGGCCCGATAACGGCCGACATCCCAGGCGGTCTGATCGGGCTCGGCCATTCCCTCCCACAGGTACTCGGGCATTCCGTCGCCGGCCATGTTTAGCAACTCGGCCAGTGCATGGGCATCTTCGGGTGTCGCGGGTCTGTGTGGAGACTTGAGTTTAGCCATCGGATTCTCCCTTGCATGGGCAGTGTCGTATCTTCGGGGCAGACCGGCCGATCGCAATAGCGCCCCCTCACCGGCATCTGGCATGTCACGCTGAGTTTACCTCCTCGAACCGCACCAATCCTCCGCTTGCCGGGATCGGTGCCTGCTGCCGTTCGACCTCCATGTCATTACGCGGCGTGGTGAACCCGTATTCGTGGCGATACTGTCGCTGCGTACCGGACCCGGAGTTTTCGAATGAGCGGAGGTCTGCACATTGAATTTGCCGCTCGAGGCCCACCTCCGGCGGCTATACTTCGATCGGATGACAAACTGTAGAAACTGCGACACGCCGCTCGAGGCCAGCTTCTGTCCCAACTGTGGCCAGAAAGACCTCGATCTGGAACGCCCGCTCCCCGACTTGCTTGGTGAAGTAGTGCGCGAGACCTTCGACGTCGACGGGCGCGCGTTTCGCACCCTATGGACGCTGTTTCGCAGACCCGGTGTGCTGACCAGCGAATTCCTGGCTGGCAAACGCAAACTGTATACACCGCCGTTTCGCTTATATCTCGTTATCAGCGTGTTGTTTTTTATCGTTGCCGGCTGGGTGGTAGGGCAGGGAGCGCTGCTCACGGAAGGCCGAACCGTGGCCGCGGATGCCGCTGGCCAGGCCCGCTTTGTAAGCGACGACCTTCCCCGTCTGATGTTCGTACTGCTGCCGGTTTTCGCGCTATTTTTGAAAGCCGCGTTTCGCCAGCGTTTGTATTTCGATCATTTGATTCACTCGTTGCATCTGCACAGCGCAGCCTACATTTTGCTGGCGTTCCTGTTGCCTCTTGAACAGGCGGCCGACCGGCACTGGTTGCCGTTAGCCTTGCAGTTGCTGCTGCTCTTTCTTCTGTTGTCCAACTTCGTGATTTCGGTCCGCCGCGTGTACCAGGTGAATCGGCGTGTTGCAGGCATCAGGGCAATGCTGGTCATGCTCGGATACATCGCGCTTGTCGGGGCTGCATCCGATCTGGTGAGCCACATCACTTCGATTGGTGCAGAAGAACTACCGTTTCACGAACAATGACCATGATTGGTTGGCGCCGTTAAACCGGCTTTCATTTCATGCGAAACGATACGGCGCGGCGCGAATGCCGATATTACGCATCGAAAGGTGGAATCGGTACGGCCTGAGGCACCAATGCCAATTGCGCAGGTGACGCTGCCGGGCGTGATCTGTCAGTCGCTTCGGTCACGCAGCAGCAGTTCCATCATTGCCTGTGCGGCGGCCGTGGCGACGGTGTGGATACGCTCACGCGGCGTGTCGTCGCCGACCTCATAGGTGGCGGAAGGCGTATCGAGCGCTTCGCCCATCCATACACTGGATCCCGGCACTTTGCTCGACACCGGTTGTACCAGGCAATGATAACCGTCGACGCGATCGGCAATTGCGGTAATCCACTCGATCATGAGCCGGTAGTCTTCGGGGCCTTCGCTTTCCTCGAGCACGTAGAAGATGTCTTTCTGCGTTGAATGGAAGTCGAGGGCAAACACCACGTCGACGAGATCGGTGGCGAGCAGATCATCGCGAATTGCGCGTGGCTCGGGCTGGCGGAAGTGCTGCCAGTCGCGATTGGTATCCACACCATTGATGTTGTGCCGCCAGTGTCCCTCGCGCACGCCGTCCGGGTTCATCAGTGGATAGACAACGACCGCGAAGTTGTCGCGGAAGCGTTTCGCCAGGTCGCTGTCGTCGCAAACAGTCTCGATGAACGAAAACAGCGCGAGGACGCCGGTAACCTCGGGCGGGTGCTGGCGCCCGAGCACCACTACTGCCGGGCGTCCAGGCGTGCCGATGGCGGCTTTGGGTATCGGCGCTCCCTGTGTGGAAAATCCGCCGCGCGAGAGCCGGGCGCACCCCTGCCGGGCAAGCCCGTGGAGCCAGGTATCGATCGTTTCTCCGGTAACCACTTCCTGTGCCGCAACCCACAAGGGTGTAGTGCCGACATCGAGCGAAAACCGCGCCTCGCCTGCCGCGGTTGCCGTGACGGCGTCGGGATCGATTGTGCGCCAGTTCTTGCCGTCGTTGCTGATTTTGGGTGGGTAACGGTGGTTGCCGCCCGTATACCGCAGCACGATGTCGACCGGCCGTTCGCCGCTGTCGCGCCAGAGTCTGAACCCATACCACGGCGAATCGTTGATCGGCGAGTTCTCGGGCCGGACATCGATCACCAATGAGCCATCGGGCCCCGGCGCGGCGCTGTTCATCCGCGCGCCCGCGAACCGGTTGCTGACCCAGAGTCCAAGTTCCGGTAGATAAAAATCCTGATGTTGTTGCAGCGTGATTTCGCGATTTGTCGTATCGACCGTGCCCTCGGGCACGTGAACCGTTTCAATGATCTCGACCCGCGGTGCGGCACAGGCCGACAGCAGCAGACAGGTTAGGATGGCAAAGCGACCCGAGTGCCCGGGTGCGCGAACGGACGCTCGCGTTGTTCGGTATCTGGACATGCTATGACGCTAGTGCCGAAAGCGCCTCCGGTCAATCGGGATTGCTACTGACAGACCGGGGCACGGCCGCGAAGCAGTGATTCGAGCCGCGAGTTTTTGTCCCTATTCGTTGCATTGCCTATTCAGTTTTCTCGCGTTCGTGGCTGAAAGCCGCTGCCGGCGTGTAGTCAGGGCATGTCGATACTCATGAATTCGATGCCTTCGGGCGACGCCGCGATACTCGCTCCGCCGGCTCTACCGTGTTGCAGCATGACGCGCCTGACACAGACGGTGTAGAGTTTTTCCGCCGGATTCAAAGTCCGGTGAGTGGAGGGGAAGCCACAAAAAATCTACAGGGAGGAGATAGATGAAACATACGGGCATAGTCACGGCGCTGTTCGCTGTGGTGTTTTTTACTGCCAGCCTCGGCCTCGCCGCGCCGGCACAAGCGGAGTTGCCAGTCGTCGATGGCCACCTTTGGGCAGCTTCATCGCTTGCTGAAAAGCGCGCTTATCTGATTGGCGTAGCCAATACGGTTGCAGTGAACCGGGCTTTGCAGACCAAGCGCGGCAAGCTGGATCCAAACGCGCCGAACAACCGGTTCGAAAAGGCGCTGAATGTTGGCACCATCGATCGTGCGATCGAGCAGATCGACGGCTGGTACTCGGACAACCCCGGACGCAAAGGTGATCCGGTGCTTGGCGTTGTCTGGCAACGAATGGTCAAGGGCCGTTGATCACAGGGAGGTGGCGAAAATGAATCGTATTACAAAGATCGTTCTTGGGTTGTTACTTGCGGGCCTGGTTGGTTGCGCGACTACCAAAGGTGCCGCGGTTGGCGCTGGCATAGGCGCGTTGGCGGGCGACACCAGCAAGGGTGCCGCGATTGGCGCGAGCGTTGGTTCGGTAGTCGGAATGATCAACTGACCTGCAGGATCGTCGGGCAATTGCGTCTGGCGCAGCTGTCTCGGGGCGTGACAGAATTCTTGAGCGCAGCAGCTCTGGTTGAGATCATTCCCGAGTATCAATAGAGAAGGCCGCTTCCTTTTGCAGAAAGCGGCCTTTATCTTGTTTCCAGTCTTGAATCCTGAACATTCGTCGCCGTGTCGGGCTAACCGTGCGCAAACGGTGGCCGCTGTCGTTCAGGGGGGCTCAATGGCGATGCCTTGCATCGCCTGCCAAACCAGTGTCCGATCGCCTGATCCGCCGCCACAAATTCTCCGTAGCCCATGTCCCGGCCGGGAGCTCAGCCTTTCCACGACAGGACGGTTATCTTCATCGCCTACTGCAGCCCCTCGAACCATTTGGCAACCGTATCTGGTGTGATTCTGCTCCGGCTCGTGTTTGCTGGATCGCCTGGCTTAATTCGGGCAAGCGGTTTTCTCCTGGTTCCTGAATTACCGAACTACGGGAAGGTTCACACTGCCCCCAAATCTATTGAGCCTGGCTGTGATTCTCCAGTTCCCTATCGAGCAACTTTTTTACGTTTGTGAAATTGTTCAGATTCCTGTCCAGCCAGTCGATACTGGTAGAGCTAACCCTGTGCAGGTCTGAGAGCCTCGACAGTAAGGTTTGGTCCTTGCACGCTTCCATGAGGTCAATTTCCAGCTCACTCCAGGTGGCTTTGCTAAACCCATTGACCGGGCGGTTCATCCAGAAAATAAAACTATCGGTGATGTAGGCGCGACTGGACGCTGCGCGTCGTTGCAGGGCTGGCCACACTCTCGCCTGGTATTCATGCTCGCGCACCGTCTCATTAATCGCTGTGCGCAGGTCGTCATTTTGCACCAGGAGCAGGCGTCCCGACGCGCGCAGTTCCTCGAGCGTACCGTCGACGAATTGCGCCGGAATCAGCTTACCCATGTGAAACAAGCCGTTGGCGAACCGGTCTTTTTGCCCATCGGCGACAGCGCAGTCACGCAGGCTTCTCAATACAATGCCGAGGTTGTCCAGGTTCGAGGTGACGAATGTCTTGGTCCGTTCGGTACCCGCAATCGACAGCGAGAAATCCTCGTTCAGCCGGTGCAGGTAGTTGCGAACAAGTTTCTGCTCCCGCTGGCCCTCGTACCAGGCCTGGACCTGTATACCCATGAATACGCCGAGTACAACGATCAGGAAATCAATCCCTACCGCGGTCCAGTTTTGTTGTTTAAGGTGCTCTGTCAGTCGGCGTAGGAGCACTTATTATCCCTCATCGGCGGTTCTTCTTCAGGTCGCTCAGATTATTGCTATTCGCGGTAGCTAATATGATGCAATTTCGAGCCAAGGCTGTTCCGGGGAGAATTGATTAAACTCGGTCTCGAATTAAGTGCGCTTTCACCTAAACCAGTCCTTATAACCACATGTACAGATCCAGGTGCAAGGCATCCAGCGCTACTGTAGCGCACTTTCCACTGGAGGCGAGCCTGGGCTACTTCGGAAACCCAACGTGTCCGGCCAGTTTGCCCAGCGGTATGTGTTCGCTGCCCAATGCATCATTGAGCTCACTGATATTACGCTCTGCGTTGTATACCTGGATTACCTATTCCTTGCGGGTAACTTCGAATACATTGCCAGGCAGCAATGAGTCCTTTCTTGCTGAAGCTGTAATGAGTTTTCGTGATCGTTCGTCCCGAAAGCGGGCGATATCCACACCACGAATGCCGGCGACAATCCTTCCGTGCGAGATGGCAGCAGCTATTGCATGGGCAAAGTGTAAACCACTGGTTCATTGTTCACCGGGCACTCAAACGCCAGTCGAGAGGCGGTTAGCTGCAGGTCACAACCATCCTGTTCACCGTTCCCGTAGAGCCTGTCACCCACAATAGCAAAGCCGGCGTCTGCCAGATGCCGGCGAATCTGATGTTTGCGACCGGTCTCTATTTTCACCTCCACGAGCGAACGTTGCGTATCGTCGTTCAGACTCAGAAACGTCACCTCGCTAAGCGCAGTTTTGCCGTCGATCGGTGACTCGATTCGCAGGGGCGCTGGCTGATTGCTGAAATCGCCCTGCACGACCGCACGATAACGCTTGTCGATCTGCCGGTTTCGGAACAGCTTGGCCAACGCTGCGGCGCATGCTTTCGAGTGGGCAACCAGGATCAGGCCGTTGGCCGCGCGGTCGAGCCGATGGACCGTAAAGGACGGGCGTTGCGGCTGCAGATGCTGTTCCGCCCAGCGCATGATCGTGCAGTGATCGCCCCATTTGGAGCCCTGCGATCGCATACCGTAAGGTTTGCGCCAGACAGAATAGCCGCCGACATCGGCCACCAGGCTGGGTTCAGGCGGTACTTCAGCCTGGACCTTCGGGTCGTAATAGAGGTGTAGCTGGTCGCCAACCTGCATTATGCGTTTGGCGCGCCGTAACCGTCGGGTACTGGTTTTCCGGGTCAGCCAGACGGCGCCGTTGGTCATCGCCGACTTGACTGCCTGCTTGCTCAGCCCCGCTGCCGCGTGCAACAAATCCACGGCATCGCGGCCGTTGACCTCGACGGTGATGTGTAATTCCAGGCGTTGGTCCGACGTATGCATCTTCTTGTCACCCATAGATTGGTGCAATGGCATGACTATGGCAAGCACCAACAACCGCGTCCCGGCTCCGGCGCCGCGCCTGAGCTCTCTTGTTCCGGTTCCGGACTCGATAGTGCTTCCGAGTGTGTTTGAGCTGGTGCCGTTGAGGGTAAAACTCGGGGCATTGCGGTTCCTATCTCGAGGTTTTGCAGGTAATGCTGCGTAGAAATTCGGAGCCATGCACCAAGGCCCTTAACCATTCAGGCAGAAGATGGCCAGAAGAGGAACATCCCTGCGAGCTATCTGCTAGATTACGCAGATGTCGGTCCTTGACGAACTCAAACGCCGAAACGTCTTCCGCGTCGGCGCTGCATATGCGGTTGCAGCCTGGGTATTACTCCAGATACTCGACGTTGTTGGCGAGATTCTTGAGTTGCCGGCATGGGGCGGAAAGCTGATCCTGGCCATCATCATGGTCGGATTCTTCGTAACTCTGTTCATTGCGTGGGCCTTCGAACTGACCCCAGAAGGCATCAAGCAGGAGTCAGAAGTGGACCGCCGTCGATCTGTTACCGCACGAACCGGTCGCAAACTGAACAGGGTGATCTTTGTTCTTATGGCCGTGGCGGTTACCTACCTCCTTTTCGACAAATTCTACTTGGCGCCACATTTGGCGGAGACCGAGCTATCGACGTCACGACAGCAGGCTACGCGATCACCTGAGTCGAGCGTGGAGGCGAAAGCAGCTAGCTCTGCTGATCGGTTGTCCATCGCTGTGCTGCCTTTCGATAATCGCAGCAACCGTGAGGAGGACCAATTTTTCACCGACGGTATTCACGATGACCTTCTGACCACAATCGCACGCATTGGATCTATGAAGGTGATCTCGCGCACGTCGGGGATGGAGTACCGGGATACCACAACAAAAATTCCCGAGATTGCCAGGGAACTCGGCGGGGCGAATATCCTGGAAGGCGGCATTCAACGCTCCGGTACCCAGGTGCGCGTCAATGTACAGCTCATCGACGCACAGAGCGACCAACATCTGTGGGCTGAGACCTTTGACCGGGAACTGACGGCAAAAAACCTGTTCGCTATTCAAAGCGAGATATCCCAGGCGGTCGCCAGCGCGTTGCAGGCCACCCTCACGCCGCAAGAAATCCGGCGCATCAATGCCATGCCCACTCAGGATCTGGCAGCCTACAACGCTTATATGCGCGGCAAGCAGTTGATGGCTACCCGGGTATCAACCAAGTTGGGACAAGCAACCCTGGAGTTTCGCAAGGCGGTTGATCTTGATCCAAACTTCGATCTTGCGTGGGTTGGTCTGGCGGACGCCTATTTTCTGCTCCCCATCTATGGCAGTTTCAATCCTGACGAAGCCCTTGAAATAAGGCAGGACGCGATCGACCGTGCGCTCAAGATCGATCCCGAGTTGGGTGAAGCATATGTCTCTCTGTCCAGCATCTATTTTGACGAAGGCAAGTTCGATCAAGCGGAAGCGGCGTCGAGGAGAGCCATTGAATTAAGCCCGAACTACGCTACGGCTTACCACTTTTTCGGTGGTCAACTGCAAGGCCTCTCCCGGGGTGAAGAAAAGATCGCTCTTATTCAAAAAGCCGCCGAACTGGATCCGCTTTCAGCCATCATAGGTTCCAGCCTTGCGGACCAATATGCAGGCCATGGCCAGTTTTCCCGAGCGGTGCAACAATACAAGGAAATAATTGAATCACACCCGGATTTTTCAAGGGGATACCAGGGTCTCGGGGTTGTTTATGGGCAGTACCTGGGGCGTTTCGATCTTGCAATCCAGAATTTACGTGCAGCACTTCTGATTGATCCGGCTGGGGCAGTTCAACTGATGGGCATGGGCACGTATTTGATCGAGGCGGGTGATCTGGAGAGCGCAATACGATACCGGCAGAAACTGGCCGACACTAACGCTCGGCACTGGGCATTGGAGATTTTGGATTTGCATATCAACCACGCTCGGGGGAATGCTGCTGGCGTCCGTGACGCGTGGAACCGGGCCAGCGGCAACGCGCTCTCTTTCCAACGTGCTTCCAACTGGGCTGGCTTGCTTCATCTGGCCATTGGCAACCTTGAATCCGCACGAGAGATATTTGTGGCCAGAGACCCCGAGTGGACAGAACCCGAGGCCTGGGAAAGCCTCATTGATCGCAATCCCGGCGACGCATGCCTGGTTGCCTGGACCTTGGCCAATACTGGGGATAAGTCGCTGGGTAACGCCTTGCTCGATCAAACACTCGCGTATTTTGAAGAGCTGCCCACACTCGTGAAGCATGCTGATTATTTTAACGAGCAATTTTGTAATCTGATGTCTGGGGACATCGAAAAAGCACTGGCCCACATCGAAACCCAACTGGTGCATAACCATCTTGCAAATTGGATGATTTACGATCAGCTGCCTTTGTACGACCAGATACGCTCAGAGCCGCGTTACCAGGCCGCCCTGGCCGAACGAAACCGCCTCGTTGCAGAACAGCGTAAAGTCATTGACCAGATGCAGATTGGGGAAGCTCTCTAGCCGCTGTTCAAGGGAAATGCAGCGCGGCGTGCTTCGGATGGGGATATCCGGAAGATCCAGTGATTCGAGGCCAAGGGCTGCAACGGGCCGGTAGCGGAAATCGTACCTCCAACGGCCCAGGCGGCCGCTCCCCGCCTATTCTTTGGTCTTGTTGCATGGCTAGAGTTTGAGACAAGCGGGTTCGTTCGGTAGATTTTTCAGCTAACACAGTGACCGTCCGCCATTCCGAGCCGCGTCATTGTGTTCAGTACTGTGCAGGCGATTCGCACTTCCGTATCCTGTGTTTGAATAGTTCGGCTTCTAAGGGCGCCGCCGAATTCGTTCTTGACGCGCGACATAGCGTTTTCGACCAGACTGCGAAAGACGGACGCCCCGTCGTAAGCGCCGTCCGCCCTCACCGAGGCGAGGCCACGAGTTATGGGCGCCAGTAGATCGGTGACGGGTGTCGAGTCGCGCGTGCAGTGCGTCGTGATTTTCGATGAGAGGATCTCTGCGGTTGTCAGATCAACGACCAGATGTAACTTGCGCCAGGTTCGCCGATTGCGTTTATCGAGCGGAGGGGTTCGGCTGCGGTGCGCTTTCAAGCCTGTGCTATCAATAAGAATGTGTACAGAGCCATCAGCCGCGCTCGGCTGCCGCACGTGTCGTTTCAGGGTCGAGGACCGACGAGACAGAGTCGTGTGATCGGGAATCTCAATGTCGAGCTTGAGAAGCCTGGCGACGGAGCGAAGGAAGCCTTCGGTCTGCCGCAAGGCCAGAGCGTAGACCGCTCGGACGGTCAGTCCAGCCTCAATGGCGGTGTCTGAGTACCGCTGCTGCCCGCCGGGCTTCGAGCTGGCTGGGGGATGCCAGTCACTAAGTGCGTCTTCCGAGAACCCGATGGTCAGGTCGCCGCGCCTGCGAAGCCCGGCCTCGTACTCATTCCAATTCCGAACGCGATACCGTTTCCTCGTGTATTTCAGCTGGTTACGATGTGGGTATTTCTGCGGCATCGCGTTTCTCCACGGCCGGGAGTGACGCGGCATCATAGGACGGCAGGCAGAGCCATGCACCAAGGTCCAAAAGTGTGACAAGAAATTCGCGGTGAGAATGATCCGACGTGTTCGCCCGGTTCCGGAAAA
>JARRLL010000044.1:0-19353 GCA_037387125.1 Gammaproteobacteria bacterium | reverse complement strand
TGAAGCACTTCGCGGGGCCGCAGTCCGGCCGGTGGTGGGTCCCAGAGCGCGATGTGCAGCCAGCCCCAGAGGACGGACTGGTCGGAAGTGTCCAGGGTTCTGAATTCGATCATCAGCCGTCTCTCTCCAGCCGTCGGTCATGCTGCCGCCTCAATGATATCGAATTAGCGCCACCGGAAAGTGCCGCGCCTGGATGACGCTACGGTGAGTTGCCGCCCGCCAGTGGCGTTTCGGCCAACTTAAGTATTTCCTCGGGAGCAAGGCTGCTCAGTTCCAACACACTTTTTCCAGAATTTGTCGTTGCCTGATGAACGATATATCTACCGAGCCGATAACCAATGGAGTTTCGGCCATCAGGGTGCCCACCCATCATCCAGGTAGAGTAATCAGCGTCCACAGGCAGCGCTAATACCTCCTCCAACCATTCAGCCGCATTCTCGGGATAGCTATATGCCGCCTCAAAATAAACGCCTGTGTATTGTTCGGCAAATACACTGGCCAAACCTTCATTGACAGCTGCAATAGGGATGCCTGGTCCGAACTTGTTTCCGTGAATAGTCCAGCCACGATCTAAATGGTGGAACTCGTGGAAGATCGTGGACGATAAAGCGCTTTGGGCGGCGGCAGTAATTCCTCCGGGGAAAACGCTGGAAATCTCAATCAGAACTTTGCCTGGCGCATCGGCCCGACCGGTAACGCCGCCGACGATATCGACGTTTCTGTCGATAACCATTGCAGTGACCTCAATCACATCAGGTAGTGTAGGCAATAGTGCGCTCACTTCCTGCTCAGCGCGCCTTATCAAGTCTGTAATCAGTTGCTTTTCATCATCACTGAACCCAGTCTCTGAACCTGCCCTGAATGTGATGGTCAGTGAGTCGGTGCCATCCGACGACATATCGGAAGACTGGGGCCGTCGACCCTCGTCTGAGTAAGAAGCCTGACTCGACAATGCCAACCATAGGCATACAAGGAATATCTTCTTCATTTAGCGCATCCGACGACAGGGAGTTCGGTCTATAGGACGTGAATCAAAATTTCGAGCCGAGTCAAGTCTCATATAATTCGCTCATTGAAAGCCGTCCTTCCTAACGGTGGTCCAATACTTATAGTTCGGCCGACATGGATTGGTTACATGAGATGAATGTAGACCGTTCGCTGCGGAAACAAGCTGGTTGTGCGGCTGCTGAACTGGATGTCGGCTTCGGGTCAATTGCAGACAGTTTAGTCCAATCTAGGCGAATGTCTGCTTTGGTGCGGATAGCGGACTTCTGACCAGGCTGAAAGTCCGATCTTCCCAATAGCGGTCGTCCGATCAGCCTGGAATTGGCTAAATGTAACGGCAGCTAACGGCCATTACCGAACGCTGGCTTGCCGAAATCTAGAGGCAATGTCTGACGGCGCCCCATCGGTTTTGGATTCTTCGTAAATTGAGGCGACTTCGGCCTGGAATGCATCCGAGTAGTGAAACGACTCGTGCGCCCAGTATTCACGATAGGCATCTATTGCTAGCAAAGCAGCGAGATTTTTTCGAAACCCTAACCACTGATCGTTTGACACCATGCCCTCGGCAAACTGATAGTGGATATTCTCCCAGTGCGCCATATCCCTGTAACAACGGGCCTGCAATCGCAGATTCTCGACCGGACTCAGTTCTTCACCGTTCATGTGCTTAACAAAAATCTCGGCGATCTCGGCATTACTGATCAGATCGCTGGTGAGGTTTTCAGTTGATTCGGCGATAGCCTGGCGCGTTGCAGCTCGCGCTACCTTCGTGTTTTGTCTGATCTGAACGGACACGTAACCCAGTGAAACCACGACAGCTATGACGCCGATTATTTCTGCAACCGCACTTATTGCTTCCCAGTTCATGTACAACCGCTGTATTCAGCATCTCCTTTGGGATACATGACCATCGAATAGCCAACGACCGCAACGGTCAGTAGCGGCCCTTCAGACCAATACTAGCCCAATGTCCGGTTCAGGGGGTAAAGCAGCCGGTGGGTGGCAGACAATGATAAGCTTGCCGGCCGATCCAACTCGCGAGACGCTCGCCAAGCACTTGAAGGCCATTACCTATTCAAAATATGGACCGCCTGATGTACTTCGCATCGAGGAGGTGGAAAAACCCGTACCGAAAGACGATGAAGTTCTGATTAAGGTACGGGCGGCAGAGGCGACAAAATCTGACTGCGAGATGCGCAGCTTCAAATTTGCTGTTAAATGGTTCTGGCTACCCTTGCGGATCGTATTGGGAATAAGAAAGCCAAAGCGACAAATCCTGGGTGGCTATTTCTCTGGACAGATTGAAGCGGTCGGAAAGGACGTCACCGGATTTTCCAGGGGTGACCCGGTGTTTGGCGCGGCTGGTCTAAAGCTCGGTGCCTATGGCGAGTACGTCGCCTTACCAGCAAACGGCGCTATCGTCAGCAAACCCATAAACATGAGTTTTTCGGACGCAGCAGCGGTACCACTGGGCGGACTAAATGCACTCCACTTCATGCGCCTCGCAAGTATTCAGGCAGGAGACAAAGTGTTGATCAATGGTGCTGGAGGCAGCATCGGAACGCATGCAGTTCAGATCGCAATATCAATGGGAGGCGAAGTCACAGCCGTTGACAGCAGCATTAAGGAAGACCTGTTAAAGCGTATGGGCGCTAACCACTTCATTGACTATACGAAAGAGAGCTTCGCAGCCATGGGCCGAACTTTTGATGTCATTTTCGACGTGGTTGCCGGTAACTCCTTTACCGCGAGCATCAGGGCGCTCAATGCCAACGGACGCTATTTAACGGCAAATCCCCGCCTTTCTGTCATGTTTCGATCAATCTTTATAAGCCGGTTTAGCGGCAAAACTGCCAAGTTTGCATTTGCGAAAGAATCCAGAGAGGAATTGTTGGCGCTCAAGGAGATGATTGAGAATCGGAAGATCAAGTCAATCGTGGACAAAGTCTACCCAATGGAGCAGGCCGTTCATGCGCATAACCGTGTCGAGACTGAGCAACGCCTCGGCGCGGTCGTGATCGCAATTGCCGACGACGATGACGAACTGGGTACTCAATAACGTTTGCCAGACGGATAGCCGCCTAGGGTCAAAAGCGGCCCTTCAGAACAAGTTTGGCTGAATGTCGGCTTTTGCATGGTAAGCGGACATGCGACCTGCCTTAATGTCTGCTTTCCCCATGGCGGACTTTCAGATCACCTGACATCGCTCGACATCGACGGCAGCTAACTGACCCGCCCCGTGTAACGAGTCCGACTCGGGGGCCAGGCCACTTTTGCGGGCGCTAACCGAAACCTTGTGGCTATTCTCGCTGAGGCCAAATTTGCTCCGACCGCAGCTAAAACAGGGCTTCATTCAGGCACTAGAAAACCCGCTGACAAGCTTAGTCAGGTAACTTCGACTCCAGTGTCTTTTCTTGACCAACGTCTTTCTCGTAACAAGAACAACGGCAAGCCAATACATCGCAACCCATATACAGGCAGCGCCAACGGCCATTAACACAGTCGTCAGGATCTTTATTGGAACCATCATCATGAAAATTCCAAACGATGCCCCACCGAGGCCAAACGCCCACCAACTTCCTGCCCTGTCAGCCACTCTAATTCTCCCGGTTGTGTTTTTTTCACTCTAGACATGAGGCACCACAGTATCTTTGCGCTAGTTCTCACTTTGCAGGCACTGGAAAACCCGCTGACAAGGGGTCTATTCACTCAAGATCCAGGCTTCTGCTTCGATAAGGAAAAGTGATCAAACCACCCCTCCGAACTGCTGGAAAAGGTGGCGACTAAAACCCTATTCAAGGGCGCGGTTTTTTGCGGGCTGGATGCCCGGGAGGGCCGGCATCAGGATGTCCGGATGCAGGAATTACTCGAAGCAAGCAGACCAGTTGTTTAGGAGTTGCTGGACTTAATCGAGGCAGCGTTTCTTGAGGGTCAGATTGATGGGATTAAGGCCGATCTGGCTTATTTTCGCTTGAGAGCGAAACAATGCGAAATTTAGCCAAAACGCTACCCGTGCTGCTACGCCAATCAAAATCGGACTCGCGTGGAGTCCGTATCTTGTTGAATTTGTTGGTGCCGGCACCAAGAGTCGAACTCGGGACCTACTGATTACAAATCAGTTGCTCTACCAACTGAGCTATGCCGGCTACGGAATGGGATTATTCGCTTTTCACGGCTTCCTGACAAGGCTTTACCGACGCTTCGCCTAGTTGGACTTTGGGCAGGTCGCAGCATCTCGCCGCAACACTTTTTCTTCACCGTATCTCTCAACCATCGCGCCGGCCGGTAACCCGAGCGACTTCGCCTGCAGCTCGACCCGTTCAGCCCTGTCAATGTCTCCGAACAGGCCGAGCGAAATACTCAGCCCGTCTTCATCGATCGGCGGCATGTAAGCATCCGTTAAGCCGCCCTCCCCAAGCGTGTCGAGCATCTGCCTGCCCGCCACACGGTCGGGGATGTTTCGAATCCGAACCCAGTAGCCGACAAAGATCTGCCCCTGTACCGAGCGAAGGCCTGTTTGCATACCTTCGCCGGCGTATTCAGCCAGCGCGGTTTCGGCGTCAGTATTGACCTTGAAAGGACCTATGCTCACGCAGGAGCGGCCGACTACCGCTGCCAGATCGGATGGCTCGCCCGAGCCAAGCACGGCACCGACACTGGCATCACCCTCGGCATCACGACCCGCCACCATCGACAGTGGTGGACCGAATTCGGACTCTTCAACAACAACTACGCCAGGCCGATCCACGTCGTCGGCAAGCAAGCCCCACATGAAGTAGAGAATATTCGCAAGCAACAACAGCAACAGCAGATTTTTCATTGACGGCTTTCCAGGAGTTGCGCCAACCCTTGCAGAACCAGGTTTGGACGGTGTAACGCCTCTTCGTCCAGCGACCCAAGAATGCGCGAGGCATCTCCACCGGTCAAGAAGACCTCCGGCGCGTACCCGTTGTCGTCGAGGGTCCATAAAGCACGTTCTATCGCGCCGACAACCGCATTAATCGAGCCCTGTTCGACCGCGCGTGATGTGCTGCTCGCAAACATCGACATGCCGCTCGCCTGCGCCGTCCGTCTTGGAAGTACCGGAGAAATGTCGCTGGTTTGCGAAGCCAAAACCGAGGTCATCAGCGCGACGCCCGGAAATATCTGGCCACCGAGATGCTGGCCTTCGTCATCGAGCACGTCGATCGTGACCGCCGTACCGGCATCGACGATAACGCATGCTGCTTGCACCTCTGCCCAAGCGCCGATCATGGCAACCCAGCGATCGACACCCATTCGGCGCGGCTGCCGATAACTGTTCGTTATGCCGCAAGCCTGCTTTTCCGAATGCGCGAATTGCATATCGCATCCGCAGTGCATGCCAACAACTCCAGACAGTCGGGTCGCAAAACTTGGGCCGGCAACATTGCTTGCCAGCACGGTGTCGACACGCCGGGGCAGTTTTGACGTCAGCGCCGACAGTCCCTGGCTCTTGATTGCATCCTGCGCGATATGACCTGTCCGATGGATCGCGCCGTCTTCGAGCACGCCCCACTTAAGCCGGGAATTGCCGATGTCCAGTAACAATGCTTTCATCGAAACCGCCTGTTTCAGCCGTTCACGACAACTGACCCGGAAATCACGCGCGCCTGCGAATTTTCGGTATCGACGAGCAGCGCGCCGTCGCTATCGACCCCGGCAGCAATACCGGATATCTGCCGGCCCGCCAGGTCGACCATAATGTCCCGCCCATAAAGCCAGTCGTGCTTGCGCCAGTCGTCAGCGAAAGCGACAAACCCCTGGGCCGCGAAGTCGGTCATCGCCAAGCACAATGCATCGATAAACTTTGCCGCTATCGTTTCGCGCGGAGGATGACCGGTGGCAATTGTCTTGAGATCAATGACACGATGGGCCCAGGCCGACTCGGCGCCAAAATCCATCGACTCCGGCAACTCGATATTGATGCCAACTCCTGTAACCACAGTAACCGTCTTGCCCGTGCCAGTTCTTACTTCGGTCAGCAATCCACCGAGCTTGCCATCGAGCGCGACAATGTCATTCGGCCATTTCAAGCTGACACCTTCGATCTTCAACTCCCGCAACGCGCTGACGATTCCAACCCCCAGCGCCAGGGTGAGTCCTGGAAACTGCTTCGGCTGTTTAGCAAACGTGTAGGCAAGCGACAGGTACAGCCCGGCCCCGGGAGGCGAAAGCCAGCGGCGGTTATGACGACCGCGGCCGGCAGTCTGATGGTCCGCGATCGCGACATGACAGCGGCCGATCCCGGGAGGAGACTTGGCAAGCAGGTGCGTGTTCGTTGACTCTATTCGGCCAAAGACCTCCAGCGCATCGAGTCTCGACGCTGCAAACGCGGGGAGCGATTGCCGCAATGAATCCACATCAAGACTGCTCATCGTTGCTCGCGCTGCGCTGGCGGCTGAACAGCATTACCCGGTTGTTGCGGTTTTCGATGCCTGCACGCATGCGCTGCAGGTTAGAGCGATGCCAGTAAATAATGAATCCCGCGATAACCGCACAGTAAATGAACAGCGGCTGATCCGCCGGCAGGCGCGTGAATGCAATCCACAGCGGCAGCGACACTGCGGCCGACATCGTCGCCAGCCCGACAAAGCCGGACAAGATCAAGACAATCGACCAGACGGATAGCAGCGGCAGAATCAGCGTCGGTGCGACCACGAGCAGCGTGCCGATGAACGTTGCCGCTCCCTTGCCACCTCGAAACCGGTGGTAGATCGGCCAGACATGTCCGAGGATGGCGGCGGTGGAACAGCAGAGCGCGAGCCAGGTTCTCGAGATCTCGGGATCTCTCGCAACAAACGGTAACTCCAGTTCGGGAACAAGCCCGGCGCCGATGATCCCCTTGCCAATGTCGATAACGACGACAGCGATTGCGAAAACCAGACCCTGGGTGCGCAAGGCGTTTGTGCCGCCCGCGTTGCCGCTGCCCATGGTCCGAATATCGACTCCACCGCGCAGCTTGCCGACGACCATCGCTCCCATCACCGAACCGATGAAATAACTGATGAGAAATTTGACGCCGAGTTCCAGCATGCGGTGTTCCGTTTTTGCGTGGGGCAACGCAGGCATTGTAGCATCGGCATACGAGGTTCCGTGGCAACACTATGCCAAGCGACACAATTCCGCTGTTCGTCAATCCGGCTGCCGGCCGTGGCCGGGCAGCACGGCGCGTAGATCGATTGCGGACGATTTTCGCACGGGCCGATATCGCTACGGAATTGCGTCTCAGTCGATCAGAGGGTGACCTCGAGGATCAAATTCATTCGATCGCGCTCTCTGGCGTTGACAGAATCGTAGTCGCAGGCGGCGATGGCAGCGTTCATGAAGCCGTCAATGGGATAATGAGAGCTGGTGGCACCGCCGCACTCGGTCTGATACCGACGGGTACAGGCAACGACTTTGCCAAAGCCTGCTCGATATCGCTCGACTGGCAGCACGCCACGGAGCAGCTCGCAAAACGGCTGGCGACGGGCACTCCTTTGCGCCGGATTGATGTCGGCCGCATGAACGATCGGTTTTTCGCGAATGGTGCCGGCATTGGTTTCGACGCCAGGGTTACCCGGGCCGCGCGCGCGTACCACTGGCCGAAAGGCGACCTGGTATACCTCCTTGCAGTTCTTCGCTGCATGGCCGACGGAATTCCTACGCCCGAACTGTCGATCACGGCCGGTGACTATCGCTTTGTTGGCCCGGTCACCCTGGCCAGCATCAGCAACGGGCCTTGGGTCGGAGGCATGTTTCATATTGCGCCGATAGCTGACAATGCCGACGGCAAATTCGAGCTCTTGATCGCAGACCCGGTTTCTCGCCTCCGTATCCTGTCGCTGTTACCTGCGCTCATACGGGGTAAGCACATGGGTAAGCCAGAGATACGGCACGAGAGCGTCCGCTCGGTCCACATCCGTGCGGTCGCGCCCCTGCCATCCCAGCTCGACGGTGAAGTTCAGCCGCTGCAAAAAGATTTCGAAATCGGCATTTTGCCGGCTGCGCTAGACGTTCTTTGAGCCCGGCCGGGATCCGAGATAGATCGCAAGCAGCGCAATAGCCGCGCCAGTAAGCTCCAGCACCGTCATCGGCCGGGAGAAAAACAACACGTCCCACAGAAAGCTCAGTGGCGGCTGTACCAGCAGTGCGAGACCGGCTTCGAGCGTCGATACATTGGGCAGACTGCTGGCGATGAACATCAGGCCGAGACTATGCGACAGAAGCCCGTAGCCAAGCAGCCATGCAGCGTCCACCGCCGTCGGAATCGCCAACGACTCGCCCTCGGCAAGCGCAGATAGGCCGAGCAAGAGCGCCGAACCGACTGAAATAATCGCGATTTCCCGTGCGGGCACCGGGTGCGGTGACCCGGCACGGGCGCTGCGCATGGTGAGCAGGTAGCCCGCGTAGGCAACAGCGGTCAGCAGGCCAAATATGACGCCGAGCCGGTAGTCACCGGACAGGCCGCGCCAGTCGAAGCCGACAATCATGCCAAGCCCGAATAATGCGAGCGGTATGGCCGTCAACTGCAGCGGGCTCGGTCGCTGCCGAAGCAGCAGCACGCCCGCCAGCAGCATGAAGAAAACCTGAAAGTTGGCGAGCAGGGTCGCCAGACCGGGCCCGATGTAGTTGATGCTGCGGTGCCAGAACCAGAGATCGAGTGCGAAGAAAACGGCCGACAGTGCCAGGACCAGGCGCGCCCGCCGTGACAGCTGCAGCCGTTGCCGGGTAACAACGAGAAAAAGCGACAAAGCCAAGCCACCGATCGCAACGCGATAAAACCCGCTGGTTGTCGGTGACACATTGACCAGCTTCACCCAAACGGGTGAAAAGCTGATGAGTGTCGCGCCCAGGAAAAGCCGCAACCGCGGGCTTTCGAGGTAGCGCATCGCGATCAATCGGCCCCCAACCAGGCAGAACGTCGCTTGTCCGTGTCAGGATCAACATCTTCGGTGAGTAGCAGAAAGCAGGTGTTTTCGGGAGCGGTCCCGGGCCTGATCATCGTCGTAATCAACTCGTCACCGCGGAATACGACGAGCTCGAGCGTGTCGCCATCGTGGTACGTGTGCAAACGCTGGTGCCAATTTTCAGAAGTCAGCGCAAGACCGTCGAGTGCCACCGCCACGTCGCCCGGCGCCACACCGGCGGCTTCGGCCGGCCCGCCGTTCGTGATCGTCGCAAAAACGAGTTTGCCGTTACTTTCGTTCATCGTCGCACCCAGCCACAGCGCCTTGATGTCGCTCTTGCTTGCCGGCTTACCGCCCTTGTCATTGCGGCCGTTCGGCTGACGAAGCTTATACGTAACACCGTGGCCTGCGAGCATCGATCGCAGCGGCAACTCCCCGGTGCCCCGCACGGCCGCGTCGAAAAAATCAGTAAGATCAGCCCCGGCAGCATCGGCACAGACAGCTTCGAATCCGTCTTCAGGCATTCCGCCGGCCGCCTGGCCCCATCGCTGCCAGCAGGTTCGCATGACATCATCGAGGCTTACTTTGCCACCCGTTTCAGCCCGCAGCTTGAGGTCGAGTGCGAGTGCAATGAGCGAGCCTTTTGCGTAGTAGCTGACTATCGAGTTGGCGGCATTCGCATCCTGCTGGTAGAACTTCGTCCAGGCGTCGAAGCTCGACTCGGCAACACTCTGTTTGAGCCGCCCGGAGCCGCGCAACACGCGCGTAATCGTCTGGCCGAGAAGCTCCAGGTAACTTTCCCGGGTAATCAGTCCGGAACGGACCAGCGCAAGATCGTCGTAGTACGACGTGATGCCTTCGAACACCCACAGTAACCCGGTGTGTGTTTCCGTTGCCAGATCATAAGGGGCGAACGCCGCCGGCTTGAGCCGCTTGACGTTCCAGAGGTGAAAATACTCATGGCTGGCCAGCCCCAGAAAAGTTCTGTAGCCGTCACTAACTTCCTTGTCGCCGCGCTGCGGAAGATTGTCGCGAGCGCACACGAGGCTGGATGACCAACCGTGCTCGAGTCCGCCATAGCCTTTTCCGGGCGCATACAAAAGGAACAGGTAACGATCAAGATCGTCGGGAACACCCAGTAAGCGCATATGCTGTTCGCATAGCGTCTGCAGATCGTGGCAAATACGCGCCATGTCAGCGCGGGTGCGGCCACGAATCGCGATCGCGTGCGGAATCCCGTTTACCTCGAACTCGCCAATCGACAATCGTCCCATTTCGACGGGATGGTCAATCAGCTCAGCGTAATCGCTCGCGGCATAGGTTCCGAAGCCATACTGGCCGGCACCCCGGCGCCGCATCGAGGTCGCGACGCGCCAGTCGCTTCCAATGGGTGCCTCCGGCGGCAATATCTCGACGTCGCAAGGCGAACTCTCCTGGCCGACAACGGCAAGAAACACGCACGTGCCATTGAAGTACGCATGCGTCATATCGAGATGCGCGCCACGGACGCTCTCGTCCAGGGCATAGATTTCGGCAATAACCGTGATCGGCCGCTTTGTCGGTTCGGCCCGCCACCGGGACTTGTCCAGTTTTGTGAGTGCGACTCCGAGGCCGTCAGATTCTGCGCGAATCGAGACAACGTGTTTCGCGAAGTCCCGGATCATGTAGCTACCGGGTATCCAGGACGGCATTGCGAACACCTGTCCGGCTGGATCGGGTTCCTGCACCGTCAGGCTTGTCTCAAACACATGGGCTGCGGGGTCCTTCGGCCGAACTCGGTATTGGTGTGCCTTACTCACTTTTCGCGAACCGGTTCGGTCAGCTTCAGAGTGAGGCATTTCGCCGATCCGCCTGCTTTAAGGAATTCGGTCAACTCGATCTCGTGAACTTCGAATCCCGCCAGCATCAGGCGGGCCTTCAGCGGATCTGACGCCGTGTGCAGAAATACCTGGTCGCCAATATTCACGGCGTTACAGGCAAAATGCCCGGCATCCTGCGTGTCAACAACGATACGCTTATGCGGCGGAATCCTGCTTTCGATAGCAATGCGAGAGTCATAGTCGAATGCGGGCGGGTGGTACATCAGAAACCCATCGGTAAGCGGACAGAAACATGTGTCGATATGGTAGAAACGCTCATCAGTCAAACGGATTGACACGATTTCGATATCGAAGAACTTCTGGATTTCCGCATGGGCTTCGATCTCGGTCCGGAATCCGTAGCCCGTCCACAGCCAAGGGCCGCGGCGATCGAGCAGACAGTCGCCCGCCCCTTCAAAGCCGATTTTTTCATCGAGTTCCAGTAGCTCGAAACCATTGTCCCGAAACCACTGTTTGAATATCGGTTCCTCCGGACGCCGTTCTACCGGCATGAAGTGACTCGCGATTGCCTTGTCACCATAGACGACGCCGGCATTGGCCGTAAAAACCATGTCCGGCAGGTCAGGATGCGGCTCCATTGTGACGATTTCCGCGTGTTCGCCAAGGGCATTGCGCAGCTGCTGCCACTGATATTGGGCTCGATCCAGGCTCAGCGAATCTTCGTTGCCGGCCATCCACGGATTGATAACGTACTCCACCGTGAAAAAATCCGGCGGACACATCAGGATCTGGTCTTTTTGCTGCGTCATCGTATCTCGCTTTATGGTCCGGGCTTCCGCGGCTCAGTCTCAGGTACCTTGCTGCGAGGAAGGTGAATTTCGGCAAGCATGCACCGTACGCTGCCGCCTGCCGAGGTTTCGATCGTATCGATATTCGCCACGACAAGACCGCCGTTTGCCTGCAGCCTCTGTAGCTGTTTCTCGGTCAGAGACTCATAGGCTTGCTGCGACATCGCGACCAGCCGCCGGCCATCGCGGGCGCGCAGCTCGAGCATGTTGCCTGCGAAAGCTTCCAACTGATCGTAACTCAATGTCAGGATATCGTGCCCGGTATTCGCGAGGCTTTGCAGAACCGCCGAGCGCTGTTCATCGCGCCTGATCGCCACGTCGCAGATAACAGCCAGCTCTTCACCAAGACTCATTACAACATTCGTGTGATAGATTGGCACGCCATCGCGGTCCACCGCGTCGAACGCGACAACATCGTAATCGAGGCGCTGCGCGAAGTCGCCGAGCGGCTCAAGTTGTGTCCGCGACGACAGACAGGCATACGCGATGTGGTTGACTCGATCGAGAACCATGCTGCCTGTTCCTTCGAGGTGCTGCCCGGCTCGTTCGTGGTGTGACAGGTCGACGATTTCGGTGACCTGGAAACCGTGGCGATCGACGAGCTCCGCGATGATATCTTCGCGGCGCTCCGTTCGGCGATTCTCCGCTTCCATCGGGTACAGTACGACGCGTCCGTCTGCGTGAAAACTGACCCAGTTGTTTGGAAATATGGAGTCGGGCGTATGCGGCTCCAATGTATCGTCGACAACGACGACACCGATGCCCGCGCCGCGCAAGGCGGCCACCAGGCCGTCAAATTCACCTTGTGCCTGCCGCTGCTGGTCCTCCTTCGACATCGCCGACCGACCCTGAAAGCGATTGGATTCGGCAGTTAGCGGGTTACTCTCGAACCGTACCGGACGGATCATGAGTACCGAGTCTGCAAGCTGCGGGGCCTGTTCCGTCATGCTGCTAGCCGCTCCACGGTCAGGCGTTCGAGCTCGGTCGGATGGCAACGGCCTCCAACCAGCGCTGCAGATTCATCGCATTTTCCGGTGTAGCAATTTTTAGCCGTTTCGCAAATTGGACGAAGACCAGCGCCGTGATGTCTGCCATCGAATAAAGCTCGCCGGCGATGAATTCGCGGCCATCGAGCTGCCGATCAAGCTTTTCGAGGAAAGACGCCGCGCGAGCGCGGCCGCGGACGGCCAGCTCGGGAATCTGCTCATAGGCATCCGGCCCGGGCAACGCACGGCCCTTAAGACCTTTTGCCGCATTTCTGAATGCGTCGGCTGCTGCCCAGAGGCCCTGCTGTTCCACTTTCGCGTTCCACATCTGAGTCGATGCTCTTTCCGCAGGTGTACGGCCCAACAGGTTCGGTTCCGGATACACCGCCTCGAGGTATTGGCAGATAGCGACGACTTCGCCAAAGCAGGTACCGTCTTCGAGCTCCAGGGTCGGCACTACGCAATCAGGATTAACAGTACGATATGCGTCGCTGAATTGTTCGCCGCCGGCCAGGTCCACGGGCACTCTCTCAAGCTCGATCCCTTTCTCGGCGGCAAAAATCCTGACCCTCCGGGGGCTTGGCGCCGTTTCACAATCATAAAGCCTCAACTCACTTCTCCAGGGCTTTGGCGGCGTTCAGCACGGTATCCGCGTTTTGCCCGAACATTATCGCGCGCGCCTTGTCCTGGCGCGCTTCGTTGCGCGGCCATTCGGCGCCGAGATCGACCCCCCGGCGCACCGCCGGCCGTGCCTTGAGGTTGTCAAACCAGCGTCGCAGATTCTTGAAACGATCGATATCGTTGCCGAGGCGGCGATACGGAACAATCCATGGAAACGACGCAATGTCCGCAATCGAATACTCGCCGGCCAGGTAGTCACGGTCGCGCAAGCGGACCTCCATGACCGCCAGCAGCCGATCGTATTCATTGGCATAGCGCTCCTGCGCATAGGGCACCGGGTTCCGGGTATAGCTAACAAAGTGCGACAGCTGCCCTGCCATCGGCCCGAGCCCGCCCGCTTGCCAGAACAGCCACTGCAGAGCCTCGAACCGCTGCTGTTTCCCGTCCGGCAGGAGCCTGCCGCATTTCTCGGCGAGGTACATTAGAATTGCGCCACCTTCAAACACTGAAATGCCGGTGTCATGATCGACAATAGCCGGAATGCGGTTATTCGGGCAGATGCGCAAGAAGTCGGGCTCAAACTGGTCTCCGGCGCCAATGTCGACCGGAATCGTCCTGTATTCAAGACCGCACTCTTCGAGCATGATCGAAATTTTGTGTCCGTTCGGTGTCGGCCAATAGTAAAGATCAATCATCTGCCCTGTCGCAATCGGTCAGCTGTGATATCGAGTATAAGATGTATCGGCCCCGTTGCCACCGGTGTTCACGGAACAAACGAGTTTGAGGGACATGACAGCGATTGATGCAGAGCCACGACGCGAGGTACTGAAGGCGGCGGACGAACACGAGATTCACGTCCAGTCCTGGCTGCCGTCCCGGGACGTTACCGCCGTCATCCAGGTACTGCACGGGCTCGGCGAGCACGCTGATCGTTATGCACGATTCGCGGCGACAGCTACGCACCGCGGCTATGCGCTCTATGTTCATGACCATCGCGGTCACGGCAGCCGGGCGGCCCAGGCAGGCTACTTTTCGGATCATTCGGGCTGGCAATGCCTTGTCGAAGATGCCCGTCGCGTTAACCTGCTGATCCGCCGGAGACACGCAGATCGGGTCATCGTGCTGCTCGGACACAGCATGGGCTCTTTCCTCGCGCAAACCTATGCGATGCGGCATGGCGGCGAGCTGAGCGGACTTATACTGTCCGCCTCGACTTGGCCCTCACGTCTGCAGCTGATTCCCGCTCGAATGCTGGCGCAGCTGGAAACCTGGAGACGTGGACGCCGGGGGACTAGTGCGCTGCTCGACAAGCTCGGGTTTGGCAACTACAACAAGTCGTTTGAGCCGGCGCGCACCGGGTTCGACTGGTTGTCGCGCGATGCGCAGGAAGTCGACAAGTACATCGCCGATCCGCGTTGTGGCGGTCCCTACACCTGTGGACTGTGGCAGGACCTGCTCGACGGGCTGCTCGAACTCTCGAACGAGAAGTCTCTCGCCGCTATCCCCGCAACCTTGCCGATTATGATCACCGGCGGTTCAACAGATCCCATTGGCGGCGACACAGGGATGTCGCAACTGGCGGCGCACTATGGCGAGGCTGGGCACCAGCACATCAAAGTCAAAATCTATAGCGGCGGCCGGCACGAGATGCTCAATGAAATCAATCGCGATCAGGTCAGCCGGGACTGGCTCGACTGGATCGGCACTACCATCTGTAACGAGCGCTGATGCTGACCTGGCGACCAACTGCGGGCGTGCCCGGAAACTGCTGATAGTCGTCGTCTGTCAAATTGTCAGCGGTAACGGCAACCCCGAACCCACTGCCATTGGCGGGCGCCCAAGTCAGTGACGCAGACACGACGAACGCTTCACCGGATGTCGTCCGCAGCGGGTTGTCTTCCTGTTTGCGGTACTCGTTGTCGAGGCTGAACTCAATGCCCTCACCAAAACGATAACGTATAGCGAGCGTCGCTCGATGCCGCGCAAAATTCAGCGCATAGAAACTCGCATCCACGTTGGCCGTGCCGTAGTCGGAGTCCTTGTCGAGGTAGGTATAACCGACGCTGAGATCCAGCGAATCCCAAGCGCGACTGTACAGGGCCTCTATACCAAACACGTCGAGATCAACGGCATTCGCCTGGCGCGCAAACGGCGACTCAGTCGCAAAGGTCCAGTCGACGAGATTGTCATCCTGTCGATAGAACATGGCTATGGAACCGCGCCAGTCCGGTGCGTCCTGCGTTAAAGCGACTAAGAGCTGCCCGGCTTTCTCGCGTCCAAGCCCGGAATTACCGCCAAACAAGCCCGATGGCCCGGATCCCAGAACCGTATAGCCGGGCAACTGGCTCGTACCGGCGTACTCGATTGTCAGTGACCGCGTTCCCGCTTCCGTACTCCTGCTCATCGTTGCGCCGAGCACTGGCGACACCGCGTCGCTGTCCCGGTTGGAGACATCGACGGTACCGCCGAATCGGATCGTGATGCTCCTGCCGTCGTCGCGGTAGAATTCCAGCGACGGCACAAGACTAAGCGTGCCGTAATTGCGTGTCGTAAATTCGCTGTTCAGAAGATCGGTCGACCGAACCAGGTCGTCAGCCGTGAATTGCCCGGCATAGTTCCAGTCGAGTTTTCCCTGCCGATTCATACCCTCGAAGCCGAGGCCAGCCACTCGTGTTTCGTGATCGAAAGAACCGGGTGCGCCAGATTCCTGGGTCCTTCGATCAAAGTCATAGTCATCCACGAGCCGGCGGTAAAACGCGCCCACCTGCCACCAGCCGCGTTCGGTCTCGTGACGATGATTGGCCAACAGCAATGTCGTCTGGGTATCGTCCGTTTCCGGCAGCGATGCAAAGCCGGTATACGCGCCTGGCCAGCCATAAAACTTATCCTGGTAGGCGAGGATCAGATCGGACTGAGCGCGCTCGGCCGAGCGCTGCAGATGGAAATTGTAGCGCTGAAATTCGTGATCGCCATCGTCGACGGTGCCATCGCCCTCGGATAGTGCAGCCGATATCGACAGACCAATATCGGCGCCGCCACTTACCCTGAACACGTTGGCCCAGCGCAGCGAGCCGAATTTCAGGTCGCTGTCACCAACGCCGAGTATGGCGGACCCTCCATCACGCAGCAGCGGCAACGTGTAACGGACAGTTGCAATGTTCGAGTTGAAACCGGCGAGCGCGTTATCGACACCCGTTAGCAGTTCGGGTAAAGACAGCGACTCCGGGTCAATTGGAAGCTCTGCGACGTAGTGCCCGGTTTGGGGGTCCATGATGGTCACTGCAGCAGCCTTGAAACCCGTGTTTTCGAACAAACCGCCACGAACGGTAACGTCGGCCTGTCCCTCGGGAAGCCCGCGCGACTGTAATTCGGTCTGTGGATCGAAACGCAGGACGGTGGTCGGAGCGGCGAAAGTTCCCGCAGGCAGCGTGTTCGCAACGCGGCGCGCTTTCACGGTGATTTCGGCGATCTCCGCGTCGGCCGCCGCCAGATTTCCATCGGCGCCATTAACTGACAGCGGCAGACACAGACTCACGGCGACCAACAGAACAGGCTCAAATATACGCATGCAAAGCCTTACTCATTTCTTATTTTAGGGAATTGCGAGCAACCGGTAAGCGCGCCAAAGCATTCGCGCCCGGCACGAATGATAACCGAGCTGCGATGTTTGTGCGTCAGTCGGGCAGACCGGCCACGCCAGAATGGCCCCAATTGATACATCATGAAACTGTATTCGGCAAAGAATTCAGCTAATGTCCGGCACTTTCGCAGCTGCAGCGTGAGTACATGAGCCGTCTGATTTCAACCGCAACGACTACAGACCGCAGCCTTTCCGGTCCGAAGAGTATCGTGCTGCTGTGCCTTCTGCTCCACCCTTTGGCGATCGTCCATGCACAGGGCCCGGAAAAACAGTTCGAAGCGGTTTTCACCCACAGCGCTCCGTTGATCGATGGCGTTCTCGACGATGGCGTCTGGGATGACGCGATAATCATCGACGACTTTCACGAGGCAGAACCTATCGAATTTGCGCCTGCGAAAGACGCGACCCAGGTGCGTTTTCTTTATGACGAAGAGAATATTTATGTTGCCGCAGAGATTACGATGCGCGACGCCAGTGACATCACGGCATTCCGGCTGGCGCAGGGGAGCGATATTCAGGAAGAAGACAGGTTCAAGGTCATTATCGACCCATACAATAACGGACGAAGCGGTTACGACTTCCGCATCAACCCGAACGGTGTCCGCGAAGAGGCTCTGTTTGGTTTGCTCGGCCGCCCGAATGCCGACTGGAACGGCATCTGGGACGGCGACGCGAAGATCGGCGCAACCGGCTGGACAGCCGAAGTCGCAATACCTTTCAAAACGTTGAATTTCGATCCCGAAAATTCAACCTGGGGTATCTCCTTCACGAGCAGGATACCGGCCTATAACGTAAAGAACGCGTGGACTTCCCAAGCGGGCCTGACCCGGCCCGGGATTCTGGGCGTGGTGACCGGAATCGATCGGGCCAGGCAGGGCCGTGGCCTCGACATCGTGCCTTCATTGACGTTGCGGCAATCGAAAGACCGTGCGATGGGTAGCGACGAATTTGACTTCGAACCTTCGCTCGACATCTTCTACAAGCTGACTCCACTGCTAACGGCAGCGTTGACTTTGAATACCGATTTTTCCGCAGCCGAGGTGGATGACCGCGTGATCAATCTCGAGCGGTTCCCGGTGTTTTTCCCCGAGAAACGCGGTTTTTTCCTGCAAGACGCCGACATCTTCTCATTCGCCGGCCTCGAGGATAACGGTATCCCGTTTTTCTCGCGCCGCATCGGGCTCGATGAAGACCGTCAACCCGTTGACATCCTCGGTGGCGCCAAACTAACCGGGCGCATCGGACCCGCCAATGTCGGTATCCTGGACGTCGTGCAGGATGCCGGGACAGAAGACGTTAATCTGTTCGTCGGTCGAGGATTCCTGAACGTCTTCAATTTGTCGACATTGGGCCTGATTTACACCTACGGCTCACCGAATCCGGACGTCTCTAACTCCGTTGCCGGTATCGACTTCAATTACATCAATCGCGACATCTTCGGAGGCAAGAGCCTGCAGACCAGCATGTGGTACCTGCAAAGCGATACCTCTGGGGAAACCAGCAGCGAGGAATCTTACGGTTTTCGGGCCGGCACCTCCCGCAATCGAGGTCTCTTCGCCGAACTGGGTTATCAGCGGATCGGCAAAAACTACATTCCGGCGCTTGGCTTTGTAAATCGCAGCGGCATAAGAAATCACGAGTTTGACGTCGGCTACCGACTGTTGCCGGACGGCCGGTTTTTGCAATCTTTCGAGATGTCGCTGGAGATCCAGCATGTGACAGACCTTGACGGTAATACCGAGTCTCAGCAAATCGAGTTCGAGCCAATGCAATTTGGCACTCAGTCTGATGACAACGCGACCTTCAAAATCATCCGGGAACGGGAAGTCCTGACAGCACCATTCGAAATTTTCGACGGAGTCATCATCGAGAGTGGTGACTACAGCTGGAACTCGGCCGAAATCGGGATTTATTCCGGTGAGCAGCGCGCGCTGGCCCTTGAAGGAACACTGGCAAAGGGCGACTTTTATGACGGCGACCGGCTGCAAATTCAGGCCGATCTCATATGGCAGCCATCCAAGTACTTCTCATTAACGACAGGCATCGAATACAACGATATCGAACTCACCGCCGGTTCGTTCATTACGCGATTGCTGACGATGCGAACGGATATTTCATTCTCGAGTAGCTGGTCCTGGAACACTCTGGCCCAGTACGATAATGAAAGTGACGAGCTGGCAATCAACAGTCGCCTGCGTTGGATTCCAAAAGCGGGGCAGGAAATGATCTTTGTTGTAAATCACGGCTACCTCGTCGATGAGTCACTGCCAAGTCCAGGGCGTAGCTGGCGTTCTTTAGAGACAGACGTGGTACTGAAGGCGAACTATACGTTCCGGTACTGAGGGCTAAAAAATCAGTCAGGCACCGCCACATGCAGGCAATAAAAAAGCCGTTACCTTGCGGCAACGGCTTTCTCAAATATAAAGCCTGGCGGTGTCCCGGCGCGCATGCGGTGACGAAAGCATCCCCATACGGCGGGTGCGCGACGATCTTTAGGTCGTAACGGCGAAATAGCGCATTACC
>JARRLL010000043.1:0-17227 GCA_037387125.1 Gammaproteobacteria bacterium | reverse complement strand
CCACTGGTGGTCTGTAGCGTATTTGGTACGCCATTGGCAACCGCGAAGTTCACCGCCCATGAGAAGGGCGGGTTCTATGGTCTCGAAACCACTCCGCGACGGATAATGTCCGACGCTCTCAGGCCACGTACGCCGGTTCCGGGCCTGTACTTGACCGGCCAGGATGTGCTGACGCCGGGAATCGCTGGCTCTCTCTTTAGCGGCATGCTCACTGCCGCCGCTATCGATCCCCGGGTCTATACGAAAATGCGCTGAGCGAATATTTATTGGCCAAGACAGGGGACGCGCTGAGAGATTAGACGCCGTGTGCCTTATGCCAGCAGTGGAAACGGCTCTATTTCAATTTGCATATATTTCGAAAAGCGCGCCCCCGCTACCATAAGCGGACCTTCCGATCTTGTGTCCGAGCGGCCGCTCCTGGCCGTAAGCAAACGTCGTATTTGGCCTGATATTGCCTGATCAAACGTCCGCTATTGGGAAAAGCGGACAATCGGCCCGGTCGGGCGTCCGCTCACCACCCCGAAGCTGCCATTGGTGGAAATTGGGCTAGAATGTCGCCTGATGACGCTTCGCAGCTATTCGCGATCACTCGATGTGACCCAATTCGTGCTGGTTAACCGTCCGGTATCGAATAAACAGGCTTTCAACACATTGGCATAACAGCTTCGCTTTGGACTAATCTGCCAGTCGCTACCGTCGATCTACAGCGGAGAGATTTGATGATTGGGATTCGTACACTCCTATGCTGGCCCCTGGTCCTGACGCTCACAGCAGTCACGGCCATCGCCGATGATCGACCCAATGTCGTCCTGATCGTCACCGACAACCAGAGTGAGAAACTACTCGGCGCCTACGGCAAGGCGGACATCCACACACCCAATATCGACTCCCTCGCCGAGGACGGCATGTTATTTACCCGTGCGTATGCGGCCAGCGGCGTCTGCTCACCGACGCGCGCCACCCTCATGACCGGCCTGATGCCGTCGCAACACGGTGTGCACAATGCGCTGCCGTCACAGTTCGACATCAAAAACTGGGCAGCCGTCGAGGAATTTCGCAGCCTCCCACAGACCCTTGCCGAAGCCGGCTACGCGACCGGGCTTGTCGGTAAGTATCACTTGGGCAACCCGATGCAGGCGCAGATGGGATTTGATTACTGGGTAACGTTTCCGACCGGCCATACGACATCCTTTCACGGGGTCGATGTAATCGACAACGGTCGAGCGTATCACCTCGACGACGAACATCTGACCGACTACTGGACGCGCAAGGCGACCGAGTTCATTGACAGGCAATCGGAAGAAAAGCCGTTCTTCCTGTTCCTGAGTTACAACGGACCGTATAATCTGCCACCGCTCGTGATCGAGCCGGCGAAGAACCGGCATGCCGACTACTACCGCGAGAACGTGCCATCGTACCCGCAGCAGCCTGTGCATCCGTCCTTGATTCGGCTCGCGATCGAGTACTCCAACGTCGAGAAGCTGCTCGAAGAGGAAGGTCAGTGGTGGACGACCGAGGAGGAATACGCGGACAAGGCCGCATTGACCGCGGCAGACTCATGGCCGTGGCAGACGATTGTCGCACTCAATAACGACACAGCAATGGCCCACCTCGCGTCGCAGATGACGATGATCGACGACGGCGTCGGCAGCGTGCTTCGCGTACTCGAGCACAAGGGATTGGCGGACGATACGATCGTCGTATTCACATCCGACCAGAGTTCCGCATTCGGCCAGCATGGCCTCTGGGGCAACAGTTCGTATGCCGAGCCGCATCCCCGGGAGGAGTTTCGCGCCGATACTGCAAGGCCAGGAGCCGGAGTGGACCGACGCTGGATTCTTTGAATACATCACGGTGCGCGCGATCGCGACAGACAAGTGGAAGTACGTCAAGCGATTGTTCGGCGATCCGCCCGAACTCTATGATCTCGACGCCGATCCAAACGAGCATATCAACTTGGCTGCCGACGTCCAATACGCCGATGTGCTCTCGGCACTGGACGCACAGCTCGAAGCGTTCTTTTCCCGCTACAGCGTCGAGAAGTACGACACGTTTCGTGGCGGTACGGGCAAAGGCCTGCTCATGTACAACGATGAGAACGAGGACTTCGAAGCCGAATTCCCCGACTGGGTGCCGCCCTACATCGAGCGCCTCCCGCGGTTT
The DNA here is from genome assembly GCA_037387125.1 of Gammaproteobacteria bacterium. Taxonomy (GTDB): domain Bacteria; phylum Pseudomonadota; class Gammaproteobacteria; order Steroidobacterales. The sequence goes on along the minus strand of JARRLL010000043.1, from coordinate 15,064 downwards.
ACGGATCTTTAATTTCTGGCTGCTCCTGGCCTTTAGCTGACCTTCGATCTGCCTGATATCAGTTGATCTGAATGTCCGCTATTTGACAAAGTGGACAGTCGCGCGGGTCGCATGTCCACTGACTGCCAAAGAGGCGGCATTCCGCTAAACTCCACCTGAAGGGCCGCTTTTGAACCGAGGCTGATGTTCGGGTTACGGCACAAAATCGTCGTGCCTCGTCAATGGAAAAGCAGTTAATCATCAACCGTCTGCGCTCCGCGAGGCGAACCGCGCGCTTCCTGGGAGAGCGAGTGAATCAATCCGATTTTGACGGCGGCGTGCGCGAACTCGAACAGGATCTGGCGGAAATCGAAACGGAAATTTAGAAACTGGAATACGCCGGCCCGGCCGGCGAGTGCCGAATGAATCAATTGACTCGCAAAGACCGCGCTCAGGGAGCAATTCTGGGCAGCCTGATAGGCGACGCACTGGCGCTCGGCTGTCACTGGTACTACGACGTCAAAGAAATGCATCAGGATTATGGGCCCTGGGTCGACACCTACGTCGATAGCAAACCGGAGCGCCAGGACCAGTATGGCTATATCGCCAAATGGCGCCACGAGTTTGGATTGCGGGCTGGCGACCTTTCGCAGACAGGTGAAATCGCTGTGTTGGCGCTCGAGTCGTTTGCGGAGCGATCCGGGTATGACGAGGCCGATTTCTGTGCCCGCCTGGATAGCCTGTTTGCGAAGCTTGACGGCACCGACCTGTCAGGTCGATACACAGACCGGGCGGTTCGGGACGTCTGGGCTAATCGGAACGACGATATTGCCTGGGGCTCTGCGGGCAGCAGCGCCGATACGGCAGAAGCCGCGATCTGGAATATTGCGCATGCTGCACACTCCGATGGCGATATGCGAAAACTCGCGGTCGATACGCATGCAGCGGTAAATTTGACCCACAACAGCGCCTATATCGCCGGATGTTCCACGGTTTTCGTTCTCGCTGTCGCGGCCCTGGTCAATGGAATTCGCCTCGAGGAAATCGAGAGCTACATGTTCGGCCTGCGGGATGATCCCGATATACGTGCCCGCACCAGTTCTAACGATGTCACGTTTCAGATCGGAAATGCGGCCGCTCGGATGGGCGCAGATCCTGAACTCGACGTCGATCCTCTGATCGCCTGCAGGCTCATGGGCATGAACTGCACCATGACGTTTCAGGTCCCGTCCGCTTACTACCTGATACATCGCTACCCGGACAGTTTTGAAGCAGCGGTTCTTACCGCGGTGAACGCGGGCGGCAACAATCTCGCTCGCGGCGCATTAACCGGCGCGCTTGCCGGGGCAATGGTGGGGCTACAGGGAATTCCCGAGCGATTTATCGAAGGTCTTGCCGATCATCAGCGATTGCTCGCTCTTTGCGACGAGGTTTCTCGTTAGATCACAAACACGAAGGCCCATGCTCGAGGCCCTCGCGTCCGGCCTGCCGCATTTCAGGTGTCGCTCGCGACGACAGTCGTGCTAAGGGGCCAACCTCACGCTTAAGGAGTTGGGAAATTGCCCGAAGAAGTCGAGTCCGCTATCGGGAAAAGCAGACATTCAGGAAATTCGCATGTCCGCTTGCCACGCAGAAGCCGACATTCGGCTATTGCTAGATCTAACGGCTGCTAGTGACCTGAAGCAGGCGACCGATAAACCTGCGCTGCGACAGGGATCTACCGTTTGGACGTGGTCTAACTGGCTGGAAAAGCCGGTAACAACGTGTTGAAGGTATCCCCCTTTCGGCGCATCGTCTATGCGTGCTTGCCACGACTTGAGTTCCTCTCTCTGGCCGCCAGATAACTACCGTTAAAGGCAAACCTGGCCAAAATCAGCGACGTAAGGCCACGGATCTTTGCTTTCACCGCGACGTTCAAGCGTCACGAAGGACCCCAAGATCGCCGGGCAGCCGCAGATCAAGGCCAATCCAGGAGGTCGTGATGATTACACGGAGATATCGCAGTATTTTTGCTTGCGTCATCATGCTCGGTCTTGCGATACCGGGCGCTGCAATTGCGGACAACAACGGCAAAGGATGCTCATTGCTAGGGAGCTGGTTCGGAGTCGATACCTTGGAAGACAAGAATCTAACAGGTTGGATGGTGACAGCAACTGGCAAGTCAGAGAAACGTGGAACCAACTATTTTGAGTATCCCAATTTTGATCCAACGTTCTTCGGCTATTTCCCAACCGCAGTCAGGTTAAGCAACAGCGTGGGCACGTGGCAACGAACTGGAGGCAACACGTTTGAGTATTCATTCATCGGTCTTGCTCTTGATGCAACGAATCAATTGGTGGGCATCTTAAAAACCAGTGGAGAAATTTCACTTAGTGATGATTGTAATTCTGAGACCCTTACGGCGACGGTGTATCTTTATGATCCAGCGCAGGGTCCGTTCACCGATGAGCCGTTTCAAGTAGTACCTTTCCCTGAACTCTATGGCTATCGAGTTCAGTTAGATTAGCGGTGAATGAGCTGGCAAAAACTCAGAAAGCGGCCGCATCAGCCTAAGCAGCATGGCAACAGCCCGGTTCATATAACCGGGCTGTTGCTCGTAAGGTGGTGGCTGGTCGGCGTCGCCTGATATCTCTCGCGTTAGGTACTACGTCGGCCTCTGCATGATCGCCGCAATAAGCCACCAGCCCGGCACTGTTGTACATCGCTTGATCTGATAGGCCACTGAATAATCGGGGACTGGCGCTCCCGGAAACAAAAAAGGCCGGGAGAGAATCCCCCGGCCTCGGTATCCTGTCGGCGCGGGCCGAGCAGGATCATTCGCAGATAACAGTCTCGTCGTAGGCGATCACTCCGTTAGGCCCGTTCTCGCCACCACCGAAAAACACTTTCAGCTTCTGCGAGCGATCATAGGCCATCACCGCGCCCGGTTTGACCGACGCATAGCATCCGGTTGTGTCGGGTTCCTTGCTCCATTTGCCCGACCGGGCGCCGTCGAATGTGAAAGACCAGACCGTTTTGTTGGGGGTGTCATTAGTGTCAATGTATCCGCCGGTAACCAGCAGACGGTCACCGTCCCAGGCGACGCTATGACCGAACAGGGAGGGTGGCGAGAGGCCACCACTAACGACCACCGGTTGCCAGTCGATACCGTCACAATGATCCAGGTCAGAAATGGCCGCGATGGAAGAAAGGTCTTCATATCGCACCTCGATCTTATCGTTGATAAGAGAAATTAAGTAACTGCTAAGTCGCAGCAGCACTATGTTGCGCTCAATCGGATACCGCGGTATTCCAGAAAACTCTTATTTACACGTATCAAAATCAGGCAGATAATTTCCATACTTGCCGGTGCTTCGATCGTTCCCGATCGGGGTGTTTTGGCACCGCAAAGTCTCTGTACTTGTTTACGATCGGCTGTCGCCAGCTCCGCTTGTTGCGGCACCAAATTCGGTTCGTTAGCCCGATTCGGAATCTCCGGAAGAGGCTCGTTGCCGGTGACTTTGCCTGCTGCCAGTGCCCGTCTAAAACAAGCTACCGATTGTCCTGCAAAAACGTTCCAAGCAGCTCGAACTCGTCGATACGATTGCTGCCTTTCCGCCATGCCAGACCGATGCTTCGGTAGCTGCTCTCAGGGAGCGGGTACAGCCGTACACGCGTATTGCGCAGAAGCGACGAACCTTCGGCCATTTCAGGGAGGAATGTAATGCCGAGGTCGGCATCGACCATCTCAACCAGGGTCAGCAGGCTGCTGGCTGCAAATCGTCTTACCTTCTCGGTGTGCCGAATTTTGCAGGCGGTAAGAGCATGATCGCGCAGACAGTGGCCATCCTCGAGCAGCAGAATACTGTCCGAGTCGAGCCGATTGAATCGGTAGTTGCGCGGGTCGATGCGCCGCGTTCCCTGCCTGCAAGCGAGTCGAAACGAGTCCCGGAACAGGTTGCGAACCTCGACGCCCCGCATTTCCCAGGGCAATGCGAGCAACAGCACATCGAGTTCGCCATCCATCAGGCGCTCGTATATCTGGGCTGTCTGGTCCTCTGTCAAATAGAGTTGCAGCTCGGGATATTGCTGGCGAAGTTTTGGCAGGAGCTTCGGCAAAAGGAACGGCGCGATTGTCGGTATGACGCCGAGCCTGAGTTCGCCGGTCAGCGGCTGCTTTTCACCTGCAGCCAGCTCTACGAGACTTTGTATGTCGCGAAGCGCGAGGCGGGCCAGCGTGACAACCTCCTGCCCGGTTGCCGTGATGGTTACCTGCCGGTTGGTGCGATCCACAAGCTGCGTGTCGAGCGTGAGTTCGAGTTCCTTGATCGCATTACTGAATGCCGATTGTGAGACGAAACACGCTTCCGCGGCCCGGCCGAAGTGGCTGTGTTCAGCCAGTGCAACAAGGTACTGCAGTTGCTTGGTGCTTGGAAGTCGAGCCATTTAAAAAATCGAATATAATAACTTAAATAATCTAATTTACAGATCATACGGTTTACCTGATTATTAGGCAACCAAACAAGGAGGCCGATCATGGAACCCAACATAGGAATAGATGCCAAGCACCGCGAGGAGATCGCAACCGGACTGTCGAGGCTCCTGGCAGACAGCTATACGCTTTATCTCAAAACCCACAACTACCACTGGAACGTCACGGGGCCGCAGTTCAATACCCTGCACCTGATGTTCGAGCAGCAGTACACCGAGCTCGCAACGGCGGTTGACGAGATAGCCGAGCGTATCAGGGCCCTGGGTATCAAGGCGCCGGGTTCTTACGCTGCATTCGCGGGCCTTACCAAAATCAGTGAAGGCTCGGGCGATGAGACGGCAGAACAGATGATCCGTGAGCTCGTGCTCGGGCAGGAAACCGTCGCCCGCACGGCTCGCGAGATATTCCCGCTGGCGGCAGGCGCAAGCGATGAGCCTACCTCGGACCTGCTGACTCAGCGCATGCAGATTCATGAAAAAAACGCCTGGATGCTGCGGAGCATGCTCGCCTAGGCGCACTCAACTCTTGATAAAGGAGATACCAATGTTCAAATCAATCGAAGGGCAGAGCGTGCCCGAGGCAGTATTCAAAACGCGCCGGGACCATGAGTGGATCGACCGCACTAGCGCCGATGTGTTCGCCGGCAAAACCGTTATCGTATTTTCGTTGCCGGGGGCGTTTACTCCAACCTGCTCCTCCTCTCATGTGCCGCGCTACAACCAGCTGCAGCCTCTGTTCAAGCAGCGCGGTATCGATGAGATCATCTGTGTGTCGGTTAACGACGCATTCGTGATGAACGAGTGGCAAAGATCGCAGAATGCTGATCGCATCACTTTCCTGCCGGACGGTAATGGTGAATTTACCGCGGGGATGGGGCTGCTCGTCGGTAAGGAAGACCTGGGGTTCGGCAAGCGCTCGTGGCGCTACTCGATGCTCGTCCGCGACGGCATCGTCGAGAAAATGTTCATCGAGCCCGAGGAGCCGGGCGACCCTTTCAAGGTCTCCGATGCCGACACGATGCTCGCTTACGTCGATCCGCATGCACGGCGCCCCTATGACATCGCCCTGTTCTCGCGGCCGGGCTGCGTGTACTGCGCTCGCGCCAAGGGCCTTTTGAACGATGCGGGTCTGGAATTCGAGGAACTGGTGCTCAACCGGGATTACACGGACCGTACCCTGCGGGCCGTTGCCGATGCGTCGAGTTATCCGCAGGTATTTATCGATGGCAGGCATGTCGGCGGCGCCGATGAGTTGGAGCGATGGCTGGAGTCGTCCGAGCGCGCAGCCGCATGATCTCCCCGTAGCCACCCACCGGACTTGCGTTGCGCCGGTGGGTGGCAAGATCCATACTTACCGGTTGGGATTACACAAACCGGGAGCAGTGCGTCGATGCAAATCAAGGATACGGGGCTTTTCAGGACACAGGCTTATGTCGATGGCAAATGGATCGATGCCGACAGCGGCGAAACGCTGGCCGTTCTAAACCCTGCGACCGGCGAAACGATCGCCGAGATCGCGAAGTGCGGAACGGCCGAGACTCGGCGGGCTATAGAGGCTGCAGCCAAAGCCCATATCAGCTGGCGTCAGAAGTCAGCCAAGGAGCGATCTGGAATACTGCGCAAGTGGTTCAACCTGATGATGGAAAATCAGGAGGATCTGGCGCAGATTCTTACCGCTGAGCAAGGCAAACCGCTGGCCGAAGCGCGCGGTGAGGTCGCCTACGGTGCCAGTTACATCGAGTGGTTCGCCGAAGAGGCCAAGCGTGTTTATGGCGACACGATTCCCCAGCCTTCGCAGGACAAGCGGGTCGTCGTTATCAAGCAGCCCGTCGGTGTCGTTGCCTGTATCACGCCCTGGAATTTCCCGAACGCCATGTTGACGCGCAAGATTGCCCCGGCGCTTGCGGTGGGCTGCACCGTTGTCTGCAAACCGGCTAACGAGACACCGTTGTCGGCGTTTGCATTTGTCGAGCTGGCAGAGCGCGCTGGCGTGCCGCCGGGCGTCATCAATATCCTCGGCGGCGTAACGCGCGAGATCGGCGCGGAGCTTACCGGTAATCCGATCGTACGCAAGCTGACATTCACGGGCTCCACCGAAGTCGGCAAGCTGCTCATGGAGCAGTGTGCCGCTACCGTCAAGCGCACGTCGATGGAGCTCGGTGGCAACGCGCCGTTCATCGTCTTTGACGACGCCGATCTCGAAGAGGCAGTCAAGGGCGCGATGATCTGCAAATTCCGAAACGCCGGGCAAACCTGCGTTTGTGCGAACCGGATCCTGGTTCAGGAAAGCGTGTACGACGAGTTTGCCGAAAAACTCATGGCTGCGATGGCCGGTCTCAAGCTCGGTCACGGCATCGAAGACGGGGTAACCGTCGGCCCGCTGATCAACGAAGGCGCCGCGAATGACGTTCTCGAGTTTGTCACGGATGCGGTGGAGAAAGGCGCCAGCGTCGCCGCAGGCGGCAGCCGTTCGGATCTCGGCTCCTGCTTCATCGAACCGACGGTGTTGACGAACGTCAGTGACGACATGCGCGTATTCCGCGAGGAGATTTTCGGACCGATTGCGCCGCTCTTTAAATTCAAGACCGAAGAAGAGGCGATCGCGATAGCCAACGATACCGAGGTGGGCCTGGCCTGCTATTTCTATTCCCGCGACGTAGGCAGAATCTGGCGTGTCGCTGAAGCCCTCGAATACGGCATTGTCGGTATCAACGAGGGCATCATCTCGAACGAAATGGCGCCATTCGGCGGCATGAAAGAGTCGGGGCAGGGCCGCGAGGGCTCCAAGTACGGGCTCGACGATTACCTCGAGATCAAGTACATGTGCCTGGGCGGCATCGACAAATAGGGCTGGGCGAGGCTTCTCGACGTATAGGTCCGATTCCGGCTAGTTTCGCCTCCGCCCGGGCGTATACTGGCCGCATGCAGCAACACGAAATATACGAACGCGCCCGCCTGTCCCGCGATGCGCGGTTTGACGGCCAGTTCTTTGTCGGCGTCAAAACGACCGGCATCTATTGCCGGCCGATTTGCCCGGCCGTCACGCCGAAATCCGAAAACGTTGCGTTCTATCCGAGTGCGGCAGCCGCAGGAGAAGCCGGATTTCGCCCGTGCCTGCGCTGCCGCCCGGAAAGCGCCCCCGGCACGCCGGCCTGGAGCGGCACTTCGACCACCGTTCGGCGTGGTTTGCGATTGATTGCGAACGGCGCACTCGATGATGGATCCATCGAGCAGCTCGCGGATCGCCTCGGTGTTACTAGCCGGCACCTGCGGCGTTTGTTCAACCGGCATCTCGGCGCTTCGCCTCTCGCCATCGCCCACACTCAACGACTTCATTTTGCAAAACAGCTGATTGACGAGACGCGGTTGCCAATGAGCAATATCGCGGTCGCGGCTGGTTACGGCAGCGTGCGCCGATTCAACGACACGTTCAGGAAGACATACGGCCGTTCACCGCGCGAACTACGCCGCCGCAGCGATGCTCCGGGCAAGGCCGACAGCACATTGAAGGTCCACTTGCCCTGGCGCAAGCCGTTTGACTGGGCGGCGATCTCCGACTTTCTCGTAAACCGCGCAACGCCCGGTGTCGAGTGCATGACCGGGGCCGCCTACCTGCGCACCGTTCTGATTGACGGCCGGCCGGGCGTCATAGAGTGCCGCCCGGATTCAGAACGCGCAACTGTGTGCCTGACGCTGCACGGTGTTGCTACCCGCAGCCTGTTTCCGGTCGTTCAGCGTGTTCGTGAGCTTTTGGACCTCGATGCGCCGCTGACGGATATTGCCCGGGTGCTCGGTGAAGACCCGCTTTTGGCGGGCATGCTGCGACAGCGTCCTGACGTGCGCGTTCCCGGCGCCTGGAGTGGTTTTGAGTTGGCCGTGAGGGCGGTTCTCGGCCAACAGATATCGGTCAAAGCGGCGACAACGCTCGCCGGACGAATTGCGGAACGCTACGGAGAGCGCTTTCAGCTTCCCGAAACTTTGCGCGGGCGCGAAGACGCCATGCAATTGACCCGGCTGTTCCCTGCGGCGACAACACTATCGCGAGCACGCTTTAACAGCATTGGTATCACGGGTCGTCGCGCCGCAACCCTGCGCCGGCTTGCCCGGGCCGTTGCATCCGGACGGCTGGATTTTGACAGTACTCATGATCCGGACGAGCTGTATCGGTCCCTGATTGCCATCGAGGGCATTGGTGACTGGACGGCACAATACGTTGCCATGCGAGGCCTCAAATACCCGGACGCGTTTCCCGCGACGGATCTCGGTCTGCTGAAAGCGACCGGATCCACCGCGGCACAATTGAGAAGGCAAGCCGAGGCATGGCGACCCTGGCGGGCCTATGCGGCAATGTTGATATGGGGTTCTCTGTCGAACCCTGGAGGTTGATATGTACTATTGTTTCCTGGATACACCGATCGGCGACCTGTTACTCGCGGGTGACGAAGAGTCACTCAGCCTCGTCGCTTTCCCCGAAGGCTCCATGCGGCGCGATCCTGACCCTGACTGGATCTACAACGAAAAGCCGTTTGTCGAGGCCCGTCGGCAATTGACCGAGTACTTTGCAGGATCACGCAAGCAGTTCGATTTGCCATTGAGTCTGTCCGGAACCGAATTTCAACTGCTCGTGCTGGAGGAATTGCGCCGCATTCCCTACGGAGAAACGGTCTCTTACGGAGATATCGCAGAGCGTATCGGCAGACCCGCAGCTGTTCGCGCAGTCGGCGCCGCCAATGGGCGCAATCCGTTGCCGATTATCGTTCCATGCCATCGCGTTATCGGCAGCGGTGGCGACTTGACAGGGTTCGGTGGCGGGCTCGATGCCAAGGAGGCGCTTCTGCGCCTGGAGGCTGAGAACAGCGAGTTGATGAAGTCGGGCTAGAGCCGCTGCCCGACCGAGGCACATGCACACGACAAATCGGCGGCTTGCTAAATGACCTTTCCCTGCATTGCCCGGACGACGAGCGACGGTTCGATACCGTCGATCACCCGGTCATCCGATTCGAGCTCCGTCAGCATTGATTGCAAGGGCAAAACGCCCGCCCATACGGGAATCGCATAGTCCGCGTCCTCGTCGTCGGGCATACCGGTCGCAACCTTGGCCGATGCGGTGTCGATGTCGAGCGCTACGACGCCCGTCATTTTGACTTCTTTCTCCAGTGGATCACGCAGCTCATCCCAACGCCCCGGCATTGTATGTTCGCTGATCACCTTGAGCGCGTTCAGTTTTTCTGCGGGGTCTTCGACAAACCTAGGCCTGCCAAACAGCGTTGCTGAACGATAATTCAGCGATGAGTTGAACGCCGATCGTGCGAACACGATCCCGTCGACGAGGGTTACGTTCATGCAGGCGCGTTCGGTCTGCTCGAGTAGCCGGATAATGCGTGCTTTACGGGCACCGTGCAGATAAATCGTTTCCTGTTTACGTCCGTAGATCATAGGCACGACCACGGGTTCGCCGTCCTGCACGAAGCCGACGCTCGCGACGAGTGCAGCGTCTAGAATGTCGTGCACGGTTTGTCTGTCATAGTTAGCCTTCTCGCTAAGCTGGCGCACTTTGTTTTTGTTACTGACTGGGTAAGCGTCGGACATTGGTCATATCTCGATTAGGAAAAACTCCCGGCGACTTGACGAACGTCGGGCCTGATCGAATCCTACCGGTTTGTCGTTCCCGGGTCGTCCGGGAATGCCCGATGTTCTACATGTTGTGTATCATTAGCCTTCCAATACAAGATGTAGTAGCATTTCCCGCGTACCAAATCGGTACGCACGGAGATGAGATGTAGAAGGCAATGTGGGCGGGTCGCCATGCCGGATGCATGATTCAACGGCAGGCATCACGTGCTTCCTCTCAACGCGTGGCTTTTGTTTTCGGTTACCAGCGTGACCGGAACCAGCTGGTGAAGAAGCGGCTTGCGCGCACGGTAAGAAACCGCAGATTGAACACCGCGACACGGAGGTTTAATCAATCGTATGCATTTCCTAACCGACCCGATACATCTTCAGCTTGCTATGCCGCCCAATTTTTGGGCGGCTTTTTTTCTGGGTGAGTGCGCCAACGCGTAACGGAAACAGATATGAGTCATTACCGCCTTCTCGCCGTCATCGTGCTTCTTGCGCTAACTGCGGGCTGCGCGTCCGGGCCGCAGCCGCCTGCATATCCGGCTTTTGTACGCGCCGACGAGCTGCCCGACGTTTTCATGGCTAGCCTGCCCGGTATTCGTGCCAAACAGTTCGCCGGTAACGCAGAATCGCGCAGTACGAGTAACCGTATCGATTTGCCATCCGATTGGCAGGGCACGACCGGCGCATCGCCGGGGAAAGCACTTGAAATCTTCGTTCTCGCGGGTGAACTGCGCCTGGCAGACGTGACGCTGGGCCCGGGTGGCTATGCTTACGTGCCGCCGGGTTCGCTGGGCTTCAACCTGGTATCCGACGACGGGGCAAGAATCCTGTATTTTCTCGATAACTTTAATTCGGCCGCGATGATTCGTTCGCCGCTGATCCTGGACAGTGGGCTGGTCGGCTGGCAGCCCATGGATGCGATCGGCATGTATTCGAAAGAGTTGCGTGCGGACCCGGGCAGTGGCGCACGTACCTGGCTTTTGCGCATCGATCCGGGCGTACCGATTCCCTGGCAGTCTTCGTCAGCGACGCGGGAGGGATACCTCGTATCCGGGCAGTATCGGCACAGTGAATGTGTCGCTGGCGAACCGTACACCGACAGCTACGGCGCGGGAGGCTATTTTCAGCGCCCCGCTGACGCCGTCAACGGCGGCCCCGAAGCGGCCGCGTTGAGTGAGACGGTCTGGCTACTGCGAGAGTCCGGCAGTTCGGTAACGACGCTGGCTGACGGCTGCAGCCCGGACTAAACGCAACGCTGATCAGCCCCCGGTTCCGGGCGCAACGGATTTGCTGTGCGCGTCAGGCCAGTGAACGGTCGCGGGTCATTTGACGATTCTGGTAATTCCCCGCCCGAGTTTCATGATTTTGGTCAGGGTTTTCGTCGGTATCTCACGGATGTCCTCGTACCAGGCGCTGGTTGTTTCGACAAACGCGAGCATATTGCGAATCCGTTCCTTCGTGACCGGGTCGGTCCCCGGTTCCTGTTCTACTTCCTCGGCGCAGCTGCGGAGCATCGTCAAGGTCGGATTGAGTTCACGGTGTTTGCGTTGCTCGATGATGACTCGAAACAATTCCCACACATCATGGAGTGATTCGAAGTAATCACGGCGATCGCCTAGCACGTGGGTCATGCGCACGAGTCCATAGCTTTGCAGCTCGCGGATGCTAGTGCTGACGTTCGAGCGCGCCACTGAGAGCGCATCGACGATCTGATCGGCGCGCAGGGGCTCGGGCGACAGGTATAGCAGGGCCTGGATCTGGGCGACGGTGCGATTCGTTCCCCAGCGCGTTCCCATTTCGCCCCAGTGCAACACGTATTTTTCGACGGCTGGCGAGAGCTTCATAGCTGCTTCCTTAATTTCTGTCTGGACAGAAGTTAAGGAAATTACGGTGATATCGCAACCATGACAACGCGCCTTGGCGCCGGCCAGCCCTCGACCGTAAGGGACAGGTCTTCGGGTGCCAGGGCGTCTGCCAGCGACTCGAACGTCATCCACTCCGTAGAGCGTTGTTCATCGACTGTCGTAACGGATGTATCAACGATGTCGATGCCGCGATATCCGCAGCGCGCGAGCCAGGTGTTGAGTTCGGCTATCGTCGGCAGCATCCAGACGTTGCGCATTCTCGCGTAACGATCGGGAGGGGTGCAGGCTTGAGCTTGTTCCCCCGGGATGAAAAGGGTTTCGAGAACAAGCTGCCCGCCGGGACGTAATGACTGCCTGAGCTGCTGCAGGTGGTCTATGGGTGAGCGCTGGTGATACAGCACGCCCATCGAGAAGGCCGTATCGAAAGCGTGGGAAGGCGCCGGCAACTCGTGCAGCCGCAGCGGCAGTACGTGAACGTCGCCGTCGGCATCAAAGCGCCTGATCGCCAGGAACTGCATGACATACAGTAGCGTCGGGTCGATACCGATCACCAGCTTGACGCCCGCCTCGCGCATGCGCAGCGCGTAATAGCCATTACCGCAACCAACGTCGAGCACGCGGCGACCGGTGAGCGGGTCGAGCGCGTCTTTCACGCGTTCCCACTTGAGATTACTGCGCCATTCGCTGTCGATGCTCACTCCGCCGACCTCGAAGGGACCCTTGCGCCATGGCGACAGAGAAAGTAGCAACTCGCGGCGCAACTCTGGCTTGTTTTCGCCGGCCGCATGCAAAGCCTCGATAGTTTGCCGCCACTTGCGGAAATCACCGTGTGCGTCATCCTGAAGCCGCTCGGCAAGCAGCGGCTCCAGCGCTGATCGCCACGATGTGACGCCCAGATCCTCGAAGCAACGCCAGAGTGCCGGGTAGTCCAGCACGGCTACTTGATGGCCACGATCGACACGAAGTTGAAATAGCGCAGCCAGACCGCGGTGTGCTCGAAGCCGCAGTTGTCCAGACGTGCGCGATGCTCGGCGACCGTCTCGGGGACGAGCACGTTTTCAAGCGCCGCGCGCTTACGGCTGACCTCAAGCTGGCTGTAATCGTTGCGCCGCTTATGCTCGTGATACAGATCAACGAGCAACTCCTCCATGTAGGGATTTTCGTCGATGACTTTCTCCGATAACAGGAACAACCCGCCGGGAACGAGCGCGTCGTGGATGCGCGCGACAAGATCATCGCGGGCCGCGAGGTCCAGAAACTGCAGCGTGTAGTTCATGACAATCATCGATGCGTTGGTCAGCGGGGCTTCCCGGATGTCGCCCAATATGACGTCGACCGGCACCGGGTCGGGGGTCGTCGCGTCGTCCCTGGCAATAATTTGCCGGCATCTGTCGATCATCGCGGGCGCATTATCGATCGCGATGATCCGGCAACCGGGCGCGCGTATGCCCTGGCGCATTGCCAGCGTCGCGGCGCCCAGGGAGCAGCCGAGATCGTAGCACTGGGTGCCGGGCTTCACGTAGCGGGCGGCGAGGGAGCCAATCGCTTCGAGCGAGGCGGCGTAACCGGGGATGGAGCGACGCAGCATGTCGGGAAACACCGCTGCGACGGCTTCATTGAAGCGAAACGGCTCGTCACCCGGGTCGGCCGTATAGATTCGATCCTTGTTCATAGCAGGCTAGTTTACCGGTCTACCGGGAACATTCGCGCTGTTTCGAGATTCTCGAACGACGATGGTTATGGGACAATCCTGCCTGCCATGCTACGCAAACTGCACGAGGAACTGGGGATTCCCGCCGATTATGGGCGCGAGCTGAATATGCCGCAGTTTGCCGAGGCCATTGAATTGGTCGAAGTAGGGCCTAACCTGGTTGGGCGCATGCAACGCCTCACACCGGCCGCCGCCCGTCAGTGGCGGGCGATCGTAACGGCTGCCGCCGCGGACGATGTCGCTCTGTTGATCGTCTCGGGTTTTCGCAGCATCGATTACCAGGCCGCGCTGATCCGCAACAAGATCGGTGCGGGGCAGCGAATAGAGGAAATCCTTGCCGTCAACGCTGCGCCCGGGTTCAGCGAGCATCACTCCGGCAGGGCCGTCGACATCGCCACACCCGGATCGCGGCCGCTGACCGAGGAATTCGAGGACAGTGATGCGTTTCGATGGCTTCAGGATGAGGCGGAAAAGTTTGGATTCTCGCTGACCTATCCGAGAGAAAACCCCTGGGGCATCGCCTACGAACCCTGGCACTGGTCCGTAAAAGGCTGACAAACCGACGATTCAGCGGCCGCCGAACAAAAAATCATGGGCTTAGCTGTTGACTCTCAGGTGGGAGGATTAGACAATAGTCTGCTTGTGTCCGCGGAGGGGTACTCAAGCGGTCAACGAGGGCAGACTGTAAATCTGCTGGCTATGCCTACGTAGGTTCGAATCCTACCCCCTCCACCACGATTTGCGTCGGCGGAGGTGGGCTGAGAACGAGTATAGCAGCAAAAGACTGTTATGTTCCTCGGTCAGATACTAAGTGCTGGAAAGCCGCGAGACACAATCTGAACCAGGTGCGGGACTGAGTTGGCAGTTCGGCCGAGGGGAAGAAAAAACGAGAATTTTAAACATCCGGACGGTTTGACGAGTTGAGACTGTCAGGATTTTTGTACGCCCGAAAAAGGGCGGGCGAAGAAGGTTTGAGGGTCGATAACACATTGCTATAGATGGCCCGACAGGGCGGGTGTAGTTCAACGGTAGAACCTCAGCCTTCCAAGCTGATGATGTGGGTTCGATTCCCATCACCCGCTCCAATAGGATGGTAGGCGGCGTTTCGGATCGAAGCCCACATAGCTCAGGGGCAGAGCACTTCCTTGGTAAGGAAGAGGTCCCCGGTTCAAATCCGGGTGTGGGCTCCAGACCGCGGCAGCGGCAGAATGATGGACCATCGCCCCAGCCCGGGCCCCGGGTGACGGTGATGTCAGGAAGAACGACTAAAAAAACTTAGATAAGCAGGATAGAAGCTCATGTCTAAAGAGAAATTTGAGAGAACGAAACCGCACGTAAACGTAGGCACGATTGGGCACGTTGATCATGGCAAGACGACGTTGACGGCGGCGCTGACGAAGGTGATGGCGGAGCAGCA
>JARRLL010000042.1:16377-27998 GCA_037387125.1 Gammaproteobacteria bacterium | reverse complement strand
GGGGCGGTTTTCCCGACAATCATTTGGGGCAAGCTGATAAAGTGCTTTGCAGGTCTTGTATGGCATTGCCTGAGGCTAATTGTTTCCCTTTATTAATGTCATTCCGACTAAGATTGTGTAAGGTGTAGGGAAGCATCGGGGCTGTGTGCTTCACTCAACTGCTAACAAAATACTTACCTCAAAAAAGGGAGGACTTCGTTTTGCCCAATTTACGGTTAATTTTTTCAGTACTGCTGATGTCATTGGCACTAACAGGTTGTGACTCAGCATCGGAGCAAGCGGAATCACCAGCGTCCGATCAAGTTGCTATAGACGGTTTTTTCTCTGATCTTCCCAGGTTCTACAAGATCGACTCGATCCGCACGATTGGTGCGAGAAAAGATGCCCCATTGGCCTTAATGGAGCGGTTGAATATTCGCCATCAGATGATCATTGAGCACCATGCGGATCTTATAAAGGGCGCCAAAATTCTTGATTTCGGTTCGTACGATGGACGCTGGACATACGCGGCGTTGGAAGCGGGTGCAGAGCACGTTACAGGTATCGAAATCAATCAGGATTTCGTAGACCAAGCGATAAAGAACCTTGATGAGCTTGAGGCGCCACAGGACAAATATGATTTTATCGTTGGTGACCTTTTGGAAGAACTCAGAAAAATCGAGCCCGGCGAGTATGACGGCATTCTCAATTTGGGAATCTTTTACCACATTACATACCATGTAGCGCTGATGGAGGAAATGCAGCGACTCAACGTCGACTGGATCATTTTGGATTCGAGCGTGCAACTGGATGAAAAACCAATCGTCCAGTGGAGTCTTTCGCCCTACGGAATGGAAGGAACACCAAGCGTTAGCGCGATTGATTTGATGGCCAACCAGTATGAATTCAGCCTGACCCGCGTGCCGTTGCCTCCCAACAACAGTTTTGGAATGTGGGATTACAACGAAGGCGGTCGTGCAACATTCACTATGCTGCCGGGAGCAACGAAGAAGCAATTCAAGAAGCAATGAGTTCTTGATTCAAAAAGTTCTGGAAAAACCCGACCTAGCGTCGGGTTTTTATTGTTTTTTTAAGGAACCGGTCATCGTTCAGTCTCACTATCTCTATGAAGTAGTAAACAAAAAGCGCGTCAATTTGGGTGAGCAAATTTCTAACGAGGCGTCAGGCTGATTAGAAACTTGAGGATACGCACCTTGTTGCAAGCCCTGCCACAGTGAGGAAGGGAATCGACCCTTTGGCCAACTTGAATTCGCCCCCGTCGCAACTGGAGGTTCATAATGGATATTGCCGGGTCATGCTTTTGCGGTGAAATTACTTACTCGGTATCGGCTCCGCTGAATGTTGCGCGCTCATGCCACTGTTCGCGCTGCCGTAAAATTTTCGGCGGGAATGCTCAACAGTATATTGAGAGGCCGGACGGGATTACCGTGAATGATTAGGTAACCACGCGATGAAGTACTTAACCTCCGCAGAGAGCCAGCACGAGTTACTCGAGCTGAAAGCGCTTCTTACCGACAGAGGAATTCCTTCGATGTTGCAGACGGAGCTTGCGCCCTACAGCAAGGCGATGCTCTTCGTGCTAATTGACGAACAGTACGATGATGCAAATAAGCTTATGTCGGACCCGGCGTATGAGGTATCAAAGCCCATAGACCCTGCTGTGCTGAAGCAACTCGAGGCACAGGCTACGGCAAGTGACGGCGTGCTTTGGGCCTCTATCGGCAAGTATGCACTCACGGCGACAGTGCTGGCAGTTCTGGCAGCAGCGTACCTGATTGACCGGTTCTCATGATTTTAGCCCGCCGGCAATGTAATTGTATGTTCTGCTGTGCGCCTTGTTTCTTGCTGGCGAGGCGCGTTTACCAAAGCGCACCAGTGAGTTGCGTTAGGTGACCCATGGCGACGTCGACTACATTCCGACTGGCCGCAGATATCGTTCTAATCCTGCATGCTTCCTTCGTTTTGTTCGTGATCGTCGGCCTGCTTCTTGTATTTATCGGAAAGTTTGCGCAGTGGGGCTGGGTCAGAAATTTTTGGTTTCGTGCCGCACATCTCGGTGCTATCGGATTGGTCCTTATTCAATCCTGGTTTCGCGTAATTTGTCCCCTGACCGAGTTGGAAATGTTGTTGCGCGTCAAAGGAGGCGACGCAACCTATCCTGGCGGATTCATGGCGCACTGGGTCGAAACACTCCTGTACTACGAGGCACCGTTCTGGATATTTACGGCCGCGTATACGGTTTTGTTTGCCTTGGTCTGTGTAAGCTGGTTCTGGATACCGCCGCGGCTACCCAAAAAATTTAGCAAGCGCGACGCGCAGTAAGCTCAAGCCTTTGCCGCACGCCATCTCTCAGCCGAGTGCCCATCCCGGCCGTGCGTCAGTAAGGCAAATGGGCCGCTTTCAGATAGCGATCGTTCTTCGGGTCCGAAGAGATGTAACCTCCCGCGTATACCAGTCCGAAGGGCAGTGAGTAGTGCCTGGCTGCCGGTGTCGATTCGGTCGACCAGAAAGGGGGCATCCGCATGGCGATGGCCGCGCCCAACAGTGCGAGCGTCTCCATCGCTATGACGATCAGATAGTTTTCAAAAAGCGTCAAATAGGTAACGCATACGAGCGTTTGCGGGATATGCACGACAATAGTTTTAAGCGCTATCGAGTATCTGGAATCATGCTCCGGTGCGATATACAGATCCCAGTAAAACAGCATCCACAAAGCGAACATCGTGCCGGCACCTATCCAGCTGACCAGGATGATCGCCCATGCCGGCCAGCCGGCACCGACAAGGGTGACGCCGTGCCAAACAACGAGTATGAACTGCCCCACACTAAGGCCCCATAGCACGCCGAATGGAATCTGCGAAGGCAGGTGCCGCCTGCGCTCGAACCGAATGGTGTACCTAGCCCAGACGCCCCAGTAGCCCGCGATGATCAGGAATGCGAAGCCGCCGGTCCACAGAAGCCAGCGGGGGTCCTGCAGTTGCTCCGGCGTCACGACGGGTCCGTCGAGCATTCGTTGCTGGGTGCCGCTCAGCCACGCGGCAATAAAGCAGGCGCAGAAAAATATGCACGCCCTCAACCAGGCAGCTGCCGGGGAAAAGACAGCCGGGTCAGCCTTGCGATAACGAATCACATACACACCGGTCAGTAGCACCAGCAGCGCTACGGTCGTGACATTGACAATATTCAGAATCGATGCAAACACCCTTTTTGACCCCGGGCACGTCGACAGCGCTAGCATATCGCAGTATTGCCCGACGTAAACGTGATGCAGCCGCGGCGGGGCTTGGCTCGCCTGACGTAACGCTTGCAGAGCCATCTCCACAGGCTCCCAATCCTGAGACTCGGGCCACGGCCGGTGTTAGGCTATTGCCGATGAAAACCGCCTGGATTGCAGTTTTTATGGCCGTGTTCGTTTGGTCGGCTATATTCCCGAAGGACTATCCCACCTGGGTGCTGGAGGTTTCGCCAGCCGTCATCGGCTTCGTTGTTCTGGCCGTTACTCGGCGGTCTTTTCCCCTGACACCGCTGCTGTATGTGTTGATTCTGATCCACTGCATCGTATTGATGGTGGGCGGTCACTATACCTATGCCGAAGTGCCACTGTTCGAGTGGCTGAAGCCCTTGCTCGGCTTTGAAAGAAATAATTTCGACAAACTGGGTCATTTCCTGCAGGGCTTTGTTCCGGCCCTGATCGCGCGGGAAATACTCATTCGAAAATCGGTCGTGGCTTCGAGTAGTTGGCGAAATTTTTTTATTGTCTGCTTTTGCCTTGCGTTTAGCGCTTTCTACGAGCTGATCGAGTGGGGGGTCGCGCTGATTTCGGATACCGCCGCCGAGTCGTTTCTGGGCACGCAGGGCTACGTGTGGGATACGCAGTCAGATATGGCCTTTGCGCTGCTGGGCGCGATGGCGGCGTTGCTGCTCATGGGCAAGCGCCACGATCGGCAGATCCGTGAACTAACCGGTTAACCCTATAGGGCCAAAGCCGAATCGGACCGTATCGGGGAGTTTGAGTAAGGCGTGGGGGGGAGGAGACGCAACCGTTTTCGCGACGTGCTAGGGAAAAGCCACTATGGACATGCCACCGCAGCCCTTTAATGATGGCTTCGTGAGGTGAACCAGCATGTCCGCGAAACAATGATAACAATTGACGGAAATGAAGCAGTTGCGAGCGTAGCGCACCGTATCAATGAGGTCATCGCGATCTATCCGATCACGCCGTCCTCGGCGATGGGTGAGCACGCAGACGCGTGGTCGTCAGCCAGCCGGCCCAATATCTGGGGCACCGTCCCGGAAGTGATCGAGATGCAGAGTGAAGCCGGCGCAGCGGGGACCGTACATGGCGCTTTGCAGCGCGGCGCTTTAACGACCACCTTTACGTCGTCGCAGGGGCTGCTGCTCATGATCCCGAACATGTACAAAATCGCCGGCGAGCTGACCTCGACCGTGTTCAACGTTGCAGCCCGCTCGGTGGCTACGCACGCGCTGTCGATTTTCTGTGACCACAGCGACGTTATGGCCTGTCGGTCCACCGGGTTTGCAATACTGGCCTCTAACTCGGTGCAGGAGGCGCAGGACTTCGCACTGATCGCCCAGATAGTCGCGCTCGAAACCCGCCTGCCGGTACTGCATTTCTTTGACGGCTTTCGTACTTCGCATGAAGTCGCGAAGATTCACCCGCTCGAAGACGATCAGTTGCGCGCATTGCTGAATGACGAACTCGTCCGGTCGCACCGCGAACGCGGTCTGTCGCCCGACCGGCCGGTGATCCGCGGAACCGCACAAAACCCCGACGTGTTTTTCCAGGCCCGGGAAGCTATCAACAGCTACTATGACAGGGCACCGAATATCGTTAGCGAGGCGTTTCGCCGCTTCGCCGAGCTTACCGGCCGCGAGTACCGGTTGTTCGACTATATCGGCGCGCCCGATGCTGAGCGGGTCCTTATCATGATGGGTTCAGGCGCCGAGGCCGCACATGAAACCGTAGACCACCTGGTGCAGCAGGGCGAAAAAGTCGGCTTGCTCAAGTTGCGCCTGTTCAGGCCCTTAGCCGGTGAGCAGCTACTCGAGGCCTTGCCGGCGAGTTGCCGCCGAATCGCAGTGCTCGATCGCTGCAAGGAACCGGGAGCCGCCGGTGAGCCGCTGTACAAGGATGTTCTGACCGCATTTGCCGAGCATTTGACCCGCGGGGGCAGCAAATTTACTGCCTTACCGCAGATTATCGGCGGTCGCTACGGACTCTCGTCGAAAGAGTTTACGCCGGGCATGATCAAGGCCGCGCTCGATGAACTGGAGCAGGCTAAGCCCAAGAGTCAATTCAGCCTTGGCATCAATGACGACGTGACGCACCTCAGCCTCGACTGGGATGCGGCATTCCAGACCGACGCCGATCGTGCGTCCAGCCATGCGGTGTTCTATGGCCTTGGCAGCGACGGGACGGTTGGCGCCAACCGCAACACCATCAAGATTATCGGCGAAGACACGGACTTGTATGCACAGGGCCATTTCGTGTTCGACTCCAAGAAGGCCGGGGCCGTGACGGTGTCGCATCTGCGCTTTGGCGCGCAACCGATCCGCTCGACCTACGAGATAGCCGACAATCAGGCGGAGTTCGTGGGCTGTCACCAGGCCGTGTTCCTGCAGCGTTTCGATATTCTCGCCAAGGCGAAGCAGGGGGCGACGTTGCTGGTCAATTCGCCGCTGGCGGGGCCCGATTTCTGGACGCACCTTCCCCGGCCTGTGCAGCAGGCGATTATCGACAAACAGCTGAAGGTCTACGTCATAGACGCGTATCGGATTGCGGCGGAGAACCAGCTCGGGCGGCGGATCAACACCATCATGCAGACCTGCTTTTTTGCCCTGATGGAGTTGCTGCCGGCTGCAACCGCGATCGAAAAAATCAAGGGGTCGGTCGCGAGCACCTACAAGTCGAAAGGCTCGAGCATCGTCGAGGCGAATTTCGCAGCCATCGATGCGGCGCTGGCAAACCTGGAGCAACTCGAGGTGCCAGCGAGCGTAACGGCGACAACCGAATTGCGTCCGCCGGTGCCGATCGATGCGGGGACATTTGTCACCGAGGTCACGGGCGCGATGATCGCGGGCCTGGGCAACGAGATACCGGTTAGCAAAATGCCGGTCGATGGCAGCTGGCCGTCGGGTACCGCGGCCTATGAGAAACGCCGCCTGGCGCTGGAGATTCCGGTACTCGAATCCGATTTGTGTATTGAATGCGGTAAATGCGTGTTCGTCTGTCCCCACAGCGTGATTCGCAGCAAGGTTTTCAAGCCTGCCGAACTGAAGGATGCACCCGATGGTTTTCGGTGGTTACCGATCAAGGGCAACGAATTCGAGGATGATCTGGCTGTCACCTACCAGGTTTCGCCGGAGGACTGCACGGGCTGCAACCTGTGCGTCGAGATCTGCCCGGCGCGCGACAAGACCAATCTCAGCCGTAAAGCGCTGAACATGCACCCGGTCGACACGGTGCTGGAACGTGAGAACGAGTATTGGGACTATTTTCAGACCCTGGAGGAATACGATCGGCAGAAAATTCGCTGGACGACCATCAAGGGCTCGATGCTCGCGCAGCCGCTGTTCGAATTTTCCGGCGCCTGTGTCGGTTGCGGCGAGACACCTTATATTCGCCTGGCCACGCAATTGTTTGGCGACCGCATGATTATTGCCAACGCTACCGGGTGTTCGTCGATTTATGGCGGCAACCTTCCTACCTCGCCCTACACGACCGACCGCAACGGGCGTGGCCCGGCATGGAGCAATTCCCTGTTCGAAGACAACGCGGAATTCGGTCTCGGCATGCGCATCGCAATCGATCAGCAGCGCAAGGAGGCGCGGCAGCTGTTAACGCGGCTGCGCGATGAGATCGGCGCGGAGTTGGCTGACGGTTTGCTTGCCGTGTCACATGACAGCGACGAAGAAAATGCCGAGGCCGAAATTCACGAACAGCGCGAGCGGGTGGCGAGCCTCAAGGTGAAACTGGCGGGCATAGACAGCGAAGCGGCCCGCAATCTGCTGAGCGTGGCCGACGCGCTGACGTCGAAGAGTGTTTGGCTGATTGGCGGCGACGGCTGGGCCTACGATATCGGTTTCGGTGGTCTCGATCATGTGCTGGCCTCCGGCAGAGACGTCAACGTCCTGGTGCTCGACACTGAGGTGTACTCGAACACCGGTGGGCAGATGTCGAAAGCGACGCCGCTCGGCGCCGTGGCGAAGTTTGCGGCGGGCGGCAAGCCGGTTGTCAAGAAAGACCTCGCGATGATCGCCATGGCCTACGAAAATGTCTATGTCGCGCATGTGGCCTTTGGCGCGAAAGACGTGCAGACGCTCAAGGCCTTTCGCGAGGCGGAGTCGTATCGCGGACCGTCCCTGATTATCGCGTACAGTCCGTGTATCGCGCACGGAATTGATCTGCATCGCAACCTGGACCAGCAAAAGCTGGCGGTTGCAAGCGGCCACTGGCCGCTATTCCGCTTCGATCCTCGCCGTGCGGCCCAAGGCCTGAACCCACTGCAGCTGGATTCGAAGAAACCCAGCGTGCCGTATCGAGAATTCGCCGAGTCGGAATTGCGGTTCGGTATTCTTACGCGAACTAAACCTGAAGTAGCCGATGAATTGCTCGCGAGAGCGCAAGAGGATGTGGACGAGCGCTTTCATCATTATGAACAACTTGCTGCGCTGGATTATTCATCATGACCATCGATCTAAGCACAACGTATCTTGGCCTCGAGTTGAAGAACCCTTTCGTACCCTCTTCGTCCCCCTTGTCCAAACAGCTCGATACTGCGCGTGCGCTGGAAGATCACGGCGCCGCAGCGCTCGTGATGTACTCGCTCTTCGAAGAGGAAATCGAGGCAGAGGAAGGTGTGGCCCAGCGCCTGCAGAACCAGGATATCGGACATGGCGAAGCGGCCAGTTACCTGCCGGTGCACGATGACTTGCCGGGTCATCGCGAGAAGTACCTCGAGCAGCTGAGGCGGCTCAAGGAGGCGTTGGAAATCCCCGTGATCGCGAGCCTCAACGGCATAAGCCCGGGCGGTTGGGTGCGTCATGCGAAGGCGCTCGAACAGGCCGGCGCCGACGCGCTGGAGCTGAATGTTTATTACGTTGCGGCGAACATCGAGGAAGACGGCGCGGCCGTGGAGCGGCGCGTTATTGAGACACTGACCCAGTTGCGTAAGCAGGTTCGTTTGCCGTTGTCGGTAAAACTGTCGCCGCAGTTCTCGGCGATCGGCAATCTCGTGCGCCAGATAGAAGCCGCCGGGGCCGATGGGGTGGCGCTGTTCAACCGCTTTTATCAGCCAGACATCGATACCGATGATCTGGAGCTGGATCAGACGCTGCATTTGTCGACTTCAGCCGACTCATTGCTGGCAATGCGCTGGATTGCCATTCTTCATGGTCGGGTCGGGTTGTCCCTGGCGGCGACCGGTGGCGTGCATACTGCCGAGGATGCGATCAAGTTGTTGTTATGCGGTGCCGATGTAACCTATCTGTGCAGTTCGCTGCTAAGTGCGGGTCCCGGCCGGCTCGACGAGATACATGCCGGCGTGCTGGCCTGGCTGGACGAACACGAGTATGAGTCGGTGGCCCAGCTCAAGGGCAGCCTGAGCCAGAAAAACAGCCCCGACCCGGGCGCCTACGAACGCGGTAATTACATACGCTTGCTAAGTAGCTACAGGGTGCCGCAATCCTTGTGGCGCTAATGTTGTGGCGACAACCAAGAAACCGCGGGTTTAAGCCGAGTCAGCATTCGAATGGAATACTTAAGGCTCACCGAAAGCAGCAGGCTGCCCAATCTGAGCAGGCTGCGACCATTCAAAGTCATTGTAATAGCTGAAGAAAATCTAAGCAGTGCGCGCCTCTCGCAGGTTAGCGACTGGCTCGCGCAGTCGGGGTGTCTATACGCCATGGCCTGCGGCGAAGATTGTGGTGCATGGTACGAAGCGATACAGCTGGCCAATCGCAAGGCGCATTCCACCGAGTTGATACCGGACGCGTCGCTGATTATCACGACGGCGCACGCCGACGAGTCGCTGCAGGATGTTTTCTGGTTTGCCAAACACACGGCCATGCATCCTTGCCATGAGTTGCAACATATTGTCCTGATTGATGTCGCGGCGAAATCGAGAAAGGCGGAGCTCCTCGCTGCCTATGCAATGATTTGACCCGGCCCGCGGCGAGAGCTTGGCTCAGCTTTCCTGAGAAATCTCATGGACCCTGATCGAGAATTCCCGGGGCCGTGTTGCCGAACTGCAGCGACTGATGATGAGTTGATACTTGATCCCGTGAAAGGTCATTTCGAAGTTATCGCCAATCCTGAAGCTATTGGTAATTTCATGACGCACCGCTGATTGTTCTCGCTCGGGCGCATTTTCGGCGGCGACCCACTTTTCTGCCGCCGCATCGACCAGATGCGCGAGCGGTTGAAACGAAGTTCGCATCATGTTGCCGCCACAACTCATGCCACTATTCTATGCCACCCATCGTCGCCAGGGTCATGTCAATGGAGCTTTTATTGACCGGTTAAATCATCGGGCGCATAAATTCGCCTGTTTTTACTTTTGGCTTTTCCGCTTATGTCCACTTGCCAAATCTCCGCGCCTAAACGTGAGAATATTACGGGTAGCCCTTAATAATGCTGCTTCGAAGCGCAGCAAACGATAAATGGGCTGCCGCAACGCCGTATATAATGGCCTTGAAAATGCCGGGCAACGCTTGGGAAAAGAGCATGGCTGCGCCGGCATCACGCATACAGGGACAAGATGACACTATGAGGATATTGATAGCCAGCCCTATCTACCCCGGCACCATCGCCGAGCTGGAAAAAAATCACGACGTAATTTGTGCCTTTAATGCACCCGTCGAAGAGCTGAAAGCGGTCATTCCGGACCGCCAGATTCTGGTTTTTCGCAGCGGGGTGGATATAAACGCCGAAGTCATGGCAAGTGCGCCCGGCTTAAAGATGCTGATACGCGCCGGATCCGGGCTCGACAATATCGACATGAATTACGTGCATGAGAACAAACTGGAGCTGCACCGGATTGAACTGCCCGGCGCGAAAGCAGTTTCAGAACTTGCCTTTGCGCTCATGTTGGGGCTTGCCAGAAAATTGCGCCAAGCCGATAGCAGCTTGCGACAGGGCCATTGGATAAAGCACGAGATAAAAGGCTATCTCTTGACCGGCAAGACACTCGGGATAGTAGGTGCCGGAAATATTGGTTCCCTCGCCGGTCGCATGGGTGCGGCATGGGGCATGGATGTAATCGGCTGCGTCGAGGAACCCTCGGATGCCCGTGCGGCTGAATTAGAGGCCCAGGGAATCAAGCTTGTTGCTTTTCATGACGTTCTGGCGCGCGCAGATTTTTTGAGCCTGCATGTTCCGCTCAACAAATCGACCCGCAATCTGATCGACGCCAACGTGCTTGGCCGAATGAAACCAGGGGCCTTTCTTATCAACCTCGCTCGCGGCGGCGTCGTGGACGAACAGGCATTGTATGAGGCTCTGACAACCGGCCACCTGGCCGGCGCCGGAATGGATGTGCATGAGCACGAAGGCGAAGGGAAAATCTCACCGCTTGCCGGTCTCGACAACGTATTGCTGACGCCCCATATCGGCGCCGGGACTGTCGATACGCAGCGCGAAATCGGGGCAAAAATAATGGAAATTATCGAATCGCGCCAGGCAGCGGAGTGATCTGGTTAATCCGATAGCCGCAGAACAGCAGTTTGATTCGTATTGGTGTTAGATTCGCCCACCGTCTCGCTGTTCAGGACCAGTTTGCCGCCAAAGCACCGATCATTGATGGCACGGAGGACTCGCTCGTTTGACCTGGCGTCCTTAAACTTGTGCAAGCGCTTCATGATTTCATCACGCCGCGCGTAAACAACATTGGCAGCGTTGTCGCAAACCTGATCTACGGCTCGAGTAAACTCGTCGAAACTGATGCACAGTGGCCCTACCGCTACCTCGGCCGGTCGAAAGTTGAATGAGCGACAGCCGGACTCGAAATCGACTAGATCCGGTGTGTAATAAATAATCGGCCGGTCAAGCAGCATGTAATCGAAAATGACCGAAGAGTAATCGCTGATTAACGCATCCGTGCCGGGGAGCAGGCTATACACTTCCACGGCTTGCGGCAGCAGAAAAATATTTTGATAGTCGGTTTTGTAAACGCTGGTATCAACCGGATGCGTCTTGAAAAAAAGTACTGCATTGTTCCTGCCCAGCTGCTCATCCAGCACATTCCAGTCGAAGTTTATGAAGGGTCCGCCGGTGTCTCTGAAAGTCGGCAGATAGAGTAATACGATCTTGTCGCTAAGAGCCGAATCGCGAAAAGCCTCCGGCACTCTCTGTGGGTCGCGCACTGTCAGCATGGAAGGGTCAATGAGCGCATCATTGCGGGGAAACCCCGTTACGCATACCTGTGAGTCAAAAACAGCGAAAGCCCTACTGGTAATTCGAGCCGTCTCATCGGACGTCGCAATTATCAGGTCCGGTTTCACGAGATGCCAGGGCATCATCAGCCCCAGCAGACCGCGTTCGAGGAAGTTGCCATGGAACAATTTGTAGTAGCGGTTGCCCGGGTTATCGATATCGCGTTCAA